>JBEKBP010000013.1:0-103164 GCA_050015335.1 Candidatus Acidiferrales bacterium | reverse complement strand
GGGTTGTGCTTTGACAACACCTTGGTGATCGCCGCCGTCAATGTCGTCTTCCCGTGGTCGATGTGCCCGATCGTCCCCACGTTTACGTGCGGCTTAACTCGCTCGAATTTCTCCTTCGCCATCTCGTCTCACCCTCGCAGCAAGAACTTCTATGGTGCCTATTTAGTGTCCCGGGAGCACCGCACATCTCGCGGGAGCAAGCATTCTGGAGCGGGGGACGGGGCTCGAACCCGCGACCATCTGCTTGGAAGGCAGAGACTCTACCACTGAGTTACCCCCGCTCGCGCCGACCAACCCGCACATTCCTTCACTGCACCATGCATCACCTGGAGCCTGGGACCGGGATTGAACCGGTGACCTCGTCCTTACCAAGGACGCGCTCTACCAACTGAGCTACCCAGGCCCAAACCGATCTCCGATACTCGATTGTCAGAGGTTCCGGCAACTTCTCTCTTAGACGTCAAAAGAGCGGCTGGGCTTCTCTAGCTTTCCATCTGTTCCGCACATTCAGCAGCTTCTTGCGCGCGACTGAAAGGCCAACGCTGCGCTCCGGGGGGCCATTCCCGACGATCGCGCCAAAAACTGGTGGACGGGGGAGGATTCGAACCTCCGTAGCCCGCAAGGAGCGGCAGATTTACAGTCTGCTGGTTTTAGCCACTCACCCACCCGTCCGGCGAAACGATTCGGGACACAACGGTCACGTCCCACAAGCATAGCCAGATCTGAACCGGACTGCTGTACGGGGTTACTCTGAAATGCAGAAAAGGCTCGTGTCCACAGACACCAGCCCCAGCGCTTTTGTCGCGAGGAATCCGTCCGCATCCCCAGACTTCGAAATTCCGGTCCCTCAGAACTCAGCTGGCGGAGGGATTTGAACCCCCGACCCTCTGATTACAAATCAGATGCTCTACCAACTGAGCTACGCCAGCCCTGCTCAAACCGAGCGAAATTATCACACAGGCAATCAAATTGCAAGCAAGGTTTTCCGCGCCAGCAAATCCTTTGCCAGCAAGGCACTTATCCTCTGCGATCGAACACTATCGAAGCATGCGTATGTCTTATTGTACAGCAGGCTTGGCAAATTCGCTATCCTCAAAGGTGATGTTGTGGCGAACCTCGCTGATCCTGACGGTGAACTCAGAGCCGCCGCCCGCCTGAAAAATGGTGAAGGGCAACTTCGCTCCGTCCACATCTCTGTAATCGGAAAATTCCTCACGAAACTCCGAGGCGCCTTCCGCTGTGTGGCGCTGGTTGACGATACGCGCGGGCAGTCCCGATTCCGCATCGAAGTATAGTTTTTCCGGCTGCCCTCCGTCCGGCAGGGTTGCTTCCAGAACGTAGACCTCACGCTCACCCATTCTTTCTGAGCCCAGAGAAACCAACTTTGCGTAATGTTCCCGCAGATCGAAGGGGCTGTAGAAATCCGCTTGACGCTTCGTTTCCGCAAGTTCAGCACCCGCCTGCTCGCGGAGCCCATCTTGTGGATCCTCCGCCCACCCCACGCTCCCGTCAAATCCCTGGCGAAAAGCCGAGCCGGCGATAATAATAATGGTAAGGATTTTGTCCGGAGCCTTCTCATGAATCACGACGGTGCCGGACAGATTCATGGATGGTATTTCCACGGTTCCCATCGATGATCGCGACGTGAGCTTTCGCCAGGCGGCGCGTCCTCCGACGGCCCGCTGATAGTGATCGATGATCTGGTCAACTGTGGGCGCCCCGGGCGGCAGGGGCGCACCGGCTGCCGGTTGCGGGGGCTTCTGCCCGAACACCGCAATTCCCAACGCAAGCGCCACGATTCCCAAGACGAAAGATTTCCGGGCGGCCATGGGGCTCGGGTTTCTCACCTCTGCGGCAAACTCGCCGCGTTCTTGAGAAGAAACAACACGTGTCGCTGGGGCATTCGACGCATCCTTGTCACCCGTGGTT
Organism: Candidatus Acidiferrales bacterium; assembly: GCA_050015335.1. Lineage (GTDB taxonomy): Bacteria > Acidobacteriota > Terriglobia > Acidiferrales > UBA7541 > Palsa-295. The sequence continues at coordinate 101,235 of JBEKBP010000013.1, read as the reverse complement.
GCACGCCCCCCTCCAAACGGCGAATGTCGCTCCACGCCCCAATTTTTCCGGTACCCTAGAGGAGCCGGAATCGGTTAACCAAATTCGAAGGAAGCAAGCAGCTCTTGCCATTATCCTCCGCAAAGCGCGCATGGATCGCGGTCGCAGCACTCGCCTTGGTGGCTGCCGCCGGAATAGGACTCTACCTGCGCTATGCGGAACGTCGCACATCGACAGCCACAAGCAACGCAGGACCTGCGACGTATCCGGCATCCCCCCAACAGACACGACGTGTGCTCGGCGTACTCGATGAACTCCCGGGAGACGCTCCCGCTGTTGCCTATATAGATGTTGAATCGCTGCGAAAGGTGCAGTCCTCGCTCGCCGCGCTCTTGGGGCTGTCGGGAGGCAACGCCGCACAGGACCACGACTATCAGCAGTTTGTTCACGAGACCGGCTTCGACTACACGCGCGACCTGGACCGAGCGGCAATAGCCTTCTGGTTCGATACCCTTGGGGAGGGCGTCCAGGACAGCTTGGCAGACAATCGTGCCTTCGTCGTCGCCGACGGTCGCTTCGACCAGGGACGAATTCGTGCCTACGCACTAAAATCGGGAAAGGCACAGGCCCGCGGCACACAAACGATCTACGAAGTTCCCGGGAAGCCTTCGGTTTCCTTCGAGTTCTTGTCGCCGTCAAGAATTGCGATTACCAGCGGCAGCAGATCAACAAAGCTCCTGGTGAACGCGCGCCCGACTACGCGCGATCCTGCCTTTCAGTCTCGTCTTGATCGCGTCGCCGGCGCCCCGCTGTTTGCCCTGGTCCGGATGGATAGACTGCCGGATAGTCTCTATGCAGGATTTCATAATTCGCCTCAGATTGAAAACCTCGCGCGAAGCTTGCGGAGTCTTACCCTGGCCGCGCAGCCGCAAGGGGACATGCTGAAAGTAGCGCTCGATGGTGAATCAACGTCTGTGAGGAACGCCCTCATGATTGCCACCCTTTTGGAGATTTCGCGCATGGGTGCTTCGATGGCCTTGTCCGACTCCAAGACGCGTTCTCAGCTTACCTCCGAGCAGGCCGCCTTTCTCGATGCGCTCCTACAGAAGGCAAGGATCAGCCATCAGGATCGGTGGGTGCGGATGGCTCTTGACGTTACGCCTGCAATGCTTGGTTCGGCCGAGGCACCGCATGCCCAGGGGGATCCCGTCAAATAGGACAAGTCTTGCGGCTGGTCGGGAAACGCAGATTGGTACTAGCGAAGGACGCCAAACGGCGATTAATCGCCGGCGGTGCGGGTGGTCGATGTGCTGGCGACGGTGGCCGTCGGATTGATGTTTTTAAGGTAACGCCAGGGATTGACGGGCGTGTTGTAGATGCGCACTTCATAATGAAGATGGGGACCCGTGGAACGGCCGCTCTTGCCTTCGAGCCCGATCACATCCCCGGCCTTCACGTGCATGCCAACTTGGGTCTTGAAAGCCGAAAGGTGGCCATACCACGTGCTCACGCCAAAACCGTGGTCAATCACAATCAGTCGTCCATAACCCGATCGCTCACCGCCGGCTTCGGATACGATGCCATCGGCAGTGGCGCGTACCGTGTCCCCGTAGTGGGAAGCGATATCCATGCCGGCGTGGAAGGCGCCCTCACCGCTGAACGGATCAAGACGTTCGCCAAAGTGTCCCGTGATCTCTCCCACGACGGGCCAGAGCGTAGGCACGATTCCTAAACTTGTGAACTGAGCCGGGGGCAGGAGCCGGATTCCGTTGTCGGGCAGGCTTGCCAAAGAGACATTGTTTGCGAGGTAGCTGAATTCATCCACCGACTGCTCAAACTGCTTGTCAGGTTCAGCAGAGGCGTCCGCCAGGCCGAAAGGGGTTTGCCGAAAGCGGTTAATCCCATAAGCAACGGCTACCTCGCCCGCGAGCGACTGCAAGGAAGACAGACGCTGGTTGGTATCTTTCACCTGCGTCTGCAGCTGCACGAATTGATGTTTCAGATTATCCTGGTCGCGGCGCAGAGAGTTGTAATTGGCGGCTTTCCAAAGCATGCGCGAATACGAACCCATTCCGGCCACGGTGGTGATTCCGCCTACAACCGCAAGCAATGCAAGGCCATGAAGGACGTAGAACGGAATGCGTACCCGGCGCATGCCACCGGAGGCGCTTGAGGCAATAAAAAATGTATACGATTTGCCCTTCATGGTTTTTTTCGTCGTCTTTTCGTCCGAATGAAACTATTTCGGCTGACGGAGCGCCGCGCGACTTCCTGCGGCTAGCCGATCTTCTAGACCGAAGTTTCCGGGCCTAGATTGACCTGTACAAGAGTCTGAACCGAGAGCCCTGGTTCGAAACCCGACGGGGGATTGTAACGACTGCGCCCCTAGGCGTCAACTCCAAATCTACCATTTTGCGTAGGCTCGCCATTCCTCGCTTCTTCAACCGGCGCAATCTATACTTGAGAACTGGCGCGCCTGTTCAAAAATCCTAGCCTAATCGTACGGCGTGGGACAACTGGACAAAAGTACAGACGATGGACAGCGAAGATCAACTGGTCGATCGGATTGCCCATGCGATCCCGTCTAGAATAGCGCCCCACACCGGTCTATCGACTAAAAGTAGGCTGCGTTTGGGCATCGGAGACGACTCCGCTGTAATCACACCAGCCAGTGGAACCGAATGGGTGATCAGCTGTGACGCGTTTCTCGAGGGTGTCCATTTCTTGCTGAATGGGCATCCGGCGGATTTGGTAGGCTACACGTCTCTTGTCCGCGCCACAAGCGACGTGGTAGCCATGGGAGCTACACCGCGATTTTTCCTCCTGACATTGGCTCTGCCAGCCAGCCGAACGGCGGCGTGGCTCGACCGATTCCTGGAAGGAATGGGACGGGCTGCCCGGCGATTGGGGATGCAGCTGGCAGGCGGAGACACGACGAAATTTCCGGCGGTTTCGATTAGCATCACCGTCCTCGGGGAACTTCCCCGCGGACTCGCAGTAACCCGCTCGGGAGCCAAACCCGGCGATCTTATATATTTGAGTGGAACACTGGGACGCGCTCAATTGGGTTTGCAACTGATCCAAAGCGGGCGCGGCAAAAAAAAACGGCCCAACCGACCCTTGGAACCTCATCTGTTCTATCCTGCAATCCGAGTCGAACTCGGTGCTTGGCTCGCGCAAAAGCGGGTTGCGTCGGCGATGATGGACATCTCAGACGGTCTCTCGACCGATCTCCGGCGTTTGTGCCAGGCGAGTGGCGTTGGGGCGCGGCTCGATGCCCGCAATATCCCCTGTGTGGAAATTCCCCCCGAGGCCCGCAAGGTGCTGCCAAAGCGCAGCTTGGACCAGCTCCAAATGGCGCTGCACGGCGGGGAAGACTACGAACTGCTCTTTACGGTGCCGCCTGAAAAGCTCAAGCTCCTGTGCAAGGCACCGGCGTTTCCCGCGCTGACCCCGATCGGCGAGATCACCCGTAACAAGAATGTGGTTATCATGTCGTCTGATGGTCGCCGACAACCCTTGCAGTCCCTCGGGTGGGACCCCTTCCGGAAGAGATAGCTTCCCCTTGCGGTTGTTCCCGAGGGACGACTCGCTAAAGGCTGCTGCAAAACCCGAGGGGCAATCCGCCAATCTCACAATGGGCATGGCTGTGCCCGAAAAGCCTCGTCGATTCCGGGGCTTCAACCCCCCCCCCGGGAGGGAGCGTGGCGGCCCACCGAGGTATTTCTGAAGTTGGTTCTAGTGGGCTTGTGCAATGCGCTGAACACCGCCCCGAATCGGTGCGGGAATCGATATCTTCTGAGGCGATGGCGCAACCGCCTTTTTACCGGAATGGGTCGGCGAGGCAGGCGTAGCGCTCGGCTTTGGACCGATCGCAGAAGGCGCTGGCTTCGCTGGCGCTTTGGTCTCGGTAAGTCCTTGCTCGGCGGCATCAGCCGGTGGCGCCGTATCGGCGGTATCCACCTGCAATTCCTTCCCTGCCGCCAGTTGTTCGAGCGGCACAACATTCGGAAAACTCTCAATCGGAGTGTCCTTGGTCGCCTCCTGCATGAATTCAAGCCAGATCGGCAGCGCGGCGCGCGCGCCCGTTTCTTTCTTGCCGAGAGAGACGCGTTTGTCGTCGTTGCCTACCCAAACGCCGGCTGTCAATTGGGGAGTGAAGCCCATGTACCAGGCATCGGTGAAATCGTTTGTTGTCCCGGTCTTGCCTCCCGAAGGCCGGCCGAGTTCCTTCGCGCGAACACCTGTCCCGAATCGCACAACCTCCTCCAGCATGGCAACCATCGTGCGAGCGACATCGGGCGGGATGACGTCGGTGACGCTCGGGCGAGGTTCTTCGAGAACCGCTCCGTCATAGGTTGTGACGCGGCGAATGTAATGCGGGTCGATGTGAATGCCGTCATCGGGGAAAACCGTGAACGCCGAGGTGTGTTCGATCAGCGTGAGATCGGCCGCGCCGAGGGCCAGTGGAAGGTAGGGGGGCAACGGGCTGCGGACCCCAAACTTCCTGGCCAGATCGATGACGTTCTCAATACCCACTTGGTCGAGCAGCCGAACCGCCGGAACATTCCGCGAATCGGCAAGCGCCCGGCGCAAAGTGATGCGCCCCTCGAATTTCTCGTCATAATTGTGCGGGGAATAGATCAGACCGCCGCTGTGGAATGAAACAGGCGCGTCGACGATGGTGTCAAAGGGCGACGCCCCCTGATCGAGAGCCTCAGCGTACACGTATACCTTGAAGGAGCTGCCCGTTTGACGCATCGCCTGGGTCGCGCGGTTGAATTTTGATTCGCCGAAGTCGTAGCCGCCCACCATGGCCTTGATCTCGCCGGTGGAATTGTCGATCGCGACCAGGGCGGCCTGCGCACCAGGCTGCTGTTCAAGCTGAACCTCGGCCGTCGTACCCGAGAGTTCCTTCACCGACACGACGACAAGGTCGCCTGTCTTGAGCAGTTCAGCTGGGGACTTGTGGCCCGTCCAGGCAAAATCGGCCGGCGTCAGCAGGGCGCGATATGCGCCCAGCTTGATCGAGGCGAACTTGGGCTCAACGGCGGTGACAAGCCCGGTGACGTAGTCGCCCTTCTCGATCCCGTTGCGCCAATCATCATTCTGATATTTGTCGGGCGTGCCCAGGTGATCGCTCAAAATGTTAGGGAGCTTGCCGCGCCAGCCGTGCCGGCGATCGTAGGCATGCAAGCCGTCACGGACGGCCTTCTCGGCGGCCTTTTGCGCGGCAAAGTTCAAAGTTGTGTAGACGCGCAAACCCTGCTCGTGGACTGCGGCGGTTCCGTAGGTGTGCTCGAGGTATTGCCGGATGTCCTCGACGAAGTACGATGCGAAGTCGTTCCGGGATGATGAAATGTGCAGTCCGAGCGGCTCCTTGGTGGCCGCTTCTGCCTGTGCTCGCGTCACTTTGCCGTCATGCGACATCAGGGCCAGCACCAGGTTGCGGCGCGCCAGCGCGCGTTCCGGGTGCGTGGTCGGAGAATACACCGGCCCGCGAATGATGGCAGCCAAGGTAGCCGCCTGGGCGACCGTCAATTTGCCGACCGGCACGCTGAAGTAGTATTCCGACGCGGCCTCGAACCCGTAGTTCCCCGCCCCCAGATAAATCTGGTTGCAGTACATCGTGAAGATCTGCTCCTTTGTGTAATGACGCTCGATCTGCAACGCGAGAATCGTCTCTTCGATCTTCCGGTGGAAACTGCGGTCCGAGCGGTTCAGGAACAGGCCCCCGGCAAGCTGCATCGTCAGAGTGCTGGCACCCTCGGCGATGCGGTGATGCGCGATGTCGTGCCAGGCAGCTTCGAGCACGCGAGGGAAATCAACGCCCCAATGCTCCTCGAAATGCTGGTCCTCGGTGGTGAAAATTGCATCCTTGAGGATCGGGGGAATCTGGCTGTAGGTGAGCAGAATGCGCCGCTGCACGGCAAACGTGCCAATCGACTGTCCGTCATCGGCATAGAGTTCGGTGACGACGTTCGGATGATAGTCCTCGAGTGCGCGGACCTCCGGAAGGTCACTCGTGTAGACAAACAGGAGCCCCACGGCGGAGCCTAGGGCAATCGAGCAAACGATAAGGAAAGCAAAAACCAGGCGGCCGAATAGCTTGCCGCCGCCAATCTTCATCGTCGCCCGATGCACCGTCTCCATGGTACCGACATTCTATCGCATACAGCCGGGCATGCCGCGCCGCCGCATGTAGGAATTGTTTCCAACTTTGCCACCATGGGGAAGATTGCCAACCAGTGTTGGTTCTAATTGACGCAGTCAAAAGCGGCTTCAGAGGAGGCCGCCCAACACCCCAACAGGTCACCGCACCGCTGTCTCGGCGTCGTCGATGGTCGGGTAGGTGTTGAAAAACTGGGAGACGTGCGTCATGTCGAGCAACGCCTTCACCTGTGAGTTCATGGCCGCGAAGACGATCTTGCGATTCACTTTTTGCGCAGCGAGGTGGGCTCCGACCATGGCGCCCAGTCCGGTCGAGTCAATAAAGGGTACTTCCGCGAAGTCGATAATCAACGTGGAGGAACTCTCCGCGCGCAAGGCATTTTGGAACTCAAAAATCGTGTGGATATTCAGAGGGCCCTTGATGCGGAGTATTTTGGAACCGTCACGCGAGCCCGGAGAGGTGACGATCTGAAGGTTCTCGTTTGGCATGGCTTGAGGATTGTAGCGGAGCCGACCATGGGCAATTGTTAAAGTTATGTTACTGATTCGTTTCAGACAGTTGAACGGCGTCAACCTGCCTGGATCAAAACAGCCGGAGCAACCGCCTGATTCCTTCTGCAAATTCCTGAGGCCGCGTAATCAGACTGGCGACCAGATGTCCCTCGGCTGGAAAATTATAAAAGTGCCCGGGGTGAATGTAGACGCTCTGCGCGGCCAGCAATTCGATCGCGAAATCTTCGTCGCTCCGGGTCGCGGGGATGCGTAGCACGGCGTACCAGCCGCCCTCCATGACTAAGCGGCTGCAAGAAGGCTGTGCAGCCAGTTGCCGGTCGAGTTCGGCCAGATTTACCCGCACGCGCGCCATCAACTGCCCCTGAAAACTCTGGCGCTGTTGCAAAAAAGCAGGCGTCGCGAGTTGCACGGGAGCGTTCATGGAAAGGTATGTATCGGCAATCACGTCGAGGCGGGCCATGGCCTCCGCTTTCAGCGGCTCCGGGCCGCTCGCAACGATCCAGGCCATTTTCATTTGAGGCAGGCCACAGCTTTTGGACAGGCCGCTCAGCGTAAAGGTCAGCACGTCGCGATTGGCGGCAAAAGTAGCCGACCGACTCTCCCCCAGACCGAAATCGAGAAACACCTCATCCGCGATGAGCGCCATATCTCGAGTTGCACAGATCACGTTGAGTTCTCGCAGCTCGCGGGCCTTGGTGAAATGCCCGGTCGGATTGTTGGGATGAACAACGATCACGCCGCGCGACCGAGCGGTCACCGTCTGCTTCAATACATGGAAATCGATGTGCCAGCCGTGATCGTAGAACAAGGGGTAGGGCAGAAGCCTTACGTCCTGGATGTCGGCAAGGAAATCAAACAGAGGGTAGCTCGGGGCGGGCACCAGGATTTCGTCGCCAGGATTGCATAGCGTGCGGAAGATAAAGGAATAGGCTTCGCTCGTGCTCGTGGTAAGCAGGATGTTGTCAATGGGAATTTCCGGCACCCGATGCGAATAGTATTGGGCGACCGCACGCCGGGCGACCTGCAAGCCCCGCGGATCGGGTTCGTATTTCAGAGCATCCGGATGGCCGAGGGCCTCAAGAATTGCCTCCCCATCGTAGACGAACCCGGCGTCGGTGGGATTGGAGCCGGTCAGATCGATCGCCGCCTGCCCTCTGGCTCTGTGGGCAGCCAGAGCTGCGCTCAGGCGATTGGACGCAAGGTTCCATTTTGTGCGGTCCGCAAACATGGAACATCATGTTTTACAGCTGTCTTACAGCTCGATTCTGGCAATCGACATTTCGATTGAGCTCTGAACGGGCGTGGCGCTAGACTTTTCGGCGGCGGACGAAAGGGGTGTGTTCGTTGTCGAATTCTCGAGGCACACGCTTGGGACCAGGCTTGGCGGCAACGAATCGAATCTCGCGGATCAGATTCGCACCCCAGGCTTCGTTCACACGTGCGCGGAATTCACGTTTCATGTCCTCCAGCTGCTTGCGCCATCCCTTTCCATCGGCGGCCACCTCCAGGCAACCGGCCTGGTATCGCACCGGTCTTGTGTGCGCCGCCAGCGTTTTCCCCACGACGGTCGCCCATGAACCTGCGAGCCAGGCGAGAGAAACCTCGGGCCGCTCGAGTTTTCCGACAACTTTTCCTAGAAATTCGCCCGCGCGTTTCATCGAAATCGCGTGATTGTAACATGAACCGCGCAACCTAAAGCGTGCGCCCGTCAATCACCTGCTGTGGAAATTTTCTCGGAGGCCGAAGAAAGCGTTGGTTCAAGTACGGTTTCTTTTCTAGGTCGTTCCGGAAAGACCCAGCTTTGCAGCGACGCCACGCATTGCTGCGATACAGAAGCTGATGTGCTCTTCGAGCGGCACTCCCAGTTCTTCGGCGCCTTTGGTTACATCGTCGCGGCAAACGCCGCGGGCGAACGCCTTGTCCTTCAGCTTTTTCTTGACGGAAGCTACTTCGACGTCGTGGATGCTCTTGCTGGGTTTGACAAGCGCGCAGGCCGTAAGAAAGCCGGACAGCTCGTCGCAAGCAAACAGCGCATGATCGAACAGAGAGGTTCGGGAGACACCGGAATAATGCGCGTGGCCCAGGATCGCGTGGATCAGATCTTCCGGATAACCATTCTTTCTCAAAATTTGGGAGCCTTCGTAGGGATGCTCCCTTTCCGGATGATGCGCATCGTTGGGCCAGCGTTCGTAATCGAAGTCGTGCAGCAGTCCCGCCAGTCCCCATAGTTCCTCATCGCATCCAAGCTTTCGCGCGTAGGCGCGCATGCAGGACTCCACGGCCAGCGCATGCTTTCGCAAACTCTCTCCCTGCGTATACTCACAAAGAAGCTTCCAGCCATCCTCTCGAACAGGCATCGGTCCTCTCTATGTTTGAAATCAGTGATCCGGTCTATGTTTAAAATAGTCATCCGGGGTCCAGGCGCAACCGGTTACCACCACATGAACCCACAGAAATAAATGGCCCTTTTCGCCCGATTGGCCCTGCAAGTGCACTGGTGAAAATGTGCAGCACAAAGCGGCACAAAATGTCATTTTTGGACCCAACGCGGCGAATTCTCGTGACGAACATTGTCATTTTCAAATAATTTGGAGCGTTGCTGCCTCCGCAACAAATGACATCCGTACCATTTGTAACACTATAGTTGTAGCGGTAGACTGGCTCATTTTCGAGGGGGAAAACAAAAATACCTTGACAAGAATTGGCACACTGTAGACAATCACTCGCGCGCCAGTTCCTGCCTTCCCTTGTAGTTACGTTCAGTGACGTTCCTCCCCTTCGCATTGCCGGAATAGTCTGCGAGGAGACCCGGTGGCGGAAAAAGAAGCCGTTGCAACAAGCATGGAAATGGACCGTGAAGTAATCCGTTGTCAAGTATGTGGATTGGTGCAATATCGCACACGCACCGGCAATTGCCGTCGCTGTCTGCGTTTGCTACCCCCGACGGTGACGTTCGTCATTCCGACGCCGTCTCCGCAAGATTTACCGGGGGACGACCGTCAACTGTTTGAGAGCTGGCCGAATCGAGATACCGTCGAAAATATCGGACAGCGAATCCGGCAGTTGAGGGAATCGCGCGGCATGACGCAGAGCCAGCTTCAGGCACGCTCGCGCGTCTCCCGTTCGTATTTGTCGCGGATCGAAAGCGGACAGATGACACCCAGCCTCGGCACGCTTGAAAAGATTGCCGAAGCTCTAGGCGTCGGTCTGAACCGCTTCTTTGTCCCCGAGACAAACGGAGAAACGGTGCTCGAGGATCCGTTCATTCAGGGTCTTAGGCCGTTTTTGCGGCAATTGGACTGGACGCAGTGGCAAGGCATTCTGAAAAGACTGCAGGCAATCAGTGACCACGTCAGCACCAATCAGATGCGGCCACTTCCGCCTCAGACGGCAGAGCGTATGCCCAGCAACATGCCACGTCGCCAACAACATGCCGGGCCGCCGTCGGCGGCAACCATTCACCGCTAGCACTCACAATTAGGGCTGCAGCAGGGCACTCGGGATTGAGGGGCCGGGCCCGGATAACTGAAATCTATCCGGGTCCTTGCGCTCCGCGCCTGATTCCAACTCGGCCCACTGCGTCCATCTTGCGAGCCTACTTTGGCGAGCGGCAGAGCTAGCCAGCCTGGAAAGCACGGTGTGTCCATTGCCGGTCTCGGGAAAGTCGATCTTCCGATGGACGGCGTCAGAAAAGCCATCCGAACAAAGAGCCGAAGGAAAAATTGGAGAACAGGTGTTAGCCCTTGGCTCCCCTCTCTGCTGTTGCGCCGCACCCGCCGCTGCTTCCGAGCCGCTCACGAAAGGTAAGCGGCAATCCCGGTAATGCGTTCACCGATGATCAGCTTGTGTATGTCGTCGGTCCCCTCGTAGGTATAGACCGACTCGAGGTTGGCCATGTGGCGCATCACCGGGTAATCGTCGACCACTCCATTTGCACCCAAAATTTCCCGCGCCTTTCTTGCCGTCTCACGTGCCATCCAGACGTTGTTCATCTTCGCCATCGAGATGTGGGAAGGGTGGACTCGCTCCGTATCCTTTAACCGGCCTACCTGCAGCATCAGGAACTGCGCCTTGGTGATTTCGGTAATCATCCAAACGAGCTTTTCTTGCACCAGCTGATGCGACGCGATGGGGCGATTCTCGAATTGCCTCCTCTGCTTCGCATAGTCCAGCGCGGTCTGATAACACGCCATGGCTGCGCCAATCGTGCCCCATCCGATGCCATACCGCGCCTGGTCCAGGCAGGAGAGCGGACCCTTCAGCCCGGCAACTCCGGGCAGCAGATTCTCGGCCCGAATCCTACAGTCGCACAACGCCAGGCTGGAGGTAACCGATGCGCGCAGGGACTGTTTGCCATGAATGTCCTGGGCCTTGAATCCGGGCGTGCCTTTTTCAACAAGAAAGCCGCGCACCTTGTCGTCTTCGCATTTCGCCCAAATCAGCGCCACGTCGGCGATCGAACCGTTGGTGATCCACATCTTTTCGCCGTTTAAAACATAGCCGGAGCCTTGTTTCACCGCCCGTGTGAGCATGCCTCCCGGATTGGAACCAAATTGCGGCTCAGTCAGCCCAAAACAGCCGATGGCTTGGCCCTGCTGCAGCAGGGGAAGCCATTTCTCTTTCTGCGCTTCCGATCCGAATGTGTAGATCGGATACATCACAAGCGCCGACTGCACCGAAACAAAGCTGCGAATGGCCGAGTCGCCGCGCTCAATTTCCTGCATCACCAGCCCGTATTCCACGTTCGACATTCCCGCGCAGCCATAGCCCTTTAGGTTTGCGCCGAAAAAACCAAGCTCTGCCATCTTCGGCACAATCTGGAAGGGGAACTTCCCGTCGCGGTTGTGTTGCTCGATGATCGGCAGAATCTCCTGGTCGGCGAACTGCCGCGAGCTTTGTCTCGCCAGCTTTTCCTCATCGCTCAGCAGGGAATCGAAGTCGAGGAAATCGACTCCGGGAAGAAAAGACATTCCACGGCTCCTTGGTTTCGGTCTCATCTTATCGGATAAGCGAACGGGAGTGCCACTGTTGCTGAGTGGCGGCGCGACGGGCCTTGCCTGGGAAAATCGGCCAGGCCTTACGACCACAGGACCGGCGAAAAAGGCTCCGTAAAGAGCGCTTCTTGGTATAGATTAGGGGGTCCGGTATACTGCAGTTTACACACAAATCTCGAAGGGATCAGGAATGAACCCGCCCAAAGCAGACACAGTTGTGAACGGCACGGCGACCGGAGCCCGCCGCGACACGCTCACGATCACCGATAACCGTACCGGCAAACAATACGAAATCCCGGTCAAAAACGACACCATCCGTCCCATCGACCTGCGGCAGATCAAGGTGAACGATGTGGATTTCGGGATGATGAGTTACGACCCGTCGTTCTCCAACACGGCGTCTTGCACGAGCAAGATTACCTATATCGACGGCGACCTGGGAATTCTGCGCTACCGCGGCTACTCGATTGAGGAGTTAGCCGACAAAAGCAGCTACCTCGAAACGGCGTACCTGATTCTCTACGGCGAGCTTCCCTCCCAGTCCCAGCTGGCCGACTGGTCCTATCACATCACGCATCACACCTTTATTCACGAGAGCATCAAGAAGTTTCTGGACGGCTTTCACTACGATGCCCATCCCATGGGCATGATGATCTCGACGGTGGCAGCGCTGTCGACTTTCTATCCCGAATCCAAGGACATCTTCAACACCGATTCCCGCCGCAAACAGACCTACCGCCTCATCGGCAAGATGCCGACCCTGGCCGCCTTCGCTTACCGGCATAGCCTCGGAATGCCTTTCGTCTATCCAGACAATGAGCTGACCTACTGCGGCAATTTCCTGAACATGCTGTTCCGCACGAGCGAACTCAAATACCGTCCCAATCCAACCCTGGAGCGGGCGCTCGACGTGCTGTTTATCCTGCACGCCGATCACGAGCAGAACTGCTCGTCAACCGCGATGCGGGGCGTGGGGAGCTCGCATGCCGATCCTTACTGTGCGATCGCCGCGGCCACCGCGGCGCTCTATGGCCCGCTTCACGGCGGCGCGAATGAACAGGTACTACGGATGCTGCTCGACATCGGCTCGGTGAACAACGTTCCAGCCTACATCAAGAAGGTGAAGGCCGGCGAAAAGCTTCTGATGGGCTTCGGCCACCGCGTCTACAAGAATTACGATCCGCGCGCCAAGATTGTGAAGCGCATGGCCTACGAAGTTTTCGACATCATGGGCCGCAATCCGCTGATCGATATCGCTCTGGAATGCGAACGAATCGCGCTCGAGGACGAATACTTTGTCAGGCGGAAGCTCTACCCCAACGTCGATTTCTACACCGGCCTCATCTATCAATCCATGGGTTTCCCTGTGACCATGTTCCCGGTGCTCTTCGCCATTCCGCGCACTTCGGGGTGGATTGCGCAATGGGAGGAGATGCTGCTTGATCCCGAGCAGAAGATCGCCCGCCCGCGCCAGGTCTACACGGGCTACGATTTACGCAGCTATATTCCGCTCGACCACCGCAGCTGAAAGGCTTTGGGCCTTTGCGACTCACCGGCGGTTCATCTTCGGGCGGGAGGTGTTACCAGCCGCTCCAAAACCGGTTGCATCCCAGCGGAATCTCTGTCAAAACACTGGTGCCGTTCTAAAAGGGATCCCTAATGGACGTGTCCACGCGTCAAGCCGGAAACGCCACGATCGTCGATATCGTCGGCGATATCACTTTGTATAATTCGCCGGAAGTGCGCCGCGTATTGCTTAGCCTCCTGAAAGAAAAACACGCCCCTCGCGTAATCGTGAACCTGGAAAAAGTGAAGTACATCGACAGTGCCGGAGTTGCTTCCCTGGTCGAGGGGCTTAAAACGTCCCGGGATTTGAAGAGGGGATTCGCTCTCTACGGTTTGAGCCGGACGACGCGCGAAGTCCTGGAGCTGACCAGGCTCATCAAAGTCTTCGAAGTGCACAACAACGAAGAGGAAGCCCTGCGCGCTGGCGACAATACCGCCGCAACGGGCTAGCGTTTTAAGGGGCGACGCCCATCGCAGCGCGCTCAGATGGCGCTCACCAGACGGCAGATCAAAATGGCGCTGACTTACGATATCGGTGAAGCCACCATCGAGGGTTTAGCCTACGTGGGAAGCCTCGCCCAGCTTATCGGCGGCGCGGCCCGGTCTGTCTTCATCGAACCATTCCGTGGCCGCAAGCTGCGCTTGAGCCGCGCGCTCCATCAGGCCATGTCCGTTGGCGTCGAGGCTGTCCCCATCGTTTCTTTGATCTCTTTTTTTGTGGGAACGATTCTGGCCCTGCAGGGCGCGTATCAACTGCGTAAGTTGGGTGCCATGCAACTGGTCGCAGCCGCTGTGGCCATCGTCATAACCCGTGAATTGGGGCCGTTGATGACGGCCATCATGGTGATCGGAAGATCGGGTTCCTCCTTCGCCGCCGAAATCGGCACCATGAAAGTCAATGAAGAGATCGACGCGCTTGAAACAATGGCCGTCGAGCCGGTTCATTTCCTGGTAGCGCCGAAGTTTCTGGCCATGATCCTGATGATGCCGTGCCTAACGACCTGGTCCGATTTCATGGGAGTTCTCGGCGGGGGATTTTTTGGTGTGATGAGCGCCGGCTTCACGTGGAGCAGCTATTTTCGCGCCACCTTGGATGCGCTCGTTCGCCGCGACATCGTCACCGGATTGATCAAAAGCCTGATGTTCGGGATCGTCATCACGGCCGTCGGGTGCCGTGAAGGCTTCGCTACCGGTTTGGGTTCAGAGGAAGTGGGCCGGTCGACCACGTCGGCGGTTGTGAAGTCGATTTTTCTGGTCATCGTGGTCGACCTGATTTTCACCGCTATCTTCTATTTCACGGCGAGTTGATAGATCGATGCCCAAAAACGCCCGTCTGCCAGACGATTCCTCCGCAACGCCCTCCGGCCCCAGCATCCGGGTGCGGAACCTCCGGGTCAATTACGGCGAGCGTGAAATTCTGCACAGCATTAGTTTCGAGGTGCCCGCGGGCGAGACGATGGTGATTCTCGGCGGTTCGGGGTCGGGCAAAAGCACGCTGCTGCGGACCCTCGTGGGTTTGGAAAAACCGACGGGCGGCGAAATTTGGATGGGCGACAAAAATTTTGCCGCCCTGACCGACGCCCAGCGCGACACGCTGCGAAAAAAGATGGGCATGTCGTTTCAGGGCGGCGCCCTGTTCGGCGCTCTGACGGTGGGTGAAAACGTCGCACTGCCCCTGCACGAACACACCAGCCTCGATGAATCGACCATTGAAATCATGGTGCGCCTGAAGCTCGATCAGGTGGGCCTTTCGGGTTTCGAAAATTACATGCCGGCGCAATTGAGCGGCGGAATGAAAAAGCGCGCCGCCATCGCGCGGGCCATGGCCATGGATCCGGAGATCCTGTTTTTCGACGAGCCTTCCGCTGGGCTTGACCCCATCATCGCCGCGGGAATCGATGAACTCATCCTGAAAGTGAAAAAGGTCTTTCGGATGACGATCGTGGTGGTTACGCACGAACTCGCCAGCGCCTTTCTGATTGCCGACCGCATGATTCTGGTCGACAAGGGCAACATTGTTGCCGCCGGGACGCCCCAGGAGCTGCGCGACAGCCAACAGCCGCGCGTCCGGCAGTTTCTCGACCGCGTCCCGGAGCCGGAGTTGACCGGGGAAATCGACTATCTCCAGATGCTCACGGGAGAAAACCCGCCACCGCAGCGCTGAGCGCAGT
The DNA here is from genome assembly GCA_050015335.1 of Candidatus Acidiferrales bacterium. Lineage (GTDB taxonomy): Bacteria > Acidobacteriota > Terriglobia > Acidiferrales > UBA7541 > Palsa-295. The sequence continues at coordinate 85,841 of JBEKBP010000013.1, read as the reverse complement.
CCCCTGCCGACCTCATGTTATACTCCGGGATTGCGGTCCGACCGGGCGTCTGAGAAAACCGGCTGTAACCGCCGGAAAAGCGAATGCAATCGAAGCGGGAACAGGTGCTGGTGGGACTGTTTGTGCTGGTGGCCGCCGGGCTGCTCTTCGTCACCGTTTTTGCACTTTCCGGAAAGTTTACCCACGGCGACATTCCTTATCGTGCGTACTTTAAGAACGCGGGCGGCTTGGGCCCGGGAACGCAAGTGCGCTACGCAGGAGGGCCTCCGGTTGGACGGGTCGAGACTGTTCGTAGCGATCCGCAGGATCCCACCCGCATGGAAATAGATTTTGCCGTGCAAGCCGATGTGCCGGTGAAAACCGACAGCACCGCCATAATCACAAACACAAGCCCGCTTGCGGACAATTACTTGGGTATTCTGCCGGGAACCGCCGCCGCGCCCCGAGCGAGCTCCGGCGCGACACTGAGATCCAGCGAATACGTCAGCTTTGCCGACATCGCGGCCGTCATCAACGGCCTGGGTCCCCACGCCGATCAGCTGATTGCCAATTTGAACGGGCGCGCAGTCGACCTGCAGGAAACGCTCAAGCGCGTAAATGATCTGCTGAACGCTCAGAACCGCGCGAACATCTCGGCGAGCCTTGACAGTGTCCGCGGCATGCTCGAGGAGGACCGGCCGGCGATTCATGCGGCAATCGCCAATGTGGCCACTGTTAGCGCAAAAGCGAACCCCTTGCTCGACGACTTTCGCAGGACTTCCGCGCAAGCCAACGACACCCTGGCCCATCTGGATGCGGCAATCACTGAAGACCGGCCTGATCTCCGGCAGTCTGTCGCCAATTTGCGGCAGGTGCTTGCATCCGCCGACGTGCTGACCGAGCAACTCAATCAGACGCTCAACACGAACACGGAGAATCTGGACGAAATACTCGACAACCTTCGCCATGTAACCGACAACCTCAACTCGTTTACCGAGACGATCAAGACGCGGCCTTACACGCTGATCCGTGCGTCCGGGATCAAGCCGCGACAGCCAGGCGGGGCCCTCCCGAAATGACCCCCAAAGCGAATCGAGCCGTGTGGTCGCGCCGCGCTTGGCGGATTTTGTTCTCGCTCGCCATCGCGGGAGTTTCCGCAGGATGCGGCGCTTCGCGCCCTGTGAAGTACTACGTGCTCGATGCTGGAGCCAGCCAGCCGGCCCCGGCCACAAATGCACCTGCCAGATTCCCGGTAACGCTGCTGGTCGCCCGGATCGCCTCGGCGCACCTCTACCACGACGACCGGCTCGTTTACGGCTCGGGCCCGGTAGAGTTGGGAACATACGAGTATCAGCGGTGGGCCGAACCTCCCGCGGAAATGGTGCAGGACACCCTGATTTCCACTCTGCGCTCGACAGGTCAATACCGCTCTGTTTCGGCGATCGGAAGCAACCTGCGGGGCCAGTACGTTCTGCGCGGTCACCTCTATGCTCTCCATGAAGTGGACAACCCGGCGATCTCCGCGCGCTTTTCACTCGAACTCGAACTCTTCGACACCAAAACGGGCGAGATCGTTTGGACCAGTTCTTATTCGCATGACGAGCCAGTGGCCGGAAAAACCGTTCCCGACGTCGTCCAGGCGCTCGATCAAAATGTACGCCTGGGACTGGCCCAGCTCGTCGCCAGCCTTGGGGACTATTTCGCGAGCCATCCCCTTCCATCCCCACCCGCGCAATAACGCCTGCCTCCCCCGAAATGGTCAAAAAGCACCGAAATATCTTCAACCGAATGTGCTAAGTAGGGTGAACGGGGGGCTCTCTTCACACTGTGGCGAGGCAGCCAAGCAAACGATCGCAAGCAGATCGAGCTCTGCTCAGGACCTGGTGCACGCATGCATGTTCTCGGCTGGCCGCTTCTAGAAAAACCCGACATCGTGTGTTAATTGGACCGGACATATCGTGTACCAACGACACCATGTCCCCTCACCATGTCCCCTCACCATTGACGCAAGGTCTGGAGTTTGCTATGTTGCAGATTCATCATCCCCAAGGTGCACTCGTGAAACGTCGAGCGGCCCGAAGCCGGGAATCCTCACAAAATGGACACAAGCAATTGGCAAATAAGAGCTTAGCCGCTGTGGGCAAGGCAAAAGTAGCCCCTCCAGATCCCGAAGCCCCCGCCAAACAAGCACAATTAAAGGCATATGAGGAGGCTCTGGGTCTTTTCCAGCAACAGAAATTTCAGCGCGCGAAGCAATCGCTCGAGCGCGTATTGGAAGGTCCCAGCAAGGAATTGCGCGATCGGGCCTTGGTTCACGCGCGCATCTGCGATCAACGAATCACCCGTGCGCCGGCGCCGGCCGCAAAATCAGCCGAAGAGCACTACACGCAGGGCGTTGCGCTCATGAACCTCGGGCGTTGGGATGAGGCGCGCGAACACCTGGATCGTGCCCGCAAAGCGGCGCCCAAAGCCGACCACGTAGTATACGCGATGGCAGCCCTGGATTGCCTCACGGGCGAGGCGGATTCGGCGATGGAGAACCTGAAGATCGCCATTCAGTTGCGCCCCGAAAATCGCTATCACGCCCGAAACGACGAAGACTTTTCCTTCCTGCAGGAAGACCCGCGCTTTACTGAGTTGCTCTATCCCGAGCGAGAGGGTTCGGCCGGTTAAGATTTCTGCATCTTCTTGTGAAAAATCACACGCAGAACCGTTCTCGGCCCGCGCGCATTGTTGCGCTTGGCGGTGGTACGGGCCTTTCGGTCGTGCTCCGCGGGCTGAAAGAACACGTGGCGGACCCCAAAAGAAACGGCTTGGCTCGGCCAATCGCCGACCTTACGGCTGTAGTGACAGTGACCGACGACGGCGGCAGCTCGGGCCGCCTACGGCGTGAATACAAGGTCCTTCCTCCCGGCGATATCCGTAACTGTATGGTGGCCCTCTCCCAGGATGAGCATCTTCTCGGCGAGCTCTTTCAATACCGTTTTCCCGTGGGGAGGGCCCTTGCGGGACACAGCTTTGGAAATCTTTTTTTGACTGCGCTCACCAATATTACCGGAGACTTTTCGCAAGCGATCCGGGTTTCGGCGCGAGTGCTCGCGATCCGCGGGCGGATTTTTCCCTCGACGGCGCAAAACGTCACTCTCAAAGCGGAACTTGAAAATGGAATTACCATTGCCGGCGAAACCAACATCTCTCGCTCGAGAAAGCCAATCGCCAGGGTTAGCCTTGTGCCGCGCCGGGTGCGGCCGGTTCGGGAAGTGCTCGATGCCCTGCGCGATGCGGATTTGATCCTGGTCGGCCCCGGTTCTCTTTACACGAGCATCATTCCCAACTTACTGGTGGAAGAAATTGTGGATGTAATCGCCAATTCCCGCGCGACGCGGGTCTATATCGCGAATCTGATGACGCAACCCGGTGAAACGCAGCATTACTCGGTCGCCGATCATGTGCGTGCCATCTATCACCATACGCGCCCGGGCCTGTTCGACTTTGTCGTGATTAACAGCCGGCCGGTGATGCCGCGGCTGTTGCGCCGCTATCGATCGGAGGGCGCCGAGCCCGTCGATCCCTCCTTCGAGGAGCTCGAACAATTGGGTCTTCGATATGTAACGGGAAATCTGCTGCAGGAGGAAAGCGTCGTTCGGCACGACCAGCGGCGTTTGACGCAGCTGCTAATCAACCGGTTCGTCAAACAATGCCCGAAACGATGAAACAGCAGTCCTCTCAAATGCTGACAATTCAGGCTTTTTTCTCTCGCTAGCCGCAGCCCCTTCTGTTGCTCCCTTCCGATCACGTTCGTATACTGATGGATTGGGCTGGTTCCATCGTCGCTCTCTCGAGCGCCTGAATGGAGTTAACCAGGCTCTGGGAGGGGCGAAATGCCAGTCGTTCCGCAAGACGAATTGAATGTTTATGAGTCCGCAGAAGCCCGATTTGAGACCGCCGCACAGAAACTGGGATTGGAAGAGGGCGTTTACCGCTACCTGAAATATCCCAACAAGGAAATCACCGTGTATGTGCCGGTGGCCCTCGACAACGGGCACCTGGAAGTTTTTATCGGCTACCGCGTGCTGCATTCCGCGGTGCGGGGACCAGGCAAGGGAGGCGTTCGCTTTTCCCCCCACGTGACCCTCGACGAAGTGCGCGCGCTCGCGGCTTGGATGACGTGGAAGTGCGCCGTGGTGAATGTTCCTTTCGGGGGGGCCAAGGGCGGGGTCATCTGCGATCCCTTGAAACTTTCAAAGACCGAACTCGAGCGCGTCACCCGGCGCTACACGGCTGAACTGAGCGAATGGCTGGGTCCGGAACGCGATATTCCGGCACCAGACATCGGCACAAACGAGCAAGTCATGGCCTGGGTGATGGACACCTATTCCATGCACGTGAGGCATGCCACCACGGCTGTCGTTACCGGAAAGCCGCTCGAGCTGGGGGGCTCGCAGGGCCGCAAGGAAGCCACCGGCCGCGGCTTGATGATTTGCTGCAACCGCGCGATCGACAAGCTCAGGATGAAGAGGGAATCCTGCCGCGTCATCATCCAGGGATTCGGCAATGTTGGCTCACAGGCGGCTCTGCTGATGCATGCGGCAGGTTATAAAATTATCGGCGTGGCCGATATCGACGGCGGCCTTTACAACGAGAATGGCTTCGATATTGCCAACTTGTATGATTGGGTTTATTCGCAGAAGAAGCCATTGGCGGACTTCCCCCCTGGCGGACAGACGATGCCTCCGCAGGAGATTCTTTTCCACCCGTGCGACATCCTCGTGCCGGCGGCGACCGAGAATCAGATTACATCCCGGAACGCGCACCGGCTGGATTGCCGCATCCTGTGCGAAGGCGCCAATGGGCCGACCACATGTCACGCCGATCCGATCGTCCGCGAAAAGGGGATTTTTATCATTCCCGACATCCTGGGCAATGCCGGCGGAGTGACGGTGAGCTATTTCGAATGGGTGCAGGACCGCCAGGGATTTTTCTGGCGTGAAAGCGAAGTCAATGAGCGGCTGCGGGACGTGATGGAGCACAGCTTCGATCAGGTGGTGCACTACGCCGAAACGCATCGAGTTGATAATCGCGTCGCTGCCTACATTCTATCCATCGATCGGGTGGCTCGCGCCCTGAAGCTCCGCGGCTTCTATGCATGAGTTGACACCGCCCGCTCCATTGGGATATGAAGAGCACCATGATTGCCGAATCCATAACCCCCGGTGCCCTCAAGACCGAAGAGGAACACCGCCGCGATATCTGCACGGCGGGGCGCTGGCTCCGCGAGCGGGGTTTCGTGGTGGCTACTGACGGCAACATCTCGCTTCGCTTGGATTCCCGCCGCATCCTTACCTCGCCCACGGCCGTGAACAAAGGCACGATGAGCGAGGAAGACCTGGTCGTGGTGGACCTGGAAGGGCACCGGCTAAGCGGGCGGCGAAATCCCTCGTCTGAATTGGCCATGCACGTTCTGATCTACCAGCTCCGGCCGGATATCAATGCCGTTTGTCATGCCCATCCACCCACAGCTACCGGTTATGCTGCTGCCGGAATCCCGCTCAATAAGGCCCTGCTCTGCGAACTTGTGATCGCGCTGGGCAGCGTTCCCGTGGCGCGCTACGGCACGCCGGGCACGTCGGAACTGACCTCGTCGCTTGAACCGCTCGTGCAGGGCCATGATGCAATCCTGATGGCCAATCACGGCGTGGTGACCTACGGCTCTGACCTCCTCACCGCTTTCTTTCGCATGGAAACCACCGAGCATTTCGCCCGCGTCTCGCTCGTCACCGAGATGCTTGGCAGGCAGATGTTGCTCTCGGTGGGCGACGTCGAAAAATTGCTGGCCGCCCGGGCTCGCCACGGCATACAAACCGCCGGGACGATTGGCCCGGAAGGTCCGGTGACCTGCGATGGCGGCGACGCCGAGCGCGTCACGCTGACCCGGCGTGAGCTTGAGACGCTCATCGACGAAGCCGTGCAGAAAGACCGCGCGCGAGGCTAAACTGCAGCCTGGTAAACCGCAGTTCGCCACCGGCTCGGCAGCTTGCGTGAGCACCTGGCAACAGCTTCCCTCAGCGCCCGAAGCCATGGCCTGGATGCAGGCAATGTTGTCGGCTTCAGCATTTTGTATCTCCGCGTGGCACCTTTCGTTGACACTCCTGCACCGCTAATCAATAATCGCTCGACATGATTGGTTCGCTCCGCGGCACTCTGACCGACAAGCGCCCCAACCAGGTTCTGCTCGAAGTGGGTGGCGTGGGCTACCAGGTGCAAATTCCGTTTTCGACGTTCGCGGGGCTCGGGCCATTGCAAGCCGAAACGTTGCTGCTGATTCACACGCACGTGCGCGAGGATCAGTTTTCGTTGTATGGCTTTCTGACGGCGCACGAGAAGCACTGTTTCGAGCTTCTGATTTCGGCTTCCGGCGTGGGTCCCTCGCTCGCGCTGAAAATTCTTTCGGGGATGAGCATTGAACAACTGGTTCCCGCCATTCGCAAGGGCGATCTGGCGCAACTGGTGCGCATTCCAGGCGTCGGGCGAAAAACGGCGGAGCGGATCGTTGTCGAACTGCGGGACAAGCTTGCGGTGGTCGACGTGGCCGAACCCGGAAAACCAGCTACCCGCTCGCAGCTTGAGTCCGACGTCGCTTCGGCGCTGGTGAATCTGGGCTACGATGCGCGATCGGTGGAGAAGGCCCTTGAGAAAGCCCGCGACGCTGGCGACGGTGATTTTGAAAGCCTGCTGCGGGCTTCCCTGCACATGCTGGGCAGCTCCGCGATGCAAAAAGGAGCGCGCGCTGGCAATGAATAAAGGACTCCGTACAATTCTCATGATCCAGCACAGCGCCCCGGGGGCGCCATCGAAATGGGATGGATGCAGCCGCCGATGACCGATGCGCCAAACCGGATCGTTTCTGGAAAGGCTTTCGATGAGGACGCTCGCATCGAAGCAAGCGTGCGGCCCGGAAGCTTCGGCGATTATATCGGCCAGGACCGCGTGAAGGAAAATCTGCTCATCGCGGTGGAGGCCGCGCGAGCCCGCGGCGAGGCGCTCGACCATGTGCTTCTCTATGGACCTCCGGGCCTCGGCAAGACCACGCTCGCACAAATCCTGGCGAATGAGATGCGGTCGGCGATCAAGATCAGCTCCGGCCCGTTGCTCGAGAAAAAGGGCGATTTGACGGCGGTGCTTACCTCCCTTGATCCGCGCGACTTTTTCTTTCTCGACGAGATCCATCGCCTGCAGCCGGCGCTCGAGGAAATCCTCTATCCCGCCATGGAGGATTTCCGCGTGGACCTGATTATCGGACAGGGACCCGGCGCGCGCGTGCATCCGTACCAGTTGAATCCGTTCACGTTGATTGGAGCGACGACGCGCGCCGGACTGATCATGGCACCGTTGCGGTCCCGCTTTGGGATCGTTCATCGCCTTGAATTCTATTCGCCGGAAGACTTGCTGCGCATCGTGCAGCGTTCCGCAAAGATTCTCGGGATCACGACCGACCAAGCCGGCGCGAGCGAGATCGCCCGACGCAGCCGGGGAACGCCGCGCGTCGCCAACCGGCTGCTCCGCCGCGTCCGCGATTACGCGGAAGTCCGCGCGAAGGGACATATCACCCTCGGGGTGGCTCGTGACGCTTTGGCGATGCTGGGCGTCGACGAACACGGACTCGATGACGTGGACCGCAATCTGCTGCTTACAATCATCGAGAAATACGCCGGGGGCCCGGTGGGAGTGAGCACGCTTGCCGCGTCGCTGAGCGAAGAGGAAGACGCGATCGAGGAGATTTACGAACCCTACCTGATGCAGCTCGGCTTGCTCGACCGCACCCCTCGCGGGCGGATAGCCACCGTACTGGCTTACAAGCATTTCGGGATGGCAGAGCCGCGCCGGCAATCGGGCCTTTTTGGCTAGAAAATTCCGTGCCGGCCGCCTCGATCGCTGTGTCGAGTGGCCGAGCGCAAAAACCACCCGATCCATATGCACCGCCTTTGCCGGCAGGGAGCCAGAGAGACGGGCGGTTCTTGCGTCGGGGAATCGGCCGAGTTTTAATTGGCGAAGCAGCCGCAGCGGTTCTGCGCCTGCGACAGTTTGATTCTGTGACGACAATTTATCTTTCGCTGGGTTCGAATATGGGAGACCGCGCCAGGAATATGGGGCGGGCGGTCGCGGCTCTCGCATCGCACGGCGTTCGCGTCATGCGGCAATCATCGCTGTATGAAACAGAGCCAGTGGAATTTCGCGATCAAGACTGGTTCCTGAATTCTGTGGTGGAAGCGGAAACCGATTTGACGCCGGAAGGATTGATGGATGCTCTGCTGGACGTCGAGCGTTCTCTGGGCCGGCGCCGCCTGGTGCCCAAGGGCCCCCGGCTGATCGATCTGGATATTCTGCTCTTTGGATCGAGCAGCGTGCGCACGCCGGGGCTCGAGATTCCTCATCCGCGGATGGCGGAGCGGCGCTTCGTGCTGGTGCCATTGAGCGAAATAGCTCCTGACGCCTGGCACCCCGTCTTGCAGAAAACGATTGCTGCACTGCTGGCTGGTTCGTCCGATCAGAGCGCAGTCCGCCCAGCGGTCACATAGCAATAGGAGGAATGCTCCCGAGGAGATCGCAGATCAAGAGCGGTAGCCACCGCCTCACCCCAGTGGCTCGCGATGGAGCAGTTGTTTGGCGCGCTTTTTGCGCTCGTCCTCTTCTTGTTCCTGGCGTTCGAACTCCGCCATTTCTTCCTCGGTCATCTGGTAATCCTCGCGGGAGGCAAACATTTTCTGGCTGCCGTGAAAATCGCGATTAGGACGACCGTCCCGACCCCGCTTTTTGTGATCGAGGCCGGAGACGCTGCGCAGCGGCTCCGAGATCGCACCGCTCTCGAGCAGCAGTTCACTCACTTTTTCGAGAAAGTCATGAAGGTGATAGGGCGTGAAAGAATAGGGCAGCCCCTCCCGCTCAAGCAGCAGCGGCACCTCCTTCGATCCCATCAAGGGAACCAGGAACAACGCACGGAATCGCTTGGGTGACGGCTGCCGGCCTTGCCAAGCAACTCCGGATTCGGGCGCGGGGATATGCGCCTGGGCTAGTTCGGTTAGGGTGGAGAAAATGGAGCCCGCCATGTCAAGCAGGGTCACATTCACGATGGCGAGGTCCCAGCGGCCGGTGGCGAGCTCGCTCATCGCTTGAGAGGCGAACGGAACGATCCGGACACGCCAGCCCTCCGAGTCAAGGATCAGCTGGAGTGCTCGCTGGCTGGCGACGTCATCGTCAATAATCAGGATTCCGACTTCCGGCACGACATCTCTCCCGGTGTATCGCCCCTCCAGTATAGAAGGGCTGCCGGAAGGGGCCACGGTAATCCCTGTCTGAATTTCCAGAGCGGGCCTCTCCCTTTTCGCCAGGGGCCCTGGCAGGCGAATAAAAAGCGAAAATATATTGACAGGACGAACAAAAGGCGAATATGATGCTTTCCGTGCGGCGAGGCAACAATGGCCACTTCTCCCATACTTCGACCGGGTCCGGCAGCGCTTCGGCGTCGACCGGAATCTCGTGCGAAGCAGACCAGTCTCACCCTATTCCCCCAAGCCGCTCGCCACGGCAATTGTGAGCCCCGTAGCGGTGCTTCCGCGCCCCCTCCGGTACCTGACCGGAGTGAGAAGCCCGCAACGGAACTGGTCGGCATTGCTCGCCTCGCCGCCTCCTCCCCCTGCGCCGGAGCCAAGCGCGGGACCGAATATTTCCTTCTGCCTGTCAAATCGATCCTGAACCAGTGCAACTCGGAACGGGTGCCGTTTCGCTGGACGGTGAACCCGTATCGCGGATGTGAGTTCGGGTGCAAGTATTGCTACGCGCGGTACACGCATGAGTATATGGAACTCGACGGCGGGAAATTTGAAACGAAGATCTATGTGAAGCAGGATGCAGGTCCGCTCACCCAACGCGATCTCGAGTGCGAGCGCGTCTGGGGCGAACACATCGCCATTGGCACGGCAACCGACCCCTATCAACCCGCCGAGAGGGAATTTGGCGCTACGCGCGCGATTCTAGAAAAGATAGCCGAGCGCGATGGGCTCAGCCTTTCGATTACGACGAAGTCCGATCAGGTGCTGCGAGATATCGATCTGCTGCAGCGCATCGCGGCGAAGTCGGCGCTAAGCGTCAATCTGAGCATCACGACTCTCAAGACCCGGCTCGCACGCATGCTTGAGCCACGCGCTCCACGGCCTGACCTGCGCCTGGAGGCTGTGCGCAAGCTGCGGGAAGCAGGCATTGCCGCCGGAGTGCTGGCGATGCCCATCCTCCCGGGTCTCACCGACCGCCAGGAGGATCTCGATGCACTCGCGCGAGCTGTGAGCCAAACCGGCGCCGGGTGGTTCGCCGCGAATGTGCTCTTCTTGATGCCGTCGTCGTTGAAGCAATTTCTACCCTTTCTGCGTGAGAAGTTTCCCAAGCTGGTGAGGCAGTACGGCGCCTGGTACGGGCGCTACGGGAATGCTCCGGAGCAATACCGTAGGGAGATCGCCGAGCGTGTTGAGAGATTGCGACGCAAATACGACCTCGGTTCGCGCCCGGACAGATCCGGCACGCGGCCTTGGCATTCGCCCCAGATGCAACTCGGTTTTGCAATTTGCGGACAACGGCAAGACCTTTCCTCGGGGCGAAAACCCTATCATCAGCCAGGGGCGTGCTGTCGGAGCCAGGATGCTGCTCCCCCCAAAGAGAGAATCCTTAGCAAGACCATTGATTAACGGAGGCTACGGTGGCACGAGTCAGCGACAGAGGCAGCAGACGACGCCATAAACACGTCGTGGTTCCCGTATCTAGAGTCCTGACCGAAGAGGGCAGACCTGTACGCGGAGTGAAGCTCAAGACTGCCTCGGCATTCACAATGCTTTTCGCGTTGGCTTGTCTGGCTGCATTTATGGCCGGACGGCCCCCTGCTTCCGCGGAAGCGCCCGTCACGACCAAGACCTTCTTGCCACGGCGGGCGAGCAAACAGCCCCTACGGCATAATGATGCGCGACATCTCTTTAGGAGCGCTCTCGGGAAGAGGGAATCGGGAGCGAAGAAAGCCGAGAAAAGCGCGGGAGCGGGGACGCCCGTTCGTTTCCTGCCTGCAAATGCGAAGCAGAAAAACCAGCAAACGGAAAATGTCTGATTCCTTCAAGGAAGACGAGAAGCCTGTTTGTTCGGCGGCTTGTTTTCGAAGGTGCTGAACGGATTCGTCGATCTGACCATAAAGGGTGCGCGCGACACGCGCATCGGGCGGCCTCTCATAGTAGATTCCCGCTCCGAGAGTGCGATAGGTCTCCGCAAGGCTTTCAAGGGCAGTGGAGACGCCGTCATCGTGGAGATCCTGGTTCTGAATCTGGCAGCTGAGAATCACTCCGGCGATATTTCTGACGACCGGCCAATGCTCGTTGACAAAGTCCGGAGAGAAGGCGATGTCGCGGTAGGGGAAATCCTGTGATGAGAGAGGCTTGCGATGCTCCGCCTCATGACGATGCGCGGCAATCAGATACGAGCAGTCAGAAAGGCAGTCGATGGTCACTTCGCGTTCCTTGCCGCAGCAGATCGAGCAGATCTTCTCCCCCTTCGCGGGACAGAATCTCTTCGGCGGGCGCTTCTCGCAAATAGGACAGGCCATTTCGGCTCCTTCGTCTCAAGAATCGCTCAGGAAAGGGCTAGGTTACGAGAACCAAGACCAATCAGCAAGCGACCCATGGTAACGGTGGTAACGGCGCGGGGGAACCGCCAATCCGGAAGCGAAGCGTAGTGGCGCATTCTGCCGAAGAACTACTTCACGAAGACTTTGGGGTCCACAGACATTCCCAGGCGGAGATAGTGATCGCTATTCTCCCCCGACTCGAAAACAATCTTCACGGGAACCCGCTGCACGACCTTCACATAGTTCCCAGTCGCATTCTCGGGGGGTAGCAAACTCAGGCGAGCACCACTCGACCCGGAGATGCTGTCCACGTGCCCTTTGTAGGAGCGGCCATTCGCATCGACTTTAAGTTCGGCGCGCTGGCCGGGGCGCATGTATTTCAACTGCGTTTCCTTGAAGTTCGCTGTCACCCACACGTCCGCCAACGGAACCACGGTGAAAAGCTGCTGGCCAATTTGCACGTTCATTCCCACTTCGGCGTTCTTCATGACGATCCCCTCAACGGGGCTGGCGATCTTTGTATACTGCAGATCGAGCCTGGCCTGTTCGAGAGCGGCTTGTTTTTGCTGCACCGTTGCCAGGGCGGATTGAGCGCGGGCGCGCGTCTGCGCGACCTGCTGAGGACCTGTCTGCGAGGCCTTGAAATTTGCCTGGGCCTGCAAAAGCTTGGCCCGGGCCTGATGGATCTGCTGGTCCGCGGCAGACGCAGAGAAACGCGCCGCGTTCACCACTTCGGTGCTGGACTTTGCCTGCGCCACCGCCTGATCGTAGATCTGCTGCGAGATTTCCTGCTTATCAATGAGCTGCTTGTATCGTACAAGGTCGTTTTGAGCCTTTACGTCGTTGGCTTGGGCCTGTCCCAACTGTGCCTGGGCGGCATCGTATTGCTGTTGTGCCGCGGACACACCCGCCTCCGCATTCTCCACATCGGCTTGCGAGGCAGAGACCTGGCTGGTTGTGTTGACCGAAGTAATCGGAACGTTAATGGTCAACGATTGCGCGGTGGCCTCGGCATCGGCCAGATCGGCCTGCGCCTTTTCGACGGCGACCTGATAATCCCTCGGGTCAATTTCGGCCAGCACCGTGCCTTGCGGCACATACTGATTATCGTCGACGTTCACTTTGAGGACGTATCCGGAAACCCGCGCGCTGAGCGGCATCAAATGGCCGTCGACCTCCGCATCGTCGGTGGACTCATAACTGGAGAAATAGCGGTAGGCGAAGAAACCGCCCACCAGCAGCACAATCATTGCAACGATGAGCACAGCGCGGGCATGCGGACGCGCGAGCAACGAGCTCTGGCGGCGCACCGGCGGAGGCATCGCCGACTGCGTTTCGGAAACAGCCACATTTTTCGGCGACGGGGGTGCTTCGACTTCGCTTGGTTGTGCCATCTTATTTTCCTTTGAAGTATTCCTTGACGCCCGCTTCGGCCGCTCCCATGGCCCGAGCGAGCGAGATCTTTGCGTAGTTGTAGGAATAAAGGCTTGAAATATAGTTCTGATGCGCGTTCGCAACGGCCTCCTGCTCTTGCACGACCTCGACAGTGTCTGTGACGCCAGCGGCAAATCTGTCGCGCGATTGCGTTAAGGTCTGCTCGGCCAGATCGATGTTGCTTTGCGCGACCACCACCAGTTCGGAAGCCGACTCCAGATTGAGCAGTGCGGTCCGCACATCCGCGTCGATCTGGCCGCGCAGATTTTCCAGACGATCGCGAGCTTGCTGAAGCTGTGCGTCTGCTTGCAAGACGTCTCCATGGACCGCGCCGCCGGTAAAGATCGGGATGTTCAGCGTGCCGCGCACATCGAATACACCGTGGTTGGAATCAAAATGCTGCCCGGCGATTCCATAATCGGAGGTGAAAGACAGCGTTGGGTAGTAGCCGGCGACCGCAGCCTTCCGCGAATATTCGGCCGCACGCACGTTGGCAAGAGCTGCCTGGAAGTCAGAGCGCGATTGGTAGGCGTGCTTGAGGGCGTCCTCTACCGTCAGCGTTTCAAAAGGCTGGTACGGGGACTTGTCGGTGAGGTCAAACTGCTGGCCCGTGGCGAGGCCGATGGTGCGCGCGAGAGACAGTTTCTGTATTGCGAAATCGTTTTTTGCCTGGATGAATTGCTGTTGGCGCGTTTGCAGTTCGACGCGAGCGCGCAGGGCATCGATGGCGGGCGATGTGCCGGCTTTCACTTGGTCCGACGCCTGATCGTAGAGAGCCTGTGCTGTCTTCACCTGCGCATCGACTGCCGCGATCAACGCTTCATCCGCAATCGCCTGGAGGTAGCTAAAGCCGACGGTTAAAACTACGAGGTCTCGCGCATCTTTGTAAGTGTACTCGGCCGACTTCACCTGCTCCCGCGAGGCGCGCGTTTTGTTCACCGCGCTCCAGTCGAATACCGATTGGGTCAAGTTGGCACGCGCATCCAGATACGAAAACGGACCGACCACGGTGGGGATATGGACCCCTGGGATGTGAAAGGAAAAGCCGAATTCCGCGAGGTTCACTTGAGAAATATCGCCATAGGGAGCGAGGTTGACATGCGGCAAAAGCGCGCTCAGCTGCTCCCAGCGCTGCCCGCGCGCATTGCCGAGGTCTGCGCTGGATAGCAACAAGCCGAGGTTTTGCTTTAACCCACGGTCAATGGCGTCCTGCAAGGAGAGCGGTAGAACCCCGGGCACGGGTTGTGAGGGCACGCTGCCGGAAAATGAGACTCCTCCCTGAGAGGGAGGCGTAACAGATACAGAAGTGCTCGAAGCCGTGCTGTTGGGAGATGCCGTAGCAGAAGTAGCCTGTCCCCACAGCGACGGTGCTCCCGTCGAAAGTAGAGAAGCCAGGATGACACATTGCATTCGATACCAGCGCATCCACGATATCGGCGACATCAACGGCATCCTCCCATCACGATCCGTACCGTTTCGAGGAACTACAGGCCCCAACGACTCAACCCCAACCCCTCTCATCCCATGGGAATTTTTCGGCTCTCCTATTTCGACTGCGCCAACAGGGCCGGAACAATCAGTTCCCAGACGCCTTCGGTCGTCTCACGAAGTCCCAAATCGGGATTCAAAGCCCAGGAGAGCGTGACGCCGTGGAAAATGAGTTGGATCAGCCGGGCCAGATCCGCTGCGGGTAGGTTCCGCCGAATCTCGCCCCGTTTCTGTGCAAGGTCGAGCATCTCCGCCATTAACGACCGGGCCCGTCGAAGGCGCTTCTGGAGTTGCGAGCGCACCGGCAAACACGATGCGTGAGCCGCATAGATCGCGCGCAGCAGGGCCGCGCTCTCCGAAGATTGCCCCGCGAGACCGATCGTAAGGTTCTTAAGAACCGGCAGAATCGGACCCGCCTGTTTTCGGGCCTCTTCGACGGCCCGCTCGATCGCGGCGATCCGCTCGTCACCGAACGTCGCCAGCACATGCTCCTTCGTCGGGAAATAGTTGAAAAACGTTCCCTTGCCAACATCGGCAGCCTCGGTGATGGCCTCGACGGTCGTCTCTTGATAACCGCGCTCGGCGAATAGCCTTAGCGCAGCCCGAAAAAGCCGCTCTCGGGTCTCGGCGCGGTGACGCTCGCGGCGCCCCAGCCGCGGCTCTGAGCGGCGCTGGACGATCGGCATTTTGTGCGCGAGCAAGCCTGCCATGATATTAGACTCTAAGTCATATCTGAGTACGGGTCAACTATTTTAAGCAAATGGGAGTGGCGGTAGGGCGAAAAGGACAACGCCGCGCCGGGCGGACTCACCGGCGCGGCCATCCCTGCTGGGTTACTTGGAAAGATTCTTGGGGCTGTGTTGGGTAAGCGTGTCGATGAGCCGCTTCGCCGATGGCGGCACCGGGACTGCACTGTGGAGAGCGATCTCTTTGGCGTCCAGTTTCTTGCCGTAGATCTTCTCGTTGCCATCATTGTCCGGCCGAAGCGTCGAACCCTCGAGCGAAATACCGGCGAAAAGGCCTCGCGCGCGCGAGTATGTAAGCACTTCCGCGCGGAGCGTTACATCTGTATCGGCTTCGGCATCCCGGCCTTTCGGTCCCGCAGCCGCCGAGGCATCGGCGCCGAGCTTCACTTTGCTGCTGAGGATCGAACTGGCGCCACGAGTATTCATTACCAACAGAACGAAGTCGGTCGCCTGGCCGCCCAGCTGAAACCCGAAACTGCCTCCCTCGAGCGCCATCATCGTGGGGGCGCCCCAAGGCCCCTGAAAACCATCGCCGCTACGGCACGTCATTGCGCCGCGGCCATAGCTTCCTCCGATGATGAATGCGGCTTTCAATACCGAAGGAATCACGATGACGCAATCCGCCTTGTCGAGCAGGCTCTGTGGGATATCGTCGGGGATATCAACTATTTCCTTCATCACTTCACCGGCATTCTCGAGCCGGTCTTCGTCCTTGTTGTCGGGGCGCGCGGTGGTGGGTCGAACAAGACACGTCGAGCTAAGAAGTAACGTGATTAAGAGGAAGTAGGAAAACCGATTCATAGGAGCCCTCCTTGGAGCTTGGCTCATCATATTGGTTTTTGAAGGCGAAGTGCAACCCAAGCGCCGCCGGACACTGCGCCGAGCCGGGATGCCATATAATCGTCTGCAAGATGCGGGATCTTCGACAGCCTATGTCCGCCATCCCTCTAGCCGGTCGGCGGCGATCTGGCCGGCGGGCGTGGGCATTCCGCCTGCTGAGTGCCGTCGTTTTTGTAGGTTCACTTGCCGCGCGGCAGACTTCCCCGTCAAAGACCGCGCAGGTTGCGGCACGCCAAAAAGCTCGCGCCGATATCACCCAGTTTCACGCGCGCGTGGAAAGCATTCTGGCGGACTCGTCGGCCGGCAGAGCGTCTTGGGGAATTCTTGTTGCAGACCAAAATACGGGCAACCCCCTCTATGCCCTGAATCCAGAGCATTTTTTCTCCCCCGCGTCCAACGCCAAGATCTTTACGACCGCCCTCGCCCTCGCCCAACTCGGTTCCGATTATCGCTTTCATACAACGCTCGAATCAAACGGCATCCTGGGCGCCGATGGCCGGCTGGCGGGTGACTTCATATTGGTTGGCCGAGGCGACCCCGACCTCTCGAATCGCAAATTTCCCTACGACCAGCAGGAGGAAACCTATGGACCGGTCGACACGGTTCTAGCCGAAATGGTCGATGCGGCGGTAGCGAAGGGACTAAAGGAAGTGGATGGCAACATCGTCGCCGACGATAGCTACTTTCCTTACGATCCTTATCCCGCTGGATGGAACGTGGGCGACCTGTTCTTTAAGTTTGGCGCGCCCGTCAGTGCGATCGATTTCAACGACAACAGCGTCTCGGTCGAAATGCGTCCTGGCGCAAGCTTGGGTGCACAACCCGCGATAGCCGTCCAGCCAGAAGCTGCTGCCGGCAGATTTGGATTTGAACTCACGACCGCTGCCTCAGGCGAACAATCGGATTTCGCTGTGGTCCGTCAGCCCGGAGCGGCTTTTCTTTTGCTCCGGGGCTCCATTTCGCTCGGCCACGCCCCGATGCGGACCGAACTGGCCATGCTGGACCCGGCCGAGACCGCCGCTGCCGACCTCCAGCAGTTACTCGAAGCCCGCGGGGTGGCCGTACGGGGCGAAATTCGAGTCCAACACGGGGCCCCCCCTCGGACAAGTCCATCGGGGGAGCCGATCCTCGGCCCTTCCCTTGCCGCCACCTCGCATAGCGCTAACTCGCTGATTCTCGCCGAGCATGTCTCGCAACCGCTGCTCGAAATCGTCCGCGTCACCAATAAGACGAGCCAGAATCTTCATGCCGAATTGCTGTTGCGGACGGTGGGCCGCGAAAAGTTGGGAACCGGCTCGACCGCCGCGGGGCTCAAAATTGAACGTGATTTTCTCACAGCGGCCGGCATTGCCCATGCCGACGTGATTTTGTCCGATGGCTGCGGACTCGCGCGCGACGATCTTGTGACGCCGCGCGCTGTCGTAGCCCTGTTGAGCTACGCCCTGCACCAACCCTGGGGAGACGCGTTTGTTGCGACCCTGCCGGTGGCGGGCGTGGACGGCACGCTCGAACATCGCCTGAGAAACACGGCTGCGGCCGGAGTAGTTGAAGCCAAGACAGGCTCGGCCGATCATGTGCGTGCCTTGTCGGGTTACGCCACAACCGGTCGCGGCGAACACCTCGTCTTTTCCATTTTTGACAACAACAACCCTCAGCGCGGGGCCAATGCCACCACAGCGCTCGACGCCATCACCGCCGCAATGGTCCAAACACTAGGCACCCCGGAAGCCCGACATCAATGAAACGGAGCCCGGCAATCATTACCGTGTTCGGCAGCTCGCACCCGGGCCCCGGAGACGCGCACTATGCCGAGGCACACGCGCTCGGAAGCGCTCTCGCCGCGAAGGGCTTTGTCGTCTGCACCGGTGGCTACGCAGGAGTCATGGAAGCGGCATCGCGCGGCGCCAAGGAAGCGGGCGGCCGAACCATCGGCATCACTGCGAAGTCTTTCTCGTCGCGCGCAAACAAATGGGTCGATGAAGAGATTCGCGTCAAAACGTGGCGGCAACGGCTCTTTGAACTGGTCCGGCGCGGCCGCGGCTATGTCGCTTGCCGCGGCGGCACCGGCACCCTCGCGGAACTCGCGATTGTTTGGGAGATGCTCAACAAGGGCATCCTCCATGAGAGACCGATCGTTGCGATGGGCGAGTTCTGGCGGCCGGCGATCGAGTGCGTGCGCGAAGCGGAAGGAAGGCGGGTGTCCGCGCCGGGCCAGGCGCCGGAGGCGCTCATTCGAATTGCGCGTTCACCTGCCGGCGCGGCAAGCTACCTCGCAGCCCACTTTGAAACGAACCTCCCGGGACGCCGCCGTGCGCAAACAAAATAGAAACGCGACCAATCGAACGCTCGCCCAAAAAAGCACCGCAAGAGGACGACGCTCCGCATCCGCCGGTAGGTCGTGGCGGAAAGCCAAGACCCACCAACATTCTCGCGTGTCTCGCTCAGGGAGGCCTCGCCCCTGGGACAATCTTTCGAGCGATCGCCTTTCCCTGACGCGTTTCAGCCAACCCGCCGTGGACTGATTTCTCACCGGCAATCAGGCTACAATTCTGTCTCGAGGATTTCGTGTCGCGTCCGGTAGACGAACTGCTTGAATTTAACGCGCTGAAAGAAATCGTCAGCCGCTTTACCACATGTGCGCCCGGACGCCGCGCCGCTCGGTCGCTCGCACCCCGGCAGGATGCCGAAGACCTCCACGCCGAATTCGCGCTAGTCGACGAGGCGATGGCCCACCTCCGAGCTGGCGCGGAACTGGGCTTCGGCTCGCTGGCCGATCCGGAAGCTTGGCTCCCCCAACTGGGCGTTCTCGACTCTGTTCTTTCAAGCACGGACCTGCTTGCCGCCGCGTCGCTGACAGAAAGCGTCTCTTTGGTCCGGCAAGCGTTCAAGGATGAGCCCGCCCAATATCCTCTTTGGGCCGGCTGCGCCGCCGCGCTGTCCGATTTTCGACATCTGTCCAGCGCGATTCGCCGCGCCATTCTGCCCAACGGCGAGATCCGTGACGATGCTTCGCCGCACCTGCAGCGCATTCGCAGCCGCTTGGTGCAGGCGCGCGAGAACATTCAGCTTTCGCTCGGAACGATCCTGCGCGCCCGCGGCGAGCCCACCGGAGAGGACTACATCACGGTGCGCAAGGACCGCTTCGTTATCCCCGTGCGTGCCTCCGACCGCCGCGCGGTTCCCGGGGTCGTCCACGCGGCGAGTGCGACGGGACAAACCGTGTTCGTCGAGCCGTTGGAAACCATCGACCTGAATAACCGGCTGGCCCAGCTCGCCCAAGAGGAAGCCGCGGAAATCGCCCGCGTCCTGGCAGACCTTACCGAACGGTTGCGTGCCGAGCGCGTGCCGCTGCAGACCGCGGCGGCGGCGCTCGCGCGTTTCGATTCGATTTTCGCGCGCGCGCGCTTTGCCCGCAGCTTCGATTGCGTCATACCCCAATTTTCCGAAGCCCACTCCTTGAATCTTGCCGCAGCGCGCAATCCCGTGCTCGAAGCTACGCTGCGGCCACAGGGGCGCGCGACTATCCCGCTGTCGCTCGCGTTGGGGGGCGCCGAAACGGTGATGGTCGTGAGCGGTCCCAATACGGGCGGAAAGACGGTCGCGCTAAAGACGGTCGGCCTCGCCGCGCTCTCGGCGCAATCAGGCATTCCCGTCGCGGCGGACCACGCCCAACTGCCGGTCTTCGACATGGTCCTGGCCGACATCGGCGACGAACAATCGATTGCCGCCGATCTCTCCACTTTCTCGGCGCACGTGCTCAACATCAAATCGATGCTCCATAGAGCCACCGACCGTTCGCTCGTCCTCATCGACGAACTGGGAACCGGCACTGCTCCGGACGAAGGCGCGGCGCTTGCGGTGGCGTTGCTCGAAGAGTTCCGTTCCCGAAAAGCCTTGACGCTTGCTACCACGCACCACGACCGGCTGAAGGCCTACGCGTCGACGACAGCCGGCATCGTCAACGCCGCCATGGAATTCGACCAGAGCAATCTGCGCCCTACCTATCGGCTCCTGGAGGGCGTTCCCGGCACTTCCAGCGGCATCGAAATCGCGCGGCGGCTTGGCTTGCCGAAGCAAGTGATCGAACATGCCGAAGCGACCCTCTCGCCCGACTCGCGAGAGGCCCGCGACCTGATTAGCTATCTCCATCGCAGCCTCGACCAGCTCGAAGCTGCGCGACGCCAAGCCCGCGATGAGATTGCGCAACT
Source organism: Candidatus Acidiferrales bacterium (assembly GCA_050015335.1). Classification (GTDB taxonomy): domain Bacteria; phylum Acidobacteriota; class Terriglobia; order Acidiferrales; family UBA7541; genus Palsa-295. The sequence continues at coordinate 65,493 of JBEKBP010000013.1, read as the reverse complement.
CGAAGCAGAGCGGCGCGCGCTGCAAATCGAATGGGTCGACCGGCAGAAGAAGCGAATTGCCGAACTGGAAAGGAGTTTTCGGGAGCTACAGAAGCGCTTCGAGGGAGAAGTTGCCCGTCTGGCGTCTGATATAAAGGACCGCACGACGCGCACCCAGATGGAACGGCAGACCGGCCGACGCATGGGGCAAATTCTCTCGGAAACACGCGCAGACGCCGATGCCGCTGTCGTCGAAACGCTGGCCGCATCACAACAGGATCTGGGCGTCTCATCCGAGGCCCCTGCGGAGCCTCTGAAACCGGACCAGCTCGTTGCCGGTGTGCGGGTCAGCGTGAAAGGGTTCAAGCAGCCGGTGATTTTCCGTCGCCAGGATGGGCGCACCGCCGAAGTGGAGGCGGGCATGTTGCGGATGAAGGTGCCGCTTGCCGACATTCTCCGCATCGTGGAAGGCCCCGGCGTGAAAGCGGCCGCTGCCTCACCCTCCGGTTCACGCGGCTTCACGGTTCGCGCGCGGCCAAGCAACGAGCCGGCCGGCCAGGAAATCAACGTCATCGGGTGTACAGTGGAGGAAGCGACTCGCCGCGTGGACAAATTTCTCGACCAAGCCGCGCTGGCCGGCCAATCGAAGGTGCGCATCATCCATGGCTATGGAACCGGAGCGCTTCGGCGCGGCCTGGGAGATTTCTTGTCGGATCATCCGCTGGTGGAAACCATTCACGCGGAAGCACAGGAGCGCGGGGGAAATGCTGTCACTGTGGCCGAGTTGAAATCATGACGCCGCAATGTTAAAGGTTTTTCCTCGATAAGGAACCATGGCCGAGGCAGGGTCGTTCGCAGAGCGGGTAAAACAGCAGGCGGACATCGTCCGCGTGGTGGGCGAGTATGTCCGCCTGAAAAAAACGGGGCAGAATTTCACCGGCCTCTGCCCATTCCATCAGGAGAAAACGCCCTCCTTCGCCGTGCATCCGGTGCGGCAGATTTATCACTGCTTCGGGTGCGGAGTGAGCGGCGACATCTTCCAATTTGTGATGGAGCTGGAAAAATCGAGCTTCCCCGAAGCCGTCCGCACCGTCGCGGAAAAATGCGGCATTCCGGTTCCCAAACCGCGGGAGCGCTCGCCCGAGGAACGCCGCGAGAATCAGCAGCGCGCCACGCTGACCGACATGCACCACGACGCCGCTGCTTTCTTTTCGCGGCAACTGCATGAAGGTCCGGAAGGCAAAGTTGCGTGCGCCTACCTCGAGGACCGCGGCCTCGACCGCGACTCCATGAAGCGCTTCGGGCTGGGCTTTGCGCCGTCCAGCGGTGACGCGTTGTTGCGCCACTTAAAGTTGAAATATCACGAGAAGCTGCTGGAGGCTTCCGGACTTTGTTTGCGCGACCAGGGCAGCCGCCTGTATGACAGGTTCCGGCGCCGCATCATGTTCCCGATCTCCAACGAATCTGGGAAAGTGATCGCCTTCGGCGGGCGCGCGATGGGCGATGAAATGCCGAAGTACATGAATTCGCCCGAGACCCCCATCTACACAAAAAGCTCGGTTCTCTATCATCTGGATCGCGCGAAGGAAGCCCTGCGGCAGAACGATTTCGGGATTCTGGTCGAGGGCTACATGGACGCGATCGCCGTGGCCCGGGCCGGAATTGCCAACGTGATCGCCAGCTGCGGGACGAGCCTGGCCGAGCCGCAGATCAAGCTTCTGGGGCGCTACACAAGCCGTGTGGTCGTAAATTACGATCCCGATACTGCTGGCCAGGCCGCCACCGAGCGCTCGCTGCTGCTCCTGCTCGAAAAAGAATTCGACGTGCGCGTGCTCGCCCTGCCCGGCGCCGCCGATCCCGATACATTTATCAAGGAGCAAGGGGCCGACGCCTACAAAAAACTCCTCGCGCAGGCCCCGCCCTATCTCGATTACCTCATCGGGCGCGCCAGGAAAATGGATCGTTCGACGGCAGCGGGCAAAGTTGCAGCTCTGAATTTCCTGCTGCCTTACGTCCAGCGCTTGCCCAACCGGCTGCTGCGATCCGAATGGGCCACGCGCATCGCCTCCGAGCTGCGCGTGGACGAGCCTGTATTCCGGGAAGCCTTGCGCCGCGCCACTGTCGAGCGCCGTAGCGAAGTGAAGCTCAAACCCGAATTGCTCGCGCCGGTCATAAAGCCCGCGGAGCGCCGCCTCATACAAATGCTGGTGGAGGCCCAAGGATTTCGAGAAAAACTAGCTGGCGAGATCGTTTCGAGCGCTCTGCATCGAGGCCTTGAAACCGAGCGAATCATCGAGGTACTCATCAGCAAAGTCGCCGAGCGGCCGGATGCGGCTACTATTGCCGTGGCACTGGAAGACCGCGACCGGCGGTTGCTATTCGAGGTCCTTTTCGATCAAACAATGGAACACACCTGGGAAGAGGCTGAGGCTTGTCTTGAATTCCTCAGGAATCGCCAGATTTCGCAGGAGCTGTCCGAACTGGAAAAAAGAGTGCAGGCCCAGCCCGCGAAAGAAGAATTAATCCGTCTGCTTGCGCGAAAAGATGAGTTAAACCGGATTCTGTCCCACAAGCAGCAGGCCAGCAAATCTGTCGCGGGCCGGTAACTATTCCAATTGGCCGCGGATTTCGCCGATCGGCTTTCCCTTCCAGAATCTCGCAAAGTTGTCAAGCGACATAAAGGTTCGGCTGCGCATCCGGTCGATGTAGAGGTTTCCCAGCAGGTGGTCAATTTCGTGTTGAAGGATTCGCGCGAACCATCCGGAGCCTTCTATTGTGCGGGGCTGGCCGCGCTCATCCAGGCAATCGACGCGCACGCTGTAGGCACGCGGCACCACGGCGGAAAAACCCGCGAGGCTGAGACACCCTTCGAAGAAATCCGCGGTCTTCTCGGAACGGGCGGTGATGGTAGGATTGATGATCACCTGATATGGAACGGGTCGCCTCTCGCGTTCTTCCAGCTCCTCGGGAGAAGTGCCCTTTAAATACTCTTCTTTGTCTTCGATGACCGCCAACTGAAGGGGAATGCCAACTTGGGGAGCGGCAAGCCCCACACCGGGCGCGTCGCGCATCGTTTCCCGCATATCGCAAATGAGCCTCTGTATTTCTTCGCCCGCAATTTCGCTCGCCCCCAAGGCACGCGCCTTGCCTCGCAGCACAGCCTCTCCCGCTTGCAGGATTTTCAAACGCACTCCCGTGATGCTCATACGCCTCCCCCGCGGCAACTCGACCTTCAGATTAGTTTTTCTGGTCTGGAATTGGAACCCCCCTCAGGAAAGTGCGGGAAACCGCGCATCGCGGAAAGAACTTGGGGTTCTCCATCCCACGATAACAACCCTTTTGGTTGGCGGGATTCTACCCAGGCAGTCGACGAAATTCTTCGGTGACCGAAATCTCTCAACGACTCAGTACTCTTTGTCTCCAAATGGTGACTCTTGGTAAAAGATGGGCCTGCGCACGCGATGGAATCAAGCCATTTCCGGGACACTACCGCTCGTGGTATACGGCGTGCTACGACAGAAAACGGCCAGGTCGAGCTACGCATGACCCCTGCCCTGCGCGGACATTCTATTTGCTTACACGAGAGACGAGCGAATCAAGCCCACCAGAACAGGCAGTGGCGTTTCTGCGCCCGCAGTCGGCGGTCTTCCGCTTGCGCAGGGATTGGGCAACCGGAAATCCGTTACGCGTTGTTTCCGCAAAAGTTCCAGGGCTCGCTGTTCGTCGCGATTCGGGCGCCTTTCGCTGGTGGAGTTCTCTGAAAACTCTCTGCCAGCCGGTGAAATTGCCCGGTTCGAGGTTGACGAATTATCCATTCCGCGCCGGCACCTCCCGGCGCAGCTATTTTCGGGGGCGGTCTCTGAGCGCGTCTCTGTCATTCCATCTGGCGGCGATTCTTCTGATCGTCTACGCCCATCCGTCACTGTCTGGGAGTGTTGACGCGTTTGATTCACCCCCACCTCGGCCCGAGGCGATCTACTATCGCGTGCCCGTGGGGCAGCTGCCCAAAACTCTGCCGCACGTTACCCCGGCTGGTGCGGGAGGACATCCACTGAACGGCCCTGTGCGGGACCGGCTCGCTGCGCCCGGCAGCAGCACTTCGCGAGGCGTGCTTACGTTTGTTTCCAAACCCGCACATCCGGACAATTTTCATCAAACGATTATCCAGCCCTCCTCCCCTCCCGAACTCAAAATTACCACCGATCTGAAATTGCCCAACATTATTATGGGAAAGCCTATGGAAGCTCCCAAGGCACCTTTGCAGTTCAATCCGAATGCGTCAAAACCCGCTCAAAAGGACCGGCTGACCAATGCTGATCCGGCACCGTCTCCTAGGCAGGAGGATGCGGCGAATCCGGCCATAACGTTTCTTACACCCTCCCCTTTCAAGCCGTCCCTACCGGTGCCAGTCACCCAAGGCGGGGCTCTGCGCCGCAGCAGCAGCGGCACCGGAAACATCCAGGCTCCTAGCGTAAGCGCCGCCACATCGGGCGAGTCGTCGACCCTCGCTGTAATCAGCACCGATCCTGCGGGGGCAGCATCGCTGTTGCAGGTTCTGCTGCCGCCGGGCAACAGAAGCGGTGAATTCTCCATCTCCGCGAGCGACGATCTGGCAGGATCGCCAGGGGGAAGCCGGGCGGGCGTAGCAGGCGGTGGCGCGGGAACCACAGGGAAGGGCGGCGACGGAAGCACGGGCGTGGGAATCGCCTCAACTGGCGGCGGGCTCTCGATGTCTGAAGGCCCGGTCACCATTAGCGGCTCCGGCACCAATTCGGGCGTTTCGGGCATCCTTGGAGCGGCTCTCGCCAAGGGCATCGTATATCCGGTTCCGGCAGTTTTTAACATTCGCAGGAATTCTCTGACCGTTGTCACCGGCTCCATGGGCGGGGGCGGACTCGGGGCCTACGGTGCTCTGCTGCATTGCGGACGGATCTACACCATTTTTCTTCCCATGCCCGGGAAAAATTGGATCATGCAGTATTGCGCGCAGAATTCCACCGATGCACCCACTGCGGCAAGCTCAGCAACAGTCGCTCACTTCGGCGAAGGAGTTCTACCCCCGCAGGCCGAATCGAAATTCGATTTTCAGCGCGTTCCGGTTCCCCCTGAAAAAGTGGGGAAGCTAATCATCCTCAAGGGCGTGCTGCGCACCGATGGGTTTATCGATGAGTTAGAAGTCTATCAAAGCGTCCTCTCCGAGATGGACGACAACGCCCGGCTGGCCTTCAGTCAGTGGAAATTTAAACCCGCCCTGCGCGAAAGTAAGCCTGTCGCCGTGCAGGTTCTTGTAGGCATTCCGGCAGAGCTTCCAATCCCCTCACCGCAATAGTTGTCTGGAGGCCTATATAAACTATACTATATATGTAGCACTGCTCTGCTAACCCTCATGGTCGCAAGGAAGTGAAATGGAATAAGTGTGCATAAAATTACCATTTCCATGGATCGGTCGTCACTTTTTGTCCCGCACGTTTAGATAAATTTCCTACCAGCTAGTTGACTCCGAACGTCTTACTGTCCGGATCGTCCTTCTGACACAATTTGGCACCTGGCGTGCCGAATTCTCCTCCGCAGCCGTATCTCCGACGGCCAAGACTGGGACTTTCAGATAGGGGTTGAGATAGACCCCCTACTGGGGTTATTCTTGCGACCCACTTTCCTGGTACTTGCATCTGTTTTTGTATCCGACAGTGCAGGTCTTGGCGAGTGGTCAGATGAGGAATGATTTTGAACGAAGCACCCATTAATGTCTGCTTTGTCGGCCAGGATTCCGGTCTGGCGGAGGCCATCGCACGGGCTCTGGGCCCCAGCTTTTCGACCCGCGCGATGAGCGACTTCCAACCTAGTCGATTGGGCGATCTTCGCGATTGGTGCGACGTTGTTCTGTTGGATCTGCGTGACGCGAGCACTCACGGAGATGAGGAGAAAGCGTTTCGCCTGATGGACGCGGTTAACCAATTTCAGTCCCATCCCCCCATGGTTGTGCTCTGTGACACCGAGAACCGCCAGTTGCCCGTCGGAGTTATGGAGCGCGGTGCCTACGACAGCGTCAGCAACCCACCCAATATCGTCGAGTTGCGCCTGATTCTGAAACGGGCGCACAAATTCTATGCGGCCGAGAAGGAAGTCGAACGCCTGCGGGGAACCAAGACGGGTACGGGGAGGCTGCACGAATTACTCGGCACATCACAGGTGATGCAGGAGATGTTCGCGCTGGTGCAAAAGATCGCTCCCTGCGACGTGAATGTGTTGATCACAGGCGAAACGGGCACGGGAAAAGAGCTATTGGCGCGCGCGATCCATCAGTTGAGCGGCCGCAGCCCTCGCCCCCTTGTGGCATTTTCGTGCGTGAATTTGCCCGAGACTCTGATCGAAGACGAGCTGTTCGGCCATGAAAAAGGCGCGTTCACCGGCGCGATCATGAGTCGTCGCGGCCGGTTGGAGACAGCCGACCAAGGTACGCTGTTCCTCGATGAAATCGGAGATCTTGGGCTGGGACTTCAGCCGAAATTGCTGCGCGTGTTGCAGGAGAGAAACTTCGAGCGGCTGGGCAGCAGCACGCCTATCAATCTGAATATTCGTCTGATCTGCGCAACCAACCGGAACCTGGCAGATATGGTGCAGAAAGGCACTTTCCGCGAAGATCTTTACTACCGCCTCAACGTGGTTCAAATGCACCTGCCGCCGCTGCGAGAGCGCCGCGAGGACATCCCTTTGCTGGCTCAGCATTTCCTGCAAGTCTCCGCCGAGCAGTTCGGTAAGAAAACGAAGCGCTTTTCACAGCCTGCCATAAGGACGCTTGAGGAATATAGCTGGCCAGGCAATGTCCGCGAACTCGAGAACGCGGTGCAGCGGGCCGTGGTTCTCTCCGACGGGCCGGCAGTCGATACGTGGCATCTGCCACCCTCGATGATTGGCAGCTCGGAGCAGTCTGCTTTCAATGGCCTATACGAAGAAGAGGTCCGCCAGTTCAAGAAGCGCTTGCTGGTCAGGACTCTGCGTGAATGCGGGTGGCGCAAGGCCGAAAGCGCGCGCGTGCTGGGCGTCGCCCGAGGCTACCTCCACAGGCTAATCAACCAGCTCGAAATCCGCGAACCCGACGATGCGGTGGAAGCCGACGCGCGGGACCGCGTTGCTTCGATGAAGCAGACCGCATAGGCTCTGGTCCCCGGGGCCGCAGAGGCAGCTGTTCTCGCCAATGGAATTCCCTGCTGGTCCCAGCCCTGCCGTTTTGGAACGACAACTGCCCTTGCGAACACGACGCATCGGGATGTCTGCTAATGGGAACGTTGATAATCCGAGGCTTACGCGGCATTACCCATACAGAGGGGGCGTATCTGCGCACATTTGTTGACTGCGGTTGCCAAGCCCAGCGGGAAAACGATGAGACTTTCCAATATTTCGACAGAGTTTGATGCCCGGTCAGATGCTGTTTACCCGCCCGGTGCGGTTGTCGAAGCCAAGGATTTCGGTGAAATTCAACCGACAAGCCCCGCGGCAGAACTCACCCTCCTCAAGCGGGTCGTTTCCTTTCCCGTGATGCTGGCTAGCTTGCTTGTCGGGGGGGTCTTCGCTACGGTGCGCGGGTTCCGCGTGGACCCTGACCTCTGGTGGCATATCAAGGTCGGAGACGCGATTCTTGCGACGCACCACTGGCCCACGACCGACGTGTATTCATTTACGGTCAGCGGACAACCGTGGCTCGCCTATGAATGGCTGGGAGAAGTCCTGCTGGCCGGGGTCGACCGCATCGGCGGTGTTTCCGGCCTTGCCGTTCTCTTGATCGCCATGAGTAGTGCAGTGGTGCTTTCGCTCTACGGATTCGCGGCGTTGTGCTCCGGGAATTCGAAAGCTGGGTTTGTGGCTGCGACCATTCTTCTCGCCCTGGCAACCGTGTCATTTACGTTGCGTCCGCAAATGCTCGGATACTGGTTCCTCACACTAACCCTTATTGCGCTTGAGCGTTTCCGCCAGGGCAACGGCCTCGCGCTGTGGTTCTTGCCCCCGCTGCTGCTCTTGTGGGTAAACACGCACGGATCCTGGATTATCGGTTTGGGAACGATCTTTGTTTACTGGATGTGCGGGCTTTTTGAGTTTCAAGCAGGCGGCCTGGAAGCAAAGCGCTGGTCCCGGAGCGAGCGGCGCAGCATTGCTTGTGTTTTCCTTTTGTCTCTCATGGCGGTTCCAATCACGCCGTACGGAACCCGCATTGCCGCATCTCCATTTGAGTTCGCCTTTTCGCTGCCGCTCAACGCGGCGCATATCGGTGAGTGGCGGCCAATGCCGTTTGATCTGCTGCCTGGAAAGCTGTTTCTCGTTCTGTTGCTGGTTCTGATCCTGCTCCAAGTGACCTGCCAATTCAGTTGGAGGATGGAAAATCTGCTCCTGTTTCTGTTCGGTGCCATAATGGCCTGCTTGCATGTTCGGTTTCTTCTTGTTTTCGTGCCCTTTTTCGCACCGCCCTTGACTACGATGCTGGCCCGATGGATCCCACCTTATGAACGGGCCAAAGACAAACTTGTTCTCAACGCTGTTTTGATCCTGTGCATCGCTGCGGGCGTGATTCATTATTTCCCTTCCTACCCGGAACTGCGCCAGGACGTAGCGAGGCAATTTCCAGCGGCAGCCGTCCAGTATCTGGAGAAACATCCCGTGCCGGGACGCATGTACAACAACTACGGTTTTGGGGGTTATCTCGTTTGGTCTCGGGGACCACGCTATAAGGTGTTTATTGACGGGCGAGCAGACGTTTACGAGCGTGGCGGCGTGTTGGCCGACTATTTGCACATTTCCCTGCTGAAACCCGGCGCCCTAGCGGTGCTTGATGACTATGCCATCGAGTCTTGCCTAACTGAGCGAGACGAAGCCTTGGCCACCGCTCTGTCCGCATCGCCGCACTGGAAGCGCGTCTACTTTGACAATGTAAGCGCGCTCTTCGTTCGAGCCAGTACTGGCAATCCTCAGCCGTGAAGAAAATTCCGGAATCTGACGTTCCCGAAGCAGAGTTATCTGGCAGCAAGCGGGAGCGCGTCCAGGCCGTGACAAAGAGTATCCCTTACCGGCGTGGTTTGACGTCGCTCGCCCTGGCCTGCATTTTGGCTTCGTTTTGCATAGCGGTGATCCGGTTACATCCAACAAACTTTTTCGGATATACAGAAGACGACTCGATTTATTTCAGTTCGGCCAAGGGCCTTGCAGAAGGCAAAGGCTACGTGCTGGCGAGTTTCCCGGGAACGCCGGCAGCCACAAAATACCCGGTGCTCTACCCTTGGGTTCTTTCCTGGGTCTGGCGCTGGAATCCTTCGTTTCCATCGAATCTGATCGATGCCATCGGAGTTACCATTGCGTTTGGCATACTCTACATTGCCGTAGCGTTCTTGTTCTTGCGCCGGTTCAACAATATCAGCGACATCGAAGCCCTGATTCTCACGGCTTTCTGCGCTCTGCATCCCCTTGTCGTCTTCTACGGCGGGAGCATCCTTTCGGAGATCCCATTTGCAGCACTGGCTCTGGCTTCCATGCTGCTGGCTCAAAAGGCCATGCAGCCGGCGGCCCGCCCCACGCTGGCCGTTTGCTGCGGCATCCTTGCAGGTCTCTCTATATTGACCCGCGCCTTCGGCGTCCCTGTGGCCGCTGGAATCGCAGTCGCCGCCGTGGCCCACCGGGCATGGCGGCCCCTGTTGGCATTCGCTGCTTCTGTATGTCCGTTCTTCGCTGTTATTTGCGCGGAAACAATTGCTTCTCGGAGGATCGCTCCGCCCGTCTCCGGGCTGGCCGCCTCGAGCCTCGGTTGGGTCCATACGCTCGCGTATTACACGAGCTATCCAAATGTCTGGAGGATGGGTGTTCCGACCGTGGCAATTTTTTTCACGATGTTAAGGACCAATGCCCTGGTGCTCCTCGGCGCGCCGGCGGCCTATTTCTTGTTCCCTTTGCTACAGGGCCAGACGATAGTCGGGACTGCCGTCATTGTTCTCGTTACTGCGGCCGTACTGGGCGGCATGTTGCGCGACGCCCGGCAAAACGGGTTCAAACCGGTTCATTTCGTCCTGCCTTTGTATGCTGGTTTGATCGTTGTTTGGAGCTATCCGCACGCGAGCCGGTTCCTGATTCCTTTCCTACCGTTGTTTGCGGCTGGACTGTGGCTGGAGGCAAAGCGCCTTTTAACAATGATACGCGGAGCCATAAGGCTTAAAAAGCCTATGCCCGAAAGGGTGATCGCCGTGGTATTCAGTATCCTGCTGATGGGATTGGTTTGCATCCTGCTGGCAAACTGTTTCCGTCAGGGACAGTCTCTTATCGAGGCAAGCAGAAAGCGCGCGTCTCTGCTGCAGGAAAAACGCGAGGCCTACGATTGGCTAGCGCGCTCTAGCGGTCCCCGCGCACGCGTTGTCGCCTACGAAGACGGGAGCCTGTATCTCTATACCGGCCGCCAGTCTGCTCGTCCGTTCACGTTCACAACTGCGGAATTCTACGACCCACCCCGGCTCGACAGTGATCTCGATCACTTCACCGACGTCGCCCGAGCCATAGGCGCTCAGTATTGGGTTTCCGCCGATGACGATTTCGGTTACGAATGGGCCGATGCCTCTCGGAAGGCTCATGCCCGGATGAGAACTCTCGAGCAGGTGCTCCCGGTTGTGTTCCGCACTCGGCAGGACCGCGTGAAGGTATATTGCCTCGCTTGCCTACAGCATCCGGAAGCCGCTTCGTGCAAATCGGCTGCAAGCCTCCTGTTTCCAGCAGGCGACCAGCAACCAAGTGTCGAGCCTGTTCTGAGATAACTCCCCCTTGAACAGCTGCCTCCTTGTTTTTCGCCATTCGCCCGAAAAGAGGCGGCTGACAGAATGCAATGTCTCCCGATGGTGACACTTTTGTGGAGCGGTGCTCTTCGTGGGACTCCAGGCGCACAGCGGCAGCTTCTATCGGTAACATTTCTAAAGTCTTAGACCTATGCAACTGGATGCATACAAGTGGCGCGACAGGTGCTTGAGAGTTTTGGTGGCGATAGGTGTGGCGCCACAACCATTCTTTTGAGAGGTACCAACATGAGCAAATTTCTTGTGCGGCTGTGGAGAGACGAAGAAGGACAGGATCTGACCGAATACGCGCTACTGGTGGTCTTGGTAGCACTCGCCGCCATCGGAGTAATGAAAGGCCTGGCGACGGCGATCGGAACTGCGTTCAACAACGCCGTGACGGCATTGACTGCTGCGGCGGGTGGTTAAAAATCGGATGTAAAGACCCCTGGGGCGAGAGCTTTTGTGCTGCACGTAAGTCTGAGGTCGCTGCGAGGAAACGATTCTGGCCAGACCTAACCCTATATGCTCTCCCGGCGGTTTTCATCAGCTGTGGGCTTCCCTGGCGCGATGACCGGTTTGGCGAGCGCTATCAACGCGGTTTGGGGAAAAATCTTTCGAACGCCGTTTCGCTCCACCGGGATCTAGTTTCGCTCTGCGAAAACAATATGCATTCGATCGGAATACAGTTGGTCTGGGGAATCACGCTTGTTTTCGCCGCTGGGGCGGCCTTGCTCGATGGCCGGACCCGCCGGATTCCGAATTGGCTGACGGTGTCGGGATTCTTGGCAGGAATGCTCGTACACGCCGCCTTGGGTGGATGGTTAGGCCTGCTCATCGCACTCGAGGGAGCAGGACTTGGCCTGGCGATTCTTTTGCCGCTGGTTTTTCTCCGTGCGCTGGGAGCCGGAGATTGGAAGCTGATAGGAGCTCTGGGCGCCCTGGTTGGACCCCAGATGCTATGGTTCGTGCTTTTCGCAAGCGTGCTGGTCGCCGGGCTCATGGCGCTGTTTCTAATTGTTCGCGCTCGCCGCGTGCGCGAAACCATTCATAACGTAGGCCTGATCATCATGGGGCTTTTCACTTTGACAGCCCATCCGGAGATTTCGCTGGATAATCCGGGATTGCTGAAGTTGCCCTTCGGTGTAGCCGCGGCGCTCGGAACGCTGCTCTGCTTTGTGGCGGCGCACTGGCACTTGGGAATTTGAGGAGACCCGGTTCATGAATCGAAACCGCATGGTGATTGGGCTGGGCGTCGCTCTGGTAGTGGCGTTCCTGCTGAGCAACTTCATCTACCGCAAATTTCAGGAAGCCTCCGCCGCCAGGGGTGTGCCCATGGGCCACATCGTTGTAGCGGCCGGGCCGCTTGCGTTGGGAACAAGGTTGGATCCCTCCATGCTGCGAACAATTTCTTGGCCGATCAGCCAGCCTATGGCCGGGACGTTTAAGCGAACGCAGGACTGCGCGAATCGGGCTTTGATAACCAGTGTGACTGAGAACGAGCCGATCCTTGAGAACAAACTAGCTCCCGCTGCGGCCGGAGCAGGCTTGGCTGCGGTGATTCCGGAAGGAATGAGGGCCATGTCGGTCGCGGTAAATGACGTGGTCGGTGTCGCCGGCTTCGTTACGCCTGGAACGATGGTCGACGTGCTGGTTACCGGAGCCGTGGCTGGATCAGGCCAGGGAGGACAGACCATCACCCGAACGATTCTGGAAGATGTCCGTGTGCTCGCTGCGGGACAGAAAGTGCAACAGGACGAAGAAGGCAAACCACAAGCAGTGCCCGTCATCACCCTGCTCGTAAGTCCCGACGAGGCTCCGAAGCTGGCCATGGCCAGCACGCAGGGAAAAATTCAGCTGGCGCTTCGAAATACGGTGGATACTGGCACGGCGATCCCGGCACCCGTACTTCAAAGCACGCTGTTCGCCTCCGGCGCACCTGTAGTGACGCCCGTGAAGCATGTCGCCGTGGCGAAGGCGGTGGCCACAGCTGCGGTCCCGTCGGCTTATCAAGTGGAAGTCATTACCGGCAGCAAACGGGAAACCAAGAGCTTCGCCCAGCAGTAGACCCTTACAGGAGAATTGGATGTCCCCATATTTTGCGACGCACGGCCTGAAGAAAATAGCCGCCGGGCTGTTGGTTTCAGGCTCTTTTTTCCCAGCGGCGCCGGCACCCAGGGCGCCGACGCAGGAGGCGGCCGTGGGTGTGGCACGGCTACAGCAAACCGCGGCTCTGGTGCGAGCAGGGACACCCGGAGCAACTGGCAGCCCAGCCCCTGCGGACCAGGTCCAGACACCCGACCAAGGTGAAGCGCAGGTATTGCATTTGATGGTAGGGCGCTCTCTGGTGGTCACATCGCCGACGCGGATCAAGCGGGTTTCCATGGCCGATCCGGCCATTGCCGATGCCATCGTGGTAAGTCCGAATCAGGTGTTAGTCAATGGGAAGATGCCCGGTGGGGTGTCCCTGCTGCTGTGGGATGACACGGACCAAAGCCAGGCGTTCGAGGTCTCGGTCGATATCGATATCCTTAGCCTCAGCGAGAAAATTCATGAGGTATTCCCCAACGAACAGGTGCAGATCGAGACTTCCAAAGACTCGGTGATTCTCTCCGGGCATGCGTCATCGATCGCGGTGGCCGACAAGATCATGGAAGTTGTAAAAAACGCGACGCCCAAAGTTACAAGTTTGATCGTGACGCCGGCCGTGCAGCCGGGGGAAATTCTGCTGGAAGTGAAATTTGCCGAGGTGGACCGGTCCGCCGTCAGCCAGTTCGGGGTGAACATCCTAAGCCTGCCGGGCGCGAAGAACATTGGCACGATTACGACGCAGCAGTTTGGGCCACCTTCTTTAAGCGGTACGTTGGGGACCGGAGGCGTTAATTCGACAACCACCAGCACATCTTCCTCCACTACCACGACTTCGGGCGGCGTCTCTTTGAATAATCTGCTGAATATATTTCTCTACCGGCCGGACCTCAACCTGGCTGCAACCATACAGGCCCTGCAACAGCAAAACATTCTGCAAATCCTCGCCGAGCCGAACCTGCTGACCGCTTCGGGCAAAGACGCTGCTTTCCTGGCGGGCGGCCAGTTTCCTTATCCTGTGCTGCAGTCGACCGGAGGGTCGGGGGGCTATGCCGGAATTACGATTCAGTTCAAGGAGTACGGGGTCCGCTTGAATTTCACTCCGACGATCATGGCGGACGGGCTAATCCACTTGAAGGTGGCGCCGGAGGTGAGTTCGCTCGATTTCACGAACGCGGTCACGCTTCAGGGGTTCACCATTCCGGCCCTTTCGACGCGCCGGGTGGAATCTGAGATGGACTTGCGGGATGGCCAGACGTTTGCGATCGCGGGATTGATCGACAATCAAGTTCAGTCACAACTGGAGAAAATCCCGGGGATCGGCGACATTCCGATTCTTGGAAACCTCTTCAAGAGCCATGCGACGACCAAGAGCCGGGACGAACTTTTAGTGATTGTCACTCCGCGGATTGTCCGTCCATTGGCTCCCAACGAGGTACCGCCGGGACCGGCGTTCTCGACTCCCTTTCTGGCGCCGACGGGGGCACAATCAAGCGTGCCCGCGTCGCGATAAAGGAATGCGCGTGACCATACTTACAGAAAATCTGCTCGACCGAAAGTCAGGCCAATGCTAACGGCAGCGATCGTAAGTGGCGATACCAGCAGCGCGGCGCAGCTTCTGGCTAGCCTGGAGCAAACAGGCCTGGTGAGTTCGTCCATCAAGCAATGGACCATTTCTGCGGACAAACTGCCCGACGCGGGCGAGGCAGTCGCCGATATCATTTTGCTCGATCTGGGCCGCGACCCAGAGCCCTTTTTTATATTTGGAACCCACCTCCGGCGGATTCGGCCCTCCGCGCGGCTGATCGCCTGTTCGGCAACAAATCCCCCCAATCCCCAAATTCTGTTGGATGCGATGCGAAGCGGAGTCCAAGATTTTGTCTCCAAACCTGTCACTCCGGGAGCACTCAAGGAAATTTTGGCCCGCTTCAGCCAAGAAGGGTATTCGACTGCGAGAGCCGCCGACAAGCTCATCGTCGTGATGGGCTCGAAAGGTGGTGTGGGCGCAACGACGGTCGCGGTAAACCTCGGAGTGCAACTCTGCGCGCACTCCAACAAACGAGCCGTACTGCTGGATTTCGCGCGTCCCCTCGGCAACGCCCATCTTCTGCTCGATCTTCATCCCCGGTTTGGAATTCGCGATGCGATCGATAGCCTGGACCGTCTCGACAGCCACTTCTTCGCGGGCCTGCTCGAGCGGCACAAGTCGAAACTGGAGATTCTGGGCGGTGCCATGCAGCCGGAAGAATGGCAAAAAATCCCTACCGAACCGCTCAGCCGGGTTGTCAACGTCGCGCAAGCGGGGTTCGACGTGGTCTTGGCTGACCTGGGGTCGCACTTTGCCTCCGATTTGAGTCCGATGCTCACGACGGCCCGGATGATTCTGATGGTCGTGGAGGCAAACGTGCCCTCGCTGTGGACCCTCCAGCGGCGCTTGTTGGCCTTGACAGGTCTCGGCGTCGATCCGGACCGAATTCGCTTGGTCGTTAACCGCTGGCACAAGGGTGACGAAGAGCCGCTCAAAGGTATCGAGAAGGAAACCAAGCGCGCGGTGTTTGCTTGCCTGCCCAACGACTTTCGGAAGGCAAGCGCCGCCATGAATCTGGGAACGCCGCTGATGGAGAACCACAACAATGTCTTGACGGACCAGTATCGGCAACTCGCCGATCAACTGGCCGGGGTTTCCCGCGGAGCTTCCAAGCGGGGCGGACTGAGCAACTTCTTTACGTTCACGGGAAAGAGATAAAGGTTCATGCCTCCTACTCCCATCCCTGGAACCCGAGCCGATTTCGGCGCGGTGAAGACGGCGATTCACCGCAGGCTGATACAGAAGCTGAATCTGGACCGCCTCAACGAAATCAAGAGGGAAGAGGTCCGCCGGGAAGTATCTCAGATACTGGAAGCCCTCGTTGTCGGCGAATCCACTCCCATGAATTTGCAGGAGCGGGAGAGGCTCGCGCAGGAGGTTCTCGACGAAGTTTTCGGGCTGGGGCCCCTGGAGCCCCTTCTCAACGATCCGACCGTCTCCGATATCCTCGTGAACACCTACCGGCGCGTCTATGTGGAACGCAACGGCATTCTCGAGATGACGCACGTGCAGTTTCGAGACGACGCTCACTTGATGAGCATCATCGACCGCATCGTATCAGCGATCGGAAGACGTGTGGATGAATCCTCCCCCATGGTGGATGCGCGGCTGGCGGATGGATCGCGCGTGAATGCGATTATCCCGCCCTTGTCTGTGGATGGGCCTTGCCTGTCGATTCGTCGCTTCGGCCGGGATCCGCTGACGGCCGAAGATTTGCTCAGCAATTCGACGTTAACGCCTGCCATGCTGGAACTGTTACAGGGCTGTGTGAAGGCGCGTCTGAACATCCTCATTTCGGGCGGCACGGGCGCCGGAAAAACCACTTTTCTGAACGTGATTTCCTCTTTCATATCGGATCGCGAGCGAATCGTCACGATCGAAGACGCGGCGGAGTTGCAGCTCAATCAAGAACACGTAGTGCGTCTGGAAACTCGGCCGCCGAACATCGAGGGAAAAGGCGCCGTTCACCAGAGACAATTATTGATCAACTCGCTCCGCATGCGGCCCGACAGAATCATCGTCGGCGAGGTGCGAAGCGACGAAGCACTCGATATGTTGCAGGCCATGAACACCGGCCACGACGGATCGCTGACCACCATTCACGCCAACTCTCCCCGCGACGCTCTGGGCCGGTTGGAGACCATGGTGGCGATGGCCAATCTCAATATTCCCGATACGGTCTGCAGGCGCCAGATTTCTTCGGCCATCGACGTGGTGGTTCAAGTAAGCCGTCTGAGCGACGGGACGCGAAAGGTTGTGAACGTGGCGGAGATTACCGGGATGGAAGGGGACATCGTCGCCATGCAGGATATTTTTATTTTTGAAAAGCACGGGGTCCGCGAAAACGGAGAGGTCATCGGGGAGTTCAGGGCCACGGGCATCCGCCCGAAGTTTAGCGATCGGTTGCTGGTCACGGGAATCGAATTGCCGGCAGGCATGTTCGAATTTGCCCGGAGGCGCTGAGGATATTGAGCGATGAACCAAGCAACTCCATGGTCAGTCGATTCCAGAACATCGCGACGGCTCCGGTGCCCGGGATGTAGAGACCGTGGCTGGCAGAGGAGGCCCCTGTGGCGCTACTAATCGGGCTGCTCGCGCTGCTGGTTGGAGCAATTGTCTTCGGAGCCTTCTGGTTGTTTTTCGGATCGACGACGAACCCTGAAGTCGTCCGCGACCGCATGGAGGCGGTGCGAAAAGCCGAGAAACGGGGCGACATCTCGCTCGACCTGCAATTGGTTCGCGACGACATGATGAGCAGCGTGCCGTTGCTGAACCGACTGATGATGAAATCCGTGTGGACCACACGGCTGCAGGGTTTCATCACGCAAGCAGGTATGGACACCAAACCCGGCAAGATCCTCCTGTTTTGCGGGGTCAGCGGACTGTCTGCTTACGTGATCGTGGGCTTGTTTTATGGCCAGTTCTCTGTAGGCCTGCTGGCGGCTTTGGCAGGCGCTGCAATTCCGCTGGCGGTGGTTTGGTTCCGGCGCAACAGGAGACTGAAGCAATTCGAGCTGCGCTTTCCAGAGGCCTTGGACCTGCTGGGACGGGCCGTGCGGGCCGGCCACGCCTTTACCGCGGGGTTAGAAATGGTGTCCAAGGACTCGCCGGAACCGGTCGCGAGCGAATTCCGAACGACATTCGAAGAGCAGAATTTCGGGCTGCCTTTGAGAGATGCTCTTTCGAATATGGCTGCGCGCGTTCCACTGGTTGACGTGCGGTTCTTTGTCACCGCGCTTTTGATTCAGAAAGACACCGGAGGCAATCTTGCGCAGCTTCTCGACGAGCTGGCGCGCGTGATCCGGGAGCGCTTCCGCATTTATCGTGAAGTGCAGATCAAGACCGCGCAGGGCCGCCTGACGGCGGTCATTCTCATCGCGCTGCCAATGGGCATGCTGCTCTTGATGAGGATCCTAAACCCGGCTTATGTCCACGTCCTGTTCGATGATCCGCTGGGCATCAGGCTCCTGATGGGCGCAGCGATCATGCAGTTCATTGGTGCGGCAATTCTTTGGAGAATCGTGCATATCGAGGTCTGAAGGGAGGAAGTTGGTGTCGAGCGTGGCGGCAATAATTTTTCTGGCGACCGTGGTGATCCTGCTGGCGCTGGTGTATGCGTTCTATCCCGGAGAAGCGGGGGTGGCGGAGCGGCTCGAGCAGTTGAAACAACCTGTCGCTCGCCGCCCGGAAGAGAGATTCGCCGGAAAGCAAAAGGAGCGGGCGCGTAACCTTCTTGCGAAAGTGGGCAGCTTTGTTCCGGCGGCAGCCGGAGCGCGGGCCTCGCGTGCGCAGATCATGATGATGAGAGCCGGTTATAGGAGTTCGGAAGCCTCTCTGGCTGTGCAGGGAATGAAGGTCCTTACGCCGATCGCTCTTGTAGCAATCGTTCTCGTGACCGGCGTATACCGGTCCAATCCGATTTTTGTTCTCCTCCTGGCGGCGGTGCTGGGCTTTATGCTTCCGGAAATGTGGCTCCTTTGGAGAATCAAGAAGCGCCAGCATCGGTTGCGCCTGGCTCTTCCGGACGGCCTCGATCTCCTGGTGGTCTGTGTCGAGGTGGGCCTTGGATTAGATCAATCCATTCTGCGCGTGGCCCAGGAGCTTCGGATCGCTCATCCTGAACTGAGCGAAGAGTTGCAGATGGTGAATCTGGAGATGCGTGTCGGCAAGAGCCGGCTGGATGCGCTCCAGGAGCTAGCGCGGCGCACAGGCTTGGAAGAGCTCAAAGCACTGGTGGCCATGCTGATCCAAACGGAGCGTTTCGGAACCAGCATCGCCCAATCGCTGCGCGTTCATTCCGACGATTTACGCACCCGGCGGCGCCAGCGGGCCGAGGAGATGAGCGCCAAGACGACGGTAAAGATGGTGCCGCCGCTCGTCTTCTTTATTTTCCCCGCGCTGATGGTGGTGATCCTGGGGCCCGCAGTCATCACGCTGATGCGGCAACTCTTGCCTGCACTCAAGTGACCGTGCGGTTGACAGGTGAATTGAGTTTGAAGGTGAATTAGGCAAAGGAGCGAGAGCGAAATGGACATTACAACGATTCGCATCATAGCCGGCGTTCTGGCAGTGGTGGTGCTGTTCATTATTATCTGGCGGCGACGGGGTAAAGCAATCGAGTAATGCCTCGGCATTTCAGGGAGGCTCCGGGTATGGTCAACGCAGATCAAAAGCGCGCGGTTTATGTCTATAACAAGACGCGAGAGACCTTCGTAGCAACGGAGGCAATCGTGGCCGATAGTTACGTGCGCCGACTGGTCGGCTTGCTCGGCAAGACCCAGCGCTGGGCTCGGCTTGGGACGGGATTGTGGATCGTTCCTTCTCGGGGCGTTCATACGATCGGAATGCTTTTCCCCATCGATCTGATTTTCCTGAACAAACAGAAGGAAGTCGTTCACTTGGAAGAACACGTCCGGCCCTTTCGCATTTCCAGGGTCTCTTTGAAAGCAAGCAGTGTGTTGGAACTTCCTGCCCACACGATCTATCGCTCGGGAACACAGGTCGGCGACCGCTTTGAGATCTCCTCGCTGGTGGCGCGGCAACCGCAGCCCGAGATGAGAAGAGCGGCCGCGCCGGTTGCCGATTAGGGTTGGGCCAGAGGAAGGGGAACGACCCGGATCTAATTCCGTTGAAAGCAATTCTCCAGGTGTGCTTCAGGTTGCGTTTCAAAGGCTTGGGGCTTTTTGAAGATTCCCATCCGTGACCCGAGACGCGAAGCCCGCAGCGGCAAAAAGAGCATTCTGGGCGATCAAAAAAACCGGCTACCAGGGCAAAGAAGCACAGAACCGACGCGGGCTGCCCATCAGCAAGCCTTTGATGAACCCGAAATACAGCCTCCCCAGTTCGGCATCGAAATCCGCTCAGGACAGGGATCTGAAAAAGTTGGGATTCGGACCGATATCCACCCTGCCGCCTGATGGGCCCAGGGACCGGAAGTAGGTGCCATGCCAGCGCGTACCGCAAGTCCAGAGCACTTACCTGCTTCCCCAGTTTTCGCCATCGCGTGCGGGGACCTCGCCATCGGTTCGACAAAAGCGTCCCTGCGCTGCACGCTGCAAGAATCGGATAATTCAAAATTTCATCGAATACGCGGATATGATAGATCGACCCAAGAAACGGTGCATTTGAGGCAACGCCATCTCCGCATCGTATTTTCCCAGGCTCAGGAGGAATGATGCTGTTTGATTTCACCGAGATTCCCCCGCAGGAATGCTACAAACTCCTGGTTTCGACCGTGACTCCTCGGCCGATCGCCTGGGTGGTCAGCCAGGATGGGAGCGGGCGGATCAACGCCGCGCCATTCTCGTTTTTCAATGCTTTCTCGGGCGACCCGCCGGTGATCGGCATCGGCATCGGCTCCCACAATCCTCCCACACCCAAAGACACCCGCGCCAATATCCGGGCGACGGGCCAGTTTGTCGTGAATCTGGTTTCCGGGCAAAACGCCGAAATGATGAACATAACGGCCATCGATTTCGAGGCGGGCGTAAATGAGATCGAAAAGGCAGGATTGAGCACGCTCCCTTCGGTTCGGGTCAAACCACCACGCATAGCACAGAGCCCGGTATCGATGGAGTGCGAGCTGATGCAAATCATCGACCTCGGCGCCGACAACGGGCTCGTGCTGGGCCGGGTCGTGGCGATGCACGTTCACGATGACGCCGTGATCGACGCCGCGAAGCATTACATCGATACGCCAAAACTCAAACTGATCGGGCGCATGCACGGCAGGGGATGGTACGTGCGCACATCGGATCTGTTCCTCATGCCGCGAATACCGCTCGAAAAATGGAAGGAGCAGGAGGCTGCGGCGATGGGAAGCGATGGATCGAAGGACGGCAGTTAACTTGCACCGCTCTCGGTTCGACGACGCGACTCGTTGTATTCTGGCAGCATGCTTGAGCTGGACGGTGTGCAGGAATTCGACGCGGCCGGCGATAGCGCCTTCTTCAGGGCGCTTCCCGCCTGCCCGGGTGTCCTGCTTCTTGAAATGGCCAATCCGCGCGCGGAGCCCTATCTGGCGCGCACCGCTGATATCCGACGAGCCGCAGAGCGACTGTTGCGCCCCCCGGAGGCGCCCTCCCAGGGGCTGAATCTGCGCGGTGCCGCTGCGCGGATTCGTTATCGCGCCACGGGATCCAAGTTCGAACAAGCGGTTACACATTACCAGCAGGCGCGTGCGTACTTCCCTCATAGATATCGGGATCTGGTACGCATACGCCCACCCGCCATGCTGAAGGTGAGCCTGCGAAATGAATATCCGCGATGTTACGTGACCCGTTCTATTCGGGGGGACGCAGACTTCTACTTCGGGCCGTTCCCTTCGCGCAAGATGGCCCAGTCGTTTAGCGAGGAATTCCTCGATTTATTCAAGATTCGCCGCTGCCAGATCAGAATCCGGCCTGACCCGAGCTTCCCGGGGTGTATGTATTCCCAGATGAAGATGTGCCTCGCGCCGTGCTTTGCGGGCTGCACGAAACAGGAATATGACGCGGAGGTTGGCCGCGCGCTCAAAGGCCTCGAACTAGGAGGCGCACCGCTGATCCAGGACGTGGAACGCGAGCGCGAAGCTGCAAGCGAAGCTCTGGATTTCGAGCGGGCCGCCGCACTCCATAAGCAGCTCGAGAAAATTTCGGCGGTGCTGCGGGGCCTGCCCGAACTCACGCGCCGCGTCGAAGAACTCGACGCGGTAATTCTCCAGCGCGCCGCCGAGGAAAAGACGGTCGCGGCCTTTCCGGTGGGGGGAGGGTTGCTCAGCGAGCCTATCTTTCTGCGGTTCGCTAAACTGTCAAGCGAGCCCACATCAGTGGAAGCGATCCTGCGTGCGGGGCTCAATTCACCCGGGGACGATCCGCCCAGGGCGGCCGGAAAAAATCCACCCGCCACCTCCGGTGATAGCACAAAGACGACCTTCCATTCGCCAGAAGAACACAAACAACGGTACCGGCCACTCATAGCGCCACCCGAGTTGAGCGAACACCTATCTCTGCTGACGCGCTGGTTTTACTCTAACCCCCGGGAAGGCGAAATATTCTTCCGCGGAGCCGACTGGCCCTACCGGCGTATCCTGCGCGCCTGTGGACGGTTGCTGGCGCCACCCCAAGGCCCGGGGGCTCCGGCGGGGCCGTCCTCGCGGCATTCCCGTGATCGCTTGCGGCGGCTAAACGCCTTTTCGAAGCTCGATCCCCCGTCCAAGAAGTAAATCTCGGGCAGAATCCCCGTAAAGATGCCCTCCCGACCATCGTACAATTGAACGGTATGGCAGAAACGGAAATTTCGGAACCCTCCGCAGCCACCACCGCCCAGGATCGCTCGCGATTCCGGGATATGGTGCGTTCGTTAAAGCACCGCAATTTCCAGCTTTTCTTCAGCGGCCAGATGATTTCCCTGGTGGGCACGTGGATGGACAACATTGCCGAAGCCTGGCTGGTCTATCGGCTCACCGGATCCTCCCTACTGCTTGGAACAGTGGCGTTCGCCGGGCAGATTCCGATCTTCCTTCTGGGCCCCGTCGGAGGGCTGGTGGCCGACCGGTTCGACCGGCGGAGCATCATCGTCGCAACGCAAACGAGCTCCATGATCCTGGCCTTCCTTCTTGCGTTTCTGACACTCACCAAGCGCGTTACCGTTTGGGAGGTTATTTTACTGGCCGCGCTCCTGGGCGTCGTGAATGCATTCGATGTGCCGGCTCGCCAGTCCTTTCTGGTGGAGATGGTAGGACGTGAGGATCTGATGAACGCCATTGCGCTCAACTCGTCTATGTTCAATGGCGCGCGCGTGATTGGACCCTCGGTGGCGGGAATCCTGGTCGCCAGTATCGGTGAAGGGTGGTGCTTCTTCGCCAATGCCGTGAGCTACGTTGCGGTGATCGCAGGGCTGCTGATGATGCGCGTGCCGCGATCGGCGATCGAGAAGCACGACGCGTCGCCGCTCGACCACATCTTAGAGGGATTCCGCTTCGTGCGTAACACGGCGCCGATCCGGACTCTCTTGCTGCTGACGGGGGCGATCAGCATCGTCGCCCTTCCCTATTCCGTGTTGATGCCCATTTTTGCGGCGCGCATTCTGCATGGGAATGCGCGG
The DNA here is from genome assembly GCA_050015335.1 of Candidatus Acidiferrales bacterium. Lineage (GTDB taxonomy): Bacteria > Acidobacteriota > Terriglobia > Acidiferrales > UBA7541 > Palsa-295. The sequence goes on along the minus strand of JBEKBP010000013.1, from coordinate 42,459 downwards.
ACTCTCGGAGTCTTGATGGGTGCGACAGGCGTGGGTGCGCTGCTGGGTGCGCTGGTACTTGCGTCGCGAACCAAGCTGCAAGGTCTGGCGCGGCTTGTGGCGATATCGTGCGCGAGTTTCGGCACCTCTCTGATCCTTTTTTCGTTCTCGCGCTACTATCCCCTCTCGGTGCTGCTGCTGGTACCGGTGGGATTTTTTGTGATGGTGCAAATGGCCGCCACCAACACGCTCATTCAAGCGATGGTGCCCGACCGGCTGCGCGGGCGGACGATGGCGGTGTATTCGATGATGTTTTTGGGAATGGCCCCGATCGGAGCGCTCCTTTCGGGAACGGTGGCGGATCGTATCGGGGCGCCCTGGACGGTCGCCATCGGGGGGCTGGGTGCAATCGTGGGCGGCGCTATTTTCGCACGGAATTTGCCCAAGATTCGCGTTCAGGCACGGGAACTCATCATCGCGCAGGGCTTGGCCGGAGGTAATCCCGCACAGGAAATGACTGCCCGCAGTGTCTCCTGAGCTTTGGTCGGGTGCGTTCCGCTTCGGTTCGTTCTGCTATACTTCGCCTTTCTTCTCACTGATGAATTCGCTAGCGAGGATCGCATGCCGTCGGCCGCAACATCTGACCCCAAGCTCCTAGCCGGCGCGGCCACTCCGCAAGGAACTTTGCGTTATGCGGCGCGTTTCAGGGGACGGTCGGCGGCGGGACATTTCCGGGAGGTTCCGAGCGGCCTGGTGCTGTCGTCGATCGGTATCGGCACCTATCTCGGAGAGGCCGATGAAGCGACCGACCAAGCATATAGCGGCGCGGTGGTGGCTGCTGTGGAAGGCGGTTTCAATGTCGTAGACACCGCCATCAATTACCGCTTCCAACGCAGCGAACGGTCAATTGGCGCCGCCTTAAGGGAACTGGTTTCCAAGGGCTTCTCCCGGGACGAAATCGTTCTCTGCACCAAAGCGGGCTTTCTGACGCCCGACGGCGACCTCCCCGCCGATCCCAGCGACTATTTTTCGCGTGAGTTCGTCGAACACGGGGTCTTCGGGATGGAGGATATTGCGGCGGGCTGCCACTGCATGACGCCGCGCTATTTGGCGGATCAACTCGAGCGAAGCCGGCGAAATCTGGGAGTTCAGTGCCTCGACGTCTTTTATTTGCACAACCCGGAAACGCAGCTCAGCGAGATATCCAAGGACGAATTCAACCGGCGTATTCGAGAGGCATTTCTCTTTCTTGAATCCGCTGTTTGCTCCGGGAAAATCGGCGCCTACGGGCTTGCCACGTGGAACGCATTCCGTGAAGACCCGAAATCACCGGGCTATCTGGCGCTCGAAGAGATGGTGGGATTGGCCACCGAAGCCGGCGGCAAGGATCACCATTTCCGCTTCGTGCAGTTGCCTCTGAATCTGGCCATGCCCGAGGCCCTGACGCGGCCGAACCAGGTGGCCGCGGGCAAAACGCTGGCCATGGTGCAGGCGGTGCGAGCCCTCGGAATTACTTTGGTTTCGAGCGCGGCTCTCCTGCAGGGTCAGCTCACCAAGAATTTGCCCGCCTCGATGCGCGACGCATGGGGAATGCGAAGTGATTCCGCCCTCGCGCTGCAATTCGCCCGGTCCGCACCGGGAATCACCACGGCATTAGTAGGAATGTGCCGGATCGGACACGTGGAGGAGAATCTGGCGCTCGCCGGTATCGAGCCTGCGGGGCGAGAAGACTTTCTCAAAGTCTTCGAGTCACGGCGCTAAGCCCGTTTGCACCGTGCTCGAACCAGACCGCAGCTCCTCCATCCACTGATCGATAGCAGCCCCCACCTGGTCGAGCTTTCCCACAAAGAAGTGATCCGCACCCCCCACAACCACGAGACGCTTGGGCTCAGGAAGCGTGCTGACAAAGGCTTCGGCGTCCGCGCGTGGACCAAACTCGTCGTTTTCACCCTGAATGAAGAGCTTCGGTTTCGCGCAATCGGTCAAGTAAGAAAGGTCGTACTTGTTAACCGGGATTCCAACCCCAATCAAGGCTGTCACACGGTCATCTTCGCAGCCCACCCGCAGGCCAACCCATGATCCAAAACTGAATCCCGCAAGCAGAATTGCGCGGCCCGGGAATTCCTTGGCCAGATAGTCGAGCGCCGTGCGAACATCCTGTTGCTCTCCTGACCCGCGGTCATGCTCACCTTCACTCAAGCCCGCGCCGCGAAAATTGAATCTCAGCACGGGGATTCCCTTCCGATGCAGAGCCTTCGCTGCCTGATAGACGACCTTGTTATGCAGGGTTCCTCCAAACAGTGGGTGGGGATGACACACCAGCGCGACCAGATTCAGTGAAGCCGCCGGAGTCGTCCAAAGCATGGCCTCCAGGCGCCCTGCGGGTCCTTCCAGGAAAAAGCTGCGATGAAAAACCTGTAACATAGGATCCTTTTCGCAGGGATGTGAAAACTCGAGTAATACAGATTTCTTCGCTTCCGGCCCGCGGTTTCGGAAAATCCGTTGCACCGCGTGGGCACCGATGATAGCTTGAACTGTCGTTTGGGGAAATGGAGCGTTCATGGGAAACGATGTGGAGCGCCGCGCTGCGCGGCGTTTTTTGATGAATCTCCCTGTGAAAGTCCGTTTTTCCGCTGGCGACAGCGTCACGGAGCGGCAAGGCGAAACGCGTGATGTGAGTTTCCGGGGGCTGTATTTCACGATCGAGGCCAGCCTGGAAACCGGCAGCTCGATTGAGTTTGTGCTCACCCTTCCGCAACAAATTACTCTGGCGGGGGACGTAAATATCCGCTGCTACGCCCGCGTGCTCCGCGTCGAATCCCAAAACGGGCGCCGCGGCGTGGCTGCCCGCATCGAACGCTACGAATTCCTTCCCGCTTCGGCTTGATCCCGACAGCACCGACCCTGCGTAGCCCTTGGGGGCTCCCGTTGTCATTGATTCACACGCGTGCGGAAACTCCTTCTCTTATACTTCCGAGTAACGCAAGATTTGGAGCCGGGGGCCCTGGATGGCGCGCAACAGCCTGATCATAGACGCAGACGACACTCTTTGGGAAAACAATGTGTTCTTTGACAAGACGATCGCGCACTTCGTTTCCCAGCTCGAATATCTAGGTTACACGCCGGATTACGTCCGTCACATCCTTAATGAAACCGAACGGCGCAACATCCGGCAGCACGGCTATGGCGTGCGCAGCTTTCGCCGGTCACTGGAGGAGACGTATCTAAAGCTTGCTGGAAATATGGCGCGCCGCGAGGTGATCAAGGGAATCGAACAAGCAGCCGCCGAGCTTGAAAATACGCCGCCACAAATTCTCGAAGGAGTGCCGGAAACGCTGGCCTATCTTGCCAAACGCCACCGGCTAATCCTGCTCACGAAGGGAGAAGCCGCCGAACAAGCCGCCAAGGTCGAGCGGTCCGGGCTGCAATCCTATTTTGACGCCATTGAAAACGTAATGGAGAAAAATGCCGGCATCTTTCAGCGCTTGATCGGACAATTCAAGATCGTGAAATCCAATGGCTGGATGGTGGGCAACAGCCCGCTCACCGACATTAATCCCGCGCTGCAAGCCGGCCTCAACGCGGTTTTCATACCCCATCCGGCCACCTGGGACACCGACAGGGCGCCGGTGGAAAGCGGCGTCGGTAAATTGGTGATCCTTACTGCGTTTCGCGAGCTCCGGGCACACTTCTGAGGAAACAGTCTGCCGACATTCACTACCATCGGTCCTTCGTGCACCGGCGCCGCAGCGCCTCGCGATCGTTGCGCTCGTGGAGTTGCCTTCGGCGATGGCCGTGAAAATTTCCAGCTCAATGGCGGCCCTCATCGCCTCGGTCTGCGCGTAGGCGTTCAGGGCGTTGAAGAAACGCTCGGGAGTGGGCTGTTGCCGTGGGCCTGTAGCGGGCATGAGTTCCCCCTGTCGGTCGAGAGCCTGCCGCATTTTCAGGCAGCCAGCGCTGTTTCACACCCGTATGTTCTTCCGCTGGCCGGGATTGGCGGGGGGCCCAGAGGTGGATCGCCTGCTATTCCACCGGGTGGTAGCGGAAGGGAATATAAATCACAGCCTCCAGGTCTACGGGAGCGCCGTCGCGCGTGCCGGGGCGGAATTTCCAGTGCGAGAATGCTTCCATGGCATCCTTATCGAGTTCTGGCTCGACGCTGTGGACTAGCTCGATATTCCGCACGGCGCCATCCTTCCCGATGATCGCATAGAGAATCACCTGGCCTTCGACGTGCTGCTTGATCAGTTCGGGCGGATACTTGGGGTCCATTTTTTCCATCGGGACCGGGCCCGAGAGCTGACCCTTGGGCGGCGACCGAGGCCCGTCGTCTTCGTCCAATTGCGCGAAATTCAAAATCCAGCTTCCGGCGACGCTCGTGAGGTTCGGCAGATTTACGTCGAGCGTGTACACCTGTTTGCCGTAAAGGATTTTTTCAGGAGGCACGCTCGGATCGATGGCGCGAGCCATGGATGAGCTCCTCTTCACAGGGGCCGTAAAATCGGGCGCGGCCGGCCTCAGGTTCAGCCTGGCTGGCGCGAGGCCGCCTGACCCCATTCCACCCGGGCGGCTGTTTCCTCCGCTCACGATGACCGCTGCGGGCAACGATTGCGGATTGCCTGCGGTTGCTTGAGCGCCCGTGGTGCCGGTTGTGGCTGCCGCGCCCGCGTAGGGGGCACTGTTGGCCGACCCGCCATCGGCGGCTCCAGAACTACCGGGGGATTTTCCCTCGGGAGAGATCGAGATGCGCGCGGCAAGATTCTCCTGCGGGACGCTCAGCTGCGGAGCCGGTGGCCCGGGTGTCACCGATAGCGCAATCAAGCGGTGCAGGCTAGGGTCGTTTGCGGACGCGCCAATTTCGGGGGCGGCGGCAGAATCCGCGCGCGTTTGTTGCTTCTGGGCGACGGCAGCCATCGAACCGATCGGCATCTGAGGCTGCAGATTTACCACCGGCGCCGCCGCGATATTGAGAGGACCAGCGTTTTTCTCATTGTTGGCGACTACGGGAACTGCGATGTCGCGCACGGCCCGGTGCCTGATCTTAGGCGCGGCGGCTGTCGGAGACAACCGAAGCTGAGGCTCGGCAGGCGCGGCCGTAGCCCACTGCACCATGTTGGGAAGTTGAACGTCTACTTTGGGCGCATTCAGCGGCACATCGGGCTGAAGGAGGGTTTGGCGCGGGTGCGTCACCTGCACCGGGATTGAAAGAATCGTCTGGCGCGGATGATACGCGTCGGCCCCGGGCCGTTCCGCGGGCTTCGCCGGATCGCCAGCACGCGTTGCCGGAGCGCTTCGCTTGGTCGCCCGGCTCGGAAGTGAAATCCGCGGCAGGTCGCGCGCGGGAAAGTAGGTCACCTCAATTTGCACGGGCGCAAGCGTATGTTCCGCCTGGGGCAGAAAACCCCAGATCGGCAGAATCAGGATCCAGATGGCCGCGGCGTGCCACAGGCAGGACGCCAAAAATGCCCGTCCTGGCGCGCGTCCGCGCACCCAGTCCACGCGAAGCGGCCGGTCCGGCAAAAGCTCCCCCTCCTGTTCGGGGCGCGCTCCGAAGAAAAAGTCGCGAAGGCTCGTCCAGAATTCCTGCCAGGGAGATTCCCACACAACTCCGAGATGGTAGGCGGCGAGGTTGTCCTCGCCCTCCCCGACCGGTGCCGGCCTCAGCCCTGGATTCATACGGGAGCCATTATACGAGCCTTTCTAGCATATTGTTGCATCCGTTTGATCCGATGCGCTGCGCTAAGCGGCGGCTGCCAGACCATAGAAGCTGAGCGCTGCGTCGCCTTGCTCAAGCAGCCGCGTGCGTTCGAGCCGGTCGAACCTGCCGGGCAATTCCGTCTTGCAAGGGTGCTCGACGATCACCAGCCCGGAAGGCGCGACCAGATGCGCCGCATCGAGATAGTCGAGCACCTTAAGAGGTGCGGCAGAATCCTGGTAGGGGGGGTCGAGAAAGATAAAATCGGCCATAAGGTGACGAGCGGCCATTTTTTCGAGACCCTGAACGGCGTCCGCCTGAATCACTTCCGCCCTTCCGCGAATACCCAGCGCTGCGAGATTTTCCTTGGCGAGGAGCGCCGTCGCTGCATGGGACTCGACGAGAATGGCCCGGCGCGCTCCCCGGCTAACGGCTTCAATTCCCATGGCGCCGGTGCCCGCATACAAGTCGACAAAGAGCGAATCTTCAACCGACGGTCCCAGGATATTGAAAAGCGTTTCGCGCAGCCGGTCGCTTGTGGGCCTCAGGCGCAGCTTGCCCGGCCCCTTGAGCGTGCGGCTGCGATATGTTCCCGCAATGACTCGCATCCCTCACCCAACCGAAGCTAGATGATACCGTTTCTGCCACGTGGGACTCAGTTTTTCAAGACGCGAAACCAGGTCGCTTGTTCGCGTGGGGTCTTCGGCAATCGCGAAGGCTTCGCGGCGCGCCAATGCAAGAAGTTCGTGATCCCGCAGAGGCTGCGCAAACGCAAAGGCCGCGTCGCCATGCTGCCGCGTCCCGAAAAATTCTCCCGGACCGCGCAGCTTCAGATCACGCTCGGCAATCTCAAATCCGTTGGACGTGGCAAGCATGGCTTCGACGCGCTCTCTCGCGTCTCCGCTGATCGATTTCGGCGCGACCAGGATGCAATGCGATTTCCCCGTGCCGCGCCCGATCCTGCCGCGAAGCTGGTGAAGCTGGGCAAGGCCGAAACGGTCTGCGTGCTCGATCACCATCACGGTCGCGTTGGGCACGTCGACGCCGACTTCGATCACGGTTGTAGCGACCAGAATTTGGAGTTCGTTCCGGCGGAACTGATCCATGACCGTGTCCTTCTCTTGGTTCTTCAGGCGCCCGTGAAGCAATCCCACGCGTCTTTCCGGAAAGACTGTTTTCGCGAGCCGTTCGTACTCAGCCGTCGCCGCCTTGAGCTCCTGCTTGGATTCTTCAATCACGGGATAGAGTACATACACCTGCCGCCCGCGTGCCATCTCCCGCCGCGCGAATTCCCACACGCCGCCGAGCTGCGCTTCGCAGATCGATCGCGTTTCGATCGGCGTGCGGCCGGGGGGAAGTTCATCGATCACCGAGAGATCCAGATCACCATAGAGTGTGAGGGCGAGGGTGCGGGGAATCGGCGTGGCGGTCATCACGAGCAGGTGCGGTGAGGTTCCCTTGTCGATCAGCCGCTTTCGCTGCAAGACGCCGAAGCGGTGCTGCTCGTCCACAATGGCGAGCCCCAGCCTCTGAAATCGGATGGGATCTTCAATCAGCGCGTGAGTGCCGACAACCAATTGCGCCTCCCCTTTCTCAATGGATTCGATGGCCGCTTCCTTTTCGGCGCGCTTGCGGCCGCTGACGACCAGCGCAACCTTGTAACCCGCGGGCTCGAAGATGCGACGGGCGGAAAGGTAGTGCTGCGCAGCGAGGATTTCTGTGGGCGCCATCAGAGCCACCTGGTAGCCATTCTCGATCACGATCGTCGCCGCCTCAAGAGCCACGATCGTCTTGCCACTTCCGACGTCTCCTTCAAGCAACCGGTGCATGGGAAAAGGGCGCTCGAGGTCGGCGGCGATATCAGCAAGCACGCGCTTCTGCGCCGCGGTAGGCCGGAAGGGGAGAATTCGTTTCAGCGCGTCTCGAACCGTACCTTCACGGACACGCATCGCAATTCCGCGTTGGCGGTTTTCGGCCTGGCGCCTCAGTGCCAATCCGAATTGATAATAGAAAAACTCTTCGAAGATCAGCCGCGCCTGTGCGGGGCTGCGAAAACTGTTGAGCAATTCGAGGCTTACATCCTTGGGCGGGAAATGCACATAGAGTAGCGCCTCGCGGCGGGTCGGAAATCGGTGGCGCGCGAGAATTTCATCAGACAGCAGATCGGGAATGCCGGTAAGATTCCGTAGCGCGTTATAAATGACCCGCCGGAGTATTCGCGAGCCGATGGGGCCCATCGCTTCGTATATCGGAACGATGCGGCCCACTTCCGTTGAATCCGCGGACTCACCTTCTTGGCTTCCGATCACTTCGATCTGCGGATTAACCATTTCCAACCGGCCAGGACGATAGGCATCGCGATCTACCTTGCCGTGCAAGACCAGTTTCTGGCCCTCTTGGAGTCGTCCTGCGAGATAACCGCCGTGGAAAAAACGTGCGTGCAGCAGGCCCGATCTGTCCCGGACCGTCACGTGAAAGACGGGGCTGCGGCCGCGCAGGAAGCGAACCGTTCCGCCGCCTCCGCCGGAAACCTCCGCGCAAATCGTGTGCACCTGGCCGGGAATGATGTCCGCAATGCGCGTGAACCGTATGCGGTCTTCGTAGCGGAAAGGAAGGTAGCAAAGCAGGTCGCTCACAGTTGCAATGCCGTGCTCTTCCAGAATCGCGGCACGCTGGGGACCCACGCCCTTCAGATATTTCACAGAATCGCTTAGTGTGGTCGTCATTGACGGCGAAACCGCAATCAGAATCATACACGCGGCGCCGTCCTTGGTAGCTCCAGACTACCGGGTTTTATGTTTCCAGGGCGCGCAATGATGGCAATTTGCGTGGGCCCGAATCACGGTTTGGCTAGCGATAGGCTGACCGTTTACATGGTCCGGCGGCTGACCTATATTGGGTAGGTGGCGCTGTGGCTGCAGGGCTCTCGAACTGTTGAGCGGGGTGGCGGATCCTATGGCTAGGGAGCGGCGATTTCTTGGGGTCACCCCAACAAGATGGATCGAATACCTCGTGGCGATTCTAATCGGCAATGCCATCTATTACTTATCGCTTGCTCCTCACTTGCCGGATGCTTTCCGCCACCAGGGATTTCAAATGGACGGCGGCGTCGTAATCGACTTCCTCGTCTGTGTGACCGTCTACGGCCTCATCCGTCTTGGCGTGCGTCTCAATGGCGGCTTCGTGCAAAGGCTCCGCGCGCGCCAATAATGGGGGGTCTTAGAGCCCCACTACACAGTAAGTACTTTCACAGCAACCGAATACGGTCTCGACGCATCTGGGTGGCATGGGGAGCCAGTGGATCTCAAAGTGGCGGGATAATTCCCCTTTTGCTCACCCCAGAGCGGGTTCAGCGTCTATGTATTTGAAAGGTGCAAAAAGGCTTACGGGCGCAAGCGATCCGGCTGCAAAACAGACGGCGCCGGTACTAGCCTTATCTCAACTGCCAGGGAACGCCATGGAGATGAGCGTCGCACTGGAAGCAGATGCACGCCAAGCGGCTGCCGATAAGCGCAGCGAGGAGCATTTGCTTGTCCGGAAGGCTCAGGCGGGTGACCGGCTGGCGTTTGAGGAATTGGTGCGCCGGTATGATCGCGACGTATTGCGGCTGGCACTCAACCTTGTTCACGCGCCCGAAGATGCGCGGGATATTTACCAGGAAAGCTTCCTGCGGGTGTACCGCAACCTGCACCGGTTTCGATTCGAATGCAGCTTCTACACTTGGCTCTACAGGATTACGACGAATGTGGCCCTTGATCATCTTCGCCGACGGAGCAGTCATCGCGAGGATCAGGCCCCTGTCTTGGCAGATGCCGAGGGCGGCCCCCTGGACTTTTTCGACCGCCAACCGGCAGCAAGCGCCTCTTCCAACCCGGAGAAGCAAGTCCTCGGCAGCGAGTTGGGTGCCAAGATTCAAGAGGCGATGAAACGGCTGTCCCCGCGAGAACGGACAGTCTTTGAAATGAAGCATTTCCAGGGATTGCGCTTGAGGGCCATTGGCGATCTTCTGGGCACGTCGGAAGAGACGGTGAAAAATTCCCTGTTCCGCGCTACGAGAAAGCTGCGGGAAAGTCTCGGCGGAATGCGCTAGGCGCACAAGGACCGGTAGGATGCAGCAGCATATGAATGCGGACAAGGACGCAATGGCCAACGAGCAGTGCAGTAAATGGCAGCGGCTGCTTGTTCTTTTTGCGGCGGGCGACGAACTCGACTTTGTGCAAGAGAGCGAACTTGCCGGGCATCTTGCCAATTGCTCCGATTGCTGTTCCGCGCTCGATAGCGAAACAGAATTGCTCGCCCTGCTGGGAGAGCATCGGGTGGAACCTGATGCCAATCTGCTGGCAAGCTGTCGTGCAGGCCTGGAAGACTGCTTGGACCGCGAGGAGGAAGGCGGATGGCTGCGGCGGAAAATCGGCACGTTACTCCCTGCGGATTGGTTGTCTCCCCGGCCGGCCTGGAGTGCCGCTGTTCTCGTGCTGATCGGTTTTTCGGTGGGAATGTTTGGCCCCCGGTTTCTTCGGCACCCAGTTGCACCGCCGTCGGCCGCAAAATCGGCAGCCGCATCGGCCGACTCTGGGAACGCATGGGAGCCCATAGTGGCTCCATCTCCGTCTCCTTCTTCGAGCACATTCGATTTGCACACAGCCGACGTTGCCGGGATTAATGTGTTTCCCGCAGATGGCAACGATCCTCCGCAAGTCGAGCTTCAGATGAAAACGCAGCAGCCCGTTACGGTGCAGGGCACCGTGGACGATGACAACGTGAAGCGCGTTCTGCTCTACGTTCTCCGCAACAATCAGCGCTTTGACCCTGACGTCCGGCTCAATGCCGTGGACCTTCTGCGCGCGCGGAGCGACGATCCCGAAGTGCGCTCGGCGTTGTGCCGGGCGGTTGAAACAGACCGTAACGCGGCCGTCCGTTTGAAAGCCCTCGATGCTTTGAATGGCACCGCGCCACAGGACATGGTGCGCAAAACACTGCTCGATGCGCTTCAGCAGGATGAGAATCCCGGTGTCCGCGTGGAAGCGATCAATTCCTTGCGCCAGATGGCCCAGAGCGGTCAAATTGCGTCCGATGATCACGTGCTGGCGGTTCTTCGCGACCGGATGGACCATGATCCCAACACCTACATCCGGCTCCAGAGCGCCGCAGCGATTCGCGACCTTGCGTCACGCTAAAAGCAGCGAAAATGGCCCCCTTCCTTCGAGCACCGTCTTCACGCCACTTTTGCTTTCGTAATTCATTGCTCTCCCTGAGGGAACGGGCGCTCGTTTTAGCTTTGTTTACGGGGCTGTTGCTGGCCACTTGGGTGTGCGCGCGTGCCGTGAGAGCGCGCGATACGACTGTGCCATCGAGATCTCTCCGGGGCGCGCGCCTGATCTCGGATTCCACCGGTACGATCCCTGCGCGCGAGGGGCAATGCCTGCACCTGACGACCGATCTTGGCAACATTGAGATTCATACCCAGAATTCCGGAAAGATCGACTATCGCGTCCATCTGGAGGCCGACGCATCCCAGAAGAATGCCCGACAGCTTCTTAAGGATTTCATACTTCATGCCGGAACGGCGCCCGGTGGAGTGTTCATGAAAGGACAGACGGGCCAGGAGTCGAGCGGGCGCCTCTGGGTCACGGTCGAAGTAGATATTCCGCAGAACTACAGCCTGGATGTTTCAACCGGGGGCGGGAATGTGGAAACCGATGACGTGAACGGACGCGTGACCCTGTTCACTGCCGGTGGTGATATCGGAACCGGAAACATCGGAGGATCGGCGCGCCTGGAAACCAACGGTGGACACATTACCGTCAAGAACGTGCAGGGGGAACTGGTCGCCGGCACCGGCGGTGGGCACATCACCGCAGAAATCATTGGAGGAGACGCGTCCTTGCATACCGGCGGAGGCCATATTCGCGTGTTGTCGGTTGGCGGGAGCGCTCGCCTTGTCACCGGAGGGGGTAATGTCACGCTCGAACACTCTGGTGGCGAGCTCGTCGCCGAAACCTCCGGAGGACAAATCGAGGTGGGCGAAGCGACAGGACTGGTTCGAGCAAAAACAGGCGGCGGCGGCATTCGCCTGGTACGAATCACTGGCCCGTCGGAACTGAAAACAGTCGGAGGAAGCATCTACCTCACGCAGGTAGACGGCGCGGTGAAGGCATCCACCGATGCCGGTGGAATTACGGCCTGGTTCGTGACTCCGCCCAAGCGGCCCGGACCTTGCGAACTCGACGCAAGCGCCGGCGACATCATCGTGCACCTTCCGCGGCAATTGCCTGTCACAATCGACGCGCAGGTCCAAATGGCCGACGAGCACCGCGTGATCGTCGATCCCGCTTTTCCGCTCAAAGTGAGCTACGGGGATTCCGCGAACGGTTTGCGAACCATTCGAGCCGAGGGCTCCCTGAATGGCGGTGGCGAGCTTCTCCGGCTTCGCGCGATGGAAGGCAACATTCGGGTAGTTGTAAGCGACGTGGATAAGCAAATTCAACTCTACAACCAGCAAATGGAGCAGCTCGAACAACAGCTCCGAGTCCTGCGCTTGCAATTGCGAAGTCTGCTGTCTTCGCAGGAGGCGCCCCGAAGCGCCTCTCGGCACTAGAATCGTTTGCTTTCGGCCCCCCCACTCGGGAATCGGGAGGAAGACATACCGTGAAGGCGATCATCCAAGCGATGAAACTCCGGCGAGCAGCCGGAGAGGTCCGCCCTGGCCTAAACCCCGTCACCGTCATCTGGATCATCCTCGTGCTCTCTGGGCTGCTGGGCATCGGCCTGCCCGGATTTGCCAGCGACCAACTGTTCGAGAAAACCTTCCGCCTGCAACCCGGGGGCAGCTTCCTTCTTGAAAACGTGAATGGTTCGGTGCGGGTGGATGGATGGAACCGCGACGAAGTTGAAGTTCGCGCCGTCAAAATCGCCAAGCAGGACCCTATCGATCTTTCAGCGGTGAAAATCGAAGTTGAAAACGCGCCAGGACAACTCAGAGTGCACACGCTGTACCCGAAGGACCGGGGAGCAGATGTGGCCGTCGAATATCACGTCTACGTTCCCTCCCGCATTCTGCTCAGCAACATTGTAACCGTGAACGGGAGCGTGGTTGTCCACGGAGTAGAAGGCGAAGGTGATCTTCGATCGGTCAACGGAGACGTCGAAGTGCTCCGAAGTTCGGGACGGTTCAGCGCGAAAACGACGAACGGGAACGTTCGTCTGGAGCTTTCCGAGCTTCGGGACGGCGCGCCCATGAACGTCGAGACGGTGAACGGCTCGGTCGTGCTCGCGCTGCCATCGAAGGCGCACGCGAACCTGCGCGTGCTGAACTTTAATGGTGAATTTTCCTCCGAGTTGCCGGTGACCTCGACGACAGCCTCGACAACCGCACGCGCCTTTCGCGCCAGACTGGGCGCCGGCGGAGCCGAGATCTCGGTGAGAACCGTCAATGGGGCCATCCACCTGGTTCGTGAACATGCAGTGTGAATTCCGGGAGTCCCTGAAGGCTCTCCGGAAGACACACGATCGCCGGTGAGCGTCGGACGTCGCGGCCTCGCGATGCGCCCGCGGGCCCGCATCGGTGAGATCTTTCAAGCGGGTTTTTGGGCGCCTTCCACCGAATCCTGCACCTGCGGGGCCAAATACTTTCCCGACTCGACGACGTCGCTCAAGCGGTCCTGGGTCATCGCGAACACGGTCGGTCACCTTCATCCTCTGCGTGAAAAATTGAATTTGCAGTCGTCCCGTCCTTTGGACGGGCTCATCTACCCGCCCAGGCAGGTTGCTCTGCGAGAAACATAACGTCGAGAGGAGGCTGCGAAATCTTAGTCGGACCGATCGGGCAGCACCGTCTCCCTTGACGAGGACCCGATGGGCGCTTCGGCGTCAGGGGGATCGTCGGGCGCGGCATCTGCTTCCCCAGGCGCAAGGAAAAGGTTCGATTCCACTCCGTGCTGTTTCGTATACAACTCGTAATAACGGCCGCGGGAGGTATAGAGAGAGTCGTGGGTACCACGCTCGATGATCCTTCCTGCTTCCACGACCAGAATCTGATCGGCGCGTCGAACCGTCGAGAGGCGATGCGCAATCACGAAAGTGGTTCGCCCGCGCATCAGGTAACGAAGTCCCTCCTGAATCAATGCCTCGGATTCCGAATCCAGGCTTGAGGTCGCTTCGTCCAAAATGAGGATTCTAGGATCGGCGAGAATCGCGCGCGCGATGGAAACCCGCTGCTTTTGTCCGCCGGATAGCTTTACGCCGCGCTCACCCACGATCGTATCGTATTTTTTCTCGAACGCCTCCGCGAACTCATCGACGCGAGCGATGTGGCATGCTTCCAGAACCTGCTTTTCGGTAGCATCTGGACGAGAGAAGCCGACATTCTCGCCGATCGTCCCGTCGAACAGAAAAGTCTCCTGCAATACGACTCCCAGCTGCGTGCGGTAAGAATCAAGGTGCACGTGCGCGAGATCGACGCCGTCAACCAGAACCCTGCCATTTGTGGGCACGTAGAATGCGGCGATCAGACCGATCATCGTCGACTTACCGGCTCCCGAGGGCCCCACCAGCGCAGTGACGGTATCGGGTTCGGAATCGAAACTCACGTCGTAGAGCACTTGCTTGCCGGTTTCGTAGGCAAAGCTAACTCCCTGAAAGGCGAGTCGTCCTTCAACCCGGTCGAGATGAATGGTGCGTCCGGCCGTTTGATCTTCCGTTTTCTCATTCAGAATCTCGCGCGTTCGCTCGAGACCAGCCAAAGCCTCAATCATCATGGGGCCAAGGCCCACAATCTGAGAGACGGGTGCGACGAGCATGCCGAGGAACAGCGTGAATTCGAAGAAGGTGCCTAGAGTCATCCTGCCGGTCAGGATTTGGCGCGCACCCAGGAACATGACGACGGCGCTCACGACTCCCAGCAGTCCGGTGGCAGAGAGCGTCATCAGCGACGTTGCGGTCAGCGTGCTGAGCACATTTTGCAGCAGTCTGGCCACTCCGGCCGCAAAAACCTTTTCCTCGCGCTCCTCGGCGTGATAGCCCTTGACGACGCGCACACCTCCCAGAGATTCGGTGAGGCGCCCGGTAACTTCGGCCGTGATTTTCGGGCGGGCGCGATAGTAGGGGCGGATCGTCTGGAAGGCCCGGCTCAGGCCCAATGCAAAAATGAGAAGAATTGCGGAAGCCACACCGGTCATCGTCGCGCTGATGCGCAAGAGCACTACGAGCGCAATGATCGAAGTCATGATTCCGCCCATGAACTCGATCAACCCTGTGCCCATCAGATTTCTGACACCCTCGACGTCGCTCATGATGCGCGACACCAGCACGCCGCTTTTCGTCGCGTCGTAAAACGCCACCGGGAGCCGCCCGATGTGCGACTGCACTTTCAGGCGAAGCTCGGTGATCAAGCGCTGAGAAGACTTCGAAAGCAGTTGGGTCAGGCTATAGGAGGTGAGACCTTGCACCAACGTGGCAGCCACGACCACCAGGACAAGCGGAAGCAGCAAATGAATCTGACGCTTGCTGATCACATCGTCGACCAGATACTTTGTCGAGCCGGGCAGAATAAAACCCGCCACGCGATTGATAGCCATCAGCAGCAGGCCCACGAGCAGAATTCCCCGTCGCGGCCTTAACAGCGCCCAGGCGTCCGGAAGCGCTTTCCAGGCGTGCTTGAGCTTTTGAGCCCGGGTTTCCCCGGCTGATTTTTCAGCGATAGCCATGCGGCTGGGGCACCATCTGCCCGCTCGGACTGAGGATGCACTCTACAAACTATACTCTACCAACCATCAGATGCTCCGGCCCCCCAAAAGACCCAACGCTTTGAGCCCCTTTGCCGGCGATCGATTTGGCATTCTGGGCGCCTCGGGAGACAATAGGTCGCGTGGGCCAAAACAGAAGGAGCCATGGTCTCCGGCAATCCGATGAAACTGCGGCGAATGCCCATTTTTGCGGCTATTTCTTGCGTTGTCCTGGCCGCCTTTGCGTTCCGATCCAATGCCCAGGAACATCCCTCGGGGCACACACAGCAGAGCGCCCCCCGGTCGGCCGCGGCCCATTCCGAACCCGCTCTAGAACCCTGGACGTTCGCCGTGTCCGGCGACTCCCGCAATTGCGGGGACGTCGTGATGCCGGCCATCGCGGCCGGCGTCAGAAAAGATGGCGCCCGCTTCTACTGGCACCTAGGCGACTTCCGCGCGATTTACAATTTCGACGAAGACATCGGGCATCAGCCCGAACGTCTGGCGAAGCCCTTGAACATCCTTGGCTACGAAGATCTCGCCTGGAACGACTTCATAGAGAACCAGCTGCTTCCCTTCGGCGCCCTGCCTGTTTTTCTCGCCATCGGAAACCACGAGACGATCCCTCCGCGAACGCGCGAGCAATACCTGATTCAATTCGCCGATTGGCTCGATACGCCGCTCCTGCGCAAGCAACGGCTCAGTGATGACGGCCAAGATTTCAAGCTCCGGAGCTATTACCATTGGATCAAGGACGGCGTTGACTTCATAACCTTGGACAACGCCACCCCTGAGCAGTTTGATTCCGACCAGTTGGCGTGGTTTGAGAAAGTCCTTCATGCCGATTCCGCCAACCCGCAAATTCACACCATCGTCGCCGGGATGCACAAACCTCTGCCCGAAAGCATTTCAAAAAGCCACGGCATGAATGAGTCCGCCTCAGGTACCGAAAGTGGGCGGCGGGCCTACGCGGATCTGCTAAACGTCCAGAACGGCGCGCGCAAACGCGTCTACGTGCTGCAGAGCCACTCCCATTATTTTATGGAGGGCATCTTCCATACCGATTACTGGCAAGCGCACGGCGGCGTGTTGCCAGGCTGGATTGTGGGTACAGCGGGAGCGCAACGCAACGCTTTGCCGATGGAATCCTCAAAGGCCCGTGCCTCACAGACCGACGTTTACGGATTTCTGCTCGGCAGGGTAAACCCGGATGGAGACATTGATTTTGCGTTCCAGCCCCTAACCGAAGCCGATGTCCCGGCAACGGTTGCCTCTCGCTACGGCCCCGACTTCCTTCACTGGTGCTTTGCCGAAAACTCAGCGGCCCACTAGATTTGCCGGCCCGCGGTTAGACCCCGAAGGCCAGTGACAGGAGCGTCTTCTGCTCCATTTCATGAGCCTTGTGAGAGCCTGTGGCAGGGCTGGCGCTTGCCGATCGCTTGACCGACAACACCGAGCGTCCTCTGGCCAGCCGCTCCAGCCGCGGCATAATGAATGTCTTAGCCCCCATGTTGGACGGCTCTTCCTGCACCCACACAAACTCCCTCGCATCTGCGTGGCGGTCCATCTCGGCAGCCAATTCCTTCTCCGGGAAAGGATATAACTGCTCGACAAAAACGATGGCCGTCGAAGCGTCGTTGCGACGCTTGCGCTCGGCCACCAGTTCGTGGCCGATTTTCCCCGTGCAAAGCAGAACCCGGGTTGCCAAACCATCACCAGTGTCGGGAATCACGTTCTGAAACCGGCCCGTGGTCAGATCCGCCAGTGGTGAGGCCGCGGCCGGATTTCGCAGCATGCTCTTGGGCGTCATCACAATAAGCGGCTTCCGCCACACACGCAGGGCTTGCCGCCGAAGCATATGAAAGTACTGCGCCGCGCTGGACGGCTGGCAAATCTGGATGTTGTCGCGAGCGGCGAGCTGCAAAAAACGCTCCATGCGAGCGCTCGAATGTTCCGGGCCTTGCCCTTCATAGCCGTGAGGCAGAAGCATCACCAGGCCGGAAAGCAGGTTCCACTTGTCTTCGCTGGCCGCTATGAACTGATCGATGATGATCTGTGCACCGTTCGCGAAATCGCCAAACTGCGCTTCCCACAACACCAACGCCTCCGGATAGTCACGGCTGAAACCATAGTCGAAGCCAAGCACGGAAGCTTCCGAAAGGGGAGAGTTATAGATCTCAAACCAGGTAGGGGGAGTCGCCAGATGTTCCAGCGGAACGTACTCTTGCTCGGTCTCGACGTCGATCAGCGCCGAGTGCCGCTGGTTAAATGTGCCGCGGCGCGAATCCTGCCCGGTCAAACGCACCGGGACGCCTTGCCTCAGCAAAGTGCCAAACGCGAGAGCCTCTGCCATGGCGTAATCGAGCGGCCGCTTTCCTTGCGCCATGTCCCGCCGCTGCTGAAGGAGCTTCTCGATCTTGGGGTGAATATGAAAGCCGCTCGGATAGCTTGCCAGGGCCGCGCCCACCGCAGCGAGCTCCTGCCGGTCGACTCCGGTGTCCACCTCCAGCGAAGCATCGTGCCGTCCTCCGCGATATCCATTCCAGTATCTCGGCAATCGCCGCATGGGCGGAGCCTTTTCGAGTTCCAGGGCTTCTTTTTGAGCCGCGTCCAATTGTTCGCGCACGCGCTGCACCAGCGGGGCGGCGTCGATGCCGGTTTTTTCGGCGTAAATCTGCCAGGTGGGAGGATGCGCTTCGATCTTCCGGTAGCGTAAGGGCTGCGTGATGGTGGGATCGTCGACCTCGCTGTGCCCGTGCCGGCGGTAGCCGACCAGGTCGATCACGACCGGCGTGCCGAAGGTGTAGCGGTAATCGAGAGCGATTCGCCCCACCCGCACAACACCCTCAAAATCCTCGGCATTCACGTGGAAAATCGGAATGGGGAGGCGCTTGGCTATGTCTGAGCAAAACTGCGAAGAATTACTGTCGCGGGGAGCGGTTGTAAATCCGATGAGGTTATTCACGACGATGTGGACCGACCCGCCGACACTATATCCGGGCAACTCCGACATATTCAAAGTTTCAGCCCAGACACCTTGGCCGGCGAAGGCTGCATCGCCGTGCATGGTAATCGCCACCACCTGTTGTCGTCCCTGGGCCCCCCGCCGCTGCTGTTTGGCTCGCGTGCGACCCATCGCCACCGGATCGACCGCCTCCAGGTGGCTCGGATTCGACACCAGGTGCATCTCGACTTTCCGTCCGTTGGCTGCGAAGAAATCCCCGGTCGCGCCCATGTGATACTTCACGTCTCCGCCCCCCAGAATGCTGCGCGGATCGACATCCTCGAAGCGGGCAAACACCTCGGCGGCGGCGCGGCCCACGATGTTCACCATCACGTTCAGCCGCCCGCGGTGACTCATCGCGAGAATGCCCTTCTCGGCGCCATACTCGGAGGCGGCATTCAGGATCGCGTCCAGAAGAGGAAGCAACGCCGATTCTCCCTCAAGGGAGAACCGCTTCGTCCCGAGATAGCGTGATTGAATCGTCTGCTCGAAGACTTCGGCCTTAACGAGGAGTTCAAGAAGCCGTTCTCGATCCACTGCGGGCGCTTCCGATTCCATGTGTTCCTGAATCCAAAGGCGCCGTTCGCGATCCGGAATGTGCATGAACTCGACACCAATCGTGCCGCAATAGAAACGCCGAGCCGCATCGGCATCAGCCCCCGATATCTCAAGCTCCGGGATCGCTGCGGGGTCCACTACCCCCAGCGGGTCAAGGTTGGCCTGAAGGTATCCCCACCTCCGGAAAGCATCCCAGATTCTCTCTTGCGCTTCTCCCCGTACCGCCGACTCTGCAAAAGCATGTCCCCGGCTCATTCGGTCTCCAAGTCTTGACGCAATGGTTTCTTATTATAGCGGTAGCTTGCTATTAGAGGCGAGAAGTGCGCCTTACGTTTCCGGCCAACAACCCAACAGTCGGCGCAGCTGAACAAACTGCCCTATATGGTATGAGTTATGGTCGGCTAGCAACAAGGCTTCGCGCAAAACTGTCTGGCCGGAGCCGTGCGGGATGGGGGCCGCAAGATCGGTTTTAGGATCTGTCACCAGCTCCACCATCGACTCCAGGTCACGCCGCAGGGCTTTCACGCTGCGGTCCCATTCCGCCGCGCTCCGCGGTGACGACTGTTTGGGCCAATATCCCGATGGCCAATCCGGGGAAACATGCTTTGGATTACGGCAGAATTCAAGCAGGTCCCACTGGGCAATGCGTACGTGTTCCAGGAGCTCCCAGGCCGAATGGGGGGCTCCCTTGGGTTTTTCACCCCGTAATCTCTGCGGAAGGCCCTTGAGCGCCGCGGCCCAGCCAATGTGAGCTTCCTGCCCGCATAACAGCTTCCGGAGGTGTTGCTTCAGGATGTTATCGTTCAACGAAACCTACCTCTAAAACCGTGCCCGCCATTCTAGACTAGCAGCCGGGCGAGCGCCCGAACCATTCTGTTGGGGAAATTACACGCGAGCCGAAACCGAACGGAGTGGGCGGACTCCCTGAGGTTGTAATGTATCCAAAGACTGACGGGCTCATGCAGCCCGCGGAAAAATCGCTTGCGTTGTAAGCAGAACCCGGCCCGGCGTGCTCGAATTATGCCGTCGCGCTTGCCGGACCTACGGTCCGCCGCTGCTGGAAGCACTCGCGGCAGTAGACCGGGCGGCCCTGCGTCGGTTTGAAAGGGACCGTAGTCTCTTTGCCGCATTGCGAGCAAACGGTCTTGGTTTCGACGCGCTGGGCGATTGCCGGACTCGATTCGTTGCCTTGCGCACGACTCCCCTTGCACGCCTTGCACCGTTTGGGTTCGTTTTTAAATCCCTTGTCAACGAAGAACATCTGCTCGCCGGCGGTGAAAACAAACTCCGCACCACAGTCGGCGCACTTGAGAACTTTATCGTGATATTCCATACGCTGCTCCGGGACCAGGTCGGAGAGGGCAGCGGGCGGTCAAAGGCGCCACTTGCGCGGAAGCAACCGCCCGACTACGGCGGCCCTCCCGCGCGCACTGGCACATTTATTGAGAAGAATACGATTGGCTGGATCGCCTAATCCTGCTCACGCCGCTGCTTTTTCCGGAGACGTTTACGCGAGAGGGCCTCTTTGGCTCGACGACGCTCCCCCGGCTTCATGTAGTAGCTGTGCTTCTTGATTTCCTTGATGATGTCTTCTGACTGCACTTTCCGCTTGAAGCGCCGGAGAGCGTTCTCCAATGACTCACCCTCTTGAATTACAACTTCTGCCACGCGTATTCACCCCCGTCCCCTGTATGAGTTTTACCAGTTTGACAAACAAACTAGTTTAGCCGTTGTTACCCGGCCATTGCCACCTCCTTCTATCGGAGGCTACCTCACAAGTCAAGAAATAAATAATGCAGACAAAGTCGGTTGTCACCGAAACTAACCTTTTAGTAACCCGCGAGCGTGCCTTCAGAATGCCCTCCGTGGGTGGAGGGCGTCGGTACTTCTACACTCCTCTGGCGCGGGCTACAGAGAGCCGGCCCCCGGTGTCTCGCCATCCCAACATGCCAATTACGGCGCGCACCAAGTTGCTGCTAGAATGCTGGTCTGGATTTCGCGGGAAAAGAGAGCGGCATGCCCTTGATGCAAGACGCGATTGGAGTGCTCCTGGCCGGCGGCCAAGGCGAGCGCCTGTGGCCGCTAACCCGCGATCGGGCCAAACCGGCCGTGCCCTTCGGCGGAGTCTACCGGATCATCGATGTGACGCTCTCCAATTGCTTGAACAGCAGCCTGCGCCGTGTTTTTGTGCTGACCCAATACAAGGCCTTAAGCCTGAATCGCCACGTCCGCCGGGGATGGTCCTCGCTGATGGGCTACGGCGACTACATCGAGGTGCTGCCTCCGCAGATGCGTGTCTCGCAGCACTGGTATCTGGGCACGGCCGATGCCGTGTATCAGAACATCTATTCCATCGGCAGCGAGCAATCGAATTACGTCTTTCTTCTCTCGGGCGATCATATCTACAAAATGAATTATCAGAAGATGCTCGAGCAGCATGTTGCGGCGGGTGCCGACGTTACGGTCGCAACCATTGAAATGGACCCGGCCGAGGCCGCCGGAAAATTCGGCATCATCGAAACCGATGCGCACTGGCGCATCGTCGGGTTCGAGGAGAAACCCAACCAGCCGAAGCTGTCTGGGGTTCATTCCGGAAAAGCCAATGCGTCGATGGGCGTCTACCTGTTTAATACGCAGTTGCTTGTCCCCATTTTGATCGCCGATGCGGAGGACCCGCTCTCTTCGCACGATTTTGGGAAAGACGTTCTTCCGCGAATCATCGACAAGTATCGCGTATACGCCTACAACTTCGTCGACGAAAACAAGAAGGAAACCTCCTACTGGAGAGACGTCGGCACCATCGATGCCTACCACGAAGCGAACATCGATCTGGTCTCGGTTTCACCCATTTTTAACTTTTATGACGCGAGCTGGCCGCTGCACACTTGGCAGCAGCAGTATCCTCCCGCCAAGTTCGTATTCGCCGATCCGGACCGCACGGGTGCGGCGATCGATTCGATTGTCTCGGGCGGATCGATTATTTCCGGCGGCAAGGTCATGCGGTCGGTGCTCGGCTACGACGTGCGCGTGAACAGCTACAGCGAAGTCGAGGATACGATCGTTTTCAACCACGTGAATATTGGCCGGCGCTGCAAGGTGCGCCGCGCGATCATCGACCGCCATGTGAATTTGCCCGAGGGCACCGTGATTGGCTACGACATGGAAGCAGACCGTGCTCGCTATTCGGTTTCCGATGGCGGAGTTGTGGTGGTGGTCCGCGCCGAATCGATGATCGAAGAGCCCGAATAGCTTTTACCAAAACCCCGGGGGAGAACGATGTCTACGAAAATCGCAAGCGTGCAGGGCCGTGAAATTATCGATTCGCGCGGAAATCCCACGGTGGAAGCCGACGTCCGCCTGGAAGGCGGGGCCATCGGCCGCGGGGCGGTGCCCTCGGGCGCTTCCACCGGCGAGCATGAAGCAAACGAACTGCGCGATGGCGACAAAAGCCGCTACCTCGGGAAAGGCGTGCAGAAAGCCGTCGGGCATGTGAATGCCGAGATCGCCAAGATTGTCACGGGCTTGGATGCCTCTGACCAGCGCGCGGTCGACCGGAAAATGATCGAAGCCGACGGTACGCCCAACAAATCGAAGTTCGGCGCCAATGCCATTCTTGCCGTCTCCATGGCCGCCGCGCGCGCGGCGGCCGCAGCGTCCCGCCAGCCAGTCTACAAGTACTTGGCGAAGTATTCCGGCGACCCTTCCGCGAACACGCTCCCGGTTCCGATGATGAACATCCTCAATGGCGGCGCGCACGCCGACAATTCCGTGGACGTCCAGGAATTCATGATCATGCCTCTGGGCGCCCCGAGCTTCCATGAAGCCCTGCGCTGGGGCGTCGAGGTGTTCCACCACTTGAAAGCAGTCCTTACGAAACACGGCTATTCGACTGCAGTGGGCGATGAGGGGGGCTTTGCGCCCAACCTCAAATCGAATGACGAAGCTCTCGAACGCGTGCTGGAAGCCATCACCGCGGCGGGTTACAAGCCCGGCGAGCAGATATCGATCGCCCTTGATCCCGCCTCGAGCGAGTTCTATGATTCCAGTTCGAACCAATACGTATTTAAGAAATCGGACAAGTCCGCGCGTTCCCCCGAGCAGATGGCTGCGTTTTGGGCCGATTGGGCCCGCCAGTATCCCATCGTTTCGATCGAAGACGGCCTCGCGGAAAACGACTGGGACGGCTGGAAAATATTGACCAAGAACATCGGCAATAAAATTCAGCTCGTAGGCGATGATGTCTTCGTCACCAATCCAGAAATCTTCGCGCGCGGGATCCAACAGGGAATTGCCAATGCAATTCTCATCAAGCTCAATCAGATTGGCACGGTGAGCGAGACAATGGAAGCCGTCGAGATGGCCCGCCAGGCGAAATATGCCGCCATCATTTCTCATCGCTCGGGCGAAACCGAGGATGCTTTTATTGCCGACCTCGCCGTAGCCATGGGCACCGGACAGATCAAGACGGGTTCTGCATCCCGCACCGACCGCATCGCCAAGTACAACCAACTGCTGCGCATCGAAGAAGAGCTAGGATCATCAGCCCGCTTCCCAGGCCGCAGGGCCCTATCGGTTCATTGATGTCCTGGTCGGGGATCTTCTGCGGCAGGCATGGCATTTAGACCAGCGCGAGACCGCGCTGGCGGGGCGCAGACACCTGTGGCAAACTCAATGGTTCGAAGGACGCGGCGAATTCGTGCAGGACGCCGTTTGCCGCGCCTGCGGAAAAGCACAACAATCCATGGATCCCCAGTACATCCGGAATTTCTGCATCATCGCGCACATCGACCACGGTAAGTCCACCCTTGCGGATCGGCTGCTCGAGCTTACCGGTGCGCTGAGCCAGCGCGAAATGCAAGCGCAAGTGCTTGATTCCATGGATCTCGAGCGCGAGCGCGGCATCACCATCAAGGCCAAAAGCATTCGCCTGCACTACCAGGCCAACGACGGCCACCAATACCGGCTCAACCTGATCGACACGCCCGGCCACGTGGATTTCTCCTACGAAGTCTCACGAGCCCTTTCGGCCTGTGAAGGAGCGCTGCTCGTCGTCGACGCAAGCCAGGGAGTCGAGGCACAGACGGTCGCCAATACGTTCCTCGCGTCGCGGCACAATCTCACGATCGTGCCGGTAATAAACAAAATTGACCTCCCCGCCGCGCAGACCGAGTACGTCAAGGAACAGATCGAGAGCGTGCTGGCAATTCCCGCCCAAGATGCACTCCCCATCAGCGCCAAGAGCGGCCTCGGCGTGGCCGACGTGCTCGAAGCAATCGTGCACCGCATACCTCCGCCCATTGGTTCGGCGGACGCTCCTTTGCAGGCGCTCATTTTCGACTCGTGGTTTGATTCGTTCCGAGGCGCCGTAGTGCTGGTGCGCGTAATGGAGGGACGCATCACGCCGCGCATGAAAATCCGTCTTTGCGCTTCCCACGAAGTCTATGAAGTAGAAAATCTCGGTGTCTTGACTCCCAAACCCATCGTGCTCGACGAACTCGCCGCAGGCGACGTGGGTTTCATCATCGCTAACATCAAGCGCGTCGCCGATGCGCGCGTGGGCGATACGGTGATCGCGGCCGACCATCCTGCGCCGCCGCTGGCCGGATTCGAGGCCATCAAGCCGATGGTCTTCGCCGGCCTGTATCCGGTGAACGCCACCGATTACGAACTGCTGCGCGACGCCCTCGGCAAGCTCCAGTTAAACGATGCCGCCTTCTTCTACGAGCCGGAAACTTCGGTCGCGCTCGGGTTCGGCTTCCGCTGTGGGTTCCTCGGGCTGTTGCACATGGAAATCGTGCAGGAGCGGCTCGAACGCGAATTCAACATTGACCTGATCACGACGGCACCGAGCGTCGAATTCCGCGTCACCACGACCGCAGGGGAAGTGCTGCAAGTCGACAATCCGACGAAATTCCCGGCGCCTACTTCCATTCAAAAAATCGAAGAGCCGATCTTGACGGCGATGATCATCACTTCCGAGGAGTCCCTGGGCGGCGTGCTGAAACTCTGCGAAGAGAAACGCGGCGTGCAGAAAAATTTCGAATACCTCTCCCCCACGCGCGTGATGCTCACCTACCAGATGCCCCTGAACGAGATCGTACTGGATTTCTACGACCGGCTGAAGAGCGTCTCCCGCGGCTATGCCTCCCTCGATTATCACCTCTCGGGATACCGCGAGTCGGATCTCGTGAAATTGGACGTACTCGTGGGCGGCGAGCCAGTCGACGCACTCACTGTGGTTTGTCACCGGGAACAATCCTATGAGCGCGGCCGCGATCTTGTGACGCGTCTGCGAAAACTCATTCCCCGGCAAATGTTCGAAGTTCCTTTGCAGGCCACCATCGGCAGCCGCGTTATCGCGCGCGAAACCATCAGCGCCATCCGCAAGAACGTCATCGCGAAATGCTACGGCGGCGATATCTCCCGGAAGCGGAAGCTGCTCGAAAAACAAAAGGAAGGCAAGAAGCGCATGAAGCGCGTAGGGAAGGTCGATATTCCCCAAGAGGCTTTCCTGGCCGTACTGAAAGTAGCCGGCGGTTCCGAGCAAGACTAGCCCTTGCCGCGCGCCGGCCCCCCCCCTGTTTCCTCGATCCCACTCAGCGGATGAGCATGCAGTCCCCGTAGCTGTAGAAGCGGTATTCCGATTCTACCGCATGGGTGTATGCCCGCAGAATATGTTCACGCCCCGCGAACGCCGCCACCATAGCCAGAAGACTCGATCCCGGCAGATGAAAGTTGGTCAAAAGTTGGTCGACAATCCGGAAAGGCTTTCCGGGATAGAGGAAAATATCTGCCTCCGCCCGTCCGGCACTCACCTCGCCCGATCCTTTTTGGGCGGCGTCTTCCAAAGTTCGCACCACGGTGGTTCCCACCGCCAGCACCGGGCGCCTTTCCCGTAGCGCTCCCGCGATTAGGGCGGCGGCCAAGTCCGATATCTCGTAGGATTCTTTGTGAATCTTGTGGTCCTCGATACGCTCGGCTCGAATCGGTTCAAAGGTCCCCAGCCCGACCTCCAGCGTGATCTCCGCGATTTCCACACCTCGCGCGCGCAACTCACCGCAAACGCCTGCAGTGAAATGCAGCCCCGCCGTGGGGGCGGCTACGGCGGCCCCGCATTTCGCAAATACCGTCTGGTAGCGCTGCCGGTCGAGCGCTTCGTCCTGTCGCTTGATGTAGGGGGGCAAGGGAACGTGACCCAAACGATCGAGCGTCTCGTGAAAATCGCCCTTCGAACTGAACCGGATCACGCGACCGCCGTACTCGCCCCGGCCCTCGACCAAACCCTCCAGTTCCCCCTCACCGAAGATAATCGTCTCGCCTATAGGCACCTTCCGGCCAGGCCGAACCAGCGCTTCCCAGGTGTCGGGCGAGAGTCGCCGCACCAGAAGAACCTCGATGGGTGTTTGGAGAAATTCTCCGCGTGCCGGATTGTTGTGGCCGGGTTTCTCCGCATGAAGGCCAGTCCTGCGCCCGAAAAGGCGGGCGGGAATGACTCGGGCGTTGTTGACCACGACGAGTTCGTCACCGCGCAGCAGACCAGCAAACTCCCGGAAATCACGGTCCTCCCACGTGCCGGAAGCTCGGTCGAGCAATAACATGCGAGACGCCTCGCGCTGCGGAAGCGGCCGCTGCGCGATGCGTCCCGCAGGTAGATTGAAATTCAATTCGCTGAGGTTCATATTTCCATTCTCTCCGGCGCCTGTGCGCAGATGCCCGCAGCTTGGCCTAAGATGTGCAACTATGCTATGAGAACTGCGCCGCCTGCGTTCCGCTCGGTTGTCGTTCCAGGCAAATCGCGCGTAACCGGAGAGCTGCAGAGCCATTGTAGCGAATCGGCCGGCAAGTTTTCCGAAAGCGGGGGAAAGTGCCAGAAGCGTCGGTGGTCATCAGTCCCAGGGGCGTCGAGCGCATTCATCTGGGCCACCTCTGGGTTTACCGCAGCGATATTCGCACCGCTCAGGCGGAGCCGGGGACCGTGGTGCGCCTCAGTGACCAACGCGGGCGGTTCCAGGGGCGCGCATTCTACAGCGACAAGTCCCAAATTGCGATTCGCTTACTCACCCGTGAGGACAAGCCCATTGACCGCGCCTTCTTCACGCACCGCCTCCAGCAGGCCATTGCCTATCGCGAGCGCGTGGTCGAGAACTCCGAGGCGTTCCGACTCGTATACAGCGAGGCGGACCTGCTGCCCTCACTCATCGTGGACCGCTACGGGGACTATCTGGTCGTGCAGACGCTCAGCCAGGGCAGCGAACGCCACAAGAATCTGCTGGTCGAAATTCTGGTGGAGCTTCTTTCACCCAAGGGGATTGTCGAGCGCAATGACCCCAAAGTGCGCCTGCTGGAAGGGCTTGAACAGAAAATAAGCGTGCTCCACGGCGAAGTCCCGCCGGAAATACAAGTCCGGGAGAATGGCATCCTATTCGCCTACGATCTGGCGAAAGGCCAGAAGACGGGCTCTTTTCTTGATCAGCGGGAAAACCACTGGGCAGCCCGGCGGTATGCTTCCGGCGCTGTGCTCGACTGCTTCGGTTACCAGGGCGGCTTCGGACTCACCGTTGCCGACCGCTGCGAGCAAGTGGAAGTCATCGAGATGGCCCCCGGCGCTATCGAGGCGGCCCGCAAGAACCAGGACCTCAACGGTATTTCCAATGTCTACTTCCGCGAAGGCAACACCTTTGACCTGCTGAAGGAATATGACGAGGCCGGCAGACGCTTCCGCATGATCATTCTCGATCCACCCGCCTTCGCGAAGAACCGGGATAGCATTCCGGCCGCCCAGCGTGGCTACAGGGAGATCAACCTGCGCGCCCTGAAACTCATCGAACCTGGTGGCTATCTCATAACTTGCTCTTGCTCCTACCACGTCAACGAGGCTCTTTTTCTTCAGATCGTGGCCGAGGCGGCCAACGATGCCAAGAGAAATGTCACCGTTGTCGAGCGGAGGACTCAAGCGCGAGACCACCCGATCCTGTTGACGATGCCGGAAACACACTATCTCAAGTGCATGATTATAAGGGTAATAGATTAGGATAATGGCGATCGGAATAGTGGGTCATGTCGCGTTGAAAAATACTTGACATTGAAACACGCATATTTTATTATCGCGTTGCGCTAATATAGCGACAAAGACATCAGGAGGAGACCACATGAGCATCACCCGTTGGGATCGTTTCCGAAACATTTCCAGCCTGCAGGATGAAGTGAACCGATTGTTTGACAATTCCCTCCCGGGTAACCGGGGTGATAATTCGGCCCTGACCGCCTGGGCGCCGGCTGTTGACATCTATGAGACCGAGAATGAACTGGTCCTCAAGGCCGACTTGCCGGATGTCCATGAGAAGGACCTCGACATTCGCGTCGAAAACAACATGCTGACGATCCGTGGCGAGCGGAAGTTCGAGCAGAATGTGAAGGAGGATAACTACCTTCGCATCGAACGGACCTACGGTGCATTCAGCCGCAGCTTCGGGTTGCCAAACACGGTGAACACCGAAGCGATCAAGGCCGTCTACAACAACGGTGTCTTGACCGTCGAGCTACCGAAGCGGGCCGAATCCAAGCCGAAGCAGGTGAAGGTCAACGTTACAAACGGGAACGGCCACAACTGACACCGTTTCCAATCAGGATGTAGGGGGGCCGGATGCTTTTCCGGCCCCTTTGTGTCTCGGAAAGTGAGAAAATCGTAGCCATGGCACCCCGGCTAGACAAACTGACCGTAAAGGCTCAAGAAGCCCTGCAGGCCGCCCAGGAACTAGCTTCGCGTTCCGGCCAGCAGCAGATCGAGCCTGTTCATCTGTTATGGGCGCTCGTCGCTCAAGGCGACGGCGTCGTGCCTCCGCTGCTTGAAAAGCTGGGCGTGGCCCCCACAACTCTCGCAAGCGAGGCTGAAAAGCAGATCGAACGTTTGCCCAAGATTGCTGGCGCCACCGAGCAGTATCTCGGCAAAGCCGCTAATGACGTTCTCCAGCGCGCCTTCGATGAAGCGCAGCGCTTCAAGGATGAATACGTTTCCACCGAGCATATTCTGCTTGCCATCGCCACCGCCGAGCGTGACCCCGCGAGCCACCTGCTGGCCCGCCATGGTGCCACTCACGACGCCATCCTGCAGGCCATGGCATCGATTCGCGGAAGCCACCGCGTTACGTCCCAGAATCCCGAGGCGACCTTCCGGGCTGTCGAACAGTACGGACGTGATTTGACCGACCTGGCGCGGCGCGGAAAGCTTGACCCCGTCATTGGGCGCGATGAGGAGATTCGCCGCGTGATGCAGATCCTGGCGCGCCGCACCAAGAACAATCCGGTGCTGATAGGCGAGCCCGGGGTAGGGAAAACGGCCATTGTCGAAGGCCTGGCGCAGAGGATTGTCGCTGGCGACGTTCCGGAGATTCTGAAGCCGAAACGCATCGTTTCTCTCGACCTCGCGGCGCTGGTTGCCGGGGCGAAATACCGGGGCGAGTTTGAAGACCGTCTCAAGGCCCTGCTGAAGGAAGTAACCGAATCCGAGGGCCAAATCATTCTGTTCATCGACGAGCTGCACACGCTGGTCGGAGCTGGCGCGGCGGAAGGCTCGATGGACGCCTCCAATATGTTGAAGCCCGCTCTGGCGCGCGGCGAACTTCGGGCCATTGGTGCCACCACTCTCAACGAGTATCGAAAGTACATCGAACGGGACCCAGCCCTTGAGCGGCGCTTCCAGCCGGTGACGATTGGGGAGCCCTCCGTCGAGGACACCATCGCCATCCTGCGCGGCCTCAAAGAACGCTACGAAGTGCATCACGGCGTGCGTATCAAGGACGCCGCCATCGTCGCTGCCGCCATGCTTTCGCAGCGCTACATCACCGACCGCTTCCTCCCGGACAAGGCCATCGACCTTGTGGATGAAGCCGCCGCCGGCCTGCGCATGGAAATCGACTCCTTGCCGACCGAGATCGATGAGATCGAGCGGCGCCTGATGCAGCTTGAGATCGAACGCCAGGCACTGCGCAAAGAGACCGATCCTCATTCACGCGAGCGCTTGGGGCAGATTGAGAAGGAGCTTTCGACCTTGCGCGAACAATCCGATGCGCTCAAGGCTCACTGGCAGACCGAAAAGAAGGCCATTGACCGCATCCGTAAGCACAAGGAGCAGATTGAAAGCCTTAAAGCAGAAGAACAGCGCTATGAGCGCGCCGGCGATCTTTCTCGCGTGGCTGAGATCCGCTACGGCAAGCTCTCGGCGGCCGAAAAGGAACTCAAGGCAGCGCAAGACAAGCTCGCCGAACTTCAACAAGACCATCCGATGTTAAAGGAAGAAGTGGGGGAAGAAGAGATCGGCAAAATCGTGAGCAAATGGACCGGCATTCCTGTCGGGCGACTGCTCGAAGGTGAGGTCCAAAAATTAGTGCATATGGAAGAGCGGCTCCGCCAGCGCGTTGTGGGTCAAGATACGGCGCTCACCGGCGTCGCCAACGCCATCCGTCGAAGCCGCGCGGGCCTGAGCGATCCCAACCGGCCCATCGGCTCGTTCTTATTCCTAGGGCCGACCGGCGTCGGCAAGACCGAACTGGCCCGCGCGCTTGCCGAATTCCTGTTCGACGACGAGCGCGCCATGATCCGCCTCGACATGTCCGAATACATGGAAAAGCATTCGGTCGCGCGCATGATCGGCGCCCCCCCGGGATACGTGGGATACGAAGAGGGCGGCCAACTGACCGAGAGGGTGCGCCGCCGGCCCTATTCGGTGGTCCTGCTTGATGAAATCGAGAAGGCGCATCCTGACGTCTTCAACGTGTTGCTACAGATTCTCGAGGATGGCCGGCTCACCGACGGCAAGGGCCGTACGGTCGATTTTCGCAATGCGGTAATCGTTATGACCTCAAACGTCGGCTCTGCGGCGATCTTCGAATTGTCTGAAAAGGACCCCAAGAAGGCGCGCGAACTGGCGATGGGCGCTTTGCGCGAGCTCTTCCGTCCGGAGTTCCTAAACCGAATCGACGACATCGTGATGTTTGGTCCGCTGGGCAGGGATCAGATCGAGCGCATCGTCGAACTGCAGCTGCACAACGTGGTGAATCTGCTGGCGGAGCGGAAGATCACCTTGACGCTGACTCCGGCCGCCAAGACGCTGCTATTCCGTGAAGGATACGATCCAGCCTACGGCGCTCGCCCCATGAAGCGCGCGATCCAACGGCTGATTCAGGATGCCTTGGCGCTCAAGATCCTGGACGGAGAAGTCCTTCCGGGGGATGAAGTGACCGTCGATGCCGGGCCCGGCGGTGATGCGATGAGGTTCGAACGCGCCGGTGCAAAGGTAGCAGCCGCGCAATAGGCGGCGGGAACCGAACATGAAAACTCTCAAGACAACGTTTCTGCTAACGGCACTCACTCTGCTGCTTCTGGCGTTGGGCCAGGCTTTTGGCGGGCAGCGGGGTATGACGATCGCGCTGGTAATGGCCGTTTTCATGAACGGCACCGCTTACTTTTTCTCAGACAAGATCGCTTTGGCCTCCAGCGGAGCCCAGCCCATAAGCCGGGAGCAATCTCCGCGCCTCTATGAGGTGATGGAGCGCCTTTCGGGAAAGGCCAGTCTGCCGATGCCCAAGCTCTACATGATCCCGCAACCGGCGCCAAACGCCTTTGCAACGGGCCGCAACCCGAGCCACGCCTCGGTCGCCGTCACCCAGGGACTCATGGAATTGATGGACGACGAAGAACTGGAAGGCGTGATCGCGCATGAACTCTCGCACGTCCGCAATTACGATATCTTGACCTCCTCGATTGCCGCAACCCTTGCCGGTGCGATCAGTTGGATTGCCAGTATGGGACGCTGGGGCATGATTTTCGGAGGAATGGGCGGAGGGCGCGACGACGACCGCGAGGGCGGAGGTCTTACCGCCATTCTCATGCTGTTCCTGGCTCCCGTGGCGGCGCTGTTGCTACAGCTGGGCATTTCCCGGCAGCGGGAGTACCAAGCCGACGCATCCGGCGCGAGGATGGTCGGCCACCCTTATGGATTGATCCGCGCCCTCGGGAAATTGGGCGCCTACAACAAGCGCATTCCTATGGATATTTCGCCTTCGACCTCGGCTCTTTGCATCGTGGCCCCGCTCGCCGGCGGGCAAGTGCTCTCGAGCCTGTTCAGCACGCACCCACCACTCGACGACCGCATCGCCCGCCTCCAGGCCATGACCGTTACTCGTTAACGGACGGCTCCTCAGTGGTTTCCCCGTAACTAGAAGGTACAATTTTCTCGCACCTTGTTGTCCTTCTAGAAAATACGCAGAAAACATTACCGGAGCGTAAAAATTACAAGATAGAACTAGGCGACGCCGCGCGACCCTTGGCTGGAAATACTCTAACTCTTTCATTTCGTTCTATTTGTGACGGCCATTCCGACCGCTCGCATTTGGTTCGGCGCGTGCTTTTAGTCTGCTGCGCAAGGGGATCTCACGGAGGAAAACAGTATGAGTAGCGAAACACATGATGTGATCGTGCAGGATGCGGCCGCGCCGCGGTGGATTGGTGTAGTGGTGGTAGCGCTGGCCGTCATTTCATTGGTAGGCCTGGGCGTTGCCTGGTCTGCGTCGAACCGTTCGAAGACCCTCGAGCAGAGCCTTTCTGCCCAAACTCAACAGCTGGGCCAGTTCAAGCAGAGCGACGATGTGCTCGGCCAGAGGCTCGCAAAAGCCGAAGATGCCAACGCCCAGCTCCAGGGCGAGCTCAGCCTGGTAACCGACAAGATGAAACTTACCCAGGACGAGCTCGGCCGCGCGCGCTTCCAGGCCAAGAAAATCCGGGACGATGAGAACAAGCAGCTAGCCGATCTGCAGAACAACGTCACCGGGCAGCTCGCGACCAAGGCGAGCGTCGACGACGTAAACAAGATCGGGACCGACGTCAATGGCGTGCGCTCCGATCTTGAGAATACCAAGAACAATCTGACCATGGCGCGAGGTGAGTTCGGCACCCTGATCGCGAAGAACCACGACGAAATCGAAGAACTTCGCCGTATGGGAGAGCGCGACTACTATGAATTCACGATCGACAAGAGGAACCAGCGCGAGAAGGTCGGCGACCTGATGGTCGAACTCAAGAACGTGAACCAGAAGAAGAACATCTACACCGTGTCTCTCTACGTGGACGACGCGCGCTACGACAAGAAGAACCGCTCGGTCAACGAACCGATCTACTTCTTCACCCACGGCACGCGGGCGCCTATGGAGTTTACGGTGAACCAGGTAGGCAAGGATAAGATCGCGGGATATCTGAGCGTTCCGAAGGTAGCTTCGGCGCACGCCCAGGCTTCGGGCAACTAAATCTTACCCATCGCTGCGGTGATCGCGGGCGTCTTGAGGGATCGAGACGCCCGTTGCCTTTTTTGTGTTTATGCCGACCTTTTCAGAGCGCGCATTTTGCGGGAGAGAAACTTCTTCGCAAGGGCGGGAAGCTTGTCGTGGGGGAGCTTACCCTGCTCGTAGAGCTTGACCTTCCCTTTCGCGGCTTTGCGCTTGCGGCGCTGCCGCTTCTGGGCTACATAACGCTTGTCGTAGGACATCCCTTCCTCCAATCGATTCGTGAGCATCGATTGTAACGAAGACGTTACAGGATGCAAGGTCTTCGCTGTGATTTGGCGCCCGGATTCAGTAGCATTCCCCCATCAGCCTCGGCCATGACCACTAGCGCCATCTACGCCCCCCGCATTCTGACTCCCCACGAGGAGCTGAGCGATGGCGTGATTATTGTCGAAGGCACCCAGATTACCGGCCTGGGCCATCGCGACGAGATTCGCGTTCCCTCCGGCGCCACTGATTTCATGGCTACAGGATTAACCATCGTCCCGGGATTTGTCGACGTGCACATCCACGGCGCGGGTGGCCACGACGTGATGGAAGCCGATGCGCGCGCGCTCGACCGCATTACCTCGACCGTCGCGCGGCACGGGACGACATCGATGCTTGCCACCACGGTGACTGCTCCGGTAGAGGACACCTGCCGCAGCCTGGAGGGCATCGCCCGCTATATCCGCAG
This sequence comes from Candidatus Acidiferrales bacterium, assembly GCA_050015335.1. Classification (GTDB taxonomy): domain Bacteria; phylum Acidobacteriota; class Terriglobia; order Acidiferrales; family UBA7541; genus Palsa-295. Next base: position 8,492 of record JBEKBP010000013.1, on the reverse strand, counting down.
CCGCCAACAGGTAGAAAGCAACCGCCTGGCCGCCGAGATTCTTGGGATCCACCTCGAGGGACCCTTCATCAGCCCGGTTCAGCGCGGCGTCCATTCGCCTGCGGCAATCTCTGAGCCTTCTGTCGCAATCCTGGAGAAATTCCTGGCCGCTTCCGACGGACTCGTGAAGATTTTAACGCTTGCTCCGGAGCTTCCCGGCGCTCTTGAACTGATCGAATTCGCAATCGCCGCCGGTCTCGTGATCGGCATGGGCCACACGGATGCCGATTACGATCAAGCTCGAGCCGCCATTCAAGCGGGGGCGCGGCACGCAGTACATACCTACAACGCCATGCGAGCTTTCCTGCATCGCGACCCCGGCATATTGGGCGCCATCATGACCGACCCCGAAGTAACCGCGGAAATAATCGCCGACGGTGTCCACGTTGCCGTAGCGGCCATTCAAGTCCTGATGGGGTCGAAGGGATTCGACACGGTCCTGCTGGTAAGCGACGGAATCGCGGCCACGGGAATGCCGGACGGCACCTACCGCCTCGGGAATTCTGACGTGGACGTTCAAGCAGGCGTGGCTCGGAATTCGGAGGGCAAACTCGCCGGCAGCACGCTGACGCTCGATCGGGCAATCAGAAATGTGGTGGCCTACGGCGTGCCGCTGCTCGAAGCGGTGCGAATGGCCACCGTGCTGCCCGCCAGACGTCTCGGTATTGCCGGCAAAAAGGGTGTGATCGCGCCCGGTGCCGATGCGGATATCGTGGCCTTAACGCCTGATCTCCGCGTCGCAGCCGTCATGACACGGGGCGCCGGACTAACCTAGGAAATCCTGCATTCTAGCTGTTACGGGTTGGATGGAGAGGGATTTTAAGTTCGCCGGACAGTTGGTAGGGATCAAAGGGGCTGCAGGCAAAATAGCGGCCCTCCACTTCAATCGTGGGAACCTTTCGCAGGCCATCGTTGACGCGCAGCACCAGGTCTTCTGCCCCGGGCGTTTCGTCAATATTCACTTCCTTAAACGCAACGCCGCGCTCGCGCAAAAACTGCTTGGCTCGCCGGCAGTCGCCGCACCACGGAGTCCCGTAGATAGTGATTTCCGGCATCGGTTTCTGCGATCGGCTGAAAAACCCTGCTTGGGCAGGATGCCACTATTTGAATGCGGCAAGGGGATTCTCGATTGGGCGGGCGTTCCGAACCAGCAACAGGGGCAATCGTTTAGTGCTCCTGTGCGCCCGCTGCATCGGTCTTCGAGGCCGCCTGCAGCCGCACCAACGCGCGTTGCAGAGCCAAGCTCGCGCGGTCCCACTCCGGGTCACCCGCGCTCTTGGTTGCCACTTCCTGTTTTGCCCGCTCAAGCGCGGTGCGCGTGCGCGCCACGTCGATTTCCTCCGCACGTTCGGAGATCTCCGCCAGCACGATCACCCGATCGGGCAGTACTTCAGCGTAGCCGTCGATTACCGTAAGGTAGCGGGTCTCAGAATCGCTTCGGTAAGTGAGAATGCCGATACCCAGCTCTGTGATGAGCGGAGCGTGGCCCGGCAACACGCCGAGGTAGCCCTCTTGGCCCGGTATCTCGACCGACTTCACGGTCTTCTGCAGTACGTGCCGCTCTGGCGTGACCACTTCGAGTTCGATGCTTTCCGGTAACATTCGCTCGATCCTGAGTTTCTCCGCGCGCCCTTTCTAGGCTGTGGCGGACATCTTTTCGGCTTTTTCCCGAGCCTCTTCGATCGTGCCCACCATGTAGAAGGCTTGTTCGGGCAGATCGTCGTGCTTGCCTTCCACGATTTCCTTGAAGCCGCGAACGGTGTCTTCGATCTTCACGTATTTCCCTTCAATCCCCGTGAACTGCGCGGCCACGAAGAACGGCTGCGAAAGAAACTTTTCGATCTTGCGGGCGCGCGCCACGGTTTGCTTGTCGTCGTCGGAGAGCTCCTCGATTCCGAGGATGGCGATGATGTCCTGCAACTCTTTGTAGCGCTGGAGCACCGATTTCACGCTGCGCGCGACGGTGTAGTGATCCTGGCCCAGAATGCGCGGGTCAAGGATGCGCGAAAAACTCGCCAGCGGGTCGACGGCGGGATAAATCCCGCGCTCCACGATTTGCCGGCTGAGGTTTGTGGTCGCGTCCAGGTGCGTGAAGGTCGCTGCCGGGGCTGGATCGGTGTAATCGTCGGCGGGCACGTAGATGGCCTGCACGGAGGTGATCGATCCGCTCTTGGTGGAAGTGATGCGCTCCTGAAGCTCGCCGATTTCGGTGTTCAGGTTCGGCTGATACCCCACAGCCGAAGGCATGCGGCCGAGCAGCGCCGATACTTCTGAGCCCGCCTGCACGAAACGGAAGATGTTATCGATGAAGAGCAGCACGTCGAGGTGCTCTTCGTCGCGGAAGTATTCGGCGACAGTAAGCCCCGTCAAGCCGACGCGAAGACGCGCCCCCGGCGGCTCGGTCATCTGCCCATAAATCAGCGCGCAGCGGGATTTTTCCGAATTGCCCGGAACCACAACGCCCGATTCCTGCATTTCGAGCCAGAGGTCGTTGCCCTCGCGCGTGCGCTCACCCACCCCCGCAAATACCGACACGCCGCCGTGCTTCATGGCTACGTTGTGAATCAACTCCTGAATCAGCACCGTCTTGCCCACGCCCGCGCCGCCGAACAGCCCGATCTTGCCACCCTTCAGGTAAGGCTCGATCAGGTCGACGACCTTGATACCGGTCTCGAACATTTCAAGTGTAGTGGACTGATCTTCAAGCGACGGCGCCGGGCGGTGAATCGGGTAGCGCTTGGTCGCCTTTACCTCGCCCAGCTGGTCTACAGGCTCTCCCAGCACATTCAGCACGCGGCCCAGAGTCCCGCGACCCACGGGTACCGAGATCGGCTCTCCCAAATCCTCGACCTTCATGCCCCGCACCAGGCCCTCGGTCGGCTTCATGGCCACGCAGCGGACCCGGCTCTCGCCCAGGTGCTGTTCGACTTCTGCGACGATATCCATTGGCTCCGGAACGTCAAATCCCTCGCTCGTAATCCGTACCGCGCTGTGAATCAGCGGTAAGTGACCTTCTTCGAATTGAACGTCGACAACGGGGCCGATGACCTCGATCAGGCGCCCCACTCTGTGCTGATCTGCCATTCTGTTCTCCTCTATCCCGAGCGCCTAGGAAACTGCCGATGCGGCGCCACTGACGATTTCGATCAATTCCTTAGTAATCGCTGCCTGCCGTATCTTGTTCATCTGCAGCGTGAGCTTGTCGATGAGTTCCGATGCGTTCCGGGTAGCCGAATCCATGGCCGTCATGCGGGCGGCGTGTTCGGCTGCGGCCGATTCCAGCAGAACGCGAAATATCTCCGATTCCAGATACCGCGGCAGCAAGCCGTTGAAAATTTGCTCCACCGGCTCCTCGTAGATGTAATCCACGAGCGAGGACTTTCCCGAAGCCGACAGATCATGGGGAAGCAAGTCTTGGTGGCCGTCGCGCGCGGGCTCCGATGGTTCACTCAGGACGGCCGGATCAATCGGAAGCAACTTCTCGGAGCGCAGGTTCTGAACCATCACGTTCTTGAACTCGTTGTAGATGCCGTAAACCGCGTCCACTTCCTTTTTTCCATAAAGATCGGCGATCTGGGCGGCCATGTTCTTCGCCGTCGAAAAATCCACGCGACTCGACACGCCCAGATATTCCCCCAGGAACGGCAACCCGCGTTTCCGCATCGTGTCCCGGGCCTTCTTGCCGACCACAATCAAGTCCTTCTTCGCAGCCGGGCTCTCGCGAATAAACGTCATGGCCCGCCGCAGCACGTTGGTGTTGAAGGCTCCACACAAGCTTCGATCGCCGGTGAGCACAACCACCAGGATCTTTTCTTCCCTCCGGCGCTCCAGCAGTGGATGCGCGGTTGTATCCATGCGGGCCGCGGCCGATCGCAGCACGCGCAGAATCTCGCGGGCATACGGCCGCGCGGCGAACACGCCTTCTTGCGCGCGGCGTAGCTTCGCGGCAGCGACGAACTTCATCGCACGCGTGATCTGCTGCGTGCTCTTGACGGAGCGGATGCGGCGCCGATAATCAAGAAGTGTAGGCATGGAGAACTCGCTGCTCGTTGTTCTAGCGTGCAGCAGCTACTGCGGGCGCACCGACCGTTGCTTTAAAGCGCTCTTTGAATGCTTCCAGAGCCTTCGAGGTTTCCGCGCGGAGGGCATCGTCAAACGATTTCTTCTCGCGCAGCGTCTTCAAAATCCCGGGAAAATTGGTTTCGATGAACGGAAAGAGTTCGCGCTCAAAGCGTCCGCACTCCGACACCTCGATGTCGTCCAGAAACCGGTTGGCACCGGCGAAAATAATCAGAACCTGCTTTTCCACCGGCAGAGGTTGATACTGATCTTGTTTCAGAATCTCCACCAGGCGCTGCCCCCGCGACAACTGTGCCTGCGTGGCCTTGTCCAGCTGTTCGGAACCGAACTGTGCGAACGCGGCGAGCTCGCGATACTGGGCCAGGTCAAGACGCAGCGTTCCGGCCACCTGGCGCATCGCTTTGATCTGCGCGTTGCCTCCCACGCGGCTCACGGAAAGTCCTACGTTCACGGCTGGGCGGATGCCGCTATTGAACAAATCCGCTTCCAGGTAAATCTGGCCGTCGGTGATCGAAATCACGTTGGTCGGAATGTAGGCCGACACGTCGCCCGCCTGGGTTTCAATTACGGGAAGCGCCGTAAGCGATCCCGCGCCCAGTTCATCGTTCAACTTCGCGGCGCGTTCGAGCAAACGCGAGTGGAGGAAGAATACGTCCCCCGGATACGCCTCGCGGCCGGGCGGGCGGCGCAGCAGAAGCGAAATCTCGCGGTAGGATTGCGCATGCTTGGAAAGGTCATCGTAGAAGCAGACCGCATGCCGCTTGGAATCGCGGAAATATTCGCCGATGGCGCACGCGGCGAAAGGAGCGATGTACTGCATCGTCGCAGGTTCTGCGGCGGACGCCACGACAACCACGGTGTAATCCATGGCGCCGTTTTCGGTGAGCGTCTTGATCACCTGCGCCACCGTCGACCGCTTCTGTCCGATCGCGCAATAGATGCAGATCATGTCGCCACCGCGCTGATTCAGGATCGTATCGAGGATGATGGCGGTTTTGCCCGTCTGCCGGTCGCCAATGATCAGTTCGCGCTGGCCGCGGCCGATCGGGATCATGGCGTCAATCGGCTTGATGCCGGTTTGCAGGGGCTCGCGCACAGGCTGGCGCGCGATCACGCCCGGCGCGATGCGCTCAAGCGGGTTCCGCTGGTTGGTTTGCACCGGGCCCTTGCCGTCCAGAGGCTGCCCGAGGGGATTCACCACGCGCCCGATCAGCGCATCGCCCACGGGTACCGACATAATCTTATTGGAACGCTTTACGGTGTCGCCTTCGCGAATCTCGGTGTAGTCGCCCAGCAGCACCGCGCCGACCTGATCTTCTTCCAGATTCAGCGCGATACCGAAAACGTCGTGCGGGAAAAGCAGCATCTCGCCCGACATGCACCGGTCCAGCCCATGGATGCGCGCGATGCCGTCGCCCACCGATATGACCGAGCCCACTTCCTCGACCGCTACCGTCTGCTCGTAATTTTCGATCTGCTCTCGCAGAATCTTTGTGATCTCGTCCGCTTTGATATTCGCCATCCGTTGCTCCTATTCCGTTTCAAGTTGCTGGCGCAGCCGGTTCAATTGCTCGCGCACCGAGCCGTCGTAGACGGTCGAGCCGATGCGCACTACGGCGCCGCCTAGCAGCGACTTATCTTCCTGAAATGTCGCTTCGATCTTCTTCTTCGTCCGTCGCTCAAGGACCGCGGTCAGCTGCACCCTCTGCGCGGAGTTCAGTGGCCGGGCCGAGGTCACTTCTGCCTGGGCGATGCCCAGGCGCGCATTCAGTTCTTCCCCGAAGGCCTTCTCGATCTCGCGCAGCAGCTCGGTGCGCCGGTGATCCACGATCGCATAAATGAAATTCCGAACCGCGGGGTCATACTCCCTCTTCTCGGAAATTGCTTCGATCACTCGATTCTTCTGTTCCGGACCGATGGCGGGTGTTTCCAGGCAATTCCGAAGGTCCGCGGAAGAATAAAATGTCTCGACGAACGCAGTGAAATCGGCCTTGACCCTGTCTGCTTTGATCTGTTCGAGCGCAACATCGGCCAGGGCCGACGCGTAGCGTCGTGCCACCGCTTCGTTCAATTCGTGCTCCGATCGAGTTCCGCCACGAATGTGTGAAACAAGGAAGATTGCGCCTCGGGTGTCATCTGGTCGGTCAGCAGGCCTTCGGCGCGGTCCACGGCAAGCCGGGCCGCAAAGGCCTTCAGCTCCAGTTGAGCGGCTCTTTGAGCGGCGCGTATTTCCGCCTGCGCGGCGCGCTCGATCACCTCGGCCTCCAGGCGGGCCAATGCCCTCAGCCGCACTGCCTCAGCGTCGGCATCGCGTTTGGCGTCGGCGCGAATACTCTCCACTTCCTTGCCGATACCAGCAAGCTTTCGCTGTACCTCGCGCCGCTGTTGCTGGGCGGCCTCTCGGGCCCGCGCTCCTTCGGCGATCTTCTTGGAAATCTCCTTCGAGCGCTCCCGCAGCGAAGGCGCCGCCACTTTGGTGAAGAAATACACCAGTGCGCTGAAAACAATCGCAAAGTTGATCCACCGGAAGATCCAGCCGGAAGGGGAATTCTCAGGGCCCGGGGCGCCCTCTTCTGCCAGCAAGGGAGCCGCCGTCAGCAGAAACCAAAGACAGCAGCACGCCAATGCCGGCCGGCATGAGCGAGCCGCTAGGCGCTTCTCAGACATCACCGGCGCAGCCCTTCGCCTGCTGCGGGACGCCGGGAGAGAATCATGCGAGCAATCTCGCCTGCAAGGGTAGGAGTCTGCCGCTCGATCTCGGTGCGGGCGGCGGACATCGCGGCGGCAATTTCTTTTTTCGCTTCACTCACTTCCTCTTGCGACCGCGTGCGCATGGCCTTGAGCAGTTGCACCCGCTCATCGAGAACCACTTGCCGCGCATCTTCCTGTTCCCTGTAAACCTCCGCGCGCGCACTCTTGAGAGCCTGCATATAGGTGTCGAGTTCCTGCTTGGCGGCCGCCTCCACCGCTGCGGCCTCTGCGCGAGCTCCTTCCATCAAGCGGTTTCGCTCCGCCATGGCCTTCTGAATCGGGGTGAAGAAGGCCCAGCGCAAAAAGAAAAAAAGGAAAAGGAAAATGATTACGGTAGGCACAGCCCCGAGAAACAATTCACCTAGCTGGTGGGCAATTTGCATCGACAAATTGGTGGTGCGGCAGCGCTCCTGGCTATTTGTATTGGGTCCGGCGGGTCGTAACACCCACCGGGGGCTATCTTAGGATGAAAGAGCAACAGATTATGTCATCGAGTCTAAATCGCGTCAACAATAGAACTGCATTCTGCTGCATTCTGTCGCGGCGCTGCAAATCGATCCCCGCAAGCAATGCCCATCCGCGTGCAGCCTTTCCGCCCCGCGTCTACGCTTGATCCCCGATTGATTTCTATCGTCGTTGCGGCAGAATGGGAGCAAGACGATATTCCCCATGATTCGAAAAGTTAAAGGCGGATATAAGGTTCTCTCAGAAAACGGGAGAAAAAACCTCGGTGGGCCCTATGGAACAAAGGCGGAAGCACAAAAGCGGCTTCGACAAGTGGAATATTTCAAGCATAACAAGTAACCAAGAACCGGGATGGTTGGGCCGGAGCGCGGCTCGCCCGGCCCGTCCGGCAGTGGCCTGCAGAAAACCAATGGGTTGGGGCGCATCTTCAGATTTCCACATGTTCTCTGAATTCCACAACCAGAATGACCCCGAAAAATAATCACAAGACACTTGACGGCATCCAAATTCCTGATATAGTCCATAGAAGTCGGTTGACCTGCGGCTTTCGCTGAAGTCTCCTGACGTTCCGGGTCTGCCTGCTCATCAAGAGGTGAGATTGGTTACGAACACCGGGTAGCAACAAATCGAGCTTCGAGTTCATCCGTTCAAGGGCCGGCAGCAAGCGGCCCCCGAAACAAGGACGGATTTGCCCGGCGCTCGTTGCCGGGTTTTTTATTGCTCGCGACTTCGGCTCCAAACCGAATTCGCGCTCCGCCAGGAGCGGAGACGTTTTGATCAGAAACCGATGGATCAAAACGAACGGTCTTTGACAACTGATGGAAGCTGGCATTGCGTTACGCGGATGTCAAGGTTCGCGTAGCGCGATAAAACTGCAAATTTTTGCTCGAGAGTAGCGCAATGTGGAAAGGCGAACTTGCCACACGCGCGGTGTCGTGCGTCTGAGCCCGGTTGCGGGGCAGCGTGCGGCGATGGCGACGTGCTGAGTAAGTTTTATGGTTAAGCTACTAAGGGCGTACGGTGAATGCCTTGGCGCCAACAGGCGATGAAGGACGTGGTAAGCTGCGAAAAGCCCCGGGAAGCCGCAAACAGGCCTTGATCCGGGGATGTCCGAATGGGGAAACCCTATCTGGTAAAACCAGATAACGGCCCGCTGA
>JBEKBP010000012.1:0-106609 GCA_050015335.1 Candidatus Acidiferrales bacterium | reverse complement strand
CCCTATCCTGATGCTCGCTTCGCCGCCACTCATCCAAGATAAGAGCCGTATGCGTAAACGCGCTTGTACGGATCTGTGCGGGGGGCGATCAGCAATGGTCGTCCCTACCGCGACAGTTATCCAGAAACGGTGTTCGAGGAAATCGGAACGCGAGCAGCACTCCTTGGCGCTGCATTTTCTATCGGTCCAGAGTCGATGCCAAGCGCGGAGATCACTTCCCACGAGCCGACTTCTCGGGACTGATCCCACTTTATCTTTGTTGGGGATTTGTCTTGAGCGGCCTGAGTGGAACGCAGCACTCTGGGTTCGCGAGCACTAGATCATGTATCCGTCTAGCCTGAACCTCAGCTCAATACGATTGTGCGACGCTGCACAGCTAGGGCTACCCAGTGCCACGCGCGAAAATTTTTTAAAAAAAACGGGAAGTGTTCTCGGCCCCCTGTCGGAGGTGTTCCCGTACTCTCTGCGCACTGAGGGCGGACAACTCAGGGGCCCCTCCGGTTTTTTGTGTCGTGACTTGTGTCGTAACCCTGCCATCCCGACCGGTGTCGGAGCGTCACGCTGCTTGTCGCTCGGCTACAGGTGAAGCAAAGGGAATGTGTGTGGACCCCTTATAAACACTGCCTCTTTTTATCGCTCAGACTTCTTCGGTATCGCGCCGTCTCTCAAGGGGGTTGAGATTTGACACGGTGGAGGTCTGCGGTTCGAGCCCGCACGGGCCTCCCATAACTTCCGGAGTGGCCAGTTCCTTTGAGTTCCTCTTTTGCATCGTGGTTTGTGTCCTACCCTGTGCTTTTTGCTCGCTGCGAACCAGATCCTCGGGGGCGATCAGCCATGATCGTCCCTACCGTGTCGGCTGGCGCCGTGGCGCCCTTTCTCATAGCGCGTTCAGAAAGTTTTCGAGATCGGTCAGTTGCGGCGGATTCAGATTCATCTGAAAACGTGCGTTATAGAAATTCACCAGTTCTCCCAGATTGCCGGCAGAACCGTTATGGAAGTAGGGAGCCCGTGCGGCAAGCCCGCGCAATGCGGGTACTTTCACGCGATTGACATCGGCACAAAGTCCCGTGAAGAGTCCCGTGCCTGGGTCGGTTGTAACATAGACCACCGGATTGCCATTCGCATCCGTGCAGCCGGTGATCTGGTAGATGGGCAAATTGGGTGCCGTCAGTTGCTCCACGCCTGCGATGATCGAGGCGTTCGTCTCGCTGGCTGCCAGATGGCTGGTGCCGGTGTCCAACGGGAGCGGAAAGGAGTGGGTTCCAACGTTCGGCGTATCGTGGCACGTGCTGCAGGAGCCGTGAATCACGGCTGGGCTGCCGATGGCCGGGTTGTCGTTTAGCCCGCGCACTCCGGTGATATTCATGGGCGCGGTGTTGAAGATATCTTCGCCGCGGGCGATGCTGGCTTGCTGCGGAGTAGGACTGTTCCTCCAAGCCTGGAACAGCGTGAAGACCGTAGGGTTGAATACGACGCCCTGCGGATCATGGCCCAGCGCATCGTTGACCCCCGGATAATAGCTCTGCGCAGCAAGACTGGCCGCTCCACCGCCCGCCCCATTGCTGCTGAGCGAACCGGCCTGGCTGTCGGTCGCCTGGGCCGTGTAGAGGCCCTGCTCAAACGCAACCAACTGCGCTAGCTGTGCGGCGGTCGGAGTCGAGCTACCCTGTTCGTGGGTCGCCACCGCCTCCGCCGCCTGCGCGCTCAGGTCCGAGTTCAGATTCGTGGTGAAGGTCGCCGCCGCGTTCAACGGAGAAATCGTCTCCCGAGTGTCCCACATGACGTTGCTGAGAAACGTCAGATTGGTGGAAGGCAGCGGACGCCGATACACCGAAACGATCGGCTGCCCCGTTGAGGAATTTGGCGTCACTGCGCAGCCATAGGGGTCCTGGGTAGAGGTAATGCCGAACTGCGCCGACGCGGGAAGCTCCACGGCAATGCGGATGAGGCCATTGTTCAGCACGAGGCTATACCCAATGATGTCCCCCGTTGCCACCGTGGGGCAATTGGCGCCATCCACCGGTTCGAACAACGGGTCGGTGCCATTAGTGCTGGTGAAAAGGGCCTGCGTGCTGGCTGTGCTGATCGACATTCCCTGGCTCAACTGATGGCAGGTGCCACAGGTACGCGCATTGGTGCCCAACTTTTGGAAGAAAATGCCGTTCGCATCGACGCTGCCAGTCGAACTGTAGGTGGATACCGTCCCGGTAGGCGTCGTATAAGGCTGCAAGCTGGGGATTAAGTCGCTGGCTGTGGTGGTCGTGCTGCTCGGGTTGGTCGTACTGGTCGCGTTCGTATTATTCGTCGGGCTGGTCGTTGTGCTGGAGCTGCATCCTGCAAGGATGAGACCCATCGAAAGAAAAAGAATTGTGTGGTGTCTGTTGATCTTCAATTGGCCTCCGCGCTGGTAGATCGTTTTGAGATTTCCAGGCGTTGCGTAGGTCCGTGAATAAAGCTGGCCCAGCTGTAATCTGCCGCTTGCCAGCGCGCCTGGACCTGCTCGGTCCGGAAAGGCGGTTTACAATCGCACCGAGACTTCTTCCTCACTGCCGTCGGGTTCGCATCCACTTCTTCACCCCGCAAATCGTGGCCACCAACGAGACGGCTGCCACGCACGTTTCCCCGCTTACGCGTCCGAATTTCAGCGTCGGTAATTGCGCGTGCTTGCTGGGGGATACTCAGCGCTCCGGCGGGCGCGCCGGCCGCAGACCCGCGAGCTTTACCCACTGGTCATGCGTGAGCTGCAGACGGATATCGAGCAACATCTGGGCGTTGGCTTTTTCCAACTCGGCCTTGGCCAGCGTCAGCCGTTCGATTTGCGCCATGATCTTGGCCGGATCAACTGGGTCGGTATCGAGCAACGGCTGCAAGCCGCCTTCGGCCTTCCGGACGGTAGCATCGAGATCGATGAGATGATCGCGAGCACCATTGAAGGTTTCGTCCATTTTCTTGATCTGCGCGGCGCTGAGACCGATGCTTTGAACGATCGCCGGGTCGTTCCACCAGCGGCCCGGCGGCATATGCATATCCGCCGAGGGATTGTCCGGCCTGCCCTCGCGGCCGCCTGGTCCGGGATTGCGTTGGCCTGGCCTGGGCGGCGGAGGCGGCCCTTGCGGTGGAGGTGGATCGTCCTGTGCCTGCCGAGGCTGCTCCAAAAGAGGCTGCAGCGCCCGCGCAGGCAGGGCCATTGCCAGACTCGCCAGCAACGCCAGCGTCGCAACTGCACATCTTCGATTGATCGAATTCATCGAAACCTCACTTAGGGATTCACTTGTAGCGGCTGCATGGGCGTCGGTGTGGTCTCGCCGACCTCGGATTGAATATGCGCCAGCAGCTCGTTATCGCGGGAAATCTGCGCCTGCACGTCGGTGGCAGCGAGCTTGTCGTTATACACTCGCCACACCGAAAGCGGGATGGTGACCGTCAACAGCATGGCGGCGGTGGCCAGCACCCACGCGGGTCTGATCCACACTCGAAGCGCCGTCTGCTTTGGCGGCAATCCCACTTGCCTCGCCGCCTCCTCGCTCCAGCTGGCAGCCGCGGCGCGAAACGATCCGAGCGTTTGCCGCATGGTCTCCATCTCGGTTCGGCACTGGGGGCACGCATTCAGGTGCGTCGCGGGTGCGCTCGCAGGGATTCCCAGCAGCAAATCAGCGAACTCTTCCGGCTTCAAATGTGCGCTCACGCGGGTGATCCTTTCTTGCCGTCGTCGATGCGGCTGCGTACGGCATGGAGGGCCCGATACAAATGGGTTTTAACCGTGGCCGGACTCATACCTGTCGCGGCAACAATCTCTGGCAACTCCATTTCTTCGACGAACCGAAGAACAAACACACTCCGTTGGCGCGGCGACAACTCTCGCAGTGCCGCCCACACCTGATCCACGCGTTCGCGTGCTAGCAGTTGCGACTCCGAAGAACTCGCGCCGCTGGGCATCTGACTGGCCAGTTCAGAGAGGTCCACAGCGCGCATGCGAGCTCGCCGCCAAAACTGGAACTTGCGCGTCCGGACGCGGTCACGGATCAGGTTGTAGGCAATCTGCAGCAGCCAGCTGGATACGGCGCACTGGCCGCGATACTGCGCGCGTGTGACGTAAGCCTTCAAGAAACAATCCTGCGTAACCGAAGCAGCCTCGTCCGAATCGTCCAGCGAAAATGCCACCAACCGCAGTACTTGGGCACGATAGCGGACGACCAATCCGTCGATGTCGTCCAGCTCCGACATGCGCTCTTCGCAGGTCTCCCATTGCGACATAGAAAGCACGTGTTCCATTCTTGCTGTAAGACGAGGGTTCGTGTCGCGCAGTTTACAGCGACTGCGGAATATTTGCCGGGATCTCAATGGTGGCGCGCAAACCTAGCAATGCCAGCCCCTTAAGGACCCCTGGTTTTGGCTTTGGTCTCTCAGATAGCCGTCGTGTCGAGGATCGTCGGCTTCCACCGGCGCCTAGCCGGATGAAATGATCCGTCCGCCAAGTTGTGAGAATGATCACATGGATGGGTGATTGCAGACACCGCGCTAAGGACACAGACCGTAAAGTATCCCAGTTGGAAGTGTGCCACAACGCGCGATCTCCGCGAGGCAGGCTGCCGTGAAATCTATCAGACACGAGAGGCCCAAAAATGAAAACCGCATTCCATTCGAGGCGTACATTGGCGGTGGCGCTATCGCTCGCTGTTCTAGGTGCTTTGATTGTGGCCGGGTGGAGTGCCCGGGGAGCGCAAAAAGCCGCACCACAGAGCGCATTCCTGCCCCTCAACATGAGCATTAACCAGGTGATGGTGGCCGTGGTCGATGACGCGGCCCACATGATTTGGGAAGGTGGCAACACGCAAAAACCCCTGACGAAGGGTCAGTGGCAAACAATCGAATTGCACACCTATCAGTTACAAGCTGCGGCAACCCTCATCTCGTTGGGCGGAACAGGGAAATCCGATGCGGACTGGACGGCTTCTCCCGGGTTTCAAGCGAACGTGCGGAAGTTACGGGACATGGCCATCGCCACACGGCGCGCCGTCGATACCAAGGACCAGAAGGCGTTGCGCAAGGATGGTGACGATCTCGTCACGATCTGCGAGGGCTGCCATAAACAGTATAAACCCGACGCTCCGACCGAAGGCATCTATCACAAGCCCTACTACGACGAGTGCACCAACACTTTTGTCCCCGAGTGAATGAGAAGAGTGTCTGGATTCTCATAACCTCTGGAGCGGGCTGTTGTCCACCGGCCCGCTCCCGTTGTCGAGCAAGATGTGGCGGGGAAGCATAGCGACGTGAAAGATTCTGACATTCTCAAGGCCGTCGAAGAAAAAATGGATCGCGCTCTGCTGGCCTGTTCTCAAGAGAAGACTGACTCCGAACGTCGCAAACGTCTCATCGACGATCTAAAGAAGGCGACGAACGAATTCCTAGAACTGCGTGAGGAGCTATACCAAAAGATAAGGAGAGATGGGGCGGAAACCGTGCTGGAAGAACTCGTGTTTTGTGATTGCGATCAGAGCGCCGATTGCACCATCGAGCACTGGAAGATATGCAAGCGCCGTATCCAGAAAGACGCGGAAGACTCTCAGCGGCGAACTTGAATGAGCTAGCCCGAAACTCGGCGGCTGGACATGGAGTTGCGGAATTCCCTGACGCGACCCGTTGGCATTTTCCCCCACACATTCCACTTGGACTTACCGTCGGCTAATCGGACATGCACCGGGCTAGTACGGCAACGGCTATTGTGTCCGCGCTGACCGAACATGGTCCAGCGGCTGGCAAGAAGGGCTCAAAAGTGGGGATTCCAAGCACTAGAATTAGCACGGCGGGGTCCGCACGATCTGCCCAATTAATAGTCCGGGAGCGAGAGGGGTACCCATCGGATGGCATTCTCAGGCTGTTTCAGAAGCCGCAACACGGTTTCGATCTGCATTCTTGCGTGGGTCTTGCTTGTCGGGTGCCAGAAACATTCCCCGGCGACCTCCACGATTTCGGTTGGGGACGCCGAAGGCAGAAATCCAGTGGAAGCAACTCCTGCGGCGGTCAGCCAGGGCCGGAAGCTCTACGCTTCAAGTGACTGCGCGATTTGCCACGGCAAAGAAGGCGACGGCAAGGGCGTTCTCGCCAGAGATATCAACATGAACACCCGCAACTGGCACGATCCGAACTCGCTTGCGGCCCTTACCGATGGAGCACTCTTTTTCACGCTCGCGAGAGGCAAGGGCCGCATGCCCGGATACGAGAAGCGCGAGACTCCCGACCAAATCTGGCAGATGGTCGACTACATTCGTTCACTTGGCGGTAAATGACCGCGAATTTACGGCCCCGATGTCACCAGCGGATGACCGAGCGAATGGTTGGTTCGTCAGGGAAGAATGAAGCTCGGGAGTTCTTCGAAACTCCGCTTACCGTCTGTTTGAAGTAATGCTTCATATCTCCGGTAAGCATGAAGGAAAAGAGAAAAACCAAAACCACCTTGACACTAGCTAGCCGGCCTTCTCATGGAAGGAGTTATAATGTTTCAAAGGAGACCGCTTAAAGTGAAAAGAACAGAATTGATTTTGCGATGGTTCTTGGCGCTGATGCTATTGGGACTGGTGACCTTTTGTTCGAAGGCCGAATCAACGATTCGAGTGCACATGATCGACGCACGATCCGGAATGCCTCTTGCTGATAAGCCCGTGCGGCTGTGGACAACCGGCGTCGCCGAATACCGCGACCATCCCGGTTATGCGCAGGCGATGACAGATTCGAATGGTGTGGCCACCTTTCATGTGCCGGATCCGAAGCCCACGTATTTGTACGTCCACACGGGTATGGGCGGCGCGTGGGAAGAATGCTCCTCCAACAACCGGACGGGATACATTGCCAAAGACATCCTGGAGTCCGGCATATCGAAAGAGGGCTTCTGCAGGACGCTTCCAGACATTTCCGGCAAGTTTCAACCTGGCGCCGGAGACGTCTACATCTTTGTTGAGCGCAATACTTTCTTGCGCCGACTGAGAATGCAGCAGGACTAGCGGGGCATCTCTAATCTTGTTGAGCGGAAAGAACGTGCGAACCGTAGCCCGCTCGTTGGCGATTTGTCGCGAGTGACTGAAGACGCTTCGGCGCGACCGGCGAACTCCAGCGGAAAGGGGCCCCATCCCCATGCTTGCAGGTGCAACGCGACTGGCACGCCTGTCATCCCGAACGCGGTGGGGATCTGTTCCCGTTTTCAGCGCAGCGCTAGTGCCGCCATCCGCCCCGGCTCTTCCCCCACCGGGATGCGCGCCACGACCTTCATCGTCTTTACATCCACGGCGGATACGGACCTCTCCGCGCCGTTTGAAATATAGACCGTCTTGCCGTCGGGTGTGAAGGTCACCCAGTTGGGCGACCCGCCGATCGCGTCGTGTCCGGGCGGCGTTACTTCGGGCAGGGGCACGCGTCCCAGGAGTTTGAGGTCGGGCAGCGAATAGACAAAGACGGCGTCGTAGATCCTGCTGTTGACCCAAAGCGTCTTGCCGTCGGGGGCTATGCCAATGCCGTGGCTTGGAGAGCCGCTCGGGACCACGGTGGGCTGATCGTCAGGGAAGGTAATCCTCTCCACTTCCTGGCGTTTTTCAAAGTCGATCACCGCGAAACCGGGCAGGCGGTTGAGCTGCAAGAATAGCCGGTGAGCGGACCCATCCGGGTTTGACTCGATCGCCAGCACATTGGTTCCCATATCGAACTTGCGGTCCCAGGCGATTGTCTGGCTCTGGAGATCAAATACGGTGATCATCCCCGCACCCTCCGAAGTGGTGATCGCATATTTGCTGTCGGAGGTCACAGCGATGTCGTGCGCTTTCGTTTTGAGCGGAATGCTTTTCACCAGCTCGAGGGTGGCTGCGTCGATGATATCCAGACCCCCCGGAGTTTCGGCGTCGCAAACTAAGACCCATCGCCCGTCCTTGGTGACCGTTATATCGTTCGCATGACCGCTGACCGGCACCTCTTTGATTTTCTTGCCTGTCTTGCGATCCACTACGGTGAGGATTTTGTCAGGAAACTGCGTTATGTAAACGCGCTTTCCGTCCGGGGAAACCGCCACTCCCTCGGGCACCTGAATGCCTGTGATCTCCTGCACCACCTTGTTTTTCGCCGTGTCGATCACCGAAACGCTGGTTCCGGCGGTATTTGCCACGTAGACGCGGGAGGAAGCCGCCCCCAGGGGCATGGCCATGGCCAGCATCAGCCAGGGAATGCCCAGTTGCCTGATCCTGCTCAGACATCCTCTGCTTATAGCGGTGAAGTTCATAGCTCGAACACTCCCCTTATCGCCGGGGCAGAGGTTACAAAGGTTGCAGGTCTATAGTCAAGTGAATGGAGTCGGTGGTTGTTCAGTCTGACAGACGGGCGAGTGCGACGGTTGGAGAGGGGAAAGCACGACATCTGCGGTAGGCCGCTATGGTCAACTGTCGGACCGCCCGGTCTAATGGTTCGGTTTGAGGTTCCGGCCGGGGCGCTGCTCGGCGGGCGGCTGCTGGCTGTCTCTTCGGGCTGTCGCAATTATCTTGACAAGAGGGCAAGATGCGCCCACCGTCATTAAGCTACCTGAATCACCCCCCTGGTCAGGACAAACAGCAAGACACCCAAGGAGATTACTACGAGCGCACGGATGCGGGGGGACCAGTCCGGCGGCTTGACGTTGCGCGACCCGGTCAATCGTTATATTTAAGGAGAACTCTACTCGCGACCGCTCAGGTCAACCCGACCTGACAAGCTGGGCTCTGGCGGCAGACATCTACGAAACCGAGAATGAATTGGTCGTAAAGGCCGAGCTGCCTGATTTGCAAGACAGGGACATAGTCGGACCGAATGTTCTCGGAGCTGACCGTATTCGGTAGGGACAAGCTCCGCGTGAGGCGAACCATGTGAGCGTTCGATTCGGAGGTAATTATCTTGGTTGACGTCCTCAATCGAACTTTCGCTCTCCGCGAATGGTCAATGTAGTGTTTTCGATGCGAACGTCACCATGCGGTCCTAACCCTGCATATGGCCAGGCGCGAGGAATCTAAGCCAAAACAGATCAAGATCGGCGTCTCAGCAAACGGCAAGGTAAGTTTCATCCATACATATTGACGCGCGACGGGCGGATGCGGCCCTTGCGCCGACAATCAAGGAGGCATCCGTGAAAGAGCGCAAAGAAATATCCAAACAAGAGACTGTCATGATTGAATGCATTGCAATATCCAAAGAAGATGTCGCTCACCGAGCTCACGAGTTGTATATTCAGCGCGGCGGCCGACCTGGAAAGGATGTCGAGGATTGGGTCAAGGCGGAAAAAGAGCTAAGCACGGAAGTTATTGTTGAACCCATAAGAGCGATGGCCGCTCGAGTCGGTCGCAACCGCTAATTGGCACGACCATCGGATAAGCTTCACGAACGCTCAACCGGACTGAGCATAGCACCGCATGGTTTCGACCAGGTGCGAATCGTTGGATACGAGACGAAAAAGAACACTCATCGTAGACCTACCGAGCTATCTCTGTAATGAGCAAGCGCGCCCGCGGTCTCCCTCACGGGAAAGAAATCAGCCATGAACGCCGCCGATTTACCCACATCCAACCTCGGACGCTTCTTCCTGCTCTATGTTTCTCCGGTCTCATGAAAGTAAGCAGGCTAGGGCCCAGTTCTTCTTCGACAATTCTTTGTAGCCCGCCTCGGGCAACCTAACCGCTGGGGGATACCCATTGGGGTTTGGAGCATTCTGCCTCGAACGCTGGCACCGAGAGGTAGATGATCAGAGAGGCTGGAGGCAGGGACATTCGATTTGATAGCTTGCCCGATTGCAGTGGACAATAGTCGCAATGCCGAATAATTCATCGCGAAGACCCGACCCCGAGCAACTGCTCGCCCAAATCCAATTCGAGGAGCGTCGGAGCCGTCGCGGGCGATTGAAGGTTTTCCTCGGCTATACGTCTGGAGTTGGCAAATCCTTCCAAATGCTAGACGAGGGCCGCCGACGGCGCGAGCGCGGTGAAGACGTTGTCGTTTGTGCAGCGCAACCGCAGTACCCTGCCGAGATTGAGGCAATGCTACGCAAGCTTGAAATTATTCCCACCGTGAAGACTGGAGAGGCGGAATCCATCGATGTTCCTGCCGTCATTCGTCGCCATCCTCAGGTTGCGCTGATCGATGGCCTTGCTTATGACAATCCGCCGGGCAGTCTAAACCCCCATCGCTGGCAGGACGTAGAACAGCTACTCGAAGCGCGCATCTCAGTGGTGACCACGATTAACTTACAGTACCTCGAAAAACTTCGTGACGAGGTGGAACGCATTACCGGGAAGCGCGCTTCGTGCAGCATTCCACGGGGCTTTCTGGATAGCAGCGCGGATGAAATCGTTGTCGTGGACGCACCTGCGATAGAACGCCTGTTGCATCGGGCAACAGCTCCGGATCGGGCCGCGCTGCTAGCAGAACATAAGCTGTCCCGGCTTCGCGAGCTGGCTCTGTTGGTAGCGGCGAGCGTAGTGGACCACCAGCTTGAGAGTTACTTGCGGTCGCATGGAGTGGATCAATCTTGGGGCGTGCAAGAGCGTATTCTTGTTTGCATAACGCCCGGATCCAACGCCGCGCAAATGCTAGAAAGCGGCCGCCGCAATGCGGACCGCTTCCAGGGGGAGTTTTACGTTGTCTATGTGCAGCAGTCCAAGCTTCCGCAGGAAAAGCGAGCGATTTTGCAACAGAATCTTGACTATGCCAATCAATTAGGAGCTCAAGTGGAAGTGCTAAATGATCTAAACGCCACGGATGCGATCCTGAAGTTCGCGCGTCAAAAAGGCATCACCCAAATCTTTATCGGGCGAAATACCGGAGAGGGAAAATGGCCTCGGCTTTGGCGCAACCCAATTGAACGCCTGATCCTCGCTACCGAAGGAATCGATGTCATCGTCTATCCACATTAACGGCGATGGGAAGCGAGATCGCGGGCGAAGCGCCCGGGGACAGCTAAAAGTTTTCCTGGGCTATGCGGCCGGAGTTGGCAAGACGCTCCGCATGCTGGAGGAAGCACAAGACCTCAAGCGGCAAGGAGAGGATATTGTCGTCGGTTACTTCGAACCCCATAAACGCAAAGACACGATCGCGAAACTAGACGGTTTGGAAATCGTCCCTAGACGAGCTGTGGCTTATCGGGGCGGAACGTTTCAAGAGATGGACACCACGGGTATCCTTTCGCGGCGCCCTGCCATTTGTGTTGTCGACGAACTTGCGCACACCAATGTGCCTGGTTCGGAGCGCGCCAAACGCTGGGAGGACGTGGAAGTATTACTGGCTTCGGGAATTGATGTGATGACGAATATGAATATCCAGCATCTTGAGAGCCTTAACGATCAGGTTTTCCGGATCACGGGCATTCGTGTCCGCGAAACCGTGCCGGACTGGTTTGTCAAGGGCGCCGACGACGTTGTGATGGTCGACGTGACGACCGAGGCGCTGCTGAACCGGCTGAAGCGTGGAAACATCTATGCTGCGGAGGCAGCGCAAAGGGCGATGGAAAATTTCTTCAAGGAATCGACTCTCACGGCGCTGCGGGAATTGGCCCTCCGGCAAACGGCGCACGAGCTCGGATCGCGGGGGATTGCCAGTGCAGCAGAAGAGCAGCAACCACAGCAGGAGGATT
Organism: Candidatus Acidiferrales bacterium; assembly: GCA_050015335.1. Taxonomy (GTDB): domain Bacteria; phylum Acidobacteriota; class Terriglobia; order Acidiferrales; family UBA7541; genus Palsa-295. Next base: position 94,977 of record JBEKBP010000012.1, on the reverse strand, counting down.
TTGGTACCTCGCCTTCACCACATAGAGTCACCGTTGATCGGATCTTGATTTATGTCAGTTCCGATCCCTCCACGGTTATGCTCGTCAGGCGCGGCCGCAGAATGGCCGACTATCTCGGTGCCGTTTGCTTTGCAGTTTCTGTAATGCCGTTTCGGGACCGCAGTCGAACGCGCAAGCAAGATCTAGACGCCGTCGAACAGCACTTAACATTTGCCAGACATCTACATATCGAGACGCGAGTCTTGGAGGGCGACGATCTCGCAGAAACAGTCGTGGATTTCGCCCATCGTAATCAAATTACGCATATCATTCTAAGCCGCCGAGACAATCGTTGGTGGAGTCACTTGTTAGGGACTGACCCCATCCTGCGGATCGTTCAAAAAGCGACGGATATTCGCGTGATCATTGTCGCCGAACGCAAGAGACATCGAAAGTCGGCCGACGATTAGACGGGAAGCAGACGCCCCCTTGCATCCCTACGGGCATCAAGCGAGGCGGGCTGGCGGAGATGCGACCGGTGGTGATGGGCAAGCGCGGCAGCGGATGTGCATTCAAGCAGAGGGATTGCGCCAACACTCCACCGGCCAGTGTCATAATCCAGACGACTTTTCGTGGCGGGAACATGGCCTCATTTCTCTCCCAACCTGCCTATCTCACCTCACAGCCTTAGATCAGCGGTAAGAAACACAGGGCCACATCCCAGGGACAATTGCCCACGCAGTTCCAGGAAATCGATCGTCGCTTTCCTCAGTTCATCCATTAAACAACTTTCCAGTTCAGTGTCGCTCCAGCTTCGTCGGGCATAGGTAAGCAGAGCGTTATTCATTTTTTCTTCGACTGCCTTCAGAGTGTCAGTAGGGTTCATGTTGGCCGCCTTTCTCGCGCACGAGCCGGATTCTTGTGCGCCGCTTCGTGTTGTTGACATCGCTCGTCGAAATGTCTTTACGCCTGACGGATCGTTTCCGGTGAGCAGCCGCGTATCGCTCATGAGCCGTGGATAGTGTGCTTGTTCTTCGTATTCTCGACTGTGCGATAAAGAACGCTCGGTAATTATGTGCGCTGTTGATTAACTCTGAAGTCGCGCTCGACGCAGGCGATCAATCTTTGTCACCAGCCTACTAACGTTTCGGCTGAGGTCGATTCCGGTTACATACTTTGTGCCATACGAAATTGGCCTGGTTCAGCTCATTCTGAGCCGACATAGATGTGCGTTCCGTGGTGACCGCCCAAGGATCAACTCTTTGTTGCCGAAGGGATTGGCCCGTTTTTGCGGCGAATTCCGCAGGAGTGGTAGAGCCTTGCCGGTTGCCGCAAGGGGGGGCATTCCTTTCTCAAATTGAGAATCCGCATGCAGCTGCCTGCCCTTATCGAGAATGCCCAAGACTCTTGTGGTGCCGGAGCGCATCGAGTGCCAATGCCGCCAGCAACATAAGAATTGGATCAATCGGCTGGCGGTAGCGCAGGTACGGCAACGTTGCGTAGTACATCCAGGGAAAGACCACGGGAAAGGCCGACAAGGCGAAGGCATATTGCCGCCACTTGATCCATACCGCGGCCAGACCTGCGAGCGTGCCCATCGCGGCGAGGAAATTGGCCAGTAGCAAGATACGGTCGCCTAGCGATTCTGCATCCAGGAATCGTTTGAATGGCGAGTCGAGTCCGGCCCAGAAAGCCACGAACCGCTGCTCAAACAGATCTATTTCAAGCGCGCGATGAGTGCGGATAAAAAGCAGCGCCTCGGCCCACTTCTTCCGCATGAACGCATCTTCACCGAGGCGTTGATACTCCCGGGCCTCTTGGTAGGGAGTTACCCGCGTCGTTGCGGGAGCGCGCGGGTCAAAGACGCGGTTGTGGCCCAGCCACAGAGCGACGGGAAAGGTCGAGCGCAGCGGCACGAACCGATGGAAGGCCGTATAGTTGCGCACAGTCCACGGCGTACAGCAGAGCAGCACCATCAAGAGCGCCAGCGCGGCGAGCGCCGGACTGCGTCGCCCACACCCTCTGGCGCGGTAGGCGGCCCACGCCAGAAGAAACGGCAGCAGCGAGCCGAGCGCCGGGTTGGTCATCAGAGCAAACCCCCACAGAAGTCCGTACAGGCACCAATCGCGCGCGCGCGTCGACTCCGCGAGTTTGAGCGTAAACCACAGGATCAGCGCCGCCACAAGCGCCGTCAGGCATGTGTCCCAGATCCACTCGAACGGAATCATTATGGCGTTGGGAAAGATGGCCCAGAACCAAGCCGCGGACGCCCCTACGGACACGCCGGCGATCTTCCGGCCGGCATAAAAGATCGGCAGGCAGGCAGCGGCCGAGAAAATGATATTGAGCGCTACCGCCACGATGAATGAAGCGGCGGTAAAAATTCCGAAGATGCGGAAGATCCCCGCAAGGAGCAGCGGATAGACTGGCGTGAGCCAAGCCGTCGCGCCGGTGCCCTGATTAAATGGGCTGCTAAAGCCTTTGCCCAGGGCAAGCGACCGCGCGATGTTCCCGGTCTCCTGCTGGAAGGGAACGATGCCCACGAGGTTGGCGGGAATCTTCCGGCCTTGGTTCCAAGCGAAGCTGGCACGCCCGCCGACCGCCACCACCACAATCAGCGGGAGCGAAACCACTAGCCTGCGCCAGGCGCACATCGGTTGCCTGGCGGCGGGGGCCGTCGCGTTGAGCGGCGTTATTTTCGGCACGGATGGGAGCGTTTGGGACGCCCTCCCTCGTTATTGTAAGATGTCGGAGGTCCACACGTCAGGCCGATGTCATGAGGGAAGTGGATATTTCCCCGCGGACTCCGGCCGATACATTCTTCGTGAAGTCAAAAGGAGCCGGCAGCCCATGACCATTTTCCCTCGCATCGCAGCCATCGCCGCTGCGGCTGTTTTCTTTTTCGGAGGGCCTGCTGCGCGCTCGCAGCAGGAGTTCCCGCCGCCGCAGGGCATGGGACGGCTGGTCGTGCTCGCCTCGGGCCTCTCGGGGCCCGGTCACTACGCGGAGGTCTCCGCCGACATCGCCAAGCTTGGCTATGACGTCGTGCTCTTTGACGGCAACGGAGAGGAAAACACCCAGGGCAAGGGCGTCAAGCGCGACATTGACAAGGCGCGCACGATGCCGCATGCGCTGCCGGGTAAAGTCGCTCTTGTGGGCTTCTCGCTTGGCGGAGGCATGGACCTGTATTACGGCACGCAACTGCCCGACGACGTTGCCGGCGTAGTGGTCTGGTTTCCGGCCAACGCTTTCATCAAGGATGTTCCGCGATTTGCCGACCGCTTGCTGGTACCGCTCGTCGTGTTCGCGGGCGGCAAAGATCACTATCGCGACAACTGCTGCGCGGCGGACAAAGACTCGATCCTTCAGCAAGCCGCCAAGTCAGCCGGCAAGTCCTTCGAGCTGACCGTCTACCCGGACGCCAACCACGGCTTCAACAAGGGCGGCGAAAACTACAACGCCAAGGATTACGCGGACGCCTTCCAGCACACCGCCGACGCCCTCAAGACGTTCCTCGGAAACTAGCGCCGCTCCCGCGCCGGAGGGCCTGTTCCGGGTCCGAAACTCGCGATGCGGATCCCCAAGTTGCGATGGTCCACTCCTTGTAAGAGTGTCGAGTGGCGCGCACCGCTTTCTTTTGGCTCGCGACATTCTTACGCAGTTTCGGGTCGAAACGGTGACTCTCTTGATCGCAGGCGGATGTGCCGGTAGCACGCTCGGGATCGCCGCGTCTGCTGTGTTCTCACGTGGGGCGAGCTGGGATACACTCGTCGACCCAAGCGTGCCGAGTTCGCGGAAGCGAATTTCGCGTCCCTTTCGATCGACAACGAGCGCTTTCCGGGCGAACGTGCTGGATTTCCCTGTCCGAGGTTTGACATCGCTTTCATGAGTCCTTCACAGGAAAATGCCGAGGCAATCGGAAGCAAAACAAAGCCCGACCACAAAGGACCGCACTGGCGGTGAAGCGACAAGCGTTTGGGTTCGCCGATCGGCGAAAACTGCGGGGAGGCTCGTGTTGAATCGAAGTTCGCCAAACCGCGATTTCTCAAAATCGCCACAGGGGAAAGTGGAACAGAAACGCGAGGAGCTAGGGCTTGCGGTGGCGCCGTATGCGAATGTGAGGTGGCATCGTCACGGCGCCCAGCGCCTTATGATGGGCTTGATCCCCTCCTTTTCAAGAGTGCCTTCGACGCCGCGAAATGATTGTGCATCCGAGTAGGGACCCACAAGGACTTTGTACAAGCGCTCGCCTGGCCGTTTGGACACAAAGGCTGGAAACTTTTTCGCTCGTAGCGTTTCGACGAGCTGGTTGGCGTGTTCTGCCTCGCTCATTGCCGCGACCTGGAGCACGAGGTTTTCGTCACCGTCAGCCTTGGCAGAAGGGGCCGGAACCGGAGCTGATGCCGGAGAAAGGCTTGTGCGCCCAGCGTCTGCTGGTAGAGGCGGTGGAGTTGGTGGAGCAGTCGGCTGGGGAGATTCGGTCACCGGAGAGAGAACACTGGGCGAAGCCAGATTTGTTACTGCGTCCGTCTTCTTTGCAAACAAACCTCCCACGCGCCGCAAAGGATTTGCATAATGCCCGGGCAAGACGGCGAGAAAGATCAGGCAAAGGGCGATCGCCAAGGCGGCGATCAGAGATGTCGGTCGACCCGCCGCAGTGTTAGTGAGATTGTTGCTCAAGATTTGTGTGGCGTTGGCGGGCTGGGAAGGGTATTGCGCGGAATCCTCATCCTCGGGCCGGGGTGAATCTGAAAGCAAGGCGCCCGCGAAGTCTCCTTGTTCCAAGCGGGCAGCCTCAACTGCGTCGGTATCGGTTTCCGCGCGAACTCTGCCTTGATCGGCCGCCCAATCCCCGTGCAGTTCCTGCATGGAGTTGCCAAAGGAAAGCCATGTTCTAACTTCCTGCTGGGCTTGCGCCGCCAGGTCGACAAACTCAATGCCAGCAACGGTCTGGGCATAGTCTTTCCAGACAATCCTTCCTTGGGCTTCGACCCAGTCGCGAGACTGAAGGGATTGAAACCGTAATCGGAGAGGCCACTCCTGCGCGATTTCCTGAGCCGTCTGCACGCATAGGCCCCCCTCGCTGATATTCAATATGAAGCCGCTGGCGTTCTCGCCGACTTGGACCGAGGCAAACAAGACCGGTCTCCGTGAAAATCGGCGGGCTTTAGGGGAAACAGGGGCATCTCCGGCAGAATGAATGGGGGGATCCATTGCAGCGTTCCAAAAACCTGCTCAATCGGACTGTCTGCCTGATTCTATGCGAAGTCAATTGCATTTTCCCGGGTCACGAGTTTGGGAGTTTGGGCGGGTCTTCCCAACAAGGAGAACCGCGACCGTGTCATGGGAGAAGGGGCTTGCAGGCCATGCTTGATCGACCTGCGAGACGCGCGAGACATCAGGAGAAGCCCGCCGTGCCATGGCGCATCTTTTTCGGCGCCGAGCCCCTTGAAACGAGCGTGAATTTCGCGGCGAAGTCGTAATCGATCTCCACGATGCCTTCGTCCCACTTGACAGCGATTCGCGTTGGTTCAGAATGGCCGCTCGCGCCGGAAATTCCGGTGACAGTTCCCAACCCTCCCGCGCTGTTCTTGATGCGGTCTCCTGCCATCGGAGTTTCCCCATTTGCGTAACGCAATCGCCCCTCCTGCGCATTCCCATTTCTAGCAAGCAATATGTCCTAACAGCAGGGATGGGCGTGAAACGATTGCGTCTTGCTTAGCATACATAGCGGAAGGATTTTGCGGGTTCGTCCAAGGTTCCCTTGCCGGTGCTTCCCGTCAAGGTAGAACAGGCAGTCAGCTTGGTTGCGGACCGTTGGGATGGGGGCGCGCGCTTTCGCCGATACCGACCGAAAATGGGTGTAGGCGGGCTTACTGGCAGCCGTACTGGGAGAAATCGCCCAGTTCTTTTGACGCCAGCTCGCTCTTCCGGCTCTGGGCGGCGGTGAGCAAGACGCGGGCCTGGCTGCAGCTTTTCGCGACGCCTCGGCCCAGCAGATATAGGTGGGCCAACTCGACCTCTGCCGTGACGTTCCCTTTCTCCACAGCTTGCCACAGCAGCTGTGCAGCTTTCGCTTGATGTTCCGGGTCGGCATCTTTTCGCAAAAGTTGCTGCGCCAGAGCGAGCCGCGCTGAGCCCGAATCTTCCGATGCCGAAGGCGGGGCGCTGTTCTGGGCAATCACGGGTTCCTGTTTGGCTGGGCTAGCCGCCGCTGGCTGTGCGGATGGCGATGGTGGATCCAAGTTTGCAGGTGAATTGAGCTTGGAGGATGAATCAAGGCTCGCAGCGGTCGCCAGCCCTACTGGCGGCTTCTGTCCAGAAGCCGCCACCCGGAAGGGAACATCCGCGTTGTCGGATGGAGGCGCCGTCTTCTGCGGTTTGACCGAGGCATGCTCTGCGTTCTGCGCCGGGGTGTCCGGGACGGTGCCCCCATGAGGCGCGCGAAGGTATGAAAGCCAGCTCGCCATGCTGTGTTTCCAGTCGAAAGACGAGCCGGACGCTGCGCGCCGATCGACCGACTGCCAAATTCCTAGCGCGATCAAACACGCCAGCGCGCAGGTAACCGCGTTGGCGACAAGAAGCGTTCGTTTCGGGTTGCGAGGGGAAAGCGCTCGAACGGGCTCTTCCAAGTCTAGCTTCTGAGCGCTCGCTCGGATCGCTTCGTTCCGGATGGATCGGGGGGATTCCGCGGCCGGCAGGCAACTGCGGATCAGGGTGCGCAACTCCTCCGGCAATTGCGTGAATTGTAAGCCCGCTCTCTTGCCGGTGCTGTCTTTCCACATCAGTTGTCCGGCGGCTTCGGAACTGCGGGTCGCTCTCCCCGATATTTGAAAGTGGATGGCTTGGGTTTCCTCGACCGGCGCGCTGGCCAGAAAACCCAGCCCCTCGTGGGAGACATCGAGCACCACGCCGGTGTTTCCCGAAGAGAGCCGAATCACCAGAAAGGGGTTGGGGGTCGCACGCACATGGCGGCGGCGCTCCCAAGTCCCGGTGGAGGGCTGGAATTTTGAGATCGTTTGGATCGGCATCGCGCGGCTCTTGTCGGCGCAATGAATGTAAACCAACGGCTCCGCGTCCACCAACGGAACCAGTGACGGTGATTCCATGTTAGTAATCCTTATCTCCTGCGGTTCACGGAAGATCTCTGTCTGGTTTTGCCCACGGCAGTTATCAATTGGCATACAGCAGAACAGTTTCAAAAAGACAACCGCCGCAGGGCGGGCTATGGTAGAAACGTCCGCAGATGAAGGCCTTCTGTCTCGGCGTTCGGAAATTGGAACGACCTTAAGAATCAACTAGATCACTGCGGCAACGTCGCGCTCCTGTGTGGCTGACGGGCGTCATGGTTTCTCTGGAGGAGGGCGCGCGACCACCGGTCGGTTCGGCCTATGCTGGCATCGAGGCTTCAAGGTATGAGAAGGATTCTGTTTGTGCCGGGGGATCCCCGCGCGTGCAGAGCTTGGGAAGCTGCTCTGCATTCCTACAAAGACCTATGGGAGACCCACATTGTGTTGGATGGCGCGACGGCGCAGAAGCAACTGGCCGAAAGGGAATGGGACGCCGTCGTGGCCCACTTGGCCTCGGAACAGGGCGTGTCCCTTCTGAGGGAGGCGCGAGAATCCTTTCCCGAAGCCGTCCGCATCGGCGTGGTCATGCACCGCCAGCTGCGGGCTCCGCATCCTTCGTTCGTGCACCAGGTGGTTTCTGATCCGCTGGATCTGAAAGAGCTGGAAGCGGCCCTGGAACGGTCTTGCCGACTCCGAGATCTGCTTCGCGGAGAACGCATTTGCCAGACCGTGGGCGAGCTGGGAGAGCTTCCCTCGGCACCCGGGGTTTATTTGGAACTGGTGGCGAAGCTCAACAGCCCGGATACCTCCGTCGGCGAGATCGCCGAAATCATCCAGGGCGACGTGGGCACTTGCGCGCGGCTGCTGCAGCTTGTGAATTCCATTATCTTCCGCACCTCGCGCGAAATTGTGACCGTCAAGATGGCTGCTGGTTTTCTGGGGCTGGATGTCATTAAAAATGTTGTGCTTTCCATGGCAGCGTTTCAGGCGTTTGAGAAAATTCCAGCCATCCCAGGTTTTTCTTTGGACGACCTCCAAGCGCACTGCCGGCTCACGGCGGCCATCGCCGGACAGATGGAGCTTCCCCTGGACGTCCGGGACGCCGCCATCGTCGCCGCTCTGCTGCACGACATTGGCAAGCTAGTGCTGGCCTACAAAATGCCGGATCGCTTCGCGCGTCTGGTGGCCCGCGCGCGCGCGGAACAGAAGCCTTTGTATCAAATCGAAGAAGAGCTGTGGGGAATCACGCATGCCGAGGTGGGGGCCTATTTGCTCGGACTTTGGGGCATTCCCCTGCCCGTCACCGAGGCCATTGCCTATCATCATGCGCCCTCCAGTGTGCCGCACCAGCGCTTTGACGCCCTGGTGGCGCTCTATGTGGCCAACCTGCTGGCCCATGAAGGCGCCCGTGGCGAACCAACCGCTTTGGACCGCCCATGGGATCTGGGTTTGCTCGAAGCGATGGGAGTCGCGCCCGAGCTGCCGCGCTGGAAGACGATGGCACGGGAAATGGCCAATGCTCAGCAGGAGCCGGCATGCGCTCAAACCGACGCTTCCGGGTGCGCGTACAGGCCGACGAGTGGGCCACGAACATAAGGGCGACGGGGATTTCCTGTGAAGGTACTGATCAGCCCCGGTGAAGGGCTGCTGAAAAAAAACCTGGAGCGTTGGGGCTATGAAGTGGCGGTCGTTGCCGATGGGAACGACGCCCTCCGGCTGCTGACCCAGCCCGACCACCCCAAGCTCGCCATCCTGAACTACGAGATGGACGGTTTGTGCGGAGCCGACCTCTGCCGGCGCATGCGCGCTGATACCATCGATCCCTATACCTACATGATTCTTCTGATGGAACCATCGCAGAAGGATGATTTGCTGGAGGCCTTCGAGCAGGGAGCCGACGACTATCTGGTGAAGCCCTTCGACGGCTACGAACTGCGGGCCAAACTTCTGGTGGCCAAGAGAATCCTCGGCCTGCAGGACCACTTGATTTGCATGCGGGACGAACTGCAGGTGCAAGCCACCCACGACTCGTTGACCGGCTTGTGGAACCGGCGCGCCTCGATGGACACCCTGGAGCGGGAACTGGTGCGCGCGACTCGTGACAATAAAAACGTCGGACTGATGTTGGCCGACCTGGATCACTTCAAGCAGATCAACGATACCTACGGGCATCTGGCGGGCGACAAGGTTTTGCAGGCGGTGGCGGCCAAGCTTAAAAGCGTCCTGCGTTCCTACGACACCATTGGCCGCTACGGCGGCGAGGAATTCCTGGTCATTTCGCCGGGTTGCGATGAAGACGCCATCGTGCGCCGCGCCCAACATCTGTGTGCCGCGATCACCCGCGAACCGGTGGTAACCCCGGAGGGCAACATCCCCGTTTCGCTGAGCCTGGGCGTGGCCGTGTCGAGCGGGTCCACGCCGCAGGACCAGTTCCTCAAATCGGCGGATGAAGCGCTCTACCGCGCCAAGCGGGCCGGCCGGAACCGCGTGGAGTTGGCCCGCTAGCTAGGTGTGAGCGGCCGGCTGTTCCAGATGGCCGTAGGCGCTGTCCACAAATTTCACCACCTCGGTGAAATAGTCTTCGAGCTCGGCAAAAAAGCGGCTGAGGTAGGGGCGTCCCATCTGGCGGCAGGTTTGCACCAGAATCAGCCACGCGGGGGAGCAGGTAAAGTCGATTTCCCGCGCCTCGTGGTAGCCGTAGCCCAGCCCGTGTTCCCGGCAGAAAAGATCGCTCAAGTGCACCAGGGCCACCAAATCCTTGGCGGCCGGGGCGGCTTCGATGTCATGGTGGAATTGCAGCACCGTAGTGATATCCGGGGAAAGCTTCCAGGCCTGTCCCAGAATGCAGCCGCTGTCGGCGTGCGTGAAACCCAAGATTTCTTTTTCGGCTTCGTCGAGGGCGATCGATTGTGCCGTAGCCAGGGCGAACACGGCCTTGGTCTGCTCCGGCAAGACCACCGCGTTCACGAGAATTCCCAGATCGTGCAGCAGCCCCGCCAGATAGGCCTTTTCGGCGGAATGAGAGCGCACCAGCCGCGCCAGGCGCTGGCTCACCAGGGCGCAGCCCAGGGAGTGCCGCCAGAATGCATTGCGGTCGACGGCTTGGGGAAATGGATCGAAGGCCTTGGGAAGGGTGCAGGAGAATACGACGTCGCTCACGCGCCACAGCCCCAGGCCGATCACCGCCTCGTGCACCGTTTCCGTCAGCCGGCGTCTTCCGAACATGGCCGAATTGGTCATGCGTACGCATTGCGCGGCGATGGATTCGTCGCGCGAGACCAGCCGCACCACCTGATCGAAATCGATTTCCGCGGGAGGCTGGTTCAGGCAACCCATCAGCTGCGTCAAGATCACAGGCAAGGCCGGCAGGGCTTCGATTCCCCGAACGCGCTCCTCGAACTGTTCCAGATTGGATGGTCCTGCGGCCTGGGGTGCTTCGCTGTCCGGGGCAGAGGTAGGCGAAGGCTCAGTGGCGGGCCCGGGCTTCTGGCGCACCATTCTCATGGCACCACCGTGGGGTGCGGGCCCGGGTGGACGGCGGCCTCCGGCTCCGGTTTGACCGCGCCCGGAGCAGCGAACGGCTTGAGCACCACAATGTCGACGCGGCGGTTGTGGGCTCGGCCCTCCGGGGTGCTGTTGGAATCGACGGGATGATATTCTGCATAGCCGGCCGCCGCGAGGCGGGCGGGCGAAAAGTGATAGCGGTTGATGAACATCTCAATCAGCTCGGTGGCCCGGCCTGTCGACAGCTCCCAGTTGGATTGAAACTGGGCGGTATGGATGGGCACATTGTCGGTGTGGCCCTCGATGCGCAGCATTTCATCGCGGTTTTGCAGGATCGCGGCCAGCCGGTCGATGGCGTCCTGGGAGGAGCTACGCAGCGTGGCCGAACCGCTTTCGAAGAAGCCGATTTCGCGCAGGCTGATCACCAGACCCTCGCGCCGCGGAGATAGTTGGACGACGTGACGCTGTATTTCTGGCGCGAGGGCCTTCTCGATTTCTCCCTGGATGTCCAGAATCTCGCCGGGAAGCACGGCGTTGCTCAAAGCGCCCTTGGCGGGCTGCACGAAACGCTGCAGATCCTCGCTGCGCACCACGTTCTCAATGGCCTGCACGTCTTGAAAGGGCATGGGCTCGCTGGTGGACAGCGGCATCTTGGTGTTGGAGGTTTCAAAAACGCCCATCTGCTGGAAGGCCACCTGAATGGCCAGGGAAATCTTGCCCACTTTGCGCTTGTCCACCTGGGAGGAGGAGTAGAGCACTACGAAGAAAGCAAACAGCAGGGTGATGAAGTCTGCATAGGACACTAGCCAGCGCTCGTGATTGGCGTGCTCTTCGTGCCTCTTTTTGCGGCTCATGCCACCTTCTCTTGAGAGGCCGCACCGTCGGGGGATTTCGCGCCGCCCTGGGCCGTTGCCGGTTTCCTATTGGCCTCGGCGAAGAAGCCCAGCAGCTTGGTTTCGATCATGCGCGGGTTCATGCCTTCCAGGATGGAGATCACCCCCTCGAGCATCATTTCGCGCACGATCTGTTCCTGGCGGATGCGCATCTTGATCTTTCCCGAACAGGGCAGGAAAAACAGGTTGGCCGCCCCCACCCCGTAGATGGTGGCTACGAAGGCTACGGCGATGCCGCGCCCCACCTCGGTGATGTTGTCAAGGTGCTGCATGACCTGAATCAGACCGAGGACCGCCCCGATGATGCCCACCGTGGGTGCGAATCCGCCCGCCGATTCAAACACCTTGGGAATGTGCTCTTCGTGCTCCGCTTGGTTGTCCAACTCAAGCTCCATCATCTTCTGGAGTTCCTGAGGCTCGGTGCCGTCGACGGCCAGCATGAGGGACTTCTTGAGAAAGGGTTCGGCGATCTTTTCGATCTCGCTGTCGAGCGAGACGATACCCTCCTTGCGGGCCTTCTGGGCGTAGCCCACGATCTCGGCGATTTGCTTGTGGGGATCCTTGCTTTTGTCGAAGAAGACCGAGCCCAGCCGTCCAAACGCCGCCAGCACCACGGGCAGCGGAAACTGGATCATCACTGCGCCGAGCGTGCCACCAAAAACGATCATAGCCGCGGTGGGCTGGATGATCTGCGCAACCTTCCCGCCCTCAAGGGTCAGACCGAGCAGGATGCCCCCGGCCGCCACGACCACCCCGCCAAAACTGCTCTTGTCCATGCCCTGGTTAGCTCTTTCCCGCCGGAAATTGAATCTGCCGGGCCGCGTTGGGGGCAGAAGGCCCCGGATTCTCCATCTGGAACGGAAGCTCCGCCAGAATCCGGCGGCGGAACTCCACAATCTTTTCGACTACCTGGGCGCTTGATTCAAGGACCACGATCTTTTCTCCCGTGACCAGGCTCAGCGTGGTGTCGGGAGCGGTTTCAATCAGCTTGATCAGGTCGGAATTGATGATCAAGGGGTTATGGTTCAGGCGCGTCAGCTGGATCATCGTATGGGTCCCGGAAAACACCTGCCCCGTTAGGAGAGCACAGGAGCGCCTCAAGTGTCTTATCGGCACAGACCGCCTTTGAGTTCAGTGCCGGAAGGGGAAAAGTCGTGCCGGTTACCGCACCGGTTGCGGCGGGGGCGGCCGTCTATGGCCGTGGGCGTGCATCGCAGCTAGCTCGGCAGTCGGTAAAGCATCAGGAAACCGGGGGCCCCGGGCAAGTTTTGCCCGGCGGAGCGGCAAGCCGGGACCGGCGGGGCCTGGCGGAGCATCCTCCGGAGGCTCTCCCAAGGGGAAATTTGCCGCAGGCCGGGGTCGGAGGATTTCATCCGCGAGGGAAGAGGGGGTAGGTAACATTTCTATGTCGCGCGTCGCGCTCTCCATGATTGTGCGCAATGAAGCCCTCACGCTGCGCCGTTGTCTTGACAGCGTGCGGGGGATTGTGGACGAAATGGTGATCGCCGACACCGGATCGACCGACGGCACCCCGGCCATCGCCCGCGAGTGTGGAGCGCGCGTCGTGGAGGTGCCCTGGAACAATGATTTTGCCGCGGCGCGCAATCGCGCCCTGGAGTCGGTCGGGAGCGCCTGGGTTTTGAGCCTGGACGCAGACGAGCTTCTTGACCCTGCCGCGGGAGCGGCAGTGGCCACGCTGACAGCCGGCGGGGACGTGTTCGGCTACCAGGTGTGCATCCGCAACTACATGCGGAGTCTGGAAGGCCGCGTGTGGGACCGACCCGCGAAACCGAACGACTTCCGCTTGCCCGCGGCGCAAGCCTATCCTGGCTATGTGGAACACGAAAATGTCCGGCTGTTCCGGCGGGATCCGCGCATTTTTTTTGTCGGGCGCGTGCATGAAAGCGTGGGGCCGCGCCTTGAGGAGGCCGGGCTCCGGCTGGGCCAGTCAGCGCTGCTGATCCACCATTTCGGTCTGGTTGAGGGCGCCGAAACGCGGGCGCGCAAAAACTGCCTGTACCGGGAACTGGGTCAACAGAAAGTGAGGGAGATGCCGCAGAATGCCCAAGCACAACTGGAACTCGGACTCCTAGAACTTGACAATTTCGGCCATTTGGCGGAAGCCCTGGCCTGCTTCAAAAAGGCCTGCGACTGGAGCCCGCAGTGGGGTCTGGCCTGGTTTTTCGCCGGCGTAACTCACCTGCGGCGGGAGGAACACCGGGAGGCCTTGGGCTGCCTGCGGAGGGCCGAGCGGTGCGGCCACGACACACCGGCGGTGGCCGAAGCCACCGGCGATGCGCACTACAATTTGGCGGAATTTGGGGCGGCCGTGCGGGCCTATCGGCTAGCGCTCGAACGCTCTCCGCAAGCGGCGGCGCTTGAGAGCAAGCTGGGACTGGCGTTGGCGCGAGCGGGGTCGCTCGAGGAGGGCCTGCGAGCCGTGCGCCACGCCGTGCAACAGCGTCCGGACTGGGGCGAGTTGCACGACCGGCTGGTCCTTCTGCTTGTGTGGCTCGAGCGCCATCCCGAGGCGGCTCTGGCGGCGGAAAACAAACTGCGCCGAGTTCCGGGCACCTCCGCGAGCGACTTCCTGCGAGCCGCCCGTTTGTGGACCGGCCAAGGGGATTGGGCGCGGGCGACCGCCGTCTTGCATGTGGGACGGCAGCTGCACGCCGGCGATCCCCTTCTGGAGCAGGAACTTGCAAGCCTGGCCACACGGCAGGGGGCGGGCGTTAATCAACTTGTAACAGCGCTCCAGAACTCCGGTACCGAAGCCGCCCAGGACTAAAGTTTCAAAGCAGCACTGCCGAAGAAGTGAGTGAACGACGAGAAGTTCCCGTAGGCGTAAGGCGAGTCCTCGCGGCACTAGGGTGCGGTTCTTCCTAGCCAAAGGCTCCTAGCCGCAGACCGGGACGCTCAAATCTACGGAAAAGGAGCCTCTCACAATGGCTTTCGGCATTCTTAACAACATCAACGCCCTGCAGGCGGAAGCAGCGGTCAACAACACGCAGTCTTCCCTGAACACGACTCTGCAGCAGCTGGCGACCGGTATGCGCATCAACTCCGGTGCCGATGATCCCGCCGGCTTGGCCATTGCCAATGGCCTGTCGGCCAACATCGCGGCGCTCAACCAGTCGGTGTCCAACGCGAATGACGGCGTGGGATCCTTGCAGGTGGCCGACGGCGCGCTGTCGCAGGTCACCTCCCTTCTAAATACCGCGGTCACGATCGCTACAGAAGCGGCCAGCGGAACAGTCAGCAGCTCGCAGCGCGACTCGCTCAACTCGGAATACCAGCAGATCCTGCAGGAAATCAACCAGATCGGCACCACGACCACCTATAACGGAACCTCGGTTTTCTCCGCCACCACGACGTCGATTTTCCTCACCGATGCCAATTCGACCAGCACGATCACCAACTCGGTGGGCGTTCTCTCCTCCACGAGTTTGGGCCTCACGACCGGGGGGGTCAACACCTCCCTGGCCGGGACGTCCGGGGTCAACGCGCAGGCCGCTCTGACGGCCATCGATGCGGCTATACAGACGGTGGCCAATGACCGTGGTTCGATTGGCGCCTCGGTGGTGCGCTTGCAAGACGCTTCGGCCGTTATGACGACTGAAATCACCAACCTGACAGCGGCGGAAAATAACATCATGGCGGCCGACATCCCGTCGACCATCTCGAATCTTTCGCGAGAGTCGGTCTTGAGCCAGACCGGTATGGCCGCTCTGGCGCAGGCCAACTCGCAGGAGTCGAGTATTCTGACGCTGCTGCACTAGGTCGCAGTTGATCGAGAAGCGGTTCGCTGAACTAGGCGGGGGCGGAGACCTCTGGGGTCTCCGCCCCCGCTGCATTGAACAAGGCCCGGGCAGCAAACAAGCGGGGCCAAGGGAACCATGGGGACCATTAACAATTTCGGCAACGTGCTGCTGCCTGCGGGAAGCAACACCATCGATGTCCAGACCCTTCTGACCGCGGCTATCACGGCGGCGCAAGAGCCCTTGCAAGCCCTGCAGACGCAGCAGACGACCGTTCAAAATCAATCGTCCGCGCTGCAGAGCATTGAGACCGATGTGCAGAGCCTGGGCACGGCGGTCAGTGCCCTGAGCGATCCCAGCGGATCAGTCAACTCCTTGACCGCCACGTCCTCCGACCCGAGCCTGCTCACGGCCAGCGCCGATTCCACGGCACAGGTCGGCAGCCACGCCATCGTTATCAACTCGCTGGCCACCACCGCCTCCAGCTACACCAACGCGGTGGCCTCGAGCACAACTGCCATCGGCACCGGGAGCTTTCAGATTGCCGTCGGGGGCGGCGCAGCCGCCACGGTCACCGTGGATACTACCGACAACACACTGGACAGCCTGGCGGCCGCCATCAACAGCCAGAACATCGGTGTCACCGCCAGCGTCATCAACGATGCCAACGGGGCGCGCCTGGCGCTGGTGAGTGGGACCTCCGGGGCCTCCGGAAATATCACTATCTCGAAAAACTCGACCGGGCTGACCTTTAATCCGGCAGCCACTGGCGCCAACGCCTCGCTCACGGTCGACGGCGTGCCCGTCGATTCGACCAGCAACACCGTGACCGGGGTCATCCCAGGGGTGACGCTAAATCTGGCCGGTGCCGCAGCCGGCACCACCGTTAGCCTGTCGCTTGCTCCCGACGCCAGCCAAGCCACCTCGGCCATCAATTCCTTCGTTGCCGCCTGGAACCAGGTGATCGGGGATCTCAACTCCCAGTTCGACGTCTCCGCGGACGGCACCGGGGGCGGACCGCTTGAGGCCGACAATACTTTGCGCAACGTGCAGAACCAATTGCTTACGGCGGTGACCGCTTCGATCAGCGGCAACAACGGCTTGGTGAATCTGGCCAGTATTGGCGTCAACCTCAACACGGACGGCACCCTGACGGTGGATTCCGGGACGCTCTCAAACGCCATCGACAGCAACTTCAGCAGCGTGCAGAGTCTGCTGCAAGGCACGGGGGGCGTGGCCACCCTGCTGTCGAACACGCTCACGCAGCTCACCGATCCCAGCCAGGGTGCGATCACGCTGGACCTTCAGGGCCTCTCGCAGTCCAGCCAGGACCTGACGCAGCAGATCAATGCCATGCAGTCCCAGTTGACCACCCAGGAACAGAACCTCACCAATGAGTACGCGCAGATGCAGATCACCCTGGATGAAATGCCGCAACTCCAGAGCCAGATGACGGCGCAGTTGGCGGGGCTCGGCCAGGGATGAACCAACAACAGATTGCCGGGCGCTACCTCCAAGGCAGCGCGCAAGGAGCCCATCCGGTCGGTTTGGTGGCGCGCCTCTACGACGCGGTGGTCGAGGACTTGCGTCGAGCCCTGGAGTCGCTGCGGGAGGGAGACGTCGAGCGCCGCACGCGGGCGCTCAATCACGCCCTGCTGATCATTGCCGAGCTTGAGAGCGTGCTCGATTACGAGCGCGGCGGCCAGGTGGCCCGCCATCTCTCGGGTTTCTACCGAGTCACCCGCGCCATGATCGTGGACGCCAACGTGCGCGCCAGCGGCGCGGAAATCGAAAGGCTCATCGGCCTGTTCCTTCCCGTGCGACAGGCCTGGCAGCAGGCCGAACGAGATTTGGCCGCCGGGAATGCGCCAACGGCGCGCGCGCCCTATGCCGCCGAGGGCGAGGGCGCGGAGGGGTCTGCTGCCGGCTCGCGCTGGAACGTGTGATGCAAGACTACACCATGCAGCAGGTCCGCCAGGTGAACGCGGAGCTGCGGCTGTTTCTAGGCCGCGTCGGCGAAGCGCTGGTGGGGCGGCGGAATTTCACGGCCGAAGATGTGCGCGCGATCGCCGGGCCCGTGAGCGCCATGGCCCCGGTGGTTTCTCAAGCGAAGCAGCTGCGCGCGGCGTCGGGCGAACTGCGGAAGGAGCTGGAGATCTACGCCCAGAACCTCGCAGAGATGGACCAAGCTTTTGAGCGTTTGCGCTGCGTGCTGCTGACCCGCTGCGCGCAGGTCGCAGCACGGCGCGGTCATTTGGAAACGGTCCGTTTATGGGCCCACACCTGGCAACAAACCCAATGAACCGAGCCTCCCACTGCTGAAACATTTCTGACCGCACCCATGGCCTCCCCCACGACTCTTGACCCCTGCTGGAAGCACCGCCCCCTGCTGGTCTTCGCCTGCCACGAGGCGTGGGTGTACCAGATGCGCCTTCTCCACCGCCCCCTGGACATCGTGGTGGGATTGCGCGGGCGACCGGCCGGTTGGGACCACCACATGCGGCCGGTTCCGCCCCAGGCGCGGTTGATCCATCTCGAGGAGGCTCTGCGGAGCGCGGAACCCTACGGCTGCATCATCGCCCATAACCTGAGTGACCTTCTTGACGCCAAAAACATTCCTGGCCCGCGCTTGCTGGTTCTCCATGAAACCCTCGACGGGGCCGCTCTGGAGCAGCAGCTGCCGGTACCCGTGGACCGGTTTCGCGAAGCGGTGGCGAAGTTCCTAGCTCTGACAGCCACCCACGTGGTCGCCGTCTCCCGGCTCAAGGGCCGTTCCTGGGGATGGGAAGACGACCTCGTGCCTTTTTCGGCCGATGTGGCCGACTATGGCCCGTGGCGGGGAGAGACCGCGCGCGGGCTGCGCGTGGCCAACCACATTCTGCGGCGGCCGCGCATTCTGCGGTGGGAGTTTCACCGGCAGGCCTTTGGCGAACTGCCCGTCACGCTGGTAGGTCACAACCCGGGGATGGAGGGCGTGCAGCCGGCTGCCGGATGGGACCATCTAAAAGGGATCTTCAGCCAGCACCGCTTCTACATTCACACCGCTGATCCGCGTCTGGAAGATGGCTACAACATGGCTACCCTCGAGGCCATGGCGGCGGGCTTGCCGGTGCTGGGTAACTGCCATCCGACGTCTGCCGTGGAACACGGCGTGAGCGGCTTTGTTTCCGATGATCCGGCGGAGCTGCGCAGCTACGCGCTACGGCTGCTGGGGGACAGGGCGCTCGCCCAGCGCATGGGAGCGGCCGCCCGGGAAGCGGTTGCCCGGCACTTCTCGGGCGCGCGCTTTCAAAGCGATTTTAGCTGTTCCATCGAGAGGGCCCAGCGGCAGTGGCTTGCGAGCCCGCAGGGGGCGCCCCACTGTTTCTCCGCAGCCCCTTGCTAGATCCTATCCCCCAACTCAACATCGGCCGCACCCAGCGGCGGCCGAGGATTCTACCGAGGAACCGCCGTCTTCTGTGGAGGAGGCCTTTTGGCCCTGGATGTGCTTCTCCCGAGAGCGAGATTTCGCGGGCGTGTGATTGGCGGGCGGCTTTTCTTCTCGCAGGGTCCCCTCCCGTTAGAGCGGATTAAACACGGCAGCCCGAGCGCAGCGGCGCGCGGTGCGCGGATTAGGAGTTTCTAATTCCATTGATAAGTCCAGCCGGGGGCGCAGGCCTCCGAACAACGACCCTTCGGCGGACGCCGCCCGGCGTGCTCTTTCGCGGCATGGTGTATGACGGCAGCGGCTATGCCGATGAAACCCGCGGCATCGTATTCGGTCTGCATCGCGCCGGCGTTCCACTGCGCCTGGAGCCGCTGGGTGCGCAGCAGGACACCCTGGATCTGCTCACCCAAGCCGAGCTCGAGGAGCTGGAGCTGCTAAAGCACCAGAGTGTGGACGCGGCGCGCGGCGTCCTGTTTCAGCATGTTCCGGCGCACGATTTCAATCTCGCCCTGCACGGAGGGACGCGGGTCGGGCGCACCATGTTTGAGACCGACGCGATCCCCGACGGATGGTCCTTCTACTGCGAAGCGATGGATGAAGTGTGGGTGCCCAGCACGTTCAATCGCGACGTTTTTGCCTCCGCGGGTGTTTCGCCGCAGCGCTTACGCGTGCTTCCTTCCGGAGTGCACACCGCCCAGTTTCGTCCCGGACTGTCGCCCCTGCCGATCCCGTGCCGTCGCGGGTTCAACTTCCTCTCGGTGTTTGAATGGACGCACCGCAAGGGACCCGACGTGCTGCTGCGCGCCTACCTGCGCGAGTTCCGACGGGACGAGGATGTGGCCTTGATCCTGAAAACCTACGCGCGCCCGGACGTGACCGCCAATCTGCTGCCGCGGATCGCCCACTTCGTCGAGCACGAAGTGGGGATGCGCATTGAAGATGCCCCCGCCCTGATCGTCTATGACCCGAGCTTTCTATCCACGGCGGACATTCCGCGGCTCTACGCCTCCGCGGACGCCTTCGTGCTGCCCTCCCGCGGCGAGGGCTACGGGCGTCCCTACATGGAAGCGCTGGCCTGTGAATGCCCGGTGATCGCCACGCGCTGGAGCGGGCAGACCGATTTCCTGCACGACGGGAACAGCGAACTGATCGATTGCGCGGTCGTGCCGGTGCCTTGGAACAGCGACGTCGAGCTTTTCGCGGGGCACCGCTGGGCTGAACCCAGCTTGGAGCACCTGCGCCAGCACATGCGGTATGTGTTCACGCACCCCGAACAGGCCCGCCGCAAGGCCGTTCTGGGCCGCCAGGAAATGGTGCAAAACTGGGACTGGGACCGTGTGATCGAGGATCACTGGGTTCCCGCGTTCGAGCGACTGCTGGGCTGACCGCAACACGCTGTGCCGGCGGGTGAAAGGAAAACCGATTGAGTATCTGCGTCATCGCGCCCCAGACCGGCCGCACCAAGTCGTGCGCCGAAACGAGCCCGCGCGTTTTGCTGGCGACCGACGCCGCTCAACTGGAGAGCGTTCCGGAAGCGGTGCGCCTCGCCGCGGATATGTTTTCGACCGAGGATCTGGGCGTGTGGCGCGGCGAGCCTTGGAAGGGCGCCGCCAACGCCGCTCTTGTTTGGATCGAAGGCGACCAGTTGCTGCGCGGCACGAGCGAGCAGCTGCGCGCGGTGTTTTTCTCCGCGCTGCCCGTTGCGACTTTTCTGCCCGTGCATCTGCCGTGTTTGGCGGAGGCCGATCTGATTGGTGTGCAGCCGCGGCTGCTGGCGGCGGGTGCGAGCAAAGATAGAATCACGCGCGCCCTGCGCGTGGCGGGCGCGACGGCACCCTCGGAGGCGGCGCGGCAGACCTGGAAGTCTTGCGCGCAGCCCTGGGCGGAATTGCACCTGGCCCTGCTAGGCGAGCGAGACCGGGACGGCGCCGCTGGTCCCTTGAAGGAATTGTGGCAGAAGCGCAAGCTTCCGCCGCTGTTTGCCAGCCTGGTTCTGCGCAATCTGATCGCGACCCTGCTGCGCCACAAGAAATGGGAAAAGGCCGAAGAGCTTCTGGCGCTCGGCCTGCGCGCCTATCCGGGATACGCCGAACTGCACTACCTGGGAGCGATCCTGTGGATGCGCCGCGGGAAATCCTCCCAGGCGGTGGCTCACTTGGAGACGGCCCTGCGGATGGGAAGCGGTGAATTTGTGGGCAGCGGGGGAGAGTCCTCCTACCGCTCTTCCTGGCTGCTGGGAACCATTTGCGAGCAAGTGGGGGAGCAGGATCGCGCGCTCTCCCATTTTCTGCCCGGCGTCTACCAGCGCCCGGCGTTTGTGCCTTCGGTAGCGGCGATTCTACGGCAGCGGATGTCCCGCTTTCGGGCCGAGCAGCTGCACCAACCCCTGTGCGAACTGGTGCGGCGCGAACCCGACTATCTGGCGGCGGTGTTTGACTTCTTTCTACTGCATGGTGTGCTGGCTCCGCCGCGGCGTCTGCTGCGGACGCTTCCTCTGGCCGCCGACGCGAGCGAGGCGCTGCGCACCCGCCTGGCCTCGGTCGAGCGACGTCTGCGCCCCGGTCCTCGGCAAGAGGGGGAGAAGCCCGGCGTGTCCCTGGAAGGATCCTTTCTGATTCTGTCCGGCCATGCCCGCATCAACCAGGCCTTGGGCTGCGCCCTGCTCGAGGGCGACGGGTTGGATGTAACCCTTGAGCCCACCGAATCGGGGTCGTCGGCCTCGCGGGTCCTGCCAGGGCGGGAACAGATCGCTCGCGGGTTGCGCCGCCATCCGGCCCGTTTGGACCTCACTATCCGCCATCAGTGGCCGCCCGATTTCCGGTCCCCGGAGTCCGGGCGGCTCGCGTGCATCGTTCCCTGGGAACACCGCGCCGTGCCGCGCGCCTGGGTGCGCGAGATCGAGGGTTCGGTGGACGAGCTGTGGGTGCCCTCGCGGTTCGTGGCGGACGCGTTTGTGCAAGGTGGGGTGAACCGGCAGCGCGTGCAGGTCATCCCCAACGGTTTTGCCCCGGAGCGGTTTCACCCGCGCGTCTCCCCGGCGCGCCCCGACGGGTGCCGCGGCTGCGTGTTTCTGTTCGTCGGCGGAACCATCCTCCGCAAGGGCGCCGATCTGCTGTTACAGGCCTATGCGGACGCCTTCTGCGAGGAGGACGATGTAACGCTGGTCTTCAAGGATACCGGGGCGGCGAGCTTCTACCGCCACAACACGCTGTTGCCGCGGGTGCAGAAAATGGCTGCCCGGCCCGGTACCGCCCCCATCGTGGTGCTGACCGAGGAGCTTGACGACCGTAGATTGGCCGCGCTCTACCGCGGCTGCGACGCGCTGGTGCTGCCCTATCGCGGCGAGGGATTTGGAATGCCCCTGATCGAGGCCATGGCGTGCGGCCGCCCGGTGGTGACCACGGCCGCCGGACCGGCCCTGGAATTCTGTTCGCCGGAATGCGCCTATCTCCTGCCGGCCACCGAAGTGCCAGTGACCGAACCACCGCCACCGTTTGGCGAGTTCACCGGAACTTGGACCTGGTTTGAGCCGGATCTAAACGCCCTGGCCGAGACGCTGCGCTGCATCTACGAAAATCGTGCGGAGGCCCTACGGCGGGGCCAGCGGGCTGCCGAACTGGTGGCGCGCAGCTACGCCTGGCCGCAGGTCACCCCGCTCTACCTCGACCGCATCGCACATCTGACGGCTGTGCCTGCCTCGACGCCTGCGGTTTCGGTTCTGGCGAGCATCGAGTCGTAACCCGGCACTCACTGGCGGAATTCTGACTTCCATTCGATGGTTGGGACAAGGCCCCGGTGCGCCGGGAGATTCCGGCAAGAACCTTCGGGTCGAGAAGCAAGGACTCAAGGACCATTGATGGTCCTGCCGTGGTGTTGGGACCACGGTTTCCCGGCGCGGGGAGAGGGCGCCCTTTAGCCGATCACTACGTCGGCCGGACGGGTCTCGGCCACCGGCGCCGAAAGGTGACCGCTCAGCCGCGCTAGGTCGGCGTCCACCATCAGGGCCACCATCTGTTTGAACGAAGTCTTGGGCTTCCAACCGAGTTCGCGCGCCGCCTTCGAGCAATCCCCGTGCAGGTGCTGGACTTCGGCAGGCCGCAGCAGCGCGGGATCGACTTCGACGTGGGCGCGGTAATCCAGGCCCACATGCGAGAAGGCCAGCTCCAGCAGGTCGCGCACCGAGCGCGTCACTCCGGTGGCGATTACGTAGTCCTGCGGTTTGGGTTGCTGCAGCATCAGCCACATGGCTTCGACATAGTCGCCGGCAAATCCCCAGTCCCGCCGAGCCTCCAGGTTGCCCATCTTCAGGCGGCGTTGCAAGCCCAGCTTGATGCGCGCGACCGCATGGCTCACCTTGCGGCTCACAAACTCCAGTCCGCGGCGCGGCGACTCATGATTGAACAGGATGCCGGAGCAGGCATAGAGGTCATAGCTCTCGCGGTAGTTCACCGTCAGCCAGTGGCCGTACAGCTTGGCCACCCCATACGGGCTGCGCGGGTAGAACTGCGTCTGCTCGTTCTGCTGGGGTTGGCGCACCATGCCGAACATCTCGCTCGAAGAGGCCTGGTAGAAGCGGATTTCAGGGTTGACCACCCGGATGGCTTCAAGCACCCTCGTCACACCCAAGGCTGTAAATTCTCCGGTGAGCACGGGCTGGTTCCAGGAAGTCGGCACGAAGGATTGCGAAGCCAGGTTGTAGACTTCGGTGGGCTGGCTCTGGCGGATGGCCGTGATCAGGGAGTTTTGGTCTAGCAGATCCCCCGGGAGCAGCTCAAGCTCGTCCTGGAAGTGCGCCAGGCGCTCGAAATAGATGGTGCTGTTGCGCCGCACCAGTCCGAAAACGCGGTAGCCTTTGGCCAGCAGAAACTCGGCCAGATAGGAGCCGTCCTGCCCGGTAATGCCGGTAACGAGCGCAGTTTTTTGCATGGCCGGATGCCATCCTCCTCGGTTGAGCCGCCGCCTGAGGCAAGCCGTTGGCTCTGGCCAGAGAAGAAGCACGCCCGCTTCCACACAGCCGTCGGAAATCCAGGCGGGCTGCGAGAAGGTAGCGGCTTGGCGGCACGGCCAAAGCGTGTAAACAGCACCGCGTCTCTGTCCTGCTAACCCTTTTAAAATAAATAGAAAAGGGGAGTCTCCCGCGTGGGGCCGGGGCGTCGCGCCGATGCTGTGAGCCATCCCCCCCGTTCCGGGCGCGGTGGGGTCGGCTTCGCCCATCAGTCGGGGAAGCGACCCACATATTAAGGCGGACTAATCTAGGCAGGGGTTAAGCCTCGGGTTTTGCAACAGCCTTTAGCTAGCTAGCTCGTGCCGGGCACCGCAGCGGGGAATTACTTCAAGTAGCTCAGCAGGTTCGGAAGGTTCAGGACCTGGCCGGTGGCGCTCAGGGCCGCCTGCAGATCAACCTGGTCTTGGGAATCCTGGGCCACGATGGCAGTCAAATTGGCACCGACCAGCTGGTTCTGCTGGGAGCTCAGATTGACCTGTTCCTGGTTGAGGAAATTCTGGGAGTTCTGCAGCTGACTGAGGGCGTTGCCATAGAAGACCTGTTGCGTATTCAACTGCGCGAAGGCCTGCTGCACCTCGGTGTTGGCGGCATCGAGGCCGTTGCCCGAGGTGAGCGCGTTGGCCAGATCGTTGAGGGCCCCCAGGATGCTGCCAGAAGGGTTGAGAAACAGTTGATCGCCGGGAAGATCGGTTTGCACCGACTGGCCTTCCCCGACCTGCACGCTGGTCACGCCGGAATTCCCGTTGTACTGAACGCCGCTGGCCGCGCTCGCATCCTGCACGAAGGGCGGGGCACTCACGTTGGTACCGGCGAACACATAGACGCCCTGGTAGGTGGTATTGGCTAGACCGAGCATCTGCTGCTGCAGCCCTTGTACTTGCTGGGCGAGCGCCTGGCGGTCGGCCGCCGACATCGTGCCGTTGGCTCCCTCGGCCCCTACGGTAATAGCGGTGGTCAAGAGTTGTTGGGCGTTATTCAAAGCCGAATCGGCCGCCTGCATCTTGCCCTGGACGTCGCTGATGTTGGTCAGGAATTGATCGTTCTCGCTGGTGAGCGCGTCGTTGCCGACGAGCGCCGCAGCCGCGGCGGGATTGTCGGAAAGATTGTTGACGCTTTTTCCCGTCGACATCTGCTCGATGGCGTTCTGCTGGTTCTGCTGGGCCTGCTCGATCGAGGTGAGCAGGTCCGGCAGGACGTTCGGGTTGAGACGCACGCTCATTAGCCGGTCACCGTGGAGGTCTGGCCCAGATTGATGGCCGTGGCCGTCAGGGAATTGATGACCCCCGCGACTTGCGCGGCGGCCTCATAGGCCTGCTGGTACTGAATCAGGTTGGCGGCCTCTTCGTTGATGTTCACCCCCGAGACGCTGCCGATCTGGTTCTGGATCTGCTGCGCCACGGCTTGCGAGCCGCTCATCTCCGACTGGGCCGTCGAGACGTCGTTGCCGATTTGAAAAACGAGATTGGAGTAAGCATTAAGCGGCGTCTGGCCGTTGACGATGGTTTGGTTCTGCAGGTTGAGCATGGCCGTGAGATTGGAATTGTCCCCCGTGCTGCCGTCCAGACTGGCGGCAATTTGTGCCGGATCGGTCAGCGCCACGCTCATTTGCAGGGCGGCCCCGGTTCCTCCGGCCGGCGGAGGCACAAAAAAGTTTCCGCCCGGTGCGCCGTTGAGGTCTGTACCGGCCTGGTTGACCGAGTTCACGGAGGTCTCCAGATTGGAAGCCAGTGAATCGAGCGATGAAAGGATCGAAGGGATGGAGGCGTCGCGCACCTGGATGTCCCCGCCGAGCGCTCCTCCGGTAATCGAGGAAGTGATATTTGTGCCTTGCGAGATCACCTGTTGAAATCCCGTGGTGGGATCGGCTTGCGTGGTCAGCTGGAAGCTCTGGTTTCCCACTACCAGGTTGGCCCCACCCGTGGTGGTCAGTGTGAGACTGCCGTTGCCGGCGGGAATCTCGGACACATCGATTAGACCCGAAAGCTGGTTGATCAACTGATCGCGCTGGTCGGCAAACGTCCCGGGGTTCTGCCCCGTGTTGTTGGCATTGCTGACTTCGCCGTTAAGCTGCGCGATCTGTGCTGTCAGCGAATTCACCTGGTCGACCGATTGGGTGACCGAGGCATCCGCGCTGCGCTGCTGGGAGATGAGGTTTGCGGCTGTGCTGCTGAAGGCTTGGGCCATGTTCTGAGCGGCGGTCAGCACGCCTTCCCGCAGGCTCGTGTCCGAGGGACTCGTCGAGAGCTGCTGCAGGCTGTTGAAGAAGCCGGTGATCGAACTTTGCAGGCCGTTCCCGCTGGTTTCGTTAAACAGCGTCTGCACCTGTTGCATGGAATTGAGATAGGAGCTGTATTTGCTCTGCTGCTGGGTCTCTTGATCCAGCTGCGTTTGTAGCAGGCTGCTGCTTTGGCTCACGATCTGTTCCACTTGCACGCCGTTGCCTACGAGCAAGCCCCCGTCGAGGGTGGGCGCAATCTCCGCCAGATCGACGGTCTGCCGCGAATAGCCGGGGGTGTTGGCATTGGCGATGTTGTTGCTCGTGACGCTCAGCGCCGTTTGGTCGGCGAGCATGGCCCCCACGGCAATATTGAGACTGGCTCCCAGGGTTCCCACAGGTTAGACCCTTTCCTCACAGAGAGTGCCGGTCGCCGGCGAAACCTGCGCCGCATAGGTGGGCGCGTGCGACTGGAAGAGATTGATGAGCACGTGCACCGTGCGGCGCGAGCGCCGCAGCATGGCCTGGTGATCGTTGTTGAGGCGCTTCAGCTGGTCCTGTGCGGCGGCCACGCGCCGCATGACTTCGCGGATCTTTTCCAAGGAAGCAGGGTCTGCGGGGGCCGCATTGCCGCCATCGGTCTGCGGCCAATGGATCTGGTCGGTGACCGGGGGCACGCCGGCGAGCTTGGCGCAGTGCATCTGCGCCTGTGTGATGTCGGCGTCGAGGGCCCTTATCTGCTGGCAGAATTGCTCTTGCTCCCGGATCCGCCGGCGCATGGCCTCTAGGTCCAGAGCGATGAAGTCGGCGCGCGACTCAGTCAACGCTTTGGACAGGGAATCAAGCAGCGCCAAACGCCGCTCAAGCAGTTCCCCATAGCGTTTGCTTTCGGCGTTCATGGTTGCCGCCCGTTCATCGCTTAGGCCAGTTCATCGAGTTGATGGGCTTCATCCTGTTCCGGTTCCGGGTCAAGAGGTGGAGGGGCCGCTGCCGGCTTTACCGGGACCTTGGGCTGGGGAGGCCGTTCCCGGCGGGATTCTGCCGCATTTCCGGCGCTGTCGCCCAACGGTTCGATCCGGGATGGCAAGAGATCCGCCATGACATCGTTCCACGCAAACGAGGATTATCCTTGGCTGCCGGCGAAAAGCTCGGCCATCATGGCGCTTGCGATCTGCTCGCTGCTAGGCTGGTAGGTGCCCTGCTGGACCTGCTGCTGCAGTGCCGCCACCAGGTCGGTGCGCACGTCGGGTGTCTGGGCCAGCTGCGCCGTCAGCTGCTGCACTTGGCTGAGAGTTCCAGACAGCTGCACGGTGTCGCCGGCATCGGTCGCCGAGGAATCGCCTGCAGCGGTTTCCGACGCAAGAACCTTAGTCTGTCCCGGAGGCTTTCCCACGCCATCGGCAGCGTTGCCCAGATACTGGAAACTTGGATCAATGCGCATCCTGCTCCTCTCTGCCAGCGCCGCGCGAAACCGCCCTTCACTTCTCTAAGTTCATCGGCCTGGAACCAGAAAACATTAATGCAAAATGTAACCCGTTTCTTTACTTTTCACTGACCGCAGCAACCTGCCCGTCAACAGCCGCTCCGGCGGGGTGGCTTCTTAGCGCTGGTTCCAGGTGCTTGAGGAGGAGCCGGCCAATGCCTAAGCCACCCGCCCGGCCCACCGCCCCAGACATGATTTCGATGCCCCAGTCATCGAGGGTACCGTGGGCCGGATCGGCGTCGGCTTCCGAGGTGCCGAAACTCTGCTTCATGCCCTTCCACATGGACGCAAGCAAGATGGATTCGAAGTCGCCTGCGGCCTTCTTGAGTTTTTCTTGGTCGGCTAAGCCCGGCGCCGGCGGGACGGTGGCTCCTGCGCCGGCTGCGGAAATCGTGCCAGCATCGGTGGGAAACATTACAGCACCTCCAGATCGGCTTCAAGAGCCCCGGCAGCCTTGATGGCCTGCAGGATGGAGACGATGTCGCGCGCCCCGGCTCCCAGGGTTTGCAGGCCGCGCACGAGCTCTTCCACTGTGGCTCCTTCCTTGAGCTGAATCAGCTGCGCGGGAGTCTCGGAGGCCTGTACCTGCGTCTGCGGCACGACCTCGGTCTGCCCCACGCTTGCAAAAGCCGATGGCTGGGAGACCTGGAACTGGGTGGCAATCTGGATCGCCAGGTTGCCGTGCAGAATAGAGCAGGCGCTCAGAGTGACGCTGCTGCCCATCACGACCGTTCCGGTGCGCTCGTTCACGACGACTTTGGCAGCCGGATGCACGCTGATCGGCAGGGTGCCGATGCGGGCCATAAACTCGGGGATGGCTCCCACTGTGGCGGTGAGGCCGATGACGTCCACGCGGCGGCTGTCGACGGCACGGGCCACCTGCTTGCCCATCTCCTTATTGATGGCCGCAGCCACGTCACGCGCGGCCGAAAAGTCAGGATCGCGCAGCAGCAGCGACAGTTTGGTCATGCTGGCCAGATCGACCGCCGTATCGCGCTCGACGATGCCGCCTTCTGGCACGCGCCCCACGGTGAGATGGTTGACGGTTTTGGTGTTGCCGTTGGCCCCGGCGCTGTAGCCGCCCAGCGTCAAGGCTCCCTGGGCCACCGCGTACACCGTGCCGTCGGCGGCCTGCAGGGGAGTCATCAGGAGCAGGCCTCCGGCGAGGCTCTTGGCATCCCCGGCCGAGGAGACGGTCACGTCGATTTTCATGCCCGGCCGGGCAAAAGGAGGTAGCTCCGCGGTTACAAATACGGCGGCCATATTGTTGACGCGGATGGAGGTGGCTGGCACCTGCACGCCCATGCGCTGCAACAGGTTCGCCAGGGTCTGGGTAGAAAAGACGGTCTGCTGGCTGTCGCCGGTGCGGTTGAGTCCCACCACCACGCCGTAGCCCACCAGTGGGTTGTCGCGCACGCCTTCGATGGTGGTGATGTCCTTGATCTGGGCTCCCCGGGGACTGGGGCTGTCCACGGCTCCGCGGGCCGTCGAAGCAAGGACGGCGGCAAAGGCCAAAAAGAAGGTCGCCCAAGCAGTGGCAGCGATACGTGACATGGCGAACAGTCTCCCTAAAAGCTCAGAACCTTCAGCAACAGGCGCACCACGGCGTTGGGCCGCGCGCTGGCGTCGGCCACCGCGCCCTTGCCCTTGATGGACAGCTCCACGCTTGTGACCTGCGTGGACAGCACGGTGTTTCCGGTGGTCACGTCCCCAGGGCGGACCAAACCGCGCAGGGTGACCGTCTGGCGGTCGTTGCCCACCGTGAAGTCGCGCACGGCTTCGATCACCAGCACGCCGTTGGGCAGCACGTCCACCACCCGCCCGGAGAGACTCAGATTGAGGCTTGAGCTCATGGTCGAGGCCCCTTTCCCGTCCAGGGCCGTGGCGGAGTTGGCGTTGAACATGTTTTGCAGCGCGTTGCTCGCGCCGAATTTACCAAGCAGCCCGGTGATGGCTGACTGTGTGCTGAACTGACGCGAAGTGTTGTTCTCCCCGCTGGTGGCAGCCGAGAAAGTGTCGACCAGCTGGACCACGATCAGGTCGCCGGGCCAGCGGGCCTTGTAGTCAGACGCCATGCTCGACAGCGGTCCGCTGGAAACCCAAAGACTCCCCGGACTGGCCGGCACTTCGCTGCCCGCCGCGCGCACGCGCTTGAGATAATCGTCAAGAGAGGTGCTGGCTGGTCCGGGCTTTTTGCGGTCCCGCAGGAGATTGGCCGGGGTGGAGGCGGCCGAAAACAGGCCGGCCAACAGCACCGCACACAGGAATCTAGCCGCCGTCTTCGGGCGCAGGTTCATGGGAGCAGAAGTGCTCAAAACCGGGCCTCCAGCTGGCCTGCGGCGACCACCTGGCCATGCAGGATCTGGCCGCTTCCGGGAATCTTCACGCGGACCGTGTCGTGGAAGGCGCCTTTTTCCAATGGAAGGACCTCGAGAAACATCTGCATGTTTCCCGAAACCACGTGCAGCTTGGCACGTTTCTTCGGTTCCACCAGGATTTCTCCGGAGGAATCGGTGGCCCCAGGCGCGCTGCCGAGAGCGCTTTCGAGCGCCGCCGGATCTTGGGCGAGATTGTCGTTTGTGGCCGAGTGCCTCTCTACGGTGACCAGAAAGGGCAGCGCCCGAGGGTCCGCGGCAGACACCAGGAGAAAGCGGTCCTGACCAAGGGCGGCGTCGAAGTCGGCGCGCCGGACCTTCAATTTCGCGTCGGTGGCAGAAACCAGCACTGCCGCAGAGAAGTGCACGTCCTCAGGGGACAGCTCGGCTGCACCGGGAAGTTTGTTGTAGCGCAGCGATGCTTGGATGGCGCTGACCACCTCCTCGCGGCTGAGCAGTCGGCTGGAGCGGTGCACCACGACTTGCGGCGGGATGCGCACTTCGCCACGCGCCGCAGGGGGCAGGAGCCGGGCGATGCGCGGGCCCTCCAAGGTGAGCGTGCTGCCCGGCGGGGGTGCCGCCCCCAGAGAGATTTTCCCAGCGGCCTCCCGCAGCCCCGGCGGAGTTTCAAGCGGTAGGAGATCGGATAAGTAGATCGAATCACCCGTGACGCGGGTCTCGGACAGCAGGGCCCACGCGGACGTGGCGGCCCGCGCCGCCGCCGCAGACGGCAGCAGTGACAGGAAGAACAGCACGAGCCATCGTTGAGAACTGTGCACAGCCGGCTCCCTTTGAGGTGCCCTCTAGCGGGACATGGAATTGACGTCTTGAAACATCTGATCGGCGGCCTGCACCACCTTCGAGTTGGACTCGTAGGAGCGCTGCGCCAGGATCATCTCGATGAACTCTTCCACCACGTTGACGTTGGACTGTTCCAGTTCGCCTTGCTGAATGGTGCCCAGCCCTTCGCTGCCGCCGGCCGTTCCCAGAATGGCGTCGCCCGAGGCGGTGGTAGGAGTAAACAGATTCTGTCCGGTGCTGTCGAGGCCGCCGGGATTGGCGAAGGTGGCTAGCTGGATCTGCCCTACCTGCTGGGCCTGCTGCTGCCCGGGGATGGAGACGCTGACGGTGCCGTCGGTGCCGATGGTGATGCTGGTGGCGTTGGTGGGAATGGTGATGGCCGGCTGCAGGGCGTAGCCGTCGGCGGTGACCACTGCCCCCTGGGCGTCGACCTGAAAGCTGCCGGCGCGCGTGTAGGCCAGCTGCCCACTGGGAAGCTGGACCTGAAAGAAACCCTGTCCCTGAATGGCCAGATCGAGCTGGTTGCCGGTCTGCTCAAAGTCCCCTTGCGTTTGAATCATTTCCGAGGAGGAGGAACGCGCCCCCAGTCCGATCTGCAAGCCCGTCGAATAGGTGGTCTGCTGGGTGGAAGCGGCGCCCGGAAGCACCAGGTTCTGATAGAGCATGTCCTGAAACTGCAAGCGGCGCTTGCGGAACCCCGCCGTGCTGGCGTTGGCCAGGTTGTTGGCGATATTATCCAGATTGAGTTGCTGGGCGATCATGCCGCTGGCGGCGGTATTGAGGGAACGAAACATGTGGTCTCCTGGGCTCTCGGGGGATCTAGACGCGCGGCAGTTCCTGCACCGCCGTCTGGTTGAAATCGGTGTTAAAGATGGTCAGCGCGCGCTGCATCATTTCGGCGTTGCGCTGGAGATTGATCAAGGCTACGGCGCTCGAGATGGGATCGGCGTTGGAGGCCTCAAGCATGCCCTGGCGCACCTGCGCAGTGGAGGCCATGGGCTGGGCATCGCCGGCGGCCACCAGATCCGTGTTCCCTTCGGGCGAAAGACCTGTTCCGGGCGCGAAATCGACCACCTTCAACTGCGCCACCACGGCGCCGTCGACAGACACGGTTCCGTCGGTGCTGACGGTGATATTTCCGGAGGGCAGCTGGATGGGGCCGTTCTGTCCCTGCACCGGATTGCCCTGGAGGTCCACTAGCTGGCGGGAGGTGTTGAGGCTGAAATTTCCGTTGCGCGTGTAGCGCGTTCCCGCCGAAGTGTCGACTACGAAGAATCCGGTTCCATCCAGAGCCAGATCGGTGTCGTTGCCAGTCGACTGCAGGGCTCCAGCGGTCAGATCAACCCGCGCCCCGCCCATCAGTCCAAAGTTGTTGATGGCTTGGTTCACCGGAGTGATTCCGCGGTTGTTGAGGGAGGACGCAAAGGCCCGGTAGAATTCTTTCTGGGACTTATAGCCGGCCGTGTTCACGTTGGCCAGATTGTTGGCGAGCAGATCAAGCGATTGCATCCGCGCTGCCAGACCGGTAAAGGCTGAGTAAAAACCGCTGTCCATGGTGCTCCTTTGCTACCTGGTACAGCACGAGGCAGGCCATATTAGGATGTCCTAACACGGCGCAAAGAAGCGCGCTTGCAGCGGTTTACCGAAGCGCCGGGGGTGAAGAATTCATCGGCGGCAGGCGCACGGGAGCAAATTGCCCAGACGAACTTGCGTCAGTGGGCAGAATCGTCCGGGGCTAGCAGGCGGCTAGCAGGATCCAAAACGAGGGAAGGGCGTGTACTGGGTGTAGGCTTCGAGAAACCGGGAATGGGCGGCGCGATCCTCTGCTAGCAGATCGGAGGGACGCCAGCGGAACAGCAATTCGCCCGCGGTGGGAATGGCGGCGTCGGAAGCAGTGGCATCCGGCTGCGGGCGGAACTCTGGTCCGGTGCGGTTCTGGCAGCACCGGTCGCCGGCTGCGATGATGGCCGTGAGCGAGGCATCCTGCAGGGCCTGCGAGGGATCGTGGTGATGCTCCAGGATGTCGGCCATCCACGGGGAGAAACTCCCGCAGCAGGCGATCCAGCGTCCCACCTCGCAGTGATCCACGCCGAAGTAGTCGCGCTCAAGAGCAGGGTCATCGTGCAGGGGGGAGGGCAGCTGGCAGCCCTCGTTTTCCTGCTCGTGGGCCACGATCAGCAGCGGCAATCGCCCGATGTCGTGCAACAGGCCGCCGAAATAGGCTTGCTCGGCCGACTCTGGCTGCGCCTGTGCGGCGATCTTTTGGCTGAGCAAGGCAGTGAGCAGGCTGTGGTGCCAGAATGCGCGCATGGCCTCAGTGGGAAGGCGGCGGCCCGCGAAGTCGGCCAGGGCACACCCGAGCACCAGCATGCGCAAGCGTTCTGATCCGAGCAGCACCACCGCTTCTGAGACATCCATGGCGCGACGGTATTCCTGCAGAGGAGAAGAGCTCAGCAGCCCTAGGATCTGCGTCCCGAGACGAGGGTCCCCACGCAGGATTTCGCTGACTCCTCCCAGGTCCGTGACGGGGTCGCCCAGCAGGCGGATCAGCTCAAAGAGGCGGCCTTCGGGGACCGGAAAACCGTCGGCCACCAGCGTCATGACGCGGTTCTTGCGGTCCTGGCGGGCGCTGGCATCGCCCACGGGAATCTGGCGGCAGAAATCGACGGCTGGTCCTAGGCGAGGCATGCGCTTTCCCCCTCACTAGGCTTATCGGCTGCGAGGGGAAAGTCTTTAGCGAAATGGCCCGGCCGGGGAATGCCTCTGGGTCGGGGAATGAAACAGCAAATGATGGGAGCCCCAGTGGTTCTCAAAACGGAACCACACGTGGTCGGCGGCCCGGGTAACCTGCACCCGGGCGGCGCGCAGTCTCCCAGCGTAACCGGCGGCCAGGTGAGCCATGTCTTGCGGCCCGCGCACGCTGTCAAAAACGGTCTCTTCGGAAGGCGGGACTTCGATGCGGTGAAGGGCCTCGGCCACCAGGCGGTCGGCCGCCACGCAGGGCACCGCGCGAACTCCGCACATTTTTTCGACGGCATACAGCAGGGTGTGATTGATGCGTTTGGTGAAAGCAAGATGTAGCACCCCGGTCGCAGGGCAATGATGTGCCGGAAGGACGCCGGCTGACCGCAGCAGGGCGAAGGGCACCGGGCGGCCGCATTCCAGGTAGGCCCGGTTGGTTTCCAAGGGGAAGACCGGGCAGCCCCACTGGATTCCCAGCGTGGCGGTGAGCGAGGCTTCACTGAGCGCCATTGCCTCCAGAAGCAAACTTCCCAGCCGCAGCCCGGGGCGCTCCCGCTGCTGTTGGAGTGCCTGCTGCAACTGAACGCTTGTGATCAGCCCTCGGGAAACCAGCAGCAGTCCTAGGGGAACGCGATGCGGCCGTTCCTGCTCCTGGCGCGCGAGCAGCAGGTGCCGTTCAATCTCGGGGGCAAAAGCGGTTTCCGCGCAGGAAGCGCTACAGTAGCGCCGGCCTTCGAATTCGATCTCCTCGGTGCGCGCTGGCCAGCGCGGCCAGAGCCTGCCGCGTTCAGGGCATTCCCGCTGGGCGCAGTGGCGGCGCAGTCGATCGAGGGAGAGAAAGCCCGTGCTGATCGGCTCGTCGGGCCAAGCCCCGGGGGATTTGTCGGTAGGAAACTTCATGCCTTACCCCGGTGGCAAGGTCGTTGCCGGTGGCTTTGCTGGGTTTGTCGGCGGGGCCGCCGGTTCGCCAGGTGCCAGTTCGGTAATCCGCAGCCCGAAATTGCCGCTGATCACCACCACTTCGCCGCGGGCCATCAGGCGGCCCGCCACCAGCAGATCGGCCGGCGCGTTGAGCTCCCGGTCGAGGGGAAAAATTGTGCCGGGGCCGGCCGACAGCACATCGCGCAGCAGCAGCTGGCTTTCGCCGAAGCGGATCGTGGCTTCGAGCGGCACGTCTAGCAGCAGGTCGAGATGGGCGTTGGGATTGGCCGAATCGCCGGGATGCGCTCTTGTTTCGGGCGATGGGTTGGGTTCGTTCATGTGCTTTCCTCCGCTTCTTTCGGGGGGGCAATCGAGAGAACTCTCTGCACCTGCGCCCCGCGGCGGGAGGCGCAGCGTACTGGTGCGGCCAGAAACATCTCGCGCCCGGCGATGAGCACCGCGAGCGGTTCGTGCGCGCTCGCGTTGAGGGCCACCACGTCGCCCGGCTGCAGCCCGCACAGCTGGCGGATGGAGACGGTGCTGCGCGGCAGCAGCAGCTCGGCTTCAAAGCGTCCTTCAAGCAACTGCTCCCGCAAACGGCTGCTGTCCCGGGGAAGGCTGGGTTTGGAGGGGGCTTCCTGAGGCGCGAACTTTCGCAGCAGGGCTGCCGAGATGACCGACGGGAAGGCCAGAAGCAGCCGCCCGGCGGTCTCCTGCAGGCGCAACTGCAGGCTAACGGCCAGCACCTTGTCGGTCGGTGAAAGCAGTGCTGCCGCTTCGCTCCGAGCGACCCGCTGCGCCCCCGGCCCATCAATCTTCAGCACGGGCTCCCAGCCCTGCCGCAGGGCTTCTACCATGGCATGGCTGACCGGCGCAAAGATCTCTTGCTCGATTTCGGTGAGATCCCGGGCTGGGGCGTTCTGCTCTCCGGTGCCCCCGAGTAGGCGGTCTAGGATGGGAAAGATCAGCGCCAGATCCAGCTGCAGGAGGGCCGTTGAGCCGAGGGCGTCTCCAAGCGATGCGAGGTAGGCCGCCTCAGGAAGCTTTTGCAGAAAGTCGGCGCCGGAGATCTGCTCGACGGAGGCAAACTCAACTTCCACACTGGTGCGGAGCAAGGTGCTGAGCTTGCTGCCGAGGCCCTGGGCACAGCCCTTGTGCAGGGTTTCCAGGCCCAGCAGCTGGGTGGGCGAAGGCTGCCCCACTTGCCGCGGATCAAACGCGACCGCGGGAGCCTCCCCGGGCGGACGCACGGCCGAGGTTTTCAGGCGCGCTTTGTTTCGCAGCGCGCCCAGTTCCGCGAAATTGAGCAAGGCTTCCATGACGTTCTCCCGAATACGGCTCGGTCCTAATACGAGCGGGTGAGTGGTACCCCGCCGTCCTTGAGGGGATGCGCAGCGCGCGATTGCATCAGCTCCTGGAGCCGCGCGCGCATGCGCACCAGCGCGAGCGAATGCAGCTGCGACACGCGGGACTCGCCGATCCCCAAGACGCGTCCTACTTCCTTCATGGTCAACTCTTCCAGATAATAGAGCCCCATCACCTGCCGTTCCTTTTCATCGAGAGACTTCATGGCCTCGGCCAAGAAGGATTTCAGCTCCGACTGCAAGCACTGGAAGAAGGGATTCTCCTCCGGGCCGTGGGGCTGATAGCTGCAGTCGGAGGGCTCATCCGACTCCTCGCCGTTGTCTGGCTGCAAGGTACCCAGATCGAGGCCGTGCAGTTCGCCCAGCAGTTGCTGGAACTCGAGCAGTCCCAGGCCCAGGCGCTGGGCCACTTCGGCCTCGGCAGGGGAGCGGCCCAGTTCGGTAGAAAGATTGCGGAAGGCTTCTTCGATGCCGCGGGCCTGCTTGCGCAGCCGCCGGGGACTCCAGTCGGTGGCGCGCAGGCTGTCCAGAATGGCCCCGCGGATGCGGAACTTCGCGTAGGACTTCAGCTGCACGTGCCGCGTGGCGTCGAACTTGTCTACGGCGTCGATGAGTCCCAGCACGCCCGCGTGCACCAGATCCTCGAGGGGAATCTGCGCCGGCAGGCGTTCGTGGATGCGTCGCGCGATGTACTGCACCTCGGGCAGGTGCTCGGTGAGCAGCCTCTCTCGCTCTGCTGGCTCCAAGCTTAAGGAGCGCTCGGCGGTCTTGGTGTCGGTGGTCATTGTGGGAGTTCCCGTGATTTCCGAGTCATGGTTTCCAGGTCATGGCTGCTCAAAAATGGTCTGCACGCCAGGCTATGGCGACCCGCATGACCTCCGGACCCAAACCGGTCCGGGCACATCAGCGCACCATCCCCAGCGACTGCACCGAAACGGTGGCGGGAATCTCCGCAGGCGACAGCACGATGATGCGCGGCAGGAACGGCTCAAGCAGGCGGCGCAGATAGAAACGGGCCGGGCTGCTGCACACGAGCGTCATGGAGTTCAAAGCTGCTTTGTCGCCGATGGACTTCTGCAATCCTTCGAGCACCCGGCGCACCGAAGTCGATGCGCCGGAGCGGTCCCCGGCAAATTGCGGATCGACACTGCGCTGGATCTCCTGCTCGACGGCCGGGTCAAGAGTCAGCACCTTGAGTTTGCGGTCCTCGCCCAGCAGGGGCTGCACCAGGGAGCGTCCCAGGGCCTGGCGGACGGCTTCCACCAGGGCCACCGGGGACTTGTTGGTGGCAGCCGTATCGAGCAGCACCTCGAGGATCGTGGTGAGATCGCGGATGGAGACTTGTTCGCGCAGCAGCTGCTGCAGGACCTTCTGCACCTCGCCCAGAGTCAGCAGGCGCGGCACGAGTTCATCGACCAGCTTGGGTTGGCTCTCCGCCAGGGCGTCCAGCAGGCGCTTGCTTTCCTGGCGGGTCAGCAACTCGTGGGCGAACTGTCGCACCACCTCGGCGATATGTGTGGCCAGCACGGAGGTCTGGTCCACCACCACGTAGCCCTTGGTGAGGGCCAGCTCCTGCAGACCGGGGGCGATCCACTTGGCCGCCGTGCCGAAAGCTGGCTCGCGGGTGTCGAAGCCGTCCAGGGCGGCCGGATTGGGCTCAGAGCTGATGGCCAGCACACGGTCCTGGTAGAGCTCCCAGCGAGCAATCTCTACGCCGCGCAGGTAGATTACATACTCGCGCGGTTTGAGCTTGAGGTTATCGGTGATGTGAATGGAGGGCACCAGGAAACCCAGCTGCAGAGCCAGGTGGCGGCGCAGCGCACGGATGCGCTGCAGGAGCTGGCCGCCCTGGGCTTGGTCGACCAGCGGGACCAGCGCGTAGCCCACCTCCAGGCTGAGCTCGT
The DNA here is from genome assembly GCA_050015335.1 of Candidatus Acidiferrales bacterium. Taxonomy (GTDB): domain Bacteria; phylum Acidobacteriota; class Terriglobia; order Acidiferrales; family UBA7541; genus Palsa-295. The sequence continues at coordinate 57,536 of JBEKBP010000012.1, read as the reverse complement.
CGAGCTTGAGCAGTTTTTCGATCTGCTGCTGGGTGTCGGGCTTCTTGTCCTTTTTGGCCGCGGGGGTTTCCTCGGCCGTTTGAGCGCTTTTCGAGGCGCGCGAAGCCAGGTAGGCCGCCGCGCCGGCCAGCAGGAAGAAGGAGAATCTGGGCAGGCCCGGGATGAGTCCCAGCAGGAAGATTACGCCCGCGGCAATCTGTAAGGGGACTTTCTTGCCAAACAGCTGGCGGCCTAACTCGACGCCCACGGTTTCGTTGGTGGAGGTGCGCGTGACCACCATTCCGCCGGCCACCGAGACCAGCAGCGAGGGAATCATGGTTACCAGGCCGTCGCCCACGGTGAGAATCGTGTAGGTCTTAAGGGCCTGCTCGAAGGGAATGTTGAGCTGGAACACCCCGATCAGGAAGCCGGCGATGATGTTGATGGCGGTGATCAGAATAGTGGCTAGGGCGTCGCGCTGGCTGAAGCGCGCCGCGCCGTCCATGGCCCCGTAGAACTCCGCCTCGCGGGCGATCTGTTCGCGGCGGGTGCGCGCCTGGGCCTCGTCGATTAGGCCGGCGTTCATGTCCGCGTCGATCGCCATCTGCTTGCCCGGCAGGGCGTCCAGGGTGAAGCGCGCCCCCACTTCTGCGGTGCGCACAGCGCCGTGGTTGATGACCAGGTACTGAATGGCGATCAATGCCAGGAAGATCACGAAGCCCACTACGTAGTTGCCGCCCACCACGAACTGCCCGAAGGCCTCAATCACATGCCCGGCGGCGGCCGTGCCCTCGTTGCCGTGCAGCAGGATGCGTCGGCTGCTTGCGATGTTGAGCGAGATGCGCAGCAAGGTCAAAATCAGCAACAGGGTGGGGAAGGCAGAAAACTGCACCGGTTTCAAGATGTAGAGGGCCGCCAGCAGCACGATCACTCCGAGGGTCACACTGGTGGCCAGAAATAGGTCCAGCACCAGGCTGGGCACCGGCACCAGCATCATAAACACCATGCACACGGCGGCCAGCGGCAGCAGCCAGTCCATATTGCCCCTTTTGGGCGGGGCGGCGGCGAGCGTGGGGTTTTGGGGAGCGGCTAGGGGCATGAGTTAGCTCGCCGACCTGGGCTGTGCGGCCAGCAGGCGCGCCTGCGCGCGGTAGAGGAAGGCCAGGATTTCGGCCACCGCGGCGTAGAGTTTGGGCGGAATAGCCTGGCCCACTTCGGTGGTCTTGTAGAGGGCCTGAGCGAGCACGCGGTTCTCCACGATGGGAATCTCGTGCCAGCGGGCGATCTCCTTGATTTTCTGTGCCAGCAGGTTGCGCCCCTTGGCCACCACCACCGGCGCGGACATGGTTGCCGGGCGATACTCGATGGCCACGGCGTAGTGCGTGGGGTTGGTGATCACGGCGGTGGCGCGGGCCACGTTTTTGGCCATGGTCTTGCGCAGCAGCGCGCGGCGCAGCCGCTTCATGCGCCCGCGGATGAGCGGATTCCCGTCAGTGTCCTTGCCTTCCTGCTTGACCTCCTGCTTGGTCATGCGCAGGGAGCGCTCATAGTTGTGGTGTTGCAGGAAGTAATCCAGGCCCGACCAGGCCAACAGCACTAGGCCGAACTTCCAGGCCAGTTCGAAGAGCAGGGCCCCCAGCTGTGCGAGCAGACTGCGCGCATCGAAGCGGGCCGCATGGGCGATCTGGGTGAAGTCTCTCTCAAGCAGGCTCACGGCCAGCGTGGCAATGGCCAGAAAGGGTACCAACGAGCGCAGCAGGCGGCTCAACCCGGCGGTCGAGAAAATGTGCCCGATGTTGCTGGCCGGATTGAGGCGGCTCCAGTTGGGTTGCAGCGCTTCGGGGGCGAACACCAAGCCCCCTTGTGCGGTGTGGGTGAACAGGGCCACCCCCAGCGCCAGAAAGAGCACCGGAGCCAGCCATTGTCCCACCGCCAGAAGGGTCCAGGAAAAGATAGGCGTCCCCAAGCCGATTTCGCCGCCGCTGCCTAGGGCCAGAAGCCTTTCAAGTAATTCGCGCCAGCGCACGATCCACACCTGCGGCTGCCAGGCCAGCGCCACGGTGAGCGCCAGCAGGGTGACCGCCGTGGCGAGGTCGCGCGAACGCACCACCTGGCCCTTGTCCCGGGCCGTTTGCCGGCGGCGTGAAGTGGCTCGTTCGGATCGGTTGTCGGCCATGTCGTTTTGCGCCTAGCGCGCCACTCCCAGCACGCGCTCCATCCAGCCCAAGGCATTTAGGAACTTGTGTTCGAGCAGCAGCGGCCATAGCCCCACCGAAACTGCCAGCAGGACGTAGCCTGCCAGGCTCTTGGCGGAGATGCCCAGCAGCATAGCCGGCAGCTGTGGCGAAGCCTTGCTCAGAAATCCGATGGTCACGTCGATGACCAGGGTGGCCAGCAGTACTGGTGCGGCGATCTGCACCCCGATCAACCACATGGCCCCGGCCGCGCGCAGCAGTTCCCGTGCTGCACCCAGGGTCACGACGCCGGTGCCCACGGGAAAGTATCCGAAGCTTTTCACCACCGCGCGCAGGATCCAGTGGTGCACGTTGAGCTGGAGGAAAATCAACAGCGCGACCATCTGGTAGAAAATCGTGAGTACGGGCGTCTCGATATTGGTCTGCGGGTCGATGATGGCCGCCAGTGAGAATCCCAGCTGCGCGCCGGCCAGCTGTCCGGCGAGCTGCGCGCCTTCTAGAACGATCTGCACCGAGAGGCCCATCATCAGTCCCAGCACGGCCTCCCTCAGAACCAGTCGCGTGACGCTCAACAGTGTGAGCGAGAGATCAGGGGTCGGGCACACGCCGTAGAGCAGGGCCGTCAGCGCGCACACCAGTGCGGCCTTCACCCGCGCCGGGAACGCGTCGCTCCCGAAGAAAGGGGCAAAGGTCATGACTCCCGCGAGACGCACCGCGATGGGCAGGGCGTGCGCCAGGATGTGTTCCAGCAAAGGGGACATTCGCTCGACTGTTCTCCTGTCCTGCTCGTGTGCTCCTAGTGTGTAAAAGCCCGGAAATCGGAAAAAATGTTGATCGTGAAGGCCACCAAATGATGCAGCATCCACGGGGTCAGCAGAAACACGATCCCGCCCACCGCCGCGAGCCGCGGCACGGTGGTCACCGTGGGATCCTGTACGGAGGTCATCACCTGTCCGATGTTGATGAGCAGACTCACCACCGTCGCGGAAATCAGGATCGGGGCGGCCACCCAGAAAGCGGCTTCCAGCGTCTGGCGGGCAATGGCGACGACTTGTTCGGGAGACATTCTTTTTTCCTTAGTGAAAACTCTTGAGCATGGAACCTACTACCAGGTTCCAGCCATCGGCCACCACGAACAGCAGGATCTTGAGCGGCGTCGAGATCACCACCGGCGGCAGCTGCATCATGCCGATGGAGGTGGTCACCGAGGCGGTGACCATGTCGATCACCAAAAACGGAAGAAACAGGATCGCGCCGATCTGAAATCCGGTTTTCAGTTCCGAGAGAATGTAGGCCGGAATCACGATGCGCATGGGCAGGTCGTCAGGCTGCTTGGGGCGGGACTGCTGGGCCATGTCCACAAACAGCGCCAGGTCCTTCTCGCGGGTGTAGCGCAGCATGAACTCACGCAGCGGAACCGAGCCGCGGTCGAGGGCTTCCCATGTGGTGATCGCGCCGCTCTCAAGCGGCACCAGGGCCTGCTGGTTGATGGCCAGGGCCACCGGCTGCATCAGGAAGTAGGTCAGGAACAGCGACAAGCCGATCAGTGTCTGGTTGGCCGGGGTGCTCTGCGTGCCCAGGGCCTGTCGCAGGAAATGGAAGATCACCAGGATGCGCACGAAGGGCGTAGCCGACAGCAGCAGCGCGGGCAGCAGCGTCAACAGGGTCATGAGGGCCACGATGGTCCACGACGTGGAGTCGCCCTTCATGGTCAATCCCGGAAGTTGGATGGAAACCCCCTGCGCCGGGGCGGCGGGCCCGGTGGCTGCGTGTAACAAGGAGACGGGCGCGGCCAGCAGCCAGAAGCCGCTGGCCGCGCACAGGCCACGAACAATGGGCCGCGTGCCGTTCACGCGCACTCCCCGGGCGGGGTATCCGGAGGGCGCGCCGCCCCCAGGGTTTGCAACAGGGTGATGCGCTCCGGGGTGGCCGCCACCAAAAAGCGCTGCTGCTCAAACTCGACCACGGCCAGGAGGCGCTTTTCGCCCAGGGAAAGGCTTTCGCACAAATGCAGATGGCGGGCGCGGCGCTGCACGCGTAGGCTGTCCCACACCGACTGCAGCCGGGCCCACAGCGCGCCCAGCAGCGATGCCTGTGGCGATCCATTCAATTCTGGCAGTTCCAGAGCCGGAGAGATCTTCATTGGTCCTTGCCCCACTTTGAGCATCGGTTCCTTCACACCAGTTCGGTGACACGCACGCCGCGGTGCTCCCCCACGATATCGAGCTTCCCGCATCCCACTCGCGCGCCATTGACGCGCACCGAGACATCGGCCTCGGTCGCGATGCCGGCATCCACAACCGAGCCCACTGCCAGACTCAGCAGGTCCCCCACCGTGAATCCGGACACGGCTAGTTCGGCCGCCAGGCGGCAGGGTAGCCAGCCCGCCTCCTGCCAGGCGCCGCCGGTGATTTCCTGCGGCCGCGCCTGCGGCACTGCCAGAGCGGTGGCCATGGTTAGCGCTGCACCAGAAACTCCGTGAAGTACACGTCGCGCGCGTCAATCTCGGGCACTTTTTGCTGCAGCGCAGCCAGCAGGTGTTGCTTGAGGGCGGTCTTGCCCTCGGGGGTCAGCAACTCGTTGGCCTTGCAGGCGCTCAGGACCGTCAACAGGGCGTCCCGCGTCTGGGCCGTCGGAAAGCCGGAGTTGTCCCCCTCCTTGCCGGGGTCTCCTTTGGGGGCGTGTCCTAGGCCGAGTTCCAAGGTGATACGCAGAAAGTGGCTCTCTTCCTGATCGTCGAGATTGACCGTGAAGCTGTCCAAATGGAGGGTGAATTCCGGGTCCGTTTTTTCGGGTTTGGGGGTTTTCTCGGCTGCTGCCTGCGCGGGCTTGCCGTGGAGGAAGAAAAACCACGTGGCTCCGGAGCCGCCAAGCAGAAGGGCGAGCCCCACAAGCAGAAACAGCAGCATATTGGATTTGGGCTTCGGGGAAGCCTCGGTTGTCGGATTGGTAGTTGGTTGTGCCATGACGACACAGCCGACTGCAATCGGCCGACCGAAGTTTTCAGCCGCGCCGGTACGGTTTCGCGCCGCGAAACCAATTCCACGGAAACGACAGAAAACGCTGTGCTTAGAAGGAGGCAGAAACCCCGCCATAACAACGCGAGGCTGGCTCTGCTCTGCTCGCCGCCCAGGGCGAGCGGCTTTGGTTAGAAGGTGGTTAGAAAGTTTTTATGCAAAGGCCGTGGCCGGCCCGGGCGCGGTGTTTCTGCGCCGGGCCGATCATGGTCTTTGGTTAGCTAGGGCTTATCCGTTCTGAATCATGTTGATGGCATACTGCGACACTTGGTCGAGCGTGGTGACTGTCTGCGCGTTGGCCTGATAGTCGCGCTGCGCGAGAATCAGGTTGGAGAATTCGGTGGCGATGTCCACGTTCGACTGCTCAAGGGAGCCTCCGGTCACCGAGCCTAGTCCGCCGGCATCGGGCGCGCCGATGGTGGGCTGCCCGGAGGACAGGCTGGCCAGGTAACTATTGGCACCGTTTTTGATGAGCCCTTCGGAGTTAGTGAACGAGGCCAGGGCGATCTGGCCCAAGGCCAGCGTCGCGCCGTTGCTGAAGACCCCCTGGATGGTTCCGTCGCTCGCTACCGAGAAGGTTTGTAGCGACCCGCTCGAGTAGCCGTCGGTCTGCGTCGAATAGGTGGAGGAAGGCCCGGAAACCTGGGTGAGTAGTCCGGTGCCGTCGGTCCCCGTCAGATTCCAGGTGAGGGACATGTTGCTGGCACCGTCCGCCAGGTTGTTGATGGCCACCGGAACGCTGCCGGTGGGCGAGGTGAGCTGCCCGTTGCCGTTGAAGGTCAGCGTACCACTCTTTACGGTGACCGGATTACCCGTCTGTCCCACGTCGCTGGCCGGAACGCTGAGGGCGTAGGTCCAGGTATTGGAGGCGGTTTTGGTAAAGGTGGCCGTCAGAACGTGTGTGCCGCCAAGGGCATCATAGACGGTCACAGGTGTGCTGAAGGTGCCGGCCTGCTGCGCCGTGCCGGAAATGGCGAAGGCCTCGGCTTCGGTGCCGGTGGCGGCGTCGGTCAAGGTATTGGCGGAAAAGTTGACCGATTGGCCGTTCTTGGCGGTGACGATCAAGGAGTTGCCCACGATGGACGCGGTGAAGTTGGCGTTGGCGTTGATGTCGGTGGCCACGGTGTTGAGGGTGTCGCCGGCGACCGATGTGTAGGTGAAGTTATTGGTTCCGTCGGTGAAGTCCAGCGTGCTGCCCGTCTTGAGCACGGTGGCCGGGGCGATGCCGGTGCCGGTCTGCTGGCTCGCGGCGGTGGTTGCCGTTCCGCCGCTTGAGTCGAGGCTCAGCGTCAGACTAAACTGCGAGGAGGCCTTGGCCGGCACGTTGAGTCCGGAGGGAATCGAGAGCGGGGCTACGGTCTGGTTGGTGTTTACGACCCCGTTTTCGGCCGCATACCCCATCACCTGCCCGCCGTCGCTTGCCAGCAGCTGGCCGCTGGAGGAGATGGAGAAGTTCCCCGCGCGCGTGAATTCCTGCACGCCGGCGTTGTTGACCACGAAATAGCCTTGTCCGTCGATGGCTACGTCGGTGGGCACGCCGGTGGCGCTGATGGTGCCTTCGGTGAAGTTTGAGCTAATCGACCCCACCTCCGCCCCGGATCCGACCTGCTCGGGGTTGCCGCTCGAACTGCTTCCGATCTGCTGGTAGAAGAGGTCCTGGAAGTTGGCGTCGGTTGATTTGTAGCCGATAGTGTTCATGTTGGCCAGGTCGTTGGAGATCACCGAGAGATCGACCGAGGCGCTGTTTAAGCCCGAAAGTGCTGTGGAAAAGCCGCCCATCTTGTTCCTCCTAGTCATGCTCGCGCGTAGCGAAGAGTGTAGTAGTGAGCAGAAAGCTATGTGCCGGACTGCGTGGCCCCCGACGCCGCAGTGCTGCCGGAGGCCGCCGTGCCCTGGGTCGTGGTGGAAGAGGTTCCCAGCACGCTCTGCAGGTCGGACTGGATTTGAATCAGCTGCTGCAGAGAATTGATCTGCGTGAGCTGGTCCACCATCTGCGAGGGGTCCATGGGATTGAGCGGGTCCTGCGCCTGCAGCTGGGTGGTCAGCAGGGTCAGAAACGAATTGGCATTGAGGCCGTTGTCTGACGCACTGGTGGCCGAGCTTGAAGATGACGGTAGCTGCGTGCCTGCGGCGGGGGTGGGTTGCAGCACCCCGGACGGATTGCTCATGAGTGTCGTTGCGGAAGCCATACCGTGTTCTCCTTGGTGCGGCCTTCAGGCCTGCACGCTGAGTCTTCCATTGGAATCAAAAGCCGTGGGCGTACCGGACTCTTCCAGGGCGGCGGTGCTCTCCGCGGCGCCCAAAAAGGCCGTGCTGCCGGATGGCGCGGGCCGCTGCCAAGCTGCGCCCGGATGGTGTTGCTGGGCCGCCCCGTCGCCTATGCCTGCGCCGGTGTGCGGCGAACTCTGCGACAGAGAGAGATTCTCAACGCGCAGCTGGCGCTCGGCTAAGGCCTGGTGTAGTGAGAGCAGGTCGCTTGTCAGCTCGGCGTGCGCGTCGTGGTGCTCCACCGTGATGGCCGCTCCCACCTGATCGCCGGTGACGCGCGTGTGTACTTGCACCGCGCCCAGCCCTTCGGCCCGCAGGGCCACATTCATTTCTGAGCTAGCAACTGTTCCGGCCGACTGACCGGACCGGGCCACGCCGGTAGCGGCGTTTTCCCCGCCATTCCAGGCTTGCAGCCCTGCAGAAAGCTCGGGCCCGTCTTCAGAGCGCAGCTGCAGGGCCGTTCGCGAGGAAGACGGGTTGGCTGGGGCCGAGCCGGACGGGGAATCTTGGCTGGCGCACGGCATCGACAGGATGGCGGGAATTGCCGAAGCCGCGCCCGAAGCAGTAGGGATGCGGTCGACCGGTGCTGCCGCGAAACTGTTTCCAGCGGCTCTATCCGCCGCGGAATCGGCTGTCGGCATATCCGGAGCAGTTGCCCATTCGGTGGCCGGCTGTGCCGGGAAAAACAGGGTTCTCTGCGCGTCGGCATCCCCTGGATTGGCGGCTGCGGGTTCGCCTGTCGAGAGAACCAACTGCGCGCTCGTGGAAAACAAGGGGGCGCCGTCGCCGGTCTCGGCGGGCTCCTGGGAAAGCAGGGGTGCCGGCGCGACCGCAGAGGACTGGTTTGCGCCACCCTCAACCTGCCGCACGGTGGGCCGAGCTGGTGCGTTCGGGGCCGCCGTCGCCACCGGTTGCAAAGAAAGCGACAGCTGCAGCACGTTTTTCGCCGAGGAGGCGCCGCCGCCGGGTGATGTTCTTCGCGCGGAAGCAGGGGCGTCGCCCCCGACCGGCACCGGCGGCGCATCTTGTTGGGCGTCCTGTTGCGCACCTTGCTGCCCATTTGGCGCAGACACCGTCGGCACCAGGTTTGGAACCGTGCTTTCGGTTGCGCCGCTTGCGCCACTTGCACCGTTGCCGGAAGGGCCGGAAGGGACCGAGCCCGCACTCGGGACCGGCAGGTCTAAAGGGACCCGAATCTGGGAAGCGAGGGGCCGGAGCTGCCCGGCTATATCCACACCCGGTTGCATCTGGACCGCTGCTGGCGCGGGTGCACCCGGGGCGGGCACAGCAGAGGAAGCGGCGAGGTCGGCCGGTTCGTCCAGGGTGCCGGACGGATCGCCAGAGTCTAGCGGTGCTTCCAATGGATCGAAGGTGGCCGCTTGCGCCACAGGCGGGCAGCAAGGTGCCGGCGCAACGCCGGTGTTGACTGCACCGGCCAGCGAACCGTTGCGCGGGGAATTGGGATCCCCGGAGCTGACCGTGGTGGCCGTTGCTCCAGGTTTTCCCAGCGCTTCAGACCGAGCCGCCAGATTCATCGAAAAAGAAACAGGGGAATGCTCCGCGGGAGCTAACGGCACCTGGAAGGTCAACGGACTAGAAACCGTGGCCGATGGGGCCGAATCAGAAGGAGCTGGCGCAGCGATCGTGGCTGGAGCGGCCGGTGTGGATCGGTTGCGCGCCTTGGCCGTATGACTGGTGGTTGCCAGCGTGTTCTTCAGCGATGCCTGCAGCATATCCGAGAAGGTTGAGACGAGATTCTGGCCATCGCTTCCCACAGCGGAGTGCCCGGGAGTCTTTCGTTGGGATGATGATGCTGTGGCGCTTGCGACTGGCATTGTGCTTGACACGTCCACCATGGACTCCAATGTGTCCCCGCAGGACCAAGGCAACCCAACGACCAGACCGGAAAGGGGCATCGCGGAACATATTATCCTCACAACTGTAACAACAATAATGACTTGAAAGAATCGATAAAGTTTTCCGCAAAACGGTCGACAAGGGCCCTAGGTAAGCGTTGCCCGCCCGCTAGGCAATCCCCTCACCGCTGTGGCGCGGATTTAGAGGAAAAGCCGCCGCGGACCGCCAGGGCCTCGGCTGCAAGCCCGTGTGCCGGGCAATGGCCGGGAGGGGATTTAGGCGTTCGGCTGGTTCTTGCGGGCGGCCCGCCGCATCAGGAAGAGCTCGTCGATTTGCAGCTGGGCCTTGCGCGACTGCTTGAGCTCGTAGTCGGCCCGTTGCGCGTCTTGCAGGTGCGAAAGGGTCTCGCGTTTCTGGCGGGCCTGAAGGTAGCGGTGCAGCTGTGCTTGTTGCGCGCGCTCCATTTCTTGCAGCTGGGTGTCGAGCGCGCGGCGGCGTTGTTGGCAAGCCGCGTCGCGGGCGGCACCGAAGTGCAATTCCGCCCCGAAGATTCCCTGGGAGGCTTCCGTCCAGCGATTGCGGCGGGCCTGCGCCGCATCGGCGTCAAGCGCGGCAAGGGTGGCGCGGGCGGCGGCCACCTTTGCCGCCAGGGCTTGCAATCCCTGCAGTTCAGCCTTTTCTTGTAGTTCGCGCACGCGCAGCAGTCCTTGCAGGCTGAACAGGAAGGGCATGGGCTATCCCGGCAGCCCGAGCAGCGATTGTAGGGTTTGCTCGATGGGCGACTTGTCGCTTTTATTTTGTTGCAGGAAGGCGTTGACGGCAGGCAGCGCGGCGATGGCCTGATCAAGCAGGGGGTCCCCGCCCTTTTGGTAGGCCCCAATGCGGATGAGATCTTCGGACGCGCCGTAGGACGAGAGCAAGGACCGCAGGCGCACCGCCTTCTGCAAGTGTTCCGGGCGGCATACGGCAGGCATCAAGCGGCTCAGGCTGTCGAGAATCGAGATCGGCGGATAGTGCCCGCGCGCGGCCAGCCGGCGATCCAGGACGACGTGGCCGTCAAGCAAGGAGCGGGCTGCGTCCACCAGCGGATCCTGCTGGTCGTCTCCCTCCATCAAGACCGTGTAGAAACCGGTGATGCTGCCGCACGCGAAATATCCGGCGCGCTCCAGCAATTGCGCCAGTAGCGTAAACACCGACGGGGTGTAGCCCTTGGCGGTGGGCGGCTCTCCGGCAGCCAGGCCGATTTCCCGCTGGGCCATGGCAAAACGGGTGAGGGAGTCGGTGACCAGCAGCACGTGCTTTCCTTGCGCGGCAAAATATTCGGCAATGGTGGTGGCTGCCAGGGCCGCGCGGATGCGCGACAGAGGTGGCTGGTCGGATGTGGACACCACCACCACGGAGCGGGCCAGGCCTTGCTCCCCCAAAGCGTCTTCCAGGAATTCGCGGACCTCGCGTCCGCGCTCGCCCACCAGAGCCAGCACGGTGAGATCGGCGGAGGTGCCGCGGGTCATCATGCCGACCAGCGTGCTCTTGCCCACGCCGCTGCCCCCGAAGATGCCCATGCGCTGCCCGCGGCCGCAGGTCAGCAGCCCGTCGATGGCGCGAATGCCGCAGCCGAGCGTCTGGCCGATGCGCGTGCGCGTGAGAGGCAGGGGGGCGTCCCCGCGCAGGGGCCAGTATTCACGCGCTAGGTAGGCCCCTTTGGAATCGAGGGGCTGGCCGGTACCGTCGACGACGCGGCCGAGCAGCGCGGGTCCCACCCGCAGACAGGGGCGCGTGCCGCGGGTAACGATGCGGTCGCCATAGCGAATGCCCACGGGGCGCTCAAGGGGCATGGAAAGAACCATTTTTTCGCGGAAACCGACGATCTCGCCGGCAAGGGTGCGGCCGTCGGAAGTGAGGATGGCGCAGCCCTCGCCCACCGAGCAGAAAGGGCCTTGCGACTCGACGAGATAGTCGACCACTTTGGTGACGCGGCCGACCCAGCGGAAGGTGGAAAAATCGTCCAGGCGGCGAAAATAGGGAGCGAGCGAACTAGCCGGGGTCATGCCTGCGCTCGGGGGCGCTGCGCGAGCAGATCCGCAAAGCCTTGTTCGATTTCCTGCAGCTGCGTTTCCAGGCTGATGTGCGTGCTGCCGAGATCGGTTTCTAGCATGCAGCAGGCGGACCCAAGCGACGCGTCGCCCATGAGTTCAGGAACCGGGCCGCCCTCACCGGAACGGCTGAAATAGTCGCGCCAGAAGGGGATCTCCTGCGGGTGGGCGCGCAAGCGCACCTGCGTGCCGTCGTTCAGGCTCTCCAGGGCTACGCGCACGACGCCGGTGAGCAGCAGCGGGTCCATCTGCACCTCGCGGTGCAGGATCTTACGGGCGATGGATAAGGCTAGCTGTACCACCTCGCTTTCAACCCGCTGAAAGTAGCCTTCCCGCTGTGCCGCGAATTGGCGCAGGGCTTCGGCCAGCTCGCCGCGCAAGGCGGCCAGATTTGTCTCAAACGCCGCGCGGGCGCGCGCTTCGCCGTCGGCCAGACCTTTGTCGTAGAGTTGCTGTCCGGCTCGTAGGGAGCCCTCCGCGCCGTCGCGCGACGCTCCACAATAGGGGCCCGGCCGGCCCCCGTTTTCGCCCCCCGGGGAGGAAAAAACGAACGGTTCGGCGGCGGCGCCCGCAGGGCTCTCCGGGGCGGCGAACTTAGACGACATAGGCCTCCTCGGTTTCATTCTTCAGGGTCATCTTGCCGTCGGCTTCCAGTTTGCGGGCCGCGGCCACGATTTCACTCTGCGCCTGCTGCACGTCTTTTGAGCGGATGGGACCGAGTGCTTCCATATCTTCCTTGAGCATTTCCACGGCGCGCGAGGACATGCACTTGAAGAAATGATTGCGCAGGTTTTCCGAGGCGCCCTTCAGTCCGGTCGCAAGAACCTTCTTGTCGACTTGCGCGAGCAACTCGCGCAGGCCCGTCTCGGGAACCTCGACAAAGTCCTCGAAGGTAAACATCTGGTTGCGAATCGTGGCGGCCAGGCTGGCGTTGTCCTTTTCGATCCCCGCGAGCAGGTCCGAGGTAACCTTGGGGCCCACGCGGTTGAGCAGGTCGGCCACCGTATCGACACCCCCAAAGGGCCGCCGGTCTTGTTCGGCCGGTGCGGCCAGCTTGCGCTGCAGGACAGAGGAAATCTTCTGCACCACCTCGGGGGAGAAATCCTGCATTTCCGCCAGCCGCTTGACGGCCTGGGTGCGGGCTGGTTCGGGCAGCAGCAGCAACACGTTCTTGGACACAACCGCGTTCAGGTGCGCAAGCACCAGAGCGATGGTCTGCGGGTGTTCCTGCTCAAGCACTTTGGCGATCTGCTGGGGCTCGGCTTTCTGTACGGCTTCAAAGTTCTTGGTAGTGGTCTCAAGCGAGCGCACCTGGTCGACCAGCGGCCGGCTGCCTTCGCTGCCGAGCGTCTTGACCAGAAATTGCGTGGCGAAATCCGGTCCGCCCCTACCCACTGATTCCTGCGTGGTGGTTTGCTGTTGGTACTCCTGCAAGATTTCTGTGGCATCCTCAGGGCGGATGCTGCCCAGTCCGGCGATCTCCTGCGCGAGCAGCCGCAGAGCGGATTCAGGAAGCCGCTCGCAGATTTTGCGGGCAGCCTCGTCCCCCAAAAGGACCATCAGCATGGCCGCCTTGCGGGGATCGCGGAGGATTTTGGCTTCCGGCGGGCTCACGAGGCCCCGCTTTCACCAAGCCAGTTTTGAACCAGCCGCCCGGCACTTTCCGGATCGGCCTTTACGGTGGAGACGACCTGCTGTCGCATGTTTAGCGCGCGCTGCAGCTGCGGGTCGGTGGACGCACCGGGGGTCAGGCCGGCCCGGTTTCCGGGGGCCAGCTCTGGAGCGGCGGCCGCCAGCGGGGTGTTTGCGGCCCCTGCCGGAAGGGCCGCGGGCGCGGCTTCAAAGGCCGCGAGCACCTGCTTCTTGACCGGGTTGAGAATCAGGAAATAGACCAGCAGGAACAGGCCGAACAGGGCCACGTAGCGGAGCATTCCCGTCCAGCGCTCGGTGACCACGCGCACGCGTTCGGTGAGCGGGGGGGCTTCGAGCTGCTCGATGGGAGCGGATTGGAAGGCGATGTTCTGGACCGAAATCTGGTCGCCTCGGGTGGCATCGAAACCGAGAGCGGCCTTGGCCAGGTCCTCGATCTGTTTCATTTCCTGCGGGCTGCGTTTGCGCCGGGTTTCGCTGGGCTGGCCGCCTGCGTCGGCGTTGGTGATGGCGTCGTCGACCAAGACGGCGGCGGCGATGCGCTTGAAGCGGCCGGCCGGCTCGATGAGGTGTTTGGTCGTGTGGCTCACGGCGTAGGTTTTGTTGTCGCTGCGAATGCCCTGGGTGGCCTGCGTGCTGCTGCTCTGGCTGGCGGCGGCTCCGGCCGGTGGCGTATTGGGGGCGTTGGTGGCCGTGCCGGGAATCCCCGAGGGGTCCAGATCCTGGGCCGTTTCCTGTGAGGTCTGCGAACTGACGACGGCCGTCGAATTGGGATCGTAGAGATCCTGCGTGCTCTCGGCGGAGGTGGGATCGTATTCGATGGTCACGCTGGATTTCACGTGATCGGCCCCGACCACCGGCGCAAGCACCTGCACCACGCGTTCGGCCATGGCCGTTTCAAGATCGACCGCGCTGTTTTCCACGTCGCCCAACTGTCCGTGGGTCTGATTGGGCATGCGCCCGTCGGTGGTGATCACGGTGACGTTCTGCGCAGAGAGATCGTCCCAGGCGCTCGACACCAGATTGGCAATGGAGGAGGCTGTCTGGTCGGACATGCGCATCCCGCGCAGCTTGAGCACCACGGCCGCCTTGGCGGGGCGCTCGCGCTCGGTGAAAAGAGATTCGTGCGGAAGCACCAGGTGCACGCGTACCTGCTCCACACCGTTCATGGTCTGGATGGTGCGCTCAAGCTCGGCTTCAAGGGCGCGCTGGTAGTTGACCTTCTCAGAGAAATCGCTGCCCGACCAGTTGGGCTTGTCGAAGAGCTCAAAGCCCATGCGTCCGCTGGCCAGGGGGCCTTGCGAGGCCGCCTGCAGGCGCGCCTTGTCGAGCTCGTCGGAGGGCACCAGAACTGTTGAGCCATCGGCCGAAATCCGATAGGCGATATTCTGCGCCGCCAAGTCCTGGGTGAGCTTCTGCGCGTCGGCGGGGGCCAGGCCGGTGTAGAGCGGCTTGTAGTCGCTGTTGCCGATCATCCACACGAAGCCCCACACGGTCGCTCCCACGACGCCTACGCCCACAAGCAGCAGGAGGACCTGCGCGGTCGTGAGTCCTTTCAGAAAGGCTGCGATCTGCTTTTGGAATTTTTCCATGGCTGCGTGTGTGTGTTTCTGCCGCAAGATGCCCGGCGGGTATCGCTGCACCCGGCCGTTCTACCCGGTCACTGCCTTGCCCCTGCGCGCGCCCGCGCCTAGAACGGAATGCGCGAGACTTCCTGATACGCCGAAATGATCTTGTTGCGCACCTGCACCATCAATTCGAAGGTTAGATTGGCCTTCTCCACGGCGATCATGGCCGAGTGCACGTCCTGGCCGCCCCCGCTCAGCATGCTGGCCACCTGCGTGTCGGCCTCCGACTGCAGCTGGCCCACCTGGCTGACGGCCGCGTGCAGCGTGTCGAGGAAGCCCGCGCGCTCGCCCCCCGGTTGATTCGCGCCGCTCACGGTGCTGCCGAGATCGGGCTGCGGGAGTCCCGGAAGGGGCCCTTGCATGGGATTGATCATCGTAGGTTCTCCGTGCTTCCTTCTGCCGCGCTACCGACGCTCCGTTTAGGACTTCAGGATATCAATCGACGATTGGATCATGCTCTTGGTGCTTTGCACCGCCGCGGCATTTAACTGATAGGCCCGCGCGGCCCCCATGAGGTTGACCATCTCCTCGACGGGATTGATGGCCGGATAGGACACATACCCGTCGGCGTCGGCGTCAGGATGCCCGGGCTCGAAGCGGCGCACCGGCGGCGCTCCGTCAGCCACGACGCGCTCGACGCGCACGCCCTCGGCATGCATGTCCGTGAAGGAGGCCATGGTCGCCGGGAAGTCACCTTCGGGCGGGACCTGCTGTGCCCCGAACACGACATGCATGCGCTGGTAGGGGCCGCCGTTGGCGGAGTGGGTGGTTTCCGCGTTGGCCAGATTGCTCGTGACCACTTCGGCGCGCTGGCGCTCGGCCTGCAGAGCGGATCCGCTGATTTCCAAAACCTTGAATAGGTTCATGACGAGCTCCCTTCGCTAATGGCCATCTGCAAATTCCTGAACTGTGACTTGAGCAGCTGCTCGGCGATGCCAAACTGCAGCTGCACTTCTGAAAGCAGCAGGCTCTCGCGGTCCACGCTGACGTTGTTGCCGTCGGGCCGGGTGACCAGGCCGGGCACTTCGTGCACGAACGGCTCGGTGGGGGCAGTGTCGCCTTGTATGGCGCGCGCGAGCTCTCCCTGAAAATCGATGTCCTTGGTGCGGTAGCCAGGGGTATCCACGTTGGCGATGTTGCTTGTGATCAGGGACTGGCGCTTGGCCGCCAGATCCAGGTAGCGTGCGAGCAGGTCGGCCTGGGCGGATTGAATCCAGCTCATACGGCCTCCCGCGCCGCTAGGCCAAACTCGCGGATCTTGTTGCGCACGGTGCGCAGGCTGATGCCCATCATCTCCGCGGTGCGGGTGCGGTTTCCGTTGGTGGCCAGCAGGGTGGCCTCCAGCAGTGAGCGCTCGAGGTCCTGCAGGGTGATGCCGGGCTTGGGTATGGCGGCCGGAGAAGGAGCCTGCGAGCGCGCCACCGAGCAGAACAATTCGACGCCCAGCATGCTGCCGGGCGTCAGGGCCAGGGCGCGGCGGATGAAATTTTCGAGCTCGCGCACGTTGCCGGGCCAGTCGTAGTCCTGCATCGCGGCGGCCAGCTCCGGGGAAATCTGGAAGCGGCGGCCTTGGGCCTTGGGTTCGTACTTGCGCAGGAAGTATTCGGCCAGCCCCAGGATATCCCCGCGGCGCTGCTGCAGCGTGGGGATGGACAGCGGAATCACGTTCAGCCGGTAGTAGAGGTCGGCGCGAAACGTGCCGGCTTCGATCAGGGCGGGCAGGGAGCGGTTGGTGGTGGCGATCACGCGCACGTTCACGGGCAGCGGATGAGTATCTCCCAGGCGGTCGATCTCGCGCTCCTGTAGCACGCGCAACAGCTTGGGCTGCAGGCTGAGCGGCATCTCGCCGATTTCATCGAGCAGCAAGGTGCCTCCGTCGGCCATCTGGAACTTTCCGGGCTTGGAGGCGACGGCTCCGGTGAAGGCCCCGCGGACGTGCCCAAAGAGCTCGCTTTCCAAAAGGTTTTCGGGAAAGGCCGAACAGTTGACCGCGACAAAGGGCTTCGCGGCACGCGAGCTGGAGCGGTGGATGAGCCGGGCCAGCCGTTCTTTCCCGGTGCCGCTTTCGGCTTCGATCAGAATATCGGCTTCGGTAAGAGCCACGCGGCGCGCCTGAGCGATCAGGGCCTGAAAAACGGCCGATTCGCCGACAAACTCAGGGGCGTGCTGGCTCTGCCATTCCGAGGCCTGGCCCAGAATGCGCTGGGCGGTTTCCTCAAGCTGCGCGAACGACACCGGCTTCATCAGGTAGTCGCAGGCGCCTTCCTTCATGGTTAGCACGGCCTCCGGGACGCTGCCGTAGGCGGTAAGCAGGATGACGGCGGTTTCCGGGGCGATCTGGCGCACCCCTTGCATGACGTCTAGTCCATCACCATCGCCCATGCGCATATCGGTCACCACCAGGCCGCACGGCGCGCTGCGAAACTTGGTCAGCGCCTCGGCCACGCCCCCGGCAGTCGACACTTGCCAGCCGCCGCGGCGGAAGTTGGCGTCGAGCGCGGCGCGCATCGAGGCTTCATCGTCTACCACCAGAACATGGCTCATGCGGCTCCTTTCCACAGCGGGAGCAGGATCGAGAACCTGCTGCCTCCCTGCGCGGGACACTCCGCGCGGATCGTTCCTCCATGCTGCTCGACGACCTTCTGGCACACCGAAAGGCCCAGTCCCGGGCTGCCGGCCTTGGTCGTGAATCCAGGCTCAAAGATGCGCTCCCGCACCGCAGGATCGATTCCCCGGCCCTGGTCCTCAAAATCAATTTGCACGAACGCGTCGGAGAGCGCGGCCGCGGGCCGCACCCGGATCGTCAGAGCGCCCCCGGCGGCCATGGCGTAGAAGGCATTCAGGGACAGGTTCAAGAAGACCTGCTGGAGGCGGTGCGCGTCGGCCGCCACGGTGGCATGGGCGAAGGCGTTCTCGAGGCGCATGGCTAGGCCGCGCTGCCGCGCCAAGGGGCCCAGAAATTCGGTCGTTTCGCGCAGCAGGCGGTCCAGGCTTGCCGGCAGCCGCTCGCCGCACGGCTGACTGTGGAATTGCAGGACGTTGTTGACCGTTGCGGAGAGCGAGCGCAAGCCCGCTTGCAGGTGGGTCACCCACTGATGAGCTTCGGGCATCTCCACGGTTGAGCCAGCCAGGAGGCCGGCGAACAATTCCATGCTTCCCAGGGGATTGCGGATTTCATGGGCCAGCACGGTGGCAATTTCGGCCAGGGCGTGTGCCCGGCGAGCGGCCTCGCGTTCCGAGGCCATGCGTTTCTGCTCGCTGATGTCGCGCAAAATCCAAATCGTTTCGCAGGGACTGCCGGAATGTTCCGCTTGCGTGGCCGATACGCCAATGGTCCTTTTCTCGCGCAGCATCGCGCCGCACCATTCCTGTTCGGCTTGCGCGGAGCGGGGATGGATGTCGGCAAGCAGGCTCGCGATCGGCGCAGGGCGAGCTCGGTTGGCTCCAGGGTGCCAGCCGGCATCCAACTCGAGGAGCCGCCGGGCCTCCGGATTGACCATGCAGGCCTGCCCTCTGTCGTCGGTTACCAGAACGCCGCAAGGCAAGCCCTCAAGAATGCGTCCCAGGAAGGCCCGCACGCGGCAGGTTTCCTCTAGACTGCGGGACAATTCCCCATTGGCGCATTCCAAATCGGTGCGGAGGCGTGCTACCTCGGCTTGCAGCTGGGCGTAGGATTTCTCAAGCGATCCCGCCGCTTGCGTGAAGGTGAGGAAGGCATGTGCGAGCGATCGCTGGTCGGCGGTGTGTTTGGTCGTCGCGACCGCCCTCGGTTGACTTTGCCGGGTTGTAGGTAATTTTGGCATCCCCGGCGCGGTGCTGCAAGCAGGGTGCCAAAAGGAAACACTTCCACGTTAGAGATCGCTAAAGTTGGCAAGGTCTGGGGGAATGGTCGGGCTTGCTGCGCGCTGGCGGGATATTGACTTTGGGAGAAGCCAGAAATGTGCCGGTAGAAGTTCCGGCGCCTGCGGTCCGCTTCGGGATGCGGAAACGGGAACCCGGATGGGTTGGACACAGGGCCTGAAAATTCCTGACCGAGCCAGCAGACCGTTAAATTTATTTAAAGTGCCGGGGTGGTCGTGTGGCTGAAATGCTCCACGTGCAGCTGCGTTTCCTGGCCAGCGAGGATGAAGGCCCGCTCGACAGAATGCTGCAGTTCGCGAACGTTTCCCGGCCACTGCGACTGGCGCAGGAAGGCAATCGAGGAGGCCGAAAGCCTCTTGGCCGCAATCCCCGCCTCCTGGCAGAGATCCGCGAGGAACTTTTCGGCGAGCGACCCAATATCCTCTGGCCGTTCCCGAAGGGGTGGCAGCTCGACTGGAAACACGGCGATGCGGTAGTAGAGATCCTGGCGAAACAGCTTTTGCTTGACGTGATGGAGCAGGTTCACGTTGGTGGCGCACACCACGCGTACGTCGACGCGGAAGACGTCGGAACTTCCCAGGCGCTGCACCTCGCCGTCCTGCAAAAAGCGCAGCAGCTTGGCCTGCATGGTGAGGGGAAGATCGCCGATTTCGTCCAGAAAGAGAGTTCCCCCGTGGGCGTTGTGGATGCGCCCGACGCGAGATTGCACAGCGCCGGTGAACGCTCCGCGGGCGTGCCCGAACAACTCGGCTTCGAGCAAGGCCTCGGGAATGGCCGCGCAGTTGACCACCACAAAAGGATTGGCGGCCCGGCGGCTGATCTCATGAATGCCGCGGGCCACGAGCTCTTTTCCTGTGCCCGTCTCTCCTGTGATCAGCACAGTCGTATCGCGTGCCGCCACCAGCCGGGAAAGCTGGTAGATGTGCTGCATGGCACGCCCCCTGCCGACCATGGAAGGAAGGGGTTCTTTTTCAGAGGGCTGCGGTTGTTCTTTCAATGGCGCGGGAGCGCCGACCTCGGTTGGGAGGGCTTCGGGCAAGGCCATGATGGAGTGTTTTTCTTCAGCAGAGGCTAGAATCGTGACCTTTACCAGCGGGAAGCGCCGCCGCACCAACTCAGCGACCTCATGAACGTTCAAATCGGGCAGGTGCCGGTCCAGAATCAGCGTGTCAAAGGAAAGGGAGCTCAACTTTGACAGAGCGTGAGCGCCACTGAAAGCTTCTTCCACGCTGCCTGCCAGGCGATCCAGACTGAGGAACTGATTGCGAAAAGCGGGATTGTCGCTTGCCACCAGCAGGCGGGGTGGGATAGGCGGTACCACGGTTGCCTGTGCCGACATGAATGAACTCTCCTTGCGAACAGAAATATTAGAAACTTCCAACCTGAATTCGAGTTACAGTCCCCGTGCGGCAAATATTGCCCACGCTCAAACGGCAGAGCAATCAGAGGACCGATGCAAGGCCCCGATTGTGGATCAGCGTTTTGACGATTACCAGTCACGCAGCGCGAAAAATATTTGAGAATGGCTAATGTATCAACATCGGTTGATGAGCCGCTGGAAAAAGGGTGACGGCCGGCACAGAGTTCGGTCCGAATCTTAAGTATTCGTTATAGTATGGGAGTTTCTTATTCAGGAGCGAATGGGGCGATGCGCGTATTGGTCGTAGAGCCGGATGAAATGCTGGCGGAGTATTTGCGTGGCCGGCTATCGGAGGAGAATTTCGATGTGCGCGTGACCGCAAACGGAATCGAAGCCCAGCGTTTACTCGAGGCCGAAACGTTTGAAGTCATGATTCTGGATCTGAGCCTGCCGGAAGAATCCGGGCTGCACGCACTGCGGCAGGCGCGCGTCAGAAGACCGGACCTCATTATTCTGGTGCTGGCGCCTGCAGGAATCCCAGCCGATTGCGTAAAGAGTCTGGATGCCGGGGCCGACGATTATCTGGCCAAACCATTTTCCTTCGTGGAATTGACGGCGCGGATCCGCGCCTTGCTGCGCCGGCGCGCGGTCCCCGCCGAGGCTCGGCTGAAGGTGGAGGATCTGGTGCTTGACCGCATCGCCCGCACGGTGCAGCGGGGGCGGCATCGTATTGATCTGACCCAGAAAGAGTTCGAGTTGCTGGAGTTTTTGATGGAGCGGCCATTCCAGCCGGTTCCCCGTGAGTTGATTACCGAAAAAGCGTGGGAACTTGAGGCCGACAAACCCACCAACCTGGTGGCTGTCTACATCAACTATTTGCGCAAGAAAATTGATGCCGGATTTGACCGTCCCCTGATCCGGACCGTTCGCGGTGTTGGCTATCAGATCGGCGAGAAGGAAGCCTCCTCTGAGAATTGAACAGGGAATGCAGGAGGCAGACGCCTACCCACGGAAGGGAATTCTCACCGGCCGGCGGCACATCGGGCATGAGCGTATGCGCTCCTGGATCAATCGGAGTGCGGCCGAGCCGGATCGCGGTTTTCAGCACACTCTGCGCCTCGGCTAGTTTCCAGCCATAGCGCTCAAAGAACGCCGGCCCCTCGCTCGGTCCGAATTGGAATGAAATTCCGGTTTGGCCGAGATGTCTGGCGGCGGTGCGGTTCATGGTGTCGAGAACGCCCGGAGACACGACCTCGAAAATCCAATGCTCAAAATGGCATTGTCCTGCGAGTTCGCTTGCGAGCGCCGCCGCCTCTTCCGGCCGGAAATAAATCAGAACTCCCTCGCACACGATCAAAATCCTCTTGGATCGGCGGTTCATTTGCCGGAAGAAGGCGAGCCGTTGCTCGCGGTTCAGCAGATCGAGGCCGATCCGCTCGAGCGAGCAAAGAGGCTTTTCACTTGCCAGCATTTCTTCCTTGTAATCCAGGATTTCGGGTCGGTCGACTTCGACCCAGTGGAGAGAGCGCGGCAGGCCCATGCGATAAGGACGTGCGTCCAGACCGGCACCGAGGTTGATCACCGTGTCCACGCCCGTCAGCATGGCGCGCGCGATCATTTGATCAAACAGATAGGTGCGCAGGACCCAGCAGGCGCGGTGGCCTTGGTTGGAGAGGGTACCCGCAATTTCGAAACCCCGCGGGCCAGCCAGCCGCATCGCGAAGGGGTCGCGGAAAAGGGCATCGGCGCGCTGGTCTTCCTGGGCGCGAAACACCGCTGCCCAGCGGGCGGTATCAGAGATATCCCGAATGATCGAAGACGCCGTCGACATGGAAGTGGCGACCGCGGCTTATCCGGCGATGTTGAGGCCCAGACCCGCAGATGAAGCGGTGCCCGATGCGAGGCTTCCGCCCGGAGAGCCTAGGCCTGCTGCATCGGTTTGCAAGCTCGCATAGGCCTGCTGCGCCGCACTCAAGTTGCTTGATTGCAGGGCTTGGCCGAGTTGCGCCAGCTCTTGTTGCGTCTGCGAGGGCGAGGTGCTGCCACCGGAACCGTGCGCGTGAAAATGATGCGCGTGTCCTCCGCCTTGCTGCAGATCCTGCTGCAGGGTCGCGTAATCGGACTGGGCGGCGGTGAGATTGCCCGATTGCAAATCCTGCGCCAGCTGGTTAAACATCTGAGAGTTCAGATTGGGAGAAGACGGAGACGGCTGGGCAGAGGGCATATCCGATTGCAGCGCCGTCAGATCGGCTTGTCCCCGCGTCACGTTGCCCGACTGCAAGTCTTGCCCCAGCTGCTCGAAGTCCTGCCTGAATTTCTGGGAACGGCTCTGCGTGGTGTGGGAGAGGAGCGATTGCAACGTATTGGCTCCCATCATTCCTATTGCCGACATAAATGCTCCTTCATGTTGTCGAGATCCTGCGCGCCCTCTGATCACAGCGCGCGGGCAAACCCATTAACTCACCTGGGCGTCTTTGCAGAAAGCACGTCAATTGCCGCAACCCAAACCCTACGGGATGGCTTTTACCGGACTGATAGGGCGCGGGTTAACCGGCGCGGGGCTGAGCGTAGCAGCGGACAGAAGACAGTCGCTAGGCAAGAAAGATGGTGGGGCACGCCGGGAAACGGGGCAAGTCTTGCCCACGGCAAACGGATGTTCCGCCGGGCATTTTGCGGGCGACAAGACACTCTGGCACCGGTTTGAGCCGTTCGATTTTTGGTAAGCTGGAAGACGGCATGCAACATTCTGCTCCGGGAGGCAAAGCCATGAGCGGCGGGACGCGGATTGTCGAGGTGAGGCAGAACGTACTCAAGCAAAACGACATCGTCGCGCGCGCCCTGCGGCGGCAATTCCAGGAGGCCGGCGTGTTGGTTGTCAGCCTGGTTTCAAGTCCGGGCTCGGGCAAAACCATGCTGCTTGAGAAAACGCTGCGCTTGCTCCAACCGCAGTTTCGCGTTGCCGCGCTCGTGGGGGATCTGGCCACCGAGAACGATGCCGCAAGGCTTGCTCGCAGTGAGGCTCCCGTGAAACAGATCACTACGGGAACGGTGTGCCATCTCGAAGCGGCCATGGTGCAGCAGGCGCTTGAAGGATGGAACCTGGAGGACCTCGATTTCCTGTTTATCGAAAACGTGGGGAATCTGGTGTGTCCTTCTTCCTATGATCTTGGCGAGGATCTGCGCTTGGTGCTGATGTCGGTGACCGAAGGGGAAGATAAGCCGCTCAAGTACCCCACGATTTTTAACAGCGCCGATGTTGCCGTGATCACGAAGACCGATCTGGCGGAGGCGGTCGAGTTTGACGCCGCCGCGGCGGTGCTCAACATTCAGGCCGTGCGCCCCGGCATGGTGATCCTGCGTGTCTCGGCCAAATCGGCTTTCGGCATGCACGCGTATCTGGAATTTCTGCGCTCGCGCCGGGCCGACCGGCGCCCAGCGCGAGCGCTGGGAAAGAAACCTTCTGTGTGCTGACCTCAAAGCCTCGCCTGCCCCAAGGGCCCGCTTGAGACTACCTAGCCGGCGCGTCCATATCCAGGCCCAGCAAATGGGCGGGATTCTTGCGGGCCATTTGATCGATTTCGGCGTCGGTGACGCCGGCGCCTTTCAGCGCGGCGAGATACATCTTCCAGCCCTCAATGAACGGCGGATACTTGGTGCCGCCGAAGTCTCCGGAAAGAATGCAGTGCTCCGCACCGACGGCGTGAATGTCGGCGGCCCACTCCTGTGGTTTCCGTCGCGGGGATACCGGTACGGTTGTGGGGCTGCCGCCTTCGTCGATGGGCAAAATGGTGTTGCCGATAAACTCCAAATACGCGCCGTCTTTCACTTCCTGCCGCATTTGCTCAATCGTAGTGTTCTGGAGCGGGGGATGGGTTACCAGGACGCGGCGGAGCCCCATTTTGTGAGCCTCGCTCACCACCAACAAAGCGTCCTCCGGCTCGATATGTCCGGTCGCCAGAACCAAGTCATACTTTTCAATGAGCTTCAGGACTTCGACGGTCTCCGGCAATAGGACGCCGTGCTTGGAAATCGGAACGTAGGGTTTTTGGGCGGCGAGGTTTTTGCGGTTCTCCGCGTCCACGGTGGGCATGAACACAACCTTCAGGAAGTGCCCCTTGACTGTGGCCTGCTGCAGCACGGCATCCGGGTTGATGCCGCCCACGGAGCGGTTGAGCACAATGCTTCCCCACACGCGGATTCCAGGCACCACTTCACTGACAACATAGGCAAGCTGCGTGGTGGGCATTTCGTGATTCTTGAGCACGACTCCGGCCATGCCTGCGGCCTTGGCGTCTTTCACCACTTGCAGGGCGTCGTAGCGCCGCGGCACGTTGTCTGGATCAGAGTGCGTGTGCTCGTCAATGATGCCTTGGAGCTGGCCTTCCATCTGAGCAGCGGACGTTCCGGCGGAAAGCACTAAAAGCAACGCGAGAGAGGCCACCCGGGCGGATTTCAAATTTGTCATCGCAGCGTCCTCCGATCCATCGAAGCTAGGCGCCATCGCGGCGGTTGGGGGCACCACTCTGGCGTTTGGGCGCGCCTATCGTACACATTTTCTGACCCGTGCGATTGGAAAACTTTTTGGACTCATCTGCGACCAACCGACCTTGATTTGCGGACCTTCGATTTGCGGTTGACACGACGGGGCAGGGAAGCTAGGCTTCCGGGCGAAGTTCGAGCGGTCGGGGATGTTCAACAACGGAAACTCCTGCTAAAATTTCAGCCGCACACCTCCTGAAGTCGATCCGCTTGCCAAGTGACCGATCAAGTTCCGGTTGGGCGATCGACCGGTGGAGAGGATAAGGATGCGGAGCGCCCATCGATTGAGGTTTCCTGCGATCGTCTTGCTGCTTTCCCTAGGCTTACTAATCCGCCCGCTGCTCGCACAGGTGGATTTGGCCGGGGCTTGGGGCCAGAAGGAACACGAGGACAGGCCCGAGCGTGGGCCCGGACCCGAGATCGGGGATTACACCGCGATGCCGATCAACGACGCGGCGCGCATGAGAGCCGACGCGTGGGACGCGCAGCAGTGGGAGATGGTCGAACACGAGTGCCAGCCGCATCCGGCGGATTACGGGCCGCGTGGACCGGCCGAAATGCGCATCTGGGCGGATGTAGACCCATTTACGCAAGGAGTTGTGGCCTGGCACACCGTATTGAGATTTATGCTTCCGCTGCGGACGATCTACATGGACGGACGGCCTCACCCTTCTGAGAACGCTCCCCACACGTGGCAGGGATTCTCGACCGGAGAATGGGAAGCCGACATGCTCAAGGTGACGACCACTCATCTGAAGGAAGGGTGGGTTCGCCGGAACGGCCTACCGCGCAGCGACAAATCGACCTTGATCGAATATTTCATCCGGCACGGGGAATTCTTCACGCTGGTGACAGATGTAGAGGATCCGGTCTATCTGACCGAGCCGTTCATTCGCACCTCGAACTGGATCCTGAACCTGGGTAGCTACATCCGGCCCAATTTCTGCATACCGAGCGTCGAGGTTCCTCATCCGGAAGGATACGTCGCCTACCACTTGCCGGGAGAGAACCCGTGGCTGACCGAGTTTGCCTCTGTATATGGGATTCCCGTCGAGGCGGTTCGCGGCGGCGGTGAGACGATGTACCCCGACTATCAGGAGAAGCTGGCGAAAATGCCCGCACCACCCAAACTTACCGAGAACAAAGAGACGAAACAATGATGAAAAAGGGTTTGAATGGCGGGAGGATTTTGCGCACGGCGGTGGCGCTCACCGCGCTCGCGGCCGGCGGCGCGGCCCGCCACGTTTCCGCACAGGAGAATTCGAGTGCTGGTCAGCAGGCTCAAAAGACCGGCCAGGGGAAGGTCGAATTATTGCACGTGCAGGGGAACGTATACATGATCGCCGGCGCGGGCGCGAACATCACCGTGCAGGTGGGGCCGCAATTTGTGATCGTTGTGGACTCGGGGCTCGCGCCGATGAGCGACGACGTCCTGGCTGCAATCAAGAGTGTCACCGACAGGCACATCCTTTTCGTCATCGATACCAGCGCCGACGCGGATCATACCGGCGGCAACCAGAACCTGTCCAAGGCAGGGTGGGCCCTGCCCAATTCCAGCCTGAATCCTCTCGATAGCGGATCCAAAGGGGGACTCAGCCTGCCTTCGGGTGCGTCGATCATCGCCCACATCAACGTGCTCAACCGCATGAGCGAGCCGTTGGGCAACCAGCCTGCGATTCCCGCGGGCCTTTGGCCCTCCGACACGTATGAGACGAGGTACTGGAGGCTCTACAACGGCGAGGGAGTGTTCATGTATCACCCGCCGAACGCGCACACCGACGGCGACACCTATGTTTTTTTCCGCAAGTCGGATGTTGTCAGCACGGGCGGCATTTTTGATATGACCCGCTACCCGGTAATCAAGGCCGATCAGGGCGGCAGCATCAACGGACTGATCGATGCGCTGAACCAAATCATCGAAATCCTGGAGCCGGAGGACAACGAGGAAGGCGGCACCTACGTGGTCCCTGCGCACGGGCGCATCTGCGACCGAAACGACATTGTGAACTACCGGGACATGGCGACCATCATTCGCGGCCGGATTCAGGCCCTGATCAAGAAGGGTATGACACTGGATCAAGTGAAGGCGGCCCAGCCCACCTTAGACTACGACGGACTCTACGGCGCCACGACAGGTCCCTGGACCACCGACATGTTCATCGAGGCTGTCTACCAGCAGCTCAGCAAGGGAAAATCCCAGGAACAGAAAGCCGGCACGGGGCGATAATACCGAGTCGCCGGTTTCTCTGTCCGCGTCACACGCAGGGCTGGTTCTGGTCAAGCGAACCCGGCCATTGAACAGTCAACCACCGTGGATGAACCAACAACACCGGTCTCGAGTAAGGGCATGGCGCAGACTGCTGTTGGCAAACGACGCGAACGACCAAACCGCTGCACCGATCCACCCACGTAACGACCGAGGCTGTCTCGCTTTCGGCGAGACAGCCTTCCATGGTCCGGTTGCCGCAACTTCTGATGTTCGCCAGCTAGAAAATATACTTCAGTGCAAACTGCATCGTCCGCATGGTGGCGTTGTTGTTGTTTGCCATCGTCGTGATTGTATCGAACGCCGCGCTAGGCGTTGCCGAATAAGAGGCTGATCCATACGAAGCGTTCGGCGGTCCAAATTGTGGGTGATTGATGAAGTTGAAGGTCTCATATCGGAATTGCAGGGTCTGGCGTTCTGTGATACGGAAATTCTTGTGCATGGCGAAATCCAAGTCCGAAAAGGAGGGGCCGACCAAGGAATTCCGCCCCGCAGTGCCGAAGGCCCCTGTCGGGGATGGCAAAGGCTCCGTGAAAGCCGCTTCGTTGAACCAAGCATGGATACTGCGCGTGCCGCTTGGCAGATTCGGGTTGGCAACGTAATCCAGGCGGTTTGAGTTCGGCACAACGACCTGGCCGGCGGCGTCCCACCCCTGGGGATCCCACGGTTGTCCGTTTTGGTCGGTGAAGGTGCCGATGATCTGCCACCCACCGAAGACGGCATCCAGGAACCCGTTATTGACTGCCAGAGCCTTTCCCCTGCCCACCGGAACGTTGTAGATCACGGAGGCAACGAATCGATTGTCCGCATTGAAGGCAGACGGACCATATTCGCACTTGATGCAGTAGGGATTCTCGGCGAACTGGTCACCGTCGGTGCCGCGAATGGCGCTGCCGAAATCCAAGGCCCTGGACCAGGTGTAGGAGACAATCGCCGTCGCGCCGTGGAAATTGCGCTCGGTCACCTTCACGGACATGCCGTTGTAGTTGGCATCGCCGTTGCCCTGTAGGTATTGGATTCCTCCCACGGCTTCGGCCGGAAAGGGCGCCCGGTTCGTCGGGTTCGTCACCGATCCACCTGCTGCGCAAACCGCAGTGCCGCAAGGTACGCCGGGATCGGCATTCACCAGGTTCTGCAGTTTCCGGCTGTTGATGCCGTTGTAGCCTACTTCGAGCGTGGTGTTGTCGCCAAGCTGCCTCTGTAGGTTGAGCTCGTCTACCATCGAATACGGCGTGCGAATGTTTGGATTCATACCCCATGTGAGCCCGTTGCTGGTCAGGGTATAGGGGAGCGTGGCCGGGTTGTAGAAGTTCTGCCAATTGAGCGTCGGGGGCCCTGCGCTATAACTTGCGGAACTGTCGGCTGTGGTGGCACGGCCGGAGAGGTTGCGCGCCAGATCGAACCGGGAATTGCCGCTCTCCTGCGAGTAGAACACACCGAAACCGGTGCGAACCGACCATTTGCTGGCCGGGCTCCAGGCGATCCCCACGCGCGGCGCGACGTCGTTCCAGGCCGTGGTTTCCAGCCGAGTGCCCAGACGTCCATCGCGGGCAACTAGAATGCCGGGATACCGGAAATTGATACCGTCGTAGAAATTGCCGGTGCCGGCGCGTACCATGACCGGCTGGTCGGCCGCTGGAAGGTTGCCCGTAAAGGATGTAGGAAACACGGGGAATTGGTAGTTTACTTCGTCCCCGTCGAGGTCCTTCCAAGGCTGCATCATCTCATAACGCAGCCCCAGATCGAGTGTGAGCTTCCGCGTAAGTTTGTAGGTGTCGTCGATGTAGGTGGCAAAGCCGTTGGCTGTGAAGTCGGTCTTCGCGATCGACACCGCTAGACTCGCACTGGACAGTGCGCCCAGAAGGTAGTCGGCGAAAGAACTGGCAGCACTCGCCGAGCCGCCCGGGCCCGCTGAGTACACGCCGCTGAACGAAAACGCGCCACGCGCGTACTCCTGCCCGGTTTGCTTGTAGATGTCGTAACGGAGTTCTCCGCCGAGACGTATCGAATGCTTGCCGCGAATCCAGGAAAAATTATCCACAATCTGGCCAATTTTGTCGTTGACGATGTAGGGACCGTTGGTTGAGTTTCCTGGGCCGCTCAAGCCTCCCGAGAGCTGCTGAAGATTGGGAACGCCCCAGACCGTCGGAATTAACGGGATATTGAGACCGAGCGCAGCATCCACGTTGGTTACCCCGGCCAGCTGCTGGCCCAGGATGTTTTCAAAGGTCGTAAACCCGAAGCGGAACTCATTGACCTTGGTGGGCGAAAACACGTGCGTGTTGCCAAACATGTACTGACGAGATCCGGTAAACAGCGTCCCGCCTTCCAGCGGCAGCGCGGGCTGAGTGGAGACTTCGTTGGTCCAGCTATAGCGTCCGAACCATTGCGAATTCGCGCTCTGATTGAAATCGATGCGCTGGTTGAACTGTTCGAAAATTTCCGCTGTCGTTTGGGGATTCAGGTAGTTGTTGGCCACCGTCGCCGTGACCAGGTTCGCCTTTGGCCAATAGGGCATGAAGGCGACCGAGGCTGAGTTGAACAAGCTTGACGGAATTTGATTGTTCACAAAGGGTGTGTGGGTGAACGGGTTATACAGTTGAACCGGCTTGGCCCCCGCGAGCGCGCTCGAGAGATCGCCGGTGAACCAGGCGGCGGGCGGCATGGTATACAGGGTATTGACAGTATCGTTGAACTTGAAGCGTTCGAAGTTGGACATGAAGAACAGCTTGTCCCTGCCGTTGTACAACTTGGGAATTACCACCGGCCCGCCGAAAACGAAGCCGTATTGATTCTGTTGATAGAGACTCTTGGCCTGCTCGACGTTGGTAAAATCGTAGTTTTTGGCGTCGAAGAAGTCGTTGCGGAGGAACTCATAAACCGATCCGTGATAGGTATTGGTGCCCGATTTGGTTGAGGCGTTAACCTGTCCAGCTTCCCATCCGAACTCCGCGGGGTAGACTCCGCTCTGCACTTTAAATTCCTGCAGCATATCGATCGACGGTGACTGGATGTAGGTGTTGAAATCCATGTCGGTATTGGCGATACCGTCGAGAGTGTAGTTGTTCCACGTGTCCCGATACCCGGAAATGGAAATAATCTGGTAGGAGCGAACGCCACCCTCCCGGCCAGTCGCTTGGGCGGCAGGCTCGAAATTCACATTCACATTGGGGCTCAGACCGACCAGGTTCAGGTATTGGCGTCCATTCAATGGCAGGTCCACAATCTGCTGCTGCTCGATCACGGTGCCGACCGTGGCACTTTCGGTCGCCAGTATCTCAGCCGATCCGCTCACCTCGACGGTTTGCGTGGTTTGGCCCACCGAGAGCGTAAAATCCACCCTAGCCGCTTGCTGCACTTGCAATTCGATATTGGTGCGTTCGACGGTTTGGAAACCCCGCGCTGCCGCCTTTACGGAATAGAAGCCGGGAGATAAATCTGGAATGACATAGATTCCGGCAACGTCGGTTACCGTCGACCGCAGAGCATTTGTCCCTGCGTTGGTGGCCGTGACCGCCACATTGGGCACCACCGCACCGCTTGGATCCCGTACCTCACCGGTGAGGCTGGCAAAGGTCTGAGCGGAGGCATACCCTACCGGCAGACAAAGCCCTAACGCTAAAATGAGTAGCAACCGACGCATATTGATACCCCCTTTTTTGGGAACGCCTAGGATCCCTGTGAAAATTCCATCCACTCAGTTTGCAGTCCTGGTCACAGGCTTGCAATTGCGGCCTTAGATAATGTATGTTGCGGGGAAAGTCCCGAGGAAAGTGGCGAAAATTTGCCGAATTCGAGGAAATTTCGATGAAAGCTGATGCGTACGTTTCTTCGGAGACGACGGCCGCAGGCTACCAATTCGGGCCGATCGTCATCGACGTTACCTCTCGCCAAGTCTGGCGGAACGGCGACATCATCGGGATGCCATCGAAGGCTTTCGACGCGCTGATCTATTTGGCCGCGCACTCTGATCGCACTGTCACAAAGGACGAACTCATCAGCGCGGTATGGAAGGATGTATCGGTTACCGAAGATAGTCTTGTCCACAGCATGTCCGCACTCAGGCGGGCGCTCGGGGATGATCCCACACGTCCGCAATTGATCATCACGGTTCCGCGAAGAGGTTACCGATTGACTGGACCCGTGCGGGCGGTTTCTGGTTCGCACGAGGAAGTTCCAGAAGACGCAGGCGGTTCGCTGGCTGGGTTGGATATGGAGAGCACACGTCCCCTGCGCCCGCTGATTGAGCGGTGGCACTGGCCGACGCCTTGGATACTGGTATCGATTGCGCTTGTTCTCCTGGTAGCGGGGCGAGTGCTATTACCCTCGAGGACGCTGCCAGGCGGGAAGACTGTACTGCTGACACAGCCGGGGCCCGAAGAGTCGACGGTTGTCTCCGGAGGCATTCTTTCGCCTGACGGCCGGTCCATGGTATTCGTGTCGCGAGATCAAAAAGCAGGGCTGGCACGGCTGTACCTGAAGCAGATGGATAGTCCCGGGCTAAGCCTGATGGCGGGTACTGAAGGGGCATCGCATCCATTCTGGTCGCCTACGAGCGACATCATCGGATTCTTCGCCAACGGCGCGCTCCGGACGGTCGACTTGCACCAGGGGACGTCAAAAGCAATTGCAGCTGTGCCGGTATGTGCAGGTGGTGGAACGTGGGGCATGAGCGGCACCATCCTTTTTTCGGACTGGCAGACCGGCTTCTACCGGGTCAACCCAGCAGACGGGCGAGTCATTCGCGTCACGACCGTCGATCGGGTCGCGGGTGAGATTTCCCAGAGCCTGCCGCAATTCCTTCCTGATGGCAGGCATTTCCTGTTCTTCCTTCACAGCGCGAACGTGGATCAAACGGGAAGCTATGTTGGATCGCTTGACTCGCCCCGCCGGATACGAGTGCTTAGCCGATCAAGCTCTCCTGCGATTTATTCCTCCCCCGGCTATCTGTTGTACGTTCAGGATGCGATGCTCATGGCCGAGCGGTTTGACGCGTCGCGGCTTGAAGAGGGCGGGAAACCGACAGTGGTGGCTCGCAATGTGTCGGCTCCCAATGACGTCGACGGGCAGATGACCTCCGCGTCGGGAAACCTGCTCACTTTTCGATCCGGCGCCAAAATGCAGGAGCTGGCATGGTTTGGACGCGACGGCCAGCGAGCGGGATCGATTCCAGGAGGGAAAGTCCTGCGCAGTCCCATGTTCTCGCCGGATCAGAGACAACTGGTTGCTACCGACGGAGGGCCGGGGATGTGGATGGTGGACCTGGAGCGCAATGCGGCCACTCGCTTGGAAGGGGAAGAGGGGATGTACCCCCTATGGTCTCCCGACGGCACTCGCATCGCGTTTCAATCGCACAACAGCCTTACCTTGTATGTTCGAAATATCGCCGAGCCTGCACGGGACCAGGTTGTCGTGAGCGACAACGAGCGTAAGATCCTGAGCGATTGGTCCCAGGCGGGGAATTACCTTGTTTATGCGACTCTGAACCCCGACACCAAATTCGATTTGGTCATGCTGCCGATGTCAGGAGACAAAAAGCCCATCTCGCTGCTGCGTACGCCATTCAACGAGTCGCAGGGGAGGATCTCTCCCGACGGGCGCTGGATTGCGTATGTTTCCGACGAATCCGGAGCGATGGAAGTCTATGTCCAGCGATTTCCCTCTCTGGGCGACAAACGCATCGTGTCAATCGGCGGGGGAGTGGAGCCGATGTGGCGGCAAGACGGGAAGGAACTCTTTTATCTTTCGCCTGGCTACTGGATCGTTGCCGTTCCGTTCGAGCCAACCGACCCACCGCTGATCGGCCAGCCCAAGCCACTTTTTCGAGCACCGGTTAACTCGTCTACGACCCGGAACCACTACGCGGTCACTCCTGACGGCCAGCGATTTCTGATCAATGTCGAGGACCAAAGCAGTTACTCGTCCCCCATCACCGTGATGGTTAACTGGCTCCAAAGCCTTCAGACTCCCTAGAGATTGATTCAGGCGCGATCTTCGGTCGCGCCGTGAGCGTCTTTCTGAAATCGTTCCGCAACTATCCCCTTGTGCTAAGATGCCGCCGGTGAACCGGTGTCGTTTTGCGAGTTCATGGGAAATTGATTGGGCGTGTAGCGATAGGATAGGCGGAATGGGGGAATGATGCGGCCACCAGGCGCGCTGATTCGACTGATCGGTTTGATTGTTTTCTTCGGTTCCATCTCTCAAGGCGCGACGGTCACGGGAACGGTGAAAGGCCCCGATGGCGCGCCGTTTCAGGGCGCCTTTGTCGAAGCGCGCAACATGAAAATGAAGATGACGGTGATCGTGCTCTCCGACGGCCAGGGCCGCTACCGCCTCGAAAAATTGCCGGCCGGAGAGTATCAGGTGCAAAGCAGCGCCACCGGGTACCGCGCCGATCCCCGCGCGGGCGTGAATCTCACCGCGGATCAAAACACATCGTTTGACTTTGCTCTGCAGCCAGGAGTTGTCCGTTGGAACCAAACGCATCTCTACCAGGAGAAGCAGCTTTGGCCCCCTGCCAAGGGGAAAGACCTGCTTTGGGGGAATTGCACGATCTGTCACGAATTTCAGAGCCGCATGGCTTCGGTGATACGGGATGAAGATGGCTGGCGGGACCGCGTCGAGTACATGCGCACCGCCGAGCATTATGCCCTGTCGAATATCACCGAACAAGATGCCGACGATCTGGCGGCGTATCTGGCCAAGTTGTTTGGACCCGAGTCGGTGCTGCCGAAATCGCCGTCCGACATGCCCGGATACAAAGACACCCTGCGATCTTTCAGCAGCGAAGCGATGAATATCGTGTACGTGGAGTATGACATGCCGGGGCCGAGCCGCATGCCCTTCAGCGCTACTCCGGACAAAGACGGCTATCTGTGGATCCCCAATTCGGGGCGGTCGAACAGGATCACCCGGCTGAACCCGCGCACCGGCGAGATGGTGGACTTCATGGTCCCTTATATCGGCACGGCCGGAATTCATTCGACCATACCGGCCCCCGACGGTTCGGTTTGGATCGCCGAACAAGGCTCGAACAGAGTGGGCCGATGGGATCCCCGTACACAGAAGATTATCGAATATCAGGACGCCTATGTTCCCGGAAAAGAAGGACTGTTGTTCGGTGGACAGAAGCACACGCTGCGGCTTGATCCGAGCGGCAACGTGTGGTCGAGCGGAATACCGTTAACGAAATTTGACCCAGAGACCGGACGGTTCACGCGGTTCACGGAGGTGGCTGCCACCTATGACGTGAAGCCAGATAAGGATGGCGACGTCTGGTTCACCAATCCGTCCCGCAACAGTATTGGCAAAGTGGACGGGAAGACGATGAAGGTCACGCAGTGGGTTTCGCCTACGGTTGACTCATACCCCCGGCGCGTCGAGATAGGCGATGACGGCATGATTTATTCGGGCGAATTCAAGGGCGGCAAGATGATGCGGTTTGACCCGAACACGCAAACGATCCAAGAGTTTCCGTTGCCGGGACCCGATCCGAGTCCGTATGCGCTGGGCGTGGATGCCCAAGGGTACATCTGGTATGACTCGCACCACATGGACAACCTGGGACGCTTCGATCCCAAGACGGGAACAGTGATCGAGTATCCCTTCCCGCATTTCGAGAACTGCGCGCGCGAGTTCTTCCGCGATAGGGAAGGGCATATGTGGTATGGATCGTCGCCCAATAACAAGGTTGGATATTTCTACCTCACCGGGAAAAGCGGTGAGGTGGCAAGCAAATAGGAAAACAGGAAGGCGTGGTAGGATGACGCGCCTTTTCAATTCGTTCCGCTTCGACAAGGAGGGCCGATGATGAAACGCAGGCTTCTTGTACTGACCAGCGCGATGGTTTTGCTCGGCTCGGCCTGTCAGGCCGCGACAGTCACGGGCGTAGTGAAAGGTCCCGATGGTGCGCCGTTTCAGGGCGCCTTTGTCGAAGCGCGCAATATGAAAATGAAGATGACCGTAATTGTCTTGTCGGACACGCAGGGCCGCTACCGCATCGAAAAGCTGCCCGCCGGCGAATACCGCGTACAGATCAACGCGACCGGCTACCGGGCCGATCCTCGCACGGGGGTGAATCTGGCAGCGGACCAGAACACGTCGTCTGATTTTGCCCTGCAGCCGGGAGTGGTCCACTGGAACGAAACTCATTTTTATCAGGCGGAACAGCTCTGGCCTCCGGCAAGAGGGAAGGACCTGATCGTCCAGGATTGCGAAAGCTGCCACCAGTTTCAGAGCCGCATGGCTTCGGTGACACGGGACGCCGATGGCTGGAGAGATCGCGTCGAGTACATGCGCACGGCGATGCACTACTCTCTGGCGAGTCTGACCGATCAGGACGCCGACGATATCGCTTCCTATCTCACCAAACTGTTCGGGCCGGATTCGGTGCTGCCGAAATCTCCCGTAGACATGCCGGGGTATAAAGACACGGTGCGCTCTTTCGGCAGCGACAGCCTGAATATCGTCTACGTGGAATACGATATGCCTGGGCCGAGCCGCATGCCTTTCAGCGCCGCTCCCGATAAGAACGGTTATCTGTGGATACCGAACTTTGGCGCCGCCAACAAAATTACGCGGCTTGATCCGAGCACGGGTGAAATGCAGGACTTTTCCGCTCCGAACATTGGCACTGCCGGAATTCATTCCGCCGTACCTGCGCCGGACGGCTCCGTGTGGCTTACCGAGCAGGGCGCCAACAAGCTCGGCCGGTGGGACCCGGTCACGCACGAAATTACCGAATATCAGGATGCGTATGCCCCCGGGAAACAGGGGATTGCGAATGGAGGATCAAAGCACACGGCGCGCATCGATCCCAGCGGAAACGTGTGGTCGAGCGGATATCCGTTATCAAAATTCGATCCGAAAACCAAAGAATTCACCCATTTCGATGAGGTGCGCAACTCCTACGATGTGGAGCCGGATAACAACGGCGATGTTTGGTTCACGAGCCCCGGCGCGAACAAGATCGGAAAAGTGGACGGGAAGACCATGAAAATCACCCAGTGGTCGCTGCTGACACCGCATGGTTCTCCCCGGCGGCTGGTAATCGCAAGCGACGGCATGATTTATGCAGGCGAGATGCTCGGGGGCGTTCTGGCCCGCTTCGATCCCAAGACCGAAACCCTGAAGGAATTCCGGCTGCCCGGCCCCGATCCCACTCCCTATGCGCTCGGCGAGGATTCCGAGGGCTACATCTGGTACAACTCTCACCACCAGGATAACCTTGGCCGCTTCGATCCCAAGACGGGGAAGGTGATCGAATATCCTTTCCCGCATTATGAGACCTGCGGCCGGGAATACTTCCGCGACTCGCAAGGGCGGATGTGGTATGGCACCAACCCCAATAACAAAGTCGGCTACTTCTACCTAGCCGCGAAGAGCGGCGCAACACAATCGGCCAGCAAGTAGGGAAAAAGGCCCCGGGCCCTTTGGTTTGTCTCGAATCTCTGCTTAAGGAGGATTCCATGATCGGACGCAGGAATTTCCTGGCGCTGGGCGCTGCAGCGCCGGTTGCCGCCCTGGTGCCTTCTTTGAACGCGACCCCAACGATGCGCGACGTCAAAACGCGTTCGGTCGGCAAAGTCGACATTGCCTTCCCGTCACCCATTCCCAAGCCGAACGGTCTGCAATGCACCAGTGAAGGCCTGTGGATCATGCATCAGGACGAGGCCAATTCGGCTTCGTTGGTGAACTACGATACCGGCAAAATCATACGGTCGTTTCCCACCGAGACGAACAAATCAAGCGGACTCACCTATCACGACGGAACGTTATGGATCGGGTCCACCTACAGCCGCGAAATCGTCCATTGCGACGCCAGCACCGGAAAAACGATCGAGAAGCTTTTTACTCCCGGCGCGGGCGTGATCTACGAGATGGTGGGAGACGCGCCGGCCCGCCGCAGTCCGCTCGCTAAGCCGCGCGCGCCCAGGCCCGCGCCCGCCCCCGGGGAAACAGTGGGCGGGTTCGCGCAAGGACGCCTCATGGGCGCCAAGGCCACCGGCACCGGCGCGCACGGGCAGGAGTGGCGCGATGGCAAACTCTGGATGGCCGTGCCGCCCGCGCGCATGATCTTCTGCCTCGATCCGACGACGTGGGTCGTGCAAAAGAGGTTTGACTCGGTCGGCAACCGCCCGCACGGAATCGGCTGGGAGGGCAAGTACCTGTGGTGCACTGATTCCAACCTGAATGCGTTCTTCAAGCACGATACCGATACGGGCGAGGTCGTCGAGAAAATTCAACTTGCAGAATCAGACCCGCTGCCCCACGGCATGAGCATCTGGCAGGGCACCATGTGGTACTGCGACGACGTCGGAGTGATCTGCCGCCTGAAGATCGCTTGAGGATCAGCAACGGGCGTGCGTCTGGTCTGCCACGATGAAAACAAGTGCGCCCGGCGATTGCGTCGGCGATCGGTGCAGAGGTGAACGCGATGAAAAAGTTGCTTGCCGTATCTCCGCTGCGTTCGGCCGCAAGCTGTCTCACTCTCGCTTTGATTCTCTCCGCTGCGATGGTCCGCATGGAGGCTGCCCCACGCAGGACCGCACCGGCGCAGGCTGGAGCAAGCGACGCGGCGGTAGCGCTGGATGCCGACGACATCGGCGGCGTCGTGACCAGCACGCGCGGCCCCGAAGCCGGTGTGTGGGTGATCGCGGAAACCAACCAACTGCCTACCAGGTTTCGCAAGATCGTGGTTACCGACGATCAGGGCCGCTACCTCATCCCCCAATTGCCGAAGAAGAATTACAAGGTATGGGTACGAGGCTATGGGCTGGTGGACTCGCCGCAGGTGGAAGCGACGCCCGGCAAAATCTTGAAACTGACAGCGGTGATCGCGCCCGATGCGCGAGCGGCTGCGCAATACTACCCGGCCGATTACTGGTACTCCCTTGCGCAAGTGCCGCCCAAGAGCGAGTTTCCCGGCACCGGGCCGAAGGGGAACGGAATTAATCCCGAGATGAAAACGCAGGCCGACTGGCTGTGGCAGATGAAAGCCGGGTGCGAAACCTGCCACCAGATCGGCGATAAGGCCACGCGCCAGATCGAGCCGCAAGGGGGGACATTTCGGTCACTCGTGGCTGCGTGGGACCACCGCGTGCAGGTCGGGCAGGATGGCGCGGGCATGACCGCCTCCATGAACAATTACGGGCGCGACCGCGGCTTGGCGATGCTGGCGGACTGGACCGATCGCATCGCCAAGGGCGAATTGCCTCCCGCGCCGGCTCGTCCGCAAGGAATCGAGCGCAATGTGGTGCTGACGTCGTGGGACTGGGGAACTGCGGCAACCTTTGCGCACGATGAGCTCACCACCGACAAACGCCATCCCACGGTCAACGCGAACGGCATGATCTACGGAGTGGATTGGGGCAATGACGATCTGCTGATGGTCGATCCGGTCGAGCACACCGCGTCGCGCGTGCGGCTGCCCGTGCGCGAGGAGGGCATTCCACCGGGGAAGGCACAAAGCATGCCGGAGCCCTCGCCTTACTGGGGCAAAAAACTCTATTGGTATGATCCGGTGACTCCCACGAACATGGCCATCGATAGCAAGGGCCGGATATGGATGCCCGCCCGCTTCCGCAGGCCGGAAAACCAGCCTGCTTTCTGCAAAGAAGGCTCAAGCCATCGGTCGGCGAAAATGCAGCCGATCCCGCGCGGCTGGCGGCAGATGGAATACTACGATCCCCAGACGAGAACATTCACCATGGTCGATACGTGCTTTGACAACCACCATGTGACGATCAGCGATGACGAGGTGGTCTATGGGAGCGGCTCCCGTACAGGAGACATCGGCTGGGTGGACATCAAGGTCTGGGATCAAACTCACAACGCCGAGAAGTCGCAAGGCTGGTGCGGCGGGTATTTCGACATCAACGGCAATGGCCAATACGATCCCGGCGTCG
The DNA here is from genome assembly GCA_050015335.1 of Candidatus Acidiferrales bacterium. Lineage (GTDB taxonomy): Bacteria > Acidobacteriota > Terriglobia > Acidiferrales > UBA7541 > Palsa-295. Next base: position 18,917 of record JBEKBP010000012.1, on the reverse strand, counting down.
ACAAGAAGTTCCTGATGTTTGGCGAGTACGGAATGTCGGCCAGCCCTCAAGATAATAGCGGCTGGGCCGCCATTCCGGGGGTGCCGGGCCACATCGTGCGCATCGACCGCAAGACTTGCTCGACCGAAGTCTATGAGCCGCCATTCAACAACCCGAATGCGCCGGGCAAGTTGAGCTTCGGCCCGCGCGGCATTGACGTGGACACCAACGGTGTTGTCTGGACGGCACTGGCCGGCAGCAGCCACTTGGCCAGCTTCGACCGAACCAAGTGCAAGATCAAGACCGGCCCGGCCATCACCGACGGTCAGCATTGTCCCGAAGGCTGGACGCTGTATCCCATCCCGGGGCCGAAATTCAAAGGCGTGACCGACGAGATAACCGCTGATTATCATTATTATAACTGGGTGGACCGCTACAACACGTCGGGGTTGGGCAATAACACCCCGTTTACCAACGGCACCGGGTCGGATTCGCTCCTGGCACTCAATCCCAGCACTGGCAAATTCATCACGCTGCGTGTGCCGTATCCCATGGGCTTCTATCAGCGCGGCATGGACGGGCGCATTGATGATCCCAATGCCGGATGGAAGGGCCGCGCCGTGTATGCCGATTACGGTCCGAATGCCAACTGGCACATTGAACCGGTGGGCCTGAGCGCCCGGAGCGCTGTGGTGAAATTCCAGATCCGTTCTGACCCGCTCGCCAAATGAGCCGTAGAGAAATTTCTAAAAAGGTGGACCTACAGGACGCGCCTGGCACCAGCGCTTGTAACGATTCCAAAGTTTTTTGCGGTTTATTGCAGGGGATGCTGGGGTCGGCCTCGACCTTTTCACGAAGGCGTCGCATGGATAGGTCGGCATTTCGTGGCGTCACGAATTTGTCGGTTCCCCCAACGCCATCGAGCGATCGATCGTCGATTGTCTCTCTCTTCATTTGTGCGGCTCCGGTCATGCCCGACCGGAAATGACGGAAAATGAAGCTCGGAGGCGTAGCGTCCTGTGCGGCCACCGGCACGACATCGCGATTCGCGAGCCCCGCTGCCTTGACTGCCGCGGCTGGTGCAGGGATCGTAAGCGGGTGTGGGCCCCGCCCTAGGCTGTTTGGCTTCGAGCCTGCTGCTTGATGCACACCTTATTCGCTAGGTCGACCACGTCTCGCAAGTGGCTCCACTCTTGTTGATTCATCAGCCGTCCATCCGGGCTAGAGAAGTAAATGGCCACAAAACCGTCCTCGGACAACGGAGAGCGAATAACCAATATGGATTTCTGCTGTTCCTGAGATGCCTCACTCATCTTCGATCCTCCCTACAGATTTGTGGCTAACTAACCTTTGAGCTCCTATTCAGATTGCCAAGAACCTAGAGCATGTCGGCAGGATGAAGATTCCATGAATGTACGTACACGATTTAACGGTCCGGGTGTTGCAAGTCGCATTCGCGCCGTCTAACTCGGTCGGAATTAACAAATCGCCCGGCGTTCGCGCCAATACCCCCACCTGTGCAAGCGGTCGGTATCTTGCACCCATCGGTCGTCTATATCGTGCGGTAATACATGTTGGGGAGCATCATAATTCTTGACTCGAGAATAGGAAAAAACGATGCGCACGCCAATCCGCTCCGTGTCTTCAGCTTCGGATCGTTGCCATTCGCCAAGTCAAGAAAGAATTGCCCGATCGGCCTCAGCATCCCCGCATGTTACCTGACTGGCCGCGGCGAGATGTTAACGAGGCGTTACAGCAAATTTATATCTTTCGCGACAAGCTCTAGGGCAGCAAGAACGCGCGTCACGTTTTCGGCAATCGAAAAATCGAGCCGCTGCGACTCCGGAGATCACCCCTGGAACTTCGTTCACCATGGCGGCTTGGGAGCCGACGGCCAACCACCTGCCGGTTCACGAAGACATCCATGTCTACCAGAAGACTCTGCTTTGTTTCTTTGTTTCTTTGCTGCCATCGTAGCCGATGCCCGTCCCGTCGTCGGCGAGAGCTGACTGGGTCTTTCGCGATCGCCGTCAATCAGGCATTGAAGTCCAACTTGGGTCATCGTCGTCGATGACAAATGTCGGCTGACAGCTTTGGGCGTGTTTTCAGCGGGAGACGGGGAGCGGGGTGGATTTGGCGGTGGGGAGGATTACGCCGAGGATGACGGCGATGGTGGGCGCGACCTGGCGCATATCGATTATGCCGAGGTCGCGGCCCGCGGCGATATTTTTCCCCATGATGAAGAAGGAGGCGCGCATTTCGGGTTGGTCAGGCAGGTAGCCGTGCGTGCCGGTTCCAGGTGCCGGTTGGGCAATGGGCCCTGCCAGCGCGAATCCGACTTCGGCGCCAGGCTGCATCTCCACCAGAAACGACGCGTTGGGGAAGCCGCCCATTCTTGCGAGGTCCGGCTGGTCGATCACGCGGGCGATTGAGTAGATCGGGTCGTCCTTCATCTTCATCAGCAACCTTTTTACGCGTTCTTTCAGTGCTTGATCGCTGGGATTGCGCAACATCACCCCAGCTGAGCCGCCGGCGGGCCAGAAAGCCGCGTCCCAGGAAGCAATCCTGGGGGGCGACGTCAAACGGGCGGGCGTCAGCTTCATCAATTTTTCCTTGATGAATGGCAGCATCAGATTGACGCGGTGATTGACGGGAATGAAGCCATGGTCCGACACCACTGCAATCGCGGTTCCCGGATCGTTTGCGAGCGCGGTCTGAATAAACTGGCCCAGCATCTGATCCGCTGCCTCCACCGCTTCGTCGCTTTGCTTGCTGAAGGGCCCGGTGTCGTGCTCAATGTGATCAAGCGAGGCGAGATGAATGGTCATGAATCCCGGCTTTTCGCGGGCAAGAATCTCCTGGGAAAATCGGGCGCGAACAAGGTCTCCCGGCACGCCCTGGTCGCCCGATTCGTTGTAGCTGCCCAGCTTTTTCTCGAGTTCTTCAAGCAAGCCGAGCGGGCGGGAAAGGGCCTCCATCAGCTTATGGTCGTTCTCAGTTCGCGTGCGCCAATATTCGGGGATCAGGTAGTTCACCGAATCTGCGCCCACGCTGACGGGCCAGCTGACGCTGGCCGTCGAGATGCCGGCTTTGGCAGCCACGTCCCATAGCGTGGGGACCTTGATGTCCTGCGCGTACCAGTTCCACGTTTCCACCGTCACGAAGGGCTCAAACGCCACGTTCGCATGGATGCCGTGTTCGCTGGGCCATACGCCCGTTACGAGCGTCGTGTGGCTGGGATAGGTTACGGTGGGAACAACGCCGATCACGCCATCGGCGTAGGTACCTTCGGTGAGAAATCGCCGCAGCGTCGGGATTTTCAGCCCGTGCGCGTCCGCCTTCAGAACATACTCCGGACTCAGCCCGTCGACCGAGATCATCAGCACGGAGCCAGCCCACGACGGGCCTGCGGCCAACAGACACGCCAGCAGCCCCGCCGCAAAGGCCCGAGGTTTCATGCTTCGGATACTACGCCTCCCGGCAACGCACGACGTGCTTCCTGCGAGCGGTCGCTTCACTAGAACAGCAGCTTCAGCGCGAACTGAATCTGCCGTGCGGGATATGTGGTGCGAATGTCTCCGAAGGTCGCGTCGGTCGTCCTCACATCCGGAATTCCAAAATTTGTCTGGTTCAGGAAGTTGAAGAACTCCGACCGGAACTGCATGCGGATGTCTTCATGAATCTGAAAGGTTTTGTCGACGGCAAGGTCCCACTGCTCAAAGCCGGGGGTGTTGAAGGCATTGCGTCCCAGATTCCCGAAGGGCGCGCTCGCCTGCGGTGTCGTGAACGTGTAACCGGCGAAGTAGTTGTTGATCATTCCCAAGGTGCTCTGGGCGACCGGAGAACCGGTTACATTGGGTCTTTCGAATGCCTGGCCGCGATAATCGTTGGAAAGGCCGGTGACGTCATTGGCGGTGGACGGAACGTAGAAGACATTGATGGGCGTGCCGGTGTGGGCCGTGTTGATGGTATTAAATTCCCACCCCCCGATAACGGCATCTTCCCAGCCGTTCACGCTTGAGGCGTACTTGCGGCCCTTGCCAAAGGGAAGCTGGTACACAACGCTGGTAACGTTGCTGTACCTTATGTTGAAGCTCGTGGGGCCGTATTCCGCTTTCAGGTTGTGAATGTTTTGCGGATTGGCCGCATAGCCGCCCGCGTAATATTCGAGTGCTTGCTCGGAGTCACCTAGGGCGTTGCCCGTGGTGAAGGAGTTCAGGAAATACAGTCCGTTACCGAAGCGATGCTCGAGGCGCACCGAAAGTCCATTGTAGTTGTTGTTACCCACGGGATCGACCCAGGTGATGGGCCCAAAAGAAGGGATTGGACGCCGAACCTGAACGCCGAGCGTGCCGCCCGGCAAATTCGGGTTCGCCTGGTTGTAGTCGCCGAGGATCGGCAGATTCAGACTATGGTTGCCGTTGTAAGCGAGCTCAAGCAGGGTGTTCATCGGTAGTTCGCGCTGTACCGACAAGAACCAGTTTTGCACGTAGGGCCATGGGCTGTGCGCCGGAATGTAGTCCACGTTGGAGTTGACGGGATTGAAAGCCGCGGGACTGGCGATGTTCGTCGTAAAGCTGTTCGCTGTCGTGAGGAAGCCCGCCGGCACTGGCCCGCCTGGCGAAATAGATTGGTTAATGACGCCGAAAAGAGCATTCGGGGCGTTGATTCCCTCTTCCGAGCTGCCAGGGCGGTTAAAGAATGTGTAGCTGATTCCATATCCGCTGCGAACCACCGTCTTGCTATCGATGCTGTAGGCCATGCCGAGCCGGGGACCAAAGTCCTTATAATTGGGATTCACCAGGCTGCGGTTGTACAGGCTCCCGCCGGTCGCAGGTATCATCGTATCGGTAGCGGGATTGAAATTCGACCAATTGTTATCTCTGGTATAGAGGGGTGTAGCAAAGTCCCAGCGCAACCCAGCGTTCACAGTGAGCTTGGATGTCACGTGGTAGTCGTCCTGCAAATAGAGTGAGTGAACGTGCTGGCGAAGGTTGACCACGAGATCGGTCCCGAGATTGATGATGCTCGGCGTGCCGAAGATGAAGTCCGCCAGGTTGTAGCTCAGAGAGTCGCTGGAAACGGTGCAGCCGGACGCGAGCCCTAATTGAGTGCAGGTGGGCTTGCTGAACCCGCCGGTGAATTGATCCTCGCCGTAGATCGGATTCACATCGAGCACTTCGGTGCGAATGACCAGGAACTCATAGCCCATCTTGATTGAGTGCCGCCCGCGGATCAGCGAATAATTCACTTTCGGATCGAACGAGGTGGGATTCTGGAACTGGGGATTGCTCGTCTGCCGTCCAAGCTGGCTGAATCCGCTGATGTTCTGCGAATTAATGCCGCCCTGCAGGCTTGGAGTGGTTGGTAAACCCGGGAAGGGAAAGCCCGAGATCGCAGTTGCAAGGCCGAGATTTGGCGGAGTCTTGCCGCCTTTGATGCGCGAAAAGCCGAAGCGCGCTTCGAGCAGCGAATTTGACGAGAGCGTCCACGTGTAGCCCGCGGACGCATTCTGGTCGAAGACGTGAAGGTTGCCGGTCCCGTTTCCACCGGATGGTCCCGGAATATCGGGCTGGAAGAACTGGTGGTCGATCCTCTGGCTGAATCGCAGAAATGCGGCCATGCGATTGTTGATCTGGTCGTCGAGCTTGACGTCATATTTATCGGTGTAGTCACGAACCTGCAGATCCTGTTGATAGTCGTTGGAGCGCACCGAGGACGATACCACCGGCAGGTTGTTCAGCACCGCCGCTGCAAACGGATTCAGGGTGGCGACCGGAATTTGCGCGCCCGCTTTATAGACGACACCGGTCAGCGGGTCCACCACGGTCACCGGCAGGATTCCGGCGCGATCGTTCGCGGTCGGGATCGTGTCGAAATTGATGTAGTGCAGCACTTGCCGGTAACCCTCATAGTCGGTGAAGAAAAATATCTTGTTCTTGATGAGCGGGCCCCCGAAAGTGCCCCCGAATTGATTGCGGTTGAGCGGAGGCTTGGCCGCCGGAGCAAAGAGGTAACCCGTCGCGTTCAGATCGGTGTTGCGTAGAAACTCGTAGGCGTCTCCGTGGAACTCGTTGGTGCCCGACTTCATCGAGGCATTCACCACCGCGCCGCCCACGCGCCCGTATTCCGCGCTGTAGTTGCTGGTGATTACCTTGAATTCGGAGAGCGCGTCGGGAGACGGCTGCACCAGCTGAGCCGAGTATCCCTGGTTGCTCGTGCCGTACGCGTTGTTGTCCAAGCCGTCGAGCAGGAAATTGTTGTAGGTGCTACGCATGCCGTTCACGTTGAAGGCGCCTTCGCGCGGCGTGCCGGTCGGCGAGAAGGAGACTGCCATGGGAGAGCGGATGGCATTGGCGGCCAGCAGAGCCAGGTCTGCGTAGTTACGGCCGTTGAGCGGAAGTTCGGCCACCGTCTGAGTTCCGATCACCTGACCGAGCTCACTCGAATCGGTTTGGATCATGGCGGCCGCGGCAGAGACAACAACGGACTCGGTGATGACGCCTACTTGCATTTTGGCGTCGACGCGCTGGCGCGCGCCCACGTCCACGCGCACGTCGGTTGTAAACTTCGAGAAGCCGGACTGCTCGACGGTTAGGTTGTAGCGGCCCACTTTCACGTTCAGGAAATCATAGTTCCCGTTTTCATCGGTCGCGGTCTGCAACTCGATGCCAGTTCCCTGATTCGTCAGGGTGACCGTCGCCTTGGAGACCGCTCCCCCGGAAGGATCCGTAACGGTTCCAAGAACTTCCGATGTTTCAAATTGACCGAAAAGGAGGGATGCAAAGAAGAAAAAACCGCAAATGGACAACACCAGTTGTTTTTTCATGCCGCAATTTCGCACAGAGGATGTTTCGCCGTTATGACAAATCTATGACGATTCGATGAGATCATTTTTTGGCATCATCAGGAGCGGATGCTCGAGCGATCTAACCAGGGCATCGGGCGAGTGCTGGGAATTAGAGGGCCATACGACCAACCAGGCTGTGCGTGGAGGGCGATCAGTGGTAAATCGTTGCCTACCGCGAAGCTTGACTGCTCCGACGGGGGTTTGAATCTCCCCCCTCTCCTCCATTTTGGAGTTTCCCTCTCAAAGACCTGATTCGCGCGTTTCTTGCTCCCGATCCTCTGCAAATGGCCCTTTTCAAAAAGCCTATGTTCCGATCACGCGATCTTGCAGTAGTCCCAGGGGTAAGATGGTTCCGGTTTCTCAGTGGATGTCGCATGGAGGAGGCCCCGGCATGGAAGGCGGGGGCGACGTGACGTTTGCGCAGCATCGAACGCTTCTTTTCCTGGTGGGACTGCATGCGGCAAAGGACGTCGTCGAGAATATTCAAGGACTTGCGTCGCCCGAATCACTGGCACGTGCGCGGCCTCACAGATCCAAAGGATTTCTTCCTGGACTTCGGCGAGCGCTGGTAGCCGCATTCGATTGCGAGATCTCCGCGCGCGATCATCAGCCCTGGACGCATCGGCGTCGCGCTTCCCGAATTTTTCGATTGTGTTCGCTGCGGCAAACCTGTTGCGCTTGACCACGGCAAGACCGGCGGGATAATTCGCACCGTCACGTCGGAGAAAGTTCAGGTCGAAATCCCGCGCGCACGCCCCGCGGGCGAGAAGCTCGGAACCGAGATGGCTCCGACAACACGGCTGCGCACGGCCGCGAGCGGTAGTTCGGGCAACTGATCGAAGCCCTCTCGCGTTTCGATCTGATGCGGACGCTACGGTCCGCAGGCGGGGGTCAAGCAACACCTCGCCATTCTTTTCGAGCAGGGCCGCCCCTTCGCCGATGGTGGGCGCGCCGTCGGGAAGATCGAGGGATAGCTCCGCAGGCCCGGCGAGTTGATTGATTGTGATTATCCTGCGTCATTAGGAAACGGACAACTCCTTGAGCAGAGCTTGCCCCTTGCGAAACCATGGCCGCTCGATCCGCTGCCAGTAGCGGGGCAGAGTGCGTTTCTTCTGCAAAAGCTGCCGCACCCACTCACGGGCTTCCTCGCTCCGGTTTTGCGACTTCAAGAACGCCGCGTACGCATAGAGCGTCTCGGGGGTGTTTGAATGCTGCACGACCTCGGCGAAAAGCGGTGTCGCTTCCTGTTCCTGTCCCGTCGCCGCGTAAGCCTCCGCCAGCATCAGCTTGGCGCGGTAGGAATCGAATTTTGCATCGCCGCGAACGACGCGCTGGAAGTCTGGCAGCGCCGCCGCTGGTTGCCCCAGCGCCATCAGGCACAGCCCACGCCGGTAGAAGCAATGCGGCGAGTCGCCCCGCGTGGCGATGGCGCGGTCAAATGCTTCCCGTGCCTTCTCGTACTGTTTTTCGTCCCAATACAGCTCGCCCAGATCTTCGAAATTCGCCGGGGACGGATTGTCGAGAATGGCAGTTTCCACCGCGTGGATGCGCGACTTCCGGCCATATCCCTGGTACGCGTGTCGCAACAGCCCGGCATCGGGCAGCATCTCCGCCACGATGTACACCAAGGCTCCCAGGAACCCTCCAAAGAAAATGACCCATAGCCAGAATCCATCCGGTCGGCGGCGGAAGAAATGCACCAAGGCCACCAGTTGCACGATGAATCCCCAGGGATAGAAAAGATAGCTGAAGCGGAAGATTCCAGGGATCACGCGCCGTCACCTCGCTCCTTTGCTTTGCCGCTCCGTTAGTTCTGCCTCTCACACAGCAAACCCGTTCGCCCACGGATTCTCGCGACCACCCTCGTCGGGATAGCGTACGGCCGGCATCTCGACATAAGGGCCCTTCGCGTCGCTGCCCCCGGTCGCCGAGCCATTGCCCGCGCTATCGCTCCTTCCAGATCGTACGGATGTGGAAGGAAGGCTGGGAGCCTGGATTCGGTCTCGACCGCACAGAAAGCAAAGAAGGGTCGGGTGCCTGTGCAGACCTCTCGTTAAGCGAGCTGCGATTGGCGATACGATTGTCGCCGCATGACCAAGCAGTGCCAGCCCTGTTCTGTCCAAATGAAGGCGTCGGAGCACGCCGTGTGCTGTCTCGGGGTTCCAGCGCTGACAGAACGATCCTCAACTTTTTGCTCACTACACGCTCAGGACCGGGATTAGAGACTGGCTAATGATTCCATAACCTGTGGGTCTTAATCGTCCGCCTGACGCGTGGCCGCCTACAACCAACAGGTCGGCCGCAACCTCGCGGGCAATTCGTCCCAGAGCCACACCGGGATCGCCGCTACCGATTACAACCGCGCTCTTCGTGCCAACCTGCTGTTGGAGCTTGGCAAGCTCCTCTGAAGCGGAGCTGACGAGTTCGTCCTTCCACTTGCGATCAACGTACGTGCCGCCAGGGCCGTACATCTCCACGCTTGGAGTAACGTGAGCGAGCGTAAGCTTTGCATTGAATTCCGCCGCAATTTCCGCCGCCCAAGTCAGCGTTCTGCGGTTATGCTCTCCGAAAGTGACGGGGCAGAGCACATGCGTAATCGCAAGGGCGCTTTTCGGTCCGTCTTGGAGATGAGCCGCTGTCCAGACTGGGCAATCACTGTCGTGTATAACTTTCGCCGTCACCGATCCAATCAGAAAGCGTTCAAACCCACTATAGCCGTGAGTCGGCATGACGATCAGATTCACTTGTTCGTCTCGGGCGAACTGAACGATTTGACTGCTCGGATTGCCTTTAACCACCACGCACTGCACAGTTAAACCTTGCAGTTCTGGCCGTACGGATTCGTGCAGCTCCTTGCCGGCCCGTTCAACGAATTCGGCCAGCAGGTTCTCGCTCTTAAGCTTTTGACCGTGTTGTAGAACGCCCGAAAAAGAGCTTAGAGGTGTTACTGCATGTAGCAACACGATCTCGGAATGAAAATGATGGGCCAGTGCCGCGGCGTGGTGAACGATACGCAGCGACGTATCCTGGAAATCAATCGGCAGAAGTATCTTACGAATGTCCAGCATAACCCCCTCTAGTGTCGTTCTTTGGGCCTTCGTTTGGCCGTTCGGTACTCTATCCCGGTTACCCCTTGAATGGGAGTGCCTAATGGAAATTTCATTCGAGCAAACGCTAATCAATGTCTGGCGGCAAGTCCTCGTCGAGAACGGCGACATGGTGGAACTAGGCACAGACCGTCATGCCGTTCGGCTCGCTCCCAAGCGCCATTTGCGGGAAGTGGACTTCGTGTTCGACGGGAATGCGATTCGTGGGCTGGAACAGAACCCCGCTACGAAATCCCGCTGGGCACAAATGACACGCTCCGGCATGAACGTCATGCAATTCCTCAGCCAGGGACGCTGCGTGGCGAACGCGGTGGATGGGAAGGCGACGCTGTACGGCAGGCTCGCGGGAAAACGCCAATAACCGTTCGACCGTAATCCGCCATCAAATCATCAAGAATGAGCGGTCAAACCATCACCCAAGCGGCAAACAGTGGACGCCGGTCGCGCTAGTAAGCCGCTGGACCACGTCGCGCGTTGCCTGCCCTCTGAAAAGACGAACAAACGCCTCGTACGCCTCGTAGGGAGACGGAATAGGACGTGCTATATCTTGTATAGCGGAGGAGCCCATGCTAGCCATTCGACTTCCGCCCATCGAAAAGGAAGAAAGACGTGAACATCCGGGGCGCTCTGTGGTGGTGCGTTAGAGCCGGTACCCAGAGCCGTGAATGAAACCGGCCAAACTGATTCTCGGATTGGCTTTTCTTGCCTTGGCAATCATCGTAAGCTGGCAAATTGCCTCGTGCGAGTGGGCCAACTTTCAACTGCACGAGAATCTTCGGGATCTCGGGGCACAAGGCGGAGCCCAAATCGGCTTGGCTCCGCCGAGAGCCGACGACCAGCTCCGCGATGAGATCGTCCACGAGGCCAAAGCACTTCATATTCAGCTTGCGCCTAGCCAAGTGACAGTGCAACATTTAGACAGAGCCCACCCGCTGATTGTAACCCTTGTAGTCGACTACACAGCGCCCGTGAAACTACCTGGGTATTCGTTCTATCTCCACTTCACTCCATCGAGCGCGAAGTAAAACCTGGCTCCGGAGCTAGTTTCGATAGGGGGCCAAAAACCACCGCCAGCAGAATCAGCAACTGGACTGGGGGGCCGGAAGTTCTCCTTCACGGCATCCTTGAAGTTTAAAAACCTCCGGTGTTAAATATCTACGGGAGGATTCATGGATCTTATTGGAGCACTGAAGCAGGAAGAATCGAGGCTGCAGCAACAGCTGACGGCAGTTCAGGGGGCCATCACCGCGCTCAATGGTACTGGCGAGACTGCCGTGTCCACGGGTCGCTCCCGCGGTAAGAGAACAATGTCTGCGGCTGGTCGAGCCAGGATATCTCGGGCGACAAAGGCACGATGGGCGAAGTTCCGTGCTGAGCAGAGTAAAGCTAAGAAAGTGAAATAGCGATTTAATGGATAGGCTGGCTTTCATTCGGCATCAGCCTAATTCTAAAATCCTGCAAATCCATCGCGGAGAGAAAGACCCGACTTGGCTACGGATGCCCGCAAGCTGGAGTTTGCATTTATCAATTCGTACTGAGGAGTTCTTCGGTCGTTATCGGCCCGCTCAGTCTAGTTGCGTAGCTCGGGGAAGGCGGCTGAAACAGAAGAAATGTGGGCACCCGTGCGCAGATCCAATCGCGGCCCGAAACCTGACAAGCCGAAAAAAACCGAAAATAGTCCTTGACAGTGAATCCGCTCTATCGTAGGTTCGCATCGTTATGATTCAGTTTGCCGACGCGTCCTTGTGTTGTAGCTGGGCCGATTCCATGGCTGAGCGGGGGCTCGTCTGAGCAGAGAACTGTAGCCTACAAATACTTCGGTAGGCTTTCACGAAGCCCGCTCACCAGACCAACTGGAAAGCGGGCTTTTTGTTTTTTTTAGGCTGGTACCCTTCCCCAGGATCCGCCGTCGAGCAACTCATTGTCGAATTGCGATCAGGCCGTAGTGTGTTCGATGAGGAGCCGTGACCTCTGGCTGTTGCGCGGCGTGCGAGAAGAATGCAACACAAAAACGAGCACAACCTAGTCTCTGAAATAGGGCTCTCGCCGGACGAGGAGAAGCTGCTTAGTGAGGCCGTTCGGGGTCTCAAGTCGGTCCCGCATGGTTCGATGGTCCTGGCCATGCACGGGCATTGGGGTGAGGTAACCAAGACCGTGCGGATTCGAACTTGTCGAAGTTCGACGATACGCTTCGACACCTCAAGAGTATCCCTTCCCCTGTAAACCGGGGAGGACCGGAAAAAAAAGAGGCCATCCCACCAGTCTCCTGGAGGCTTTCGGCCAAAGCGAAACCCAGGAGAGTTCTCATGCGAATCAGAAGTAGCTTTGCGGTAGTTGTCTTTAGCTTCGTGTTCCTCGCACTATCGGCAAGCAGTTCCGGCCAGCAGGTCGACTCCGCGATCATCGTGGGCAGCGTGATTGATCCAAGCGGCGGCGCCGTCGTGGGAGCGACGGTAGCGGTGACGCACTTGTCCACGAATTCGGTCACGGATGTTCGAACCGATGAACGGGGACAATATCGAACGCCTCCGTTGAGGTTGGGCGAATACACGATCAGCGTGGACGCGCCAAGATTCAAGAACTTCACACAGCGCGGCGTGATTTTAAGCATAGGCGACGTTCGAGAGATTGACGTGACTCTCCAGGTGGGGCAGTCAGCCGAATCCGTGATCGTTGTGGCCGAAGCGCCGTTGCTTCAGACGGGAGATTCAACCGTCGGCACGGTCATCACAAACCAGCCCATTGAAGAGTTGCCGCTCAACGGGCGGGACTATCTGCAGCTCGCAGCGCTTTCGGCCGGCACAGTACCTTCGCTCAGCGGCGGCGCGGGGATTGCAGGGGTGGGAATCAGTATCGGCGGGCAAGTTGGCCTCCAAGTCGCCTTCCTACTCGACGGCCAGGACAACAACAGCGAGCAGCTCAACACAACGCATTCGCAGCAGAAGGAAATCATCAAGCCGTCGGTGGATGCGATTGCCGAGTTCAAAGTGATTACCAACGGCAATTCCGCCGAGTATGGGCGTTCGGCTTCCGGGGTAATAAGCGTCGCCACCAAATCCGGCACGAATCAAATTCACGGCAGTGCGTTTGATTTCTATCGCAACGCGGCCTTGGATGCGGAGAACCTTTTCACACCGCCCGGGGAATCAAAACCTCCATTTGGCAGGAATCAATACGGGGCGTCTATCGGTGGTCCAGTCATCCACGACAAGACTTTCTTCTTCGGCGATTTCGAGATTGCTCGCATCCGCACGACGGATACAACCACGAGCCTTCTTCCCACACAGGCACAGAAGGAAGGCCTCTTCTCCACGCCCATCACCAATCCTGCCACTGGGACGCCGTTTCCGCAGAATGCCGCCGGGCAATATGCAATACCTGTCACCAGTTTTGACCCCATTGCAGCGAAGATACTGCCATATATTGCGAATCCTCAGCCTGGAGTGAATGGCGCCGGCTACAACTACGTCTATCCCAGTCCGGACAATCAAAACAATCACCGATGGGATTTCCGTATCGATCAGACAGTGAGCAGCAAACAGAACATGTTTTTCCGGTTCAGCGATCAGGTCTCAGATCTCGCCCCGCTCGTTCCGCTGCCGCCGGAGCAGGGGAACTACATTTCCGTAGGCACCAGCAACACGAACGACGAAATAGGCGCGCAAGTGTCGGACAGCAAGAGCTTCGTGCTGGGAGACAACTACGTGTGGTCGCCGTCTCTGGTGAGCTCGATTCGGGCGGGGTGGAACTACATGTACTGGGATAATACGCTGCCACCCCAAAGCCTGACAGACCAAACGATCGGTATCCCTGGAATCACTGCGAACTGGGACGGCTTTTCGTCGATGGCAATTACAGGATACCAAACGTTCGGCATCACCAACGTCCCCAATTCAGATTTGTCGGAGGACCGCGAGCTTGAGGGCGATTTGACGTGGACCAAGGGGCCCCACACGTTGAAGTTTGGTGTGCAGATGAATTGGCTCCAGACGGGTTTTAACAGTTCCCAATCCAATAGCGGGACCTTCAGCTTCAACGGCCAATACACCGGAAACGCATTCGCCGATTTTCTGCTGGGTGATGTGTCATCCATATCCCTTTCGAAAATCCTGCTTGTTGAACAACGAACTCCCCTCAAGCACTTCTTCGTTCAGGACGATTGGCGGGCTACGCACCGGCTGACCTTGAACCTGGGTTTGCGTTATGAGCTCAGCCCTCCTGCAGTGGATTTAATTCCGGGCATTACCAATGTCAACTTGCCCAGCCTTCCACCGGCCAACCCCGGGCCGCTGATGCTATATGACGCAGGGCCTCCAGGCAGCGGGCGCCAGTCGCAATCACTGCTGGGTGTTGACTATCATCAATTTGCACCGCGTTTAGGATTTGCTTACTCCCTTCCGGACAATAAGACCGTCCTGCGCGGCGGCTGGGGAATTTTCTATTCTTATCTCGTACCGCTGCGGCCTGAGAACAATCCTCCGAATCAAGTGACGACAAGCCGAACGACCGATCCCACCGGTCCGCCGTCACTTTTCCTGGATCAGGGTGTGCCACAAAATGCGCTATCTGTGGCCAATGCCACCAACGTCACGCTGACCTCGCTCGACACCAGGCCGATCGTACCAATTGATCAGCAATGGAGCTTCGATATTCAGCGACAACTCCCTTCCTCGATCTTGGTCGAAGTGGGTTACTACGGGAACAAGCTCGATCACCTGTGGAGAACCTGGAACGGCAATCAGCTAGAGGTGCCAGAGGTGGGAAAGCTGGCCAACAACATTCCGTACAAGACGGCGATCGTGCCCGGCACGCCAACCCCCATCTCACTTTCCACAAGCATCACGCGGGAAACAATGGATGGGTATACCGAATACAACGGGCTGCAAGCCAGGGTCGAAAAGCGGTATTCGGAGGGACTTACGTTCCTGGCTTCCTACGCATATTCGAAAACGATGGCTTTGGGCGATGCATCGGGCGTCCAGAATATTCTCGACGTTGCGGCGGAGCGCGCCGTTGCACTGCAGGACATGACTCAGCATTTTGTCGGGAGCGCTATCTACGAATTACCCTTCGGCAAGGACAAGCGTTTCGGGTCGCACTGGAATAGCGTCACCAACGCATTCCTAGGCGGTTGGAGTATCAGCCCAATTCTGACGATTGATTCTGGTTTTCCTCTCAATCTGACGGAGAACACAAATCCGTCAAACGTCGGCGGTACGGATCGCCCAAACATCAACGGTAACTGGCACTTGGCCCACCCAACGATCCAAGAGTGGTTCAATACATCCGTATTCACGAAAAACGCTGCCCTCACCTACGGCGACGTGGGGCGCGATATTCTCCGCGGCCCCGGAGTATTCAATCTGGACTTCGCGGCGCATAAATCGTTCCAGATCACCGAACGTGTGAGCGCTCAGCTGCGCCTCGAGTCCTTCAACATAACCAACACTCCTGCACTCGGGCCTCCAGGCACGGTGCTAGGGGCAACGAGCACCTTCGGCGTGATTTCCTCGGCAGGCCCGCCCCGAGACAACCAGATCGCTCTGAAAGTCCTTTTCTAGAATCTGGTCCAGAAAGTGAATCGAACAGTCAAAAGAGAGGAACAAAAAATGCGAACGAAGACAAGCAAGTTATGGCTGGCGCTAATTATTCTCGCTAGCTTCCCAATCGGGACGCCTGTGTATGCACATCACGGCTTCGCCGCTGAATATGACATCAATCAGCGGATCACGATCACGGGAACGCTCTCGCGCTTCGACTGGACAAATCCGCACGCATGGCTGCACGTCGACGTTAAGGATGCCGACGGCAAAGTAGTGAATTGGGCGGTGGAGTTTGGTGCTCCGAACGCGCTTTATCGACGCGGTTTCCGCAAGGATGACTTTCCGGCCGGCACAGTGGTCGTTGTAGACGGCTACCGGGCACGAAACGGAACGGCAACTCTCAATGGGAGAAGTGTGAAGTTGCCCGACGGCAGGAATTTCTTTGCAGGGTCCTCGGCCCCGGATGCACCGAAGTAGCTGCAGTCGGCGATAGGAGACGGCGATGATCAGGAAAATTGCGATTGTGATGTTGATTGCGGCAGCAGGGTTCTCACTGGAGGTCGCCGGTAGCTCACCTCCTGATGCTACTCAGCTGCCGCGAGCACGGGACGGCAAGCCGAACTTGTCCGGCATCTGGCAGGTTCTCAGTCCCGCCAACTTTGATCTGGAGGATCATTCCGCGCAGGCAGGTGTTCCCGCCGGGCAGGGCGTAGTTGTGGACGGCGACATCCCTTATCAGGACTGGGCACTGAAGCAGAAGGAGAAGAACTATGCAAATCGCCGAACTCTCGATCCGGAGTCGAAGTGCTATTTGCTCGGGGTGCCGCGTATCACCTATGCAGGTCATCCCTTTCAGGTTTTTCAGGGCTCCGGGGCCGACAAGATCACCATTCTCTATGAGTACGCACATGCGAGCCGCTTTATATACATGAACGGTACCGATCACCCCGCCGGACACATCGATTGGTGGATGGGGGACTCCCGCGGCCACTGGCAGGGTGAGACTCTGGTTGTGGACGACACCGACTTCAACGATCGCACCTGGTTCGACCGCGCCGGAGATTTTCATAGCGATCAGTTGCACGTAGTGGAGCACTACACGCTCACGGATCCCGATCATATCGATTACTCAGCAACCATCGAAGATCCCAAAGTGTTCACCAAGCCTTGGAGCATTGATTTGGTCCTCTATCGCCGGAAGGAAAAGAATGTCCAGATTCTGGACTACGAATGCCCATCCTTCGATATCGAAAAGTACTATCCGTAAGAAACGAGGAGTGGTTGGCAACTCTGGTTGGCATCGTGAAGGAAAGGAAAAGAATGAAAATGAAAGCTGAGCGATTGCGGAATTTCAAGTCGATAGTACTTGCTACTACTCTGGCACTATTGATCTCGCTGTCTCCCACGCCGGTTCTTAGTCAAAATCCAGATTCGGTGGCGGGCAAAGGCGTCCCTGAGCAGAGCGCTTCAGGGAAAAATGCGCTTCCCAAAACTCATGCGGCCGCTCCCTGGCCCGCACACCTGCCCGATGGCCAGCCGGACATGCAGGGCGTTTGGATAACGGCCGAATATGGAATGAGCTGCCTGAAAGACCCGTCGCGTGGGGTCGGTTGCTTCACGGATCATGACGGTCCCAACGGCGACAACGGTCAGCTGCCGCGCAAATTTGCAAGTAGGATCATCGACACAACAGACGGCGAAATTCCTTACCAACCGTGGGCAAAAGCGCGGCAGCAATACTTGCTCGTGAATTATTTTGCGCCCAGCATGCCAGAATTTCTCGACCCGCAGCAACTCTGCCTTCCGCTCGGACCCGTCCGGCAATTTACCTGGCATGACGTGCAGATTATTCAGTACGACGGCTATGTGATTTTTGCGCACGAAGGAGGCCACGTGTATCAGATTATCCCGCTCGATGGACATCCTCACGTGGGGCCCAAGATCAAACTGTGGATGGGCGATTCACGAGGCCACTGGGAGGACAATACGCTTGTGATCGATGTGACAAACAATAATTCCAAGGGCCGGCTCAGCCGCGCAGGCGATTTTGCGAGCGACAAAGTGCACAACGTGGTGCGCATAAAATTCATCGACGCTCACCACGCACGATACGAAGCAGTATTCGACGATCCATCTGTGTACACCAAGCCTTGGACATTTGGCTTCGATCTGAAGCGCGGCATTATGGAACAGACCAGTGGAACCGATGGTTCGGGCGGCGACGGGAACTACGAGCAGTGGGAAGAGGCGTGCTATGAAGGCATGAACAACGACGTCGACCGTTCCCTCACGACAGCTGCCACCGTGAGTGCCGGGCCGGCACAAAAGTAGTCATGCCCCTCGAAGCGCTCGCCCGTTGTCGAACCAGTTCCCAGATAGTGGCCAAGCAGCTTGAATCGTTCCGCGATGAGAGCAGCGGAACTGGCTCTTGGCCGGATTACTTCGGCCGGTGCCATGAGAAAGCCAAATGGTCGTGAAAGGTTCTTTTCTGAATGTAGCTGAACAAAAAGACAGGAGAACAAAACATGCGAAAGCTGATGTTGATCGTATTGCTCGCCACGACGGCAACTCTGGCGCAGCAGTCAGGAACTACCCCGCGGTTGCCCAAAACGCAAGTGAAGGTGCTGACACGGGCAGAGCTTGACGATTTGCTAACAAGCCCAAGCCAGCTCTTGCTTATCGACGTTCGGAGGCCCGATGAAGTCACCAGCATCGGAGGCTTCCCAGTGTATTTGAGCGTTCAGATAGGAGATCTGGAAAAAAAGCTTGCGTGGATTCCAAAAGATCGTTCTATTGTTACCGTTTCTAACCAAGCCCATCGTGGCGCCGCTGCAGCTGACATACTTACAAAAAATGGTTTCAAGGTAGTTGGAACCATCGGAGCTGAGACATACGAAAAGGCAGGTGGCACGCTAACGAAAATCGTTCCGCCACCAGCGACAACAGCCGCTGCGGGTAATCAGAACAGATCCCCTCAATAGGAAAGACGGTTTGATTCGACGCCTCTTGCTTGGCGCGGATCGCCTGCGCACGCTCGTGCTGACCGCCTCGATGGTGGACCTTGCAGGCAGCGTGGAGTGCGAGATCCCGTGTCGATTGTCAGGGAGGAATTTACGGAGCTTCTCTCAGACATGGTCGAAGGAAAACGGCTGTGATGACCGCCTGAGGAATGTATTCGTTGGCAGCTACTTTCTTTAGGAGAGCATTTGACACAGGCTTACGCAACGCATGGATACTCTTCGAGTACGTCGTCATCTGGGAGGCCGCGAAGGCGGTTTCTTGCCCTTACTCTCCCAAATCGGGCCGAATCAATACCGTTCTAGTGGACTGTAACGGCTGAACTGGAAGTAATGTGGCGGGTAGGATCGAAGTAGCGCCACTTTACGGTTTTTGGCACCTTGTTGTAGTGCCGGATGTACTTCATGAGCTTTCTCCGTA
>JBEKBP010000011.1:0-109667 GCA_050015335.1 Candidatus Acidiferrales bacterium | reverse complement strand
CTGACGGAAACACGCATCGGGTCGCGGTATATGCCCTGGATTGGGACAACTACGGCCGATCGGAAACCATTCAGGTTCTCGACGCCGCGACGAACGCCGTCCTGGACAGCCGCAGCATTTCCGCCTTCACGCAGGGAGTCTATCTGGTTTGGAATATTTCCGGCAACGTCAAGATCAACGTAACGACAACCGGCGGCCTGAATTCGGTGGTCAGCGGAGTGTTTTTCAAATAACTATGGACCGAAAGCCAGGAGTACGTTTCCGGGGACGCTTGCTCCAACGACGTAACCTGAACCCACGAAAAGCATTCCACCGGCGACGACTGGGCCCGGGCCTGCCATGGAACCTCCTTTTGCCGCGACACCATTCACCGTCTTGAATTCGCGCACCGTGTCATATTCCCAAATGCGCTGGCCATTCTTGGTGGAGTAGGCACGCAGGATGCCGTCCCATCCCCCGGAGAATATGACCGCTGGAATACCGGTAACGGCTGCGGTCTGTCCTCTTACATGGGTGGAATTATGATCGTCGTCCTCAGTTGCAAACCACTTTTTGCTGCCCGTCGCGAGGTTTATGGCGGCGACTCCTCCATCTTTTAGACCAAAATAGGCGGCTTGGTCATCCGCGGCGCCGCCGAATGTGATTTCCCCGGGCGCCAGGGTGTCCGAAAGTTGAGTCTTCCAGACGACAGCGCCCATCCGGCTGGCGTCGTGTGCCCAAACAACCCCGCTTTTCTGACCGGCAATCAGAATCCTGCGTCCATCCGGCAGCACTTTCAAAATCGGGGAGGAGCCGAAGTCAAAGTCGGGACCCAATTTTGCCGGACAGTTTCCACTGGCGTATCCAGGACGGCAGGCATATAGCCAGACATCACCTCCAGTATCTTGCACCGACCAGATGACTTTCCCGGTGTACATGTCGAGGGCCATGACGGCATCGATGGTATTGGGCGCCGGTTCGGTATAGGAATCTCCGGTGCCGATATAAATGGCGTGAGCCTGGGCGTCGACCGTGGGGGAATCCCAGACTCCTCCGCCGGCGGGTGCCCAGCGCTGTGCTCCATTCGGAGTTTTGCCGGCGAGTTTGGGCTGATCGGGTATTACATAGGTCTTCCAGATTTGCTTGCCCGTGCCGGCGTCAAGGGCGGCGACGCTGCCTCGAAAGGTGCAACAGGGGTAGTTTACGCCAAGGCCGGCCACCCATTCTTCGATCGAGGCAACCGGTACATATAAACGATCGCGATATAACGCCGGTGAGCCGGTGATTCGCGCGACGGGATTGTCCTCGATTTTTACCTTCCAGAGCAGCTTGCCGCTGCGAGCATCGAGTTTGTACAAGTTCGCTTTGATGTCACCGAAATAAACAGCAAATTTTGAAAGGTCTTTGCCCTTGACCGGAGCGATGCTGATCGCGTTGCGCACTCCAGCATCCGCTTCAAACGACCAATACACGCAGCCCGTTCTTGCATCGAGCGAATACACCATCCCGGTATCGACACCAATGAAGACGCGGCCGGCCCAGACGCTCGGCTGCCCGTACACCGCTTCGACATCGGGAAAGCCGAAGGCCCATTTAAGCTTCAGTTGCGGAACCTGATCCGGGAGTAACCCCGCGGCTCGTGCCGGTTGAAACCGCGAGTTCGCCGTGTCGGCACCCCAGCCGCTCCACTCCGGATCGAATTGGCCGGATCGCAGAGCGGGATTGCTTGTGCATCGATTCGCTCCAGGTGTGGCGCTCGCTCCTTTGGCCAGCCTCACCTTACGGCCCCCCAGGTACTCGGCAATCGAAAGCTTTTCATTTTCGGGAATGTTTTGAATCGACGTGTGCGCCGGGAGCTTCGCGATAGCGCTATAAACCGCCTCTGGTGACATTTTCAGAAGTTGCAGATCGTCGGGGATATTGTTCCGGCGGCTCGAATTCTCATGGCAGGTGGCGCAGTGCCGCTCGTACAGACGCAGGTTGGGCGCCAGTTGACCGAATGCAGGGGCGGTGAAGGAAAGCAGTATCAGAGCCACCGTCACCAAGGACGAAAGAAGGGCTCCCGTCACGCGAGGCATCTGCGCCGGGGTATCCAAGGCGCGGCTCAGGACTTATGAACGCAATAGAAACGCTCGCGCTCGTAGCTTTGCTGACTTTCCAGATTTGCGATGCGGAGAACGCCCGCCACCCTTGGGGTTGGGCATCGGTTCGCGACGCTGCGATGCACGGCATTCCCGCTCATGATGCAGCAGTCGCCCAGTTCGACATCGAGGATTTCTTCCCGGGCTTCTTCGCCAGCCTCCAGTTTCGACTGCATCTGTTTGAAGAAGCCGTTTTTCAGGAAGGTCTCCGTTTCGCGTATGCCAGCTTGATGAGAACCGGGTATAACGCTGATGGTTCCTGTCATTTGGGTTGTGCTGCGATTGACGGGAAACCAGAGCGTCAGGAAATTCTGGCACCAGGGATAATATGCCCCGTCCTGATGCCACGTGTAGTCGAATCGCTCGTCGGACGGCAGCTGTATGATGAGGTACATCGGCATCATATGTAAGTTGGCTTTTTCGAAACCAGTCGCGGAGCAGATGGCGTCAAAAATCCGCGACGAGCCGAGCAGTTGGCAGGCAGCGGCGCTGGAGCCCATCGCTTGGGCGGCCTTATAGACCAGACTGTGGTCTTGGCTCTCACGTTTCAGGATCAGTTCCTCGATCGTGGCGTTCTCGGCGCAGCCAGTCGGAGTGCCCTGTTCAAGCACGGCGCGGAGACAATCAGCGAGCAAGCTCAGATTCTCTGCGCTGAAAACCTTCTTCGCGAAAACATAGCCTTCGCGAGAATAGCAATCGCGCAGGGTTTCATGCTGGGTGACCAAGTTTTCCCCCAAGGCTGCGTTCTGCGATGATGCGATGGTGCCCCTCGCCGATAAGCGCTGCGCGTAACTCTTCTTCGGTAATGTGCCCCGACTGGCACTGCCGCTCCAGTTCGCGTGCGGCCGCTATCACACTGCGACACACGTTTGAACAGTGCAACTGAATGGCAGCTTTCTGAGGATTGGAGGGGCAAACCTCTGTCTCATAAAGCCGTCCCCGCTCCTCCATTTCCTCGATCAGAACGCCCGCGTTACTCTCATGATCCAATTGCGCCGAATTCCATCTCCGCCAGCCGCAAAAGCCTGCCGACTTCAGGAGTCGCTCCACCCGTTCCTTGGAGTACCTCTCCAATATGGGTGTGAATGTGTCGTCGAGAAGCACCCGGCGTTTGTTCGCCGCACAACCCATGTTATCGAGTGCCTTCTCTAGATATTGCTCGCCCAGCAGCGCCGCCAACGGCCGCAAGAGATCGTTTAACGGCCAAAACAATCCTCCGGCGCCGTAAAGCAACAGGTACGTGAATCCGCCTGGTTTGAGCACGCGGTAAATTTCCTGCAAGCCTTTTTCCACGCACGGCGTGTGGTGCAGCACCCCGCTGCAACAAACGAAGTCGAATTGTTCATCGGGGAATGGCAGCTCAAGCGCAGACGCATGCATGAAGCGAACGTTGCTTAGCGGGAAAGCCTCCCTTCTTTTTCTTGCATCGGCGAGGCCCGTCTCGCTGAGGTCGATACCCACAACGCTTCGCGCACCCATCCGAGCCATGGCAAAAGAATACCGGCCGCCGCCGCATCCCACATCAAGGCATACCTTATCTCTGAAGAAATCCGGATCCTCGCCGTTCGCAAGCCAGCGAGAGGCAAACAGATCTACAGATTCGGAGAAGAGTTCATCGCCATATCGGGGCCATAATTTGCCGTAAAGGTTAGCTGTGCGAAGATCAACCGAAGAAAGGGATACGGTTTCCGTGCTATCAGTTTCTCTCATTTTGACGTTACCAACAGTGGAGCGTGCACTCCAAGATGCAAGCTGTAACCGTAACTGGCTACTAGTACTAACAGTACAGTAAACTGCTCAAAACTTAGCAGAGGTTCATATGATGAGTCAATGACCCGATGGTACGGTGTCAAACCCCGTTAGAAATGAAGGCAGTCCCGGCGGCATTCAGGGCTGTCACGAACCAAGATAGAGGTGAAACCGTTTGGGAAAGTTGTCCGCAGCATGTTTCCGGTTACGCCGCGGTGTCCGTTAGGTGCGGTGAAAAAGCCCGCTTCGCCGATGATGACCAGGGAAGCCATCCCCCCCGGAGCTGCTGGAAGCGCGGAGCCGTCCTCGGCAAGTTTCCGCCCAATTGAGGGAGCGACCTCCTTAATGATCGGGCCAAGACGCTACTCCGGGGCCCTCTGCAAGTTGAATTGCAGCCGACACTTGCTGCGGAGACTTCGCGACGGTTCGTACCATTCGCGGCTCTGCTGGGGCATACCAGCATTCAGATGACAATGCGCCACGTCCCTCCGGCCGTGGAGCACAAATGGGAAGCGACTGCAAAGTTTGAAAACTTCAAGGTTGCAGAGGCAGTGCAGCTTGCGCAAAGAGTCAGCAAGGGGCTACAAATTTGGCTAGACTGAGGGCCGCCAACTGATGAGCGCCGCTCTCAACTCGTTGAAGATAATGGTCGGGGCGTGGAGATTTGAACTCCAGACCTCCTGCGCCCAAGGCAAACGCTAAATAGCTATGTAGTTGTCTCGTCTATGTCTTTCGCGCATCCTATATCACGGTTTATGGGGGTATTCGGCGGTTATTGTTCCCAGTTTGTTCCCAACTTTTTGAGGTGACCCCCTGCAGTGGCACAATTTTTCTTGGGCACAGTTCCCGAATTTATTCAGATGCTTTTGGATCTCCTGGCAGTAGAAGGGGTCTGGGGAACGAGGGTGGCATTTGAGTCCTCGTCCCCAGCCTACTGTTTAGAACCCCTCTCGCCGTTCTCACTGTTCTCAAAAGACATCCTTGCTAGGATTCGCCCGTCATGGAGAGATATGGGACTACTTCAGCATTCAGCTGCGGGCTACCACAGCAGCTTCAGTCCGAATTGGATCTGCCGAGAACTGGTGGAGGTGGATGTAATCAACCCAGCAGTAGGCGAATACCCCCCCGTAGCTGCGGTATACACCACCGGATTCGGCGTATTGAAGTTGGTGTGATTGAGGATGTTGAAGAACTCCGCGCGGAACTGCAAATTCAACCGCTCCGTAAACAGGATTTTCTTAGTGAGAGAAAAATCCGTCTGTGACGAGCCGAGCCCTTGCAGCACGTTGCGTCCCACGTTCCCGTAAGTTCCCGGCGTTGGCTGGATGAACGCATTTGGATTGAAGTAGCGAGTGGGTCCTCCCAGAATGATCGGGCCGCTGAAAGCCGGGTTCCACGACGGACGAACTGGGTTGCGCGTATCGCCGTCATTCGATGGGTTGTAGGAAAGCTGCGGCGTGAACGGCAATCCGGACTGCACCGTCTCGATACCGCTGATCTGCCAATTTGAGATGAAGCGGTTCACCCATTCGTTGGAACCCTTGCCTTTTCCGAATGGGAGCTCGTAGGTGGCATTGATTACCGCCGAGTGCCGGATGTCGAACGATGCCCGACCGTAATCCGCCCGCAGATTGAGCGGATTGGAAGCAAACGCCGGAGAATTGGTCGCCACGCTGGTGTTCATGCTGTCGCCGTTGTCGAGCGATTTCGAGAACGTGTAGGCTCCCCGAAACTGCAACCCGTGACTCAAGCGCTGATTCACGTCCACCTCAAGGCCGTTGTAGGAGCTGATGCCCTGGGAGACCCAGTTCGTGGTGTTCCACAACGCCGGGTTCGCCAGCCCGGTGCTCGTGGCCGTGATGACCTGCGTGGGGTAGGGGTAAGCCGCGCTCGGCAAGTTCTGGTCGACCGAGAGCAGTTCGTGATAACCATGCGAGCCGGTGTAGCCCACGCTCAGCGTTGTGTTCGGGGCAATTTCCTGCTCGATTTTCAGCGAGTACGTTTCCACCGTCGGCGTCTTCACGTTCGGGTCCACGCCGCTCGGGACCACCGAGTTGTTGAACCCGAGCGCCGTGTAATTGCTTGTCGGGCTGATGTTGGAAAACAGCAAGTTTTTGCCGGTGACGCCCTTGGCAGCTAAAACGGTGTTGTAAGGGGGATTCTGATCCAAACGGTAGCTCAGGTTATCAATCAAGCCGTAATACAAGCCGAAGCCCGCGCGAATGACGGTTTTCTTCAGCCCGAAGGGCGACCACGCAATGCCAACGCGCGGCGCCGGAAGGAACGTCGCATTATTGGACGCGAGGGCCGAACTGCCAATGACCGGCTGTGTCTGGATGACGCCATTTACGAAAGTGTAGTTCGATGCCCGTCCGTGGGCTTCATTCCAGCCATTGGTGAACTCACCGCGGAATCCAAGCCGCAGTTCCAGGCTGGGCTTCAGCTTGATGGCGTCCTCTGCATAAACCGCCCCCTCGAGCGAGCGCCAGTTCAGCGGGGTGTAGGACGGTGCGTACGTGTAGGTACTTACTGTGCCGGCGAGAAACGTCTGGAGGCTGGAGAACGATGCCTGTCCATACTGGTCTTGAATCAGGGTATCGTTGGCCTGCACGTCCTCAAACCACACGCCTGCGTTCAGCAAGTGTTTGCCGCGAGTGACGGTTACTTGATCGGTGGCAGTGAACAGGTTGCGGGCTGCGGTGAGATTGCTGCCCGCGTTGGTGCCGCCGTTGGTTATTTGAGAGGCGCCGTTGAGCGTGGTGCCTCCGCCCACTACCAGCGCTCCGACCGGCTGCCCTGCGTGAATCCAACCGGGCAGGTTGATGCCGGGTGTTCCGCTATCGAAATAAAATCCGCCCCGGGAAAAGCCGAATGTCGCGCGGTTGAGAACGGTGGGAGAGAAAACGTGCGTTTCGCTGATGCTCGCGACCTGCTCCCGGAGGAAGATGTCGACGAGCGTGAATGGGTTGTTGGTGGGGGAATGCCCTTCGCTGTCGTCTATCGTGTAAGCGACCTCCAGCGAATCCTTGTCCGAAAAGGTCTGGTCGAAGCGGGTGCTCCCGAAGTCCTCACGAATGTGCTGAATCGGATTGCTAAATGCTGTCGCAATGCCACTCTGCCCGCCGGTGGAAGTCAAAAGCTCGGGGCCATTGGCCACCGGCCACAGAGCCAGCAACGGCTTGATACTCGCCACGGCAGCCGCGCGTGAGGTGTTGTCCGGTACGAGCGTCAGGTCGCTCAACCCAAGTTTCTGGCGGAACCCTTCATAGTTCCCGAACAGGAACGTTTTGTCTTTCTTGATCGGGCCGCCCAGCGTGCCCCCAAACACATTGCGCTCGAACGGCGGAATGTTGCCGAAGTCAAAATAGTTCCTGGCGTCGAGCGCACTATTCCGGAGGAATTCGTAGGCGTTGCCGTGCAACTGGTTGGTACCGGAGGCGGTGACGATATTGACCTGTGCTCCGGGCCGTTTCCCATACTCAGCGCCATACGTGTTGCTCACGACAGAGAATTCGCGTACGGCATCCACTCCCAGCAACTGCCCGCTCACGCCGCCCGGGGTGTTGTTGATTTCCGAGGCGCTGGTGAATTCCACGCCATTCAGGATGTAAAGGTTCTCCTGTGGCCGGTGTCCTGAAGCCGCGAACATGTTGCCAACCACCGAATTCGACGTTCCGATTCCTCCGGCGCGCTGCGATGTGTAGTTGACGACGCCGGGATTGAGCGTCAGCAATTGATCGTAACTGCGCCCGTTCAACGGCAAATCCTTCACTTGCCGCTCGTTGACCAATCCCGAAACATCTTCAGTGGTGACGGCAACAAGATCGGGATGCTCGGTAACGGTGACACTTTGTTGAAGCTGGCTCAGGCCTAGCGCTAGATCCACCTGCACTCGCTCCCCAACGACCAGCGTGATGCCCGTCCTGGTCTGTGATTGAAAGCCGCTCTTTTCAACCGTCACTCCGTAGGTTCCGACGGTAAGCAGAAGCGCATCGTAGTGGCCTTCGGCATCGCTTACCAGATTGCGTACCGAACCAGTATCGAGGTTCTGTACCCTCACCGTAGCCGCTGGTATGGAAGCTCCGGAAGCATCGGTAACTACGCCCCAGATGGAAGCTTCCCCTTGCGCATAACTGATTCGTGCCGCGAGCGCCATCCCTGCGAGCGCTACCGCAACAGCAAAAATGACCAGCCCGGATTTCCGGAGCCTGGATAATCTGCGATTCGCTGAAGACTTCATTGCCCACCCCTTTTAAGTTTTAAAATTACGCACCGTGAACGGTTGCGGCTGGCCTGATCTTCCTGGTTTTGGTGTTGAATGAGCGGCTAGGCTTGCCCGCCGTGAAATAGCCGGATTACCAAATGGAGGTCAACAACAACAGGAAAAGGTGGCCTGGAGGGGAAGACTGCAACCTACCAATGATGCGAAGAACGCCTTTTCGTTCGTACGCAACTCGATCGCTGGGCTCTGCCCCGCGGATCTAGTCCCATTGCTTCGGCTACTCATTGCTACCACCCAACCTTTCGAATGTGTTTTTCAGACAAGGGCTCGACAAAATGTCTTGGCTTACTAATTTGAATTTAGACCTTCGGGCTTACACCGCGCAGGCGGACTACTTAGTTGTGGGGCAACAACAACAGTACAGCGTGGTTCGTTCGGAGGATCGCGCGAGATGGGAATAAGGACTCATATAATTCAGAGCCGATACTTTAAGAGCATACATTTAGAGAGTCAAGAGAAAAGTTGGAATAGGGAATGGGGTGCTGAAGAGCGTCTTACGCATTCGCTACGGTTCGAGATCGCGTTATTTCACAAGTCAGGAGGTTAATTGTTGAGAGACGAAAATTTCTATGCAGTGTAAATTTCTATTGACAGCACTAATACGTACCTGTATCGTCCCGTTTATGAGTTTTGCTCTCACAAGTGCGTTGTGTTGTAGGACCCACAGAAAAATACTGGCAGGGTGGGACGCGCGTGTGAGCAGACAACTGTAGCCGCCTAGTCTTTTTGGGATTTTTCCAAGGCCCGCTCGCCAGGTGAACTGGTAAGCGGGCTTTTTCTTTTGCTCGGTACCCCTCCCCAGGATCCGCCAAAAAGAATCAATCATCTGTGCCCTGTGCCAACTGGCACGCCTGCTAGGTGCCAAGCTACGAAGTGAGCTAAGGAGATAGTTTGTATGAACAGAAATGCCAAGGTAATGTCGGTCATATTTTTGTTGCTCATCTTCATCAATCCGTCGTTTGCGACCGATGGTTACCTTGCGACCGGATACGGCGTCAAGCAACAAGGACAGGGGGGTGCTGGCGTTGCATTGCCAGGCGATAGCCTTGCGGGCGCCACCAATCCAGCCGGCCTTTTTCTTGTTGGCAATCGTTTCGATCTCGGGCTGACGTTGTTTCGCCCCTTCCGCGACGCCACGATTACGGGCAATCAGTTGCCACCTGGGTATCCCAATGCGAACGGAACCTATGATGCGAACCGTGTAAAGAATTTCTTCATTCCTGAATTGGGTTACAGCCACTTGCTAAGGCCTAACATCGCGCTGGGAGTGTCGATCTTTGGGAATGGGGGACTGAATACCTCCTATACCAACCCGATTCCATTGCTGGGCAGAACACGAGGGGGCGTCGATCTTCAGCAGCTATTTGTGTCTCCCACCCTTGCGTTCAAGGCGAATGCAAAGAATTCCTTCGGAATTGCAGTAAACATCGCCTACCAGCGCTTCTCCGCCGAGGGATTGCAGAATTTTGCTTCCGCCAGTGTTTCCAGCGCCCCCGCAAATGTAACCAACAATGGGTACTCCAATTCCTACGGGGGCGGCGTGCGCGTCGGCTGGCTTGGCGAATTGACGCATATACTCAACGTGGGCGCTACATTTCAAACAAAGACCTACGCCAGCAAATTTGACCGATACAGTGGCCTGTTTGCCGAGCACGGCGGATTCGATATCCCGGCTAATGTTGCTGGCGGTGTAGCCGTAAAAATCCACCCCAAGGCGACGGTGCTGTTTGATGCAGAACGGATTTTCTACGGGGAGGTGAAGTCGATTGCGAATCTCGGCTCAAACCAGGAACCCCTTGGCTTCGACAACGGCCCTGGGTTTGGATGGCACGATATCACTGCGATTAAAACAGGCGTGGCCTATAAGTGGAACTCTGCTTTGACGCTCCGCGGTGGTTACAATCACTCGGGTGTCCCCTTCGCGAACACGCAAACGTTTTTCAATTTACTTGCTCCCGCGGTGGTCCAGAACCATTTGCACCTGGGAGCAACCTGGACTCTGCAGAACGGAAACGAAATCAACCTAGCATACGTTCATGCCTTCAATACTAATGTGAATGGCGTGAACTCGATTCCCCCCAGCGCGGGCGGTGGAAACGCGAATCTCCGCATGTATCAGAACTCGATTGGTATCAGCTTCGGATGGGATCGGAACAAGAAGTAGTTCGGCTAGACATTAAGGGGCAAGTCTATATGGCAACTTGGCTCTCTGGTTCGTGGCAGTGGTATCTGGCAGGCCCAGTCATTGGACTCTTTGTTCCGGCGCTTTTGATCATCGGCAACAAAGTGTTTGGAGTATCGAGCAATTTGCGGCATCTCTGTTCCGCATTCGTGCCGGGCCGATTGGAGTATTTACGCTACGACTGGAAGAAGACTGGGCTCTGGAATCTCGTGTTTCTGATTGGAATTGTGATCGGCGGTTTTCGTGCCGCTCATTGGGGAGCACCGCACGATATTGCCATCTCTGCGGAGACCAAAGCTTCCTTAACGAAGCTGGGTATCCATGACTTCTCCGGCGTGGCGCCGCATGAGATTTTCAACTGGCACGACCTTATAACGCTGAGAGGATTTGTTTCGGTGATTGTAGGCGGCTTTTTGGTCGGCTTCGGTACGGCATACGCGGGAGGCTGCACGTCGGGGCACGCCATTTCTGGCCTCGCGAATTTCGAGTTGCCGTCCTTGATTGCCGTATTCGGATTCTTTGCCGGCGGACTGGCCGCCACCTATTTGATTCTGCCGCACCTCTTCTGAAAAAACCATGGCGACGACAAAGAACATCGAAATTCACGCCCCTGGCCAAACAGAAGGGAAACTAGGTTTGCTGGCCTATCTGTTTCTGGGCGTCGCCTTTGGGATTGTTCTGACTAAGTCGGAGGTTATCTCCTGGTTCCGGATCCAGGAGATGTTCCGGTTTCAGTCGTTTCGCATGTACGGCATCATCGGCACAGCTATTGCGACAGCGGCCATTTCTGTGGCGCTGATCAAACAGTTTCAGTTGAAAGCCATCTCCGGCGAGATCATATCGATTCCGGAGAAAGAGCTAGGACACGGCATCCGCTATGCAGTCGGCGGTACGATTTTCGGAGTTGGATGGGCTTTGACGGGAGCCTGCCCTGGACCGCTCTTTGCGCTCATCGGCAATGGTGTTTCCGTGATGGTGGTGGCGGTGCTGAGCGCACTGGTTGGCACCTGGACTTACGGGCTGTTGAAGCCGAGGCTTCCGCGATGACCAAGGAAACCGGCGATGAACTCTTAAGAGAGGTCTTAGAAATGCCTGATTGCACGAGTTCCGAAACTTTAACTGCCGCCAAACCGGTCCCTCATAGTCTCCACAACCAGAGGATCCGGCTGATTAACGCAGAGGAAATTTCTTGCAGGAACCAACGAGGTCGCGCTGATGTTTCAACTAAAGCATCAGCGAACGACAATGCGCGTAGAGTGGCGCCGGCTGTGCAGGTTTTCCGGTTCCCCCCCTCACCCCACCACACCCCGGGAATCTTGTGGCGGCGTGGCGCTCTCTACGCGCTTACCACGTCCGCGGAGCTACGACATACAGTTGAAGCTCGTCGCCGCCCTTGAGGTGGAAGGGCAAGTTCTTAAACCGCAACATAGTTAGAAAACAAGAGGAGGATGGATGAAGGAAGATCAGCAATCAACGTTAACAATGACCGAACCGAGCGTCTTGTGGAATTGGCCGGAGGACGAGCTGCTGGATGTCCGTCACGCGCGGGATGAGGTCGCGGTTTTATCGGTGGATGAGATCCGCCCGGAAGCCAGCGAGATCGTTTTGTTGTTCTTGGATCTCGCTAAGATCACCGGTGAGAGTGCGTATTTGGAAGTAGCCGCAGCTGGAGCAAAGCGTTTGGTGTATATGTGGAAGCAACTGGCAGCGAGCGCCTCGACCGCCCACCACGTCATCACTCGTTCCTCCATAAACGGTCTTTCTCGATCTGCGTTCGCGTTAATTCAAGCGTGGAAGGCTACCGAGAACCCTGTTTTTGGAGACGCCGGTCTAAATATCATCCGGTACATCGCCGAAATGGAATCGGCTGACGGCCAAGGACCAGATGCTATCCACGCGGGAGAAACAAGATGAGGTCGTATTCTCTTTCAATGATCGCAATACATAAAGTTCCATTTGGACTGTGTTGTACGAGCCTACGAGTGTCCTCTGGTACCGGGACTTCAGCTATCTAGAATCAATCCTAGCTTAGCTTTTCGAGCCCACCGCCAGAGATCAACTGGTTGGTGGCTTTTTCGTTTTTGGGACCAAGAATTTGGCGGCAGAAACCTCCAAGGAGAATACAGATGGCTGACTATAAGCATCCCGAAGCTTTGGCTACCACCGAATGGGTCGCCCAACATCTGAATAACCCGAAGATTCGGCTGGTAGAGGTAGACGTGGACACAACAGCCTACGATCAGGGACATATTCCCGGCGCGGTTGGCTGGAACTGGCAGACTCAGCTTCAGGACCACGTTCGCCGCGATCTGATTGCCGGGCGAGCGCTCGAAAAGCTCCTCGGCCAATCGGGAATCTCGAACGACACGACAATCCTGCTCTATGGCGACAACAACAACTGGTTCGCAGCGTATGCGTTTTGGCAGCTCAAATACTATGGCCACAAAGACATTCGGCTGATCAATGGCGGCCGCAAGAAATGGATCGAAGAAGATCGGCCGCTGACGAATGCCATAACCACGGTTGCTCCCACGTTTTATCGGGTGAACGGCCCGGATTATTCGATTCGCGCACATAAAGAAGATGTATTCGGGATCCTCGATAAGCGCCGGCCCGGCGAGCTAGTCGATGTTCGCTCTGTGGATGAGTACACGGGCAAGATTTCTGCTCCTCCTGGAGTTTCAGAGACGGCGCAGCGTGCCGGTCACATCCCCGGTGCGGCGAACATTCCATGGGCGCAGGCCACAAATGAAGATGGCACCTTCAAGTTTGCCGATGCTTTGAAACAGCTTTACCAAACCAAGGGCGTCACGGGCGCAAATGAAGTGATCTCCTATTGCCGCATTGGCGAACGCAGCTCGCATACTTGGTTCGTTCTGAAATACCTCATCGGCTATCGCAATGTGAAGAACTACGACGGCTCGTGGACCGAATGGGGAAACCTCATCGGTGCGCCAATCAGAAAGACTTGGATTGAAGCTGCATCCGCCGCCGACTAGCGCAAAACGGTAAATATGCCCTTTCACAAGGGAGTCAGCGTTGCGAGGACCTGTTTCAGCCAGATGCGGCGGAGGCACACAGATGCAACGCCGAGTATGTCAGGGAAATATTGGCCGCTACATCTGAGAAAGACGAATGGCTTAGGATGAAACGCTATCTGATTGTCCCTCTTTTCTTGATTGCGATTGCACTCACCGCAGCAATTAGCAGAGCGCAGACGACAGCTTCGCTCGCGGCGCACCGAAGTATTTCGAGCCGGGTGCTATTGGTTGTAGCCCATCCTGACGACGAATCCGAGATGGCAGGTACGGTCTACAGAATTACAAAAGAGCTGGCGGGCGTCGTCGATCAGGCGATCATCTCCAACGGGGAGGGTGGATTCCGCTACTCCTCTTTGGCCGGGCAGTATTACGGTCTCGATTTGACAAGTGAATCGGTAGGGAGGGCGCTTCTCCCCCGCATTCGCAAGAAAGAGGCTCGCCAAGCTGGTCGGGTGCTTGGAATTCACCACCAGTGGTTTCTCAATCAGCGGGACGAACATTTCACACTCGATGCAGAAGAAGTCTTACACAAGACGTGGAAGACAGGCCTGGTCGAGGACTGGTTAGTGCATAGGCTCGGCAAAGGCCGTTACGATCTGGTTTTTGTCTTGCTCCCGACCGAAGATACCCATGGCGAGCACAAAGCCGCGTCGATTCTCGCTTTGGAAGCAGTGGAGCGGCTTCCCGAGAATCAGCGACCTTCTGTATTGGGGGCGCAAGCGAGCCCTAAGGACACGGGTTCCTACAAGACTCTTCCCGGCTATACGATCACAGGCACGAGCTCTTCCGCGCCACAATTTCATTTTGATCGCGATGTCCAGTTTGGGTTCAGAAACACTCTCTCCTATCAGATTATCGTGGACTGGGTTATCGCCGAACACAAATCACAAGGGTTGTTTCAGACCACGTTTGGGCAGAATCGATTTGAGAACTTTTGGGTGTTCTCTGGAAGTAACAGTGCTGCGGTCAACAAGGCAGCGGCACTTTTTGAAAGGATATCGGCGAAGCCACGCTCTACGGAATCAACGGAAGAAACCGTACGAGTGAACCAGTGAGGGAACGCAGCGTCCGTGGCAAATATTTGAGGGGCGTAATTGTGAAACGAGATTATGCGATGTTGACCCGTCTCCGGAGAACCGTATTAGCTCTTTGTTGTTGTAGGAGCATCTACACGTGTCCTCTGGCGGAGGAATGATTATCTAGGGTTCAGTCGTTTTTGTTTTTTCCCCGGGCCCGCCGCCAGAGACGAACTGGCTGGCGGGCTTTTTGTTTCGGGGACTGACTTCAAAACAAGGTAAGGAGGCTTCCATGAGCAAGGTTCTGTCCGAAGTTCTGGATGCAAACGCAAAATACGCTGGGGGATTTGGTGACAAAGGTAGATTGGCTTTGCCGCCTGCTCGGCGGTTCGCCATTCTCACCTGCATGGATGCGAGGCTCGATCCCGCCAAGTACGCAGGATTGGCAGAGGGCGACGCGCATGTGATTCGCAACGCTGGTGGGCGTGCGAGTGACGATGCGATACGGTCTCTGGTCATCAGCTACAAACTGCTCGGGACGCGGGAATTCTTCGTTATTCATCACACCGACTGCGGCATGCAGTTCTTCACAAACGACGTAATCCGTGGCTTGCTGGCGTCGAGTTTGGAAACAGCGGTCCTTACCTTGGAGGGTTTCCGTGACGTTGGCAAAGGTCCGGGTTCACGCGCTGGAGAGTATATCGAGTGGCTGACGGTGAAAGACCCGAAACAGGCGGTGCTGGATGATGTTGCCAGAATCCGAGCTCATCCGCTCATTCCCAAATCGATTTCAGTATACGGCTATATCTACGACGTGAAGTCCGGAAGTCTGATCGAGGTTGAGGGCGCAAAAACGGCAGGAGCGGCAGCCTGACCTCACAGTGTGACGGACATCTCGCAATGGTTGACCGCCCACGAAGGAATTCACGTTCCAACTAGAAGCTCAGGGCTATGTTTTCAGGTTTTTAGCTTTGGAAAGCAGTCCGTTCCAGAAGTTCCAACACTTGCACCTAAAAAGGAGAATTAGAATGCGCTACTTTGTTCGTTCAAAATGGAAGACTGTAGTCAATCTGGCGGCAGTCGCAGCAATATCGCTGTGGGCTACCACGGTGTCAGCAGACGAAGTCACAGATTGGAACCTGATTACGGTGAATGCTACCAAGACGGCTGGCTTGAATAGCAATCTTGGGTCGCGCGTAGATGCGATTGAAGCGGTTGCGGTGTACGACGCTGTGAACGCAATCAAGCATTTCGGTTCGCCGTATCACTACAGCAACCCGGCGCCGGGTCCAGCTTCTCCGGAAGCGGCTGCTGCGCAGGCTGCTCACGATGTGCTAGTTCATTTTTTCCCGACGCAACAACCGGCTCTGGACGCAAATCTCGCGAGCAGCCTAGCTGCCATTCCTGACGGAGTGGAGAAATCGAACGGGCAAACGATTGGCACGTCCGCCGCTCTCGATATCATCGCACTCCGCTCGAACGATAATTCCAGCCCCGATGTGCCATACCCTGCCACTGGAGTAAGTGGCGTCGGGCAGTGGCGCCCGACTCCCACTGCGTTTGCGGCTGGAATTAACTCGCAATGGGGATCTGTCACGCCGTTTGTTCTCAACTCCGGAAGTGAGTTCCGCCCACCCGCACCTCCGTCAGTCGGGAGCCAGAAGTACAACGAGGCCCTGGCAGAAGTCAAAGTCATTGGGTCCGCCACAAGTACGACGCGCACTACGGATCAAACTCATATAGCCCAGTTCTATAAGCAAGACGCTGAATTAACTGTGAATGAGGCAGCGCGGATCCTCGCAACAACTCACGGCGGTTCGTTGGAAGTCAACGCCTTGGTATTTGCGTTGGTCGATATCGCAGTCGCTGACGCAAGAATCGCCGTTTGGGATGCAAAATACACGTATAAATTCTGGCGGCCGGTTACAGCCTTAAATGCGAACCCGAACGGAACCGTTACCAATAGCTACACCGCATGGGCACCATTAATTGTTACACCTGCCCATCCGGAATACCCAAGCGGCCACAGTGGGACGGTGGCGGCAGGCATCGCGATCCTGAAGGAGTTCTATGGAGACGTCAACGCTTTGACTCTCCATACGACGACATCGGGAGAACCCCCAAGAACCGTTACGAGCTTGAGCCAGATCGCGGAGGAGAATGGTTTGAGCCGGATATATGGCGGCATCCACTATTCGTTCTCCAACGTCCGAGCTCAGCGCATAGGCCGTGAAGTTGCTGCGTCAGCGTTACAGCGAGGTCCCCGCGTACTGGGAAAGCATCATGATTACGATGAGGATCGCTATGACCACGATCGTGATGATCGTGATCACGACCGCGACTGATCGAATCGGAGAGTAATGTGCCAGGAGCGGAGGGAACGCGCGGCCAAGGTGCGTTCCCTCTTGTTCTCAAGGTCGCAGGCGATGCCAGCTCGGATGTGTTCTGTCGGTGTACTCGACACTTTTTGTATGGCTTTACAAATGCACATTCAATAAGACGAAAGGATAACGATGAATCAAAAGCGGATTGAAGTGGGACGTGTGTGTGGGTTTGTTCTTGGAGTGGCTTTAGCGACCGCGCTAATTGCGGGGGAAGCGTCACCGGTAGCAGCGCAGACGCCGACGAATAACGCTGTTCAGCTTGAAGCTACGAGCGGAAGCAAGGTGACGTACCGGGTTCGCGAGCAACTCGCCGGCTTGAATTTTCCAGACGATGCAGTTGGGTCAACTGATTCGGTAACAGGGCAGCTGGTGATCCTGCCGGATGGTGCTGTCGATGGCGCTCGGTCGAAGCTGACAATCGACCTTCGGAACCTCAAAAGCGACCAGGACATGCGCGATGGCTACGTCAAAAACCGAACGCTGGAGACGGACAAGTTCCCGACTGCGGAGTTTGTTGCGAAGCGCCTTCAGGGCGTGCCATCTCCCCTGCCAGCTCCTGACAGGGCAACGGGCCAGACGGGGTTTCAGCTTGTCGGGGATCTCACAGTCCATGGTGTCACAAAGGAAATCACTTTAAGCGGATATGCGACCTACAGCAAGGATTTGGTGGCAGGTCGGGCAGCAACTGACTTTACCTTTGCGACTTTCGGTCTCACCAAGCCGACGCTGGCACGATTGCTCAGCGTGGACGACAAAATCCAGCTTGAAATAGACTTCAGGCTAAAAAGAACCAACTGATTGAAGCGTGAGGTGAAGACTCGTGAGCTGGACCCATCGCGTTTCAGCTCACGATCTGGCCGTCTGACTTGAAGTCGTCTGCTACTTTCGCGCACTTTGTTCGATCTCGTCGGAACGAACCCGTTCAATTCCGATTTCCCAGCCATACAGGTTCGTGAGGTTCACTTAATGGAGCAAGTTGAAAATACGCGCCTTCCGGAAAACGCCCAGGCCGACGTGCCGTCGCAAACGGGACGCGTCGCAGGGCCGACGCATGTACGGAAGGCGATCGTTCGATTCGGAGTGTCCCTTGCATTCCTGGCTTTTGTAGACCGCGCGTGCATCAGCCAAGCGGCTCCCAATATCATGCACGACCTTCATCTGAGCAAATTGCAAATGGGCTATGTGTTTTCAGCCTTCGGGTTCACGTATGCGGCTCTTGAATTGCCGAGTGGTTGGTTATGCGACCGTGTCGGCGCTCGCACTGTTCTCACGAGAGTTGTGCTTTGCTGGTCTGTGTTCACGGCGGCGACGGGATGGGCGTGGAACTTTGGCTCGTTATTTTTTGTCCGGTTGCTGTTTGGCGCAGGTGAGGCTGGATGCTTTCCTAGCCTCGCAAAGGTTTTCAGCATTTGGCTGCCCGACGAGGAGAGAGCGGTTGCGGAGGGATGGAAAGCGGCGATGGCGCGGTGGGGAGCCGCCTTTGCTCCGTCGGTTGTAGTTATCCTTTATGCGTTTATGGGCTGGCGACAAACGTTTGCTGTGTTCGGCGCGGTGGGGCTTCTGTGGTCCGGGATTTTTTTCTGGTTCTACCGCGATACTCCGCGCCTGCATTCACGTGTAAACGTGGAAGAACTCCGATTGATCGAACAAGGGCAATCGCGTGATAGCGGCACGGCGGCTTCCACCCCGTGGCGTGCGTTCGTTCGGTCGCGGAGTGCCTGGGCGCTGTGCATACAATGGTTCTGCCACTATTACGGTTTTTACTTCTATCTGACCTGGCTGCCCATCTATCTGCAGCAGGTTAGAGGATTCAACGTGGGGACTTCCGCCCTATTGGCTGGGATGCCTTTGCTCTTCGCCGGATGCGGGACGCTTGCTGCCGGTTTTCTACTTCCATGGCTATCAGGCGCTATTGGGGCACGGCATGCACGGTCTCTCGTCGCTTACTTTTCCTACGCCGGTGCTGCAGTGCTGCTGCTGGCGTTCACGTTTGTCCGGAACCCGACCCTGGCAATAGTGGTCATGAGCCTTTCGAGCTTTGCCGTAGAGCTCAGCACGCCTGTGACATGGATTACGGCGATGGACCTGGGCGGCAGGTCAGTTGGAACTTTAACGGGGGCCATGAACACCGTGGGGCAGATCGGTGCGAGCGTCGCGCCGGTGGCCATCGGCTATATTTTGACCGCGTCTCGAAACAATTGGACTCTGACCTTCTACATATCAGCTGTGATTTACGCGATGGGGATCGCTTGCTGGGCGGCGCTTGATCCAGTCAGTCCCCTGGGTTAGTTAAATAAATTGATAAGCTCATCGCATGTTCCTCGGTTATCTTGCTTCTGATGAGTGCTCTTTTGTTTAAATAGAAAAAGGGCGGGCCCCTTCGCCCGCCCCTTTTCTACATCGCGGATGGAATTAAAAGTCAAGGCTGCACCGACTTTCGGAACAGCCCCACCTCTCAGAAGGACAACTTGAGGGCGAACTGGAACTGCCGCCCCGTATCGTCCACGGTGCTGTTAATCACACCAAAGTTGCTGGCTCCTACCGCTGAACTCGGAGCTGAAAAGATTGGATTATTGAAGAGTTTAAACGACTCCGCGCGAAATTCGAGATTGCCGGCCTCGCCTAAAGTCCTTATTTTAAAGTTCTTTGACAGCGTCACATCCCAACGTTCCTGGAAGGGAGCCCGAAAGACGCCTCGTGTTTCAGCCCCAATCAGTCTTCCGCTGCCGCCTGGAGTGATCGTGTAGCTTTGATCGCCGGCGGTCAAGTAAGTAGAGTATGGCCCGAAGCTTTGCCCGCTGCTGAGAAGCGTAGGCTGTGGATTGGCGAGGCAGCTTGAATTGAGGTAGTTATTCAGATGGTCTTCGACGGCGCCGGAGGCTACCAGCTGGCAACTGGGCACCAGCACACCGTATCCCGAAGCACCGACGAGTGACGGAGCGGCAGTGGACTGGGTGATAACACCCGGCAACCCATTCTGGTAGGTGGTGATTCCGGCCAAGACCCAGCTGCCAAGGAAATAACTGAACCTGCCGGTCTTGAACCCAGGAAGATTCCACACGTAGGTCACGACCAGGCGATTAGGTATGTTCTGTTCGGACGTTCCCTTATTGAGCGCCAGAGAGTACTGGTTGCCGATCTGACCACTCCCGCCATAACCGGTGCTCGGGCTTGCCGGGAAGTTGTCAATGCTCTTCGAATAGGTGTAAGCAGCCTTCAAGAGAAAGTTCTTAGTTAAGCGGTGAGTTACGGTCACCAGTAGCGCGTTATAGGAAGAGAATGCCTCATTTTCGATCATCGTTAAGGTTGTGGAGCTGATCCCGGCATATGGGACGCGAGCATCTCGATTCGCCGACGAATCGGTTGTCAGTCCGAAACGGCCTGGATTTGCCGCGTTAACGAGAAGAGCGTTGTTCAGGGAGAGCCCGGCTGACTGGCGCACTCCATTGGTGCCGAGGTATCCAACCTCAAGTGTCCAGTTGTGGATGAATTCGCCCTGTGCAGACAGGTTCCAATTCTCCGAATAAGGGAACTTTGAGTTTCTGTCGATTGCATACACACTCGGTTCTATACCGCTACTGTAGATAGGCGCTCCCGTCGACTTAAGGCCCGTCAGCGTCACGAAATTCGGCCAAACCGGGAACTGACTCGGCTGAGGCAACACCGGAAATGGGTTCGCCAGGCCTGTCACTGCCGTATTCGTTGTTGTTACCGCCAAGAAATAAGGCGGATTCTGGACCAAAGGGGACTGCATATCGTCGTCCGATTGGAAGTAAAGCCCATAGCCGCCGCGAAGAGCCAGCTTTCCATTCCCAAAGGCGTCATAGGCAAAACCCACCCTGGGAGAGATGTTGCCATCGTTCGGCGTTAGCAGCGTGGAATCGGAGACTCCGTTCTGACCCGGCACCACGAAGCCTTGTTGCAAACCCGGACCCCCAGTGGCGATCGTGGAAGCCGAGAGCAGTGAAGGATCGAAGTTGGCGATATGGTTGTACTTTTCCGTTGGATTTCCAAAATGGTCATAGCGAACGCCCAGATTGAGGGTCAGCCGATGAGTGAAGCGGAAATCATCTTGCACGAAAGCTGAATAGTCGGAAGACCGCAAATAGAACCTCGGGTAGCCCGAAATTTCTGTGCTCTGGTAGGGAGCGCCGATCAGAAAGTCACGGAAGGCGAGATCCCGAGCGGCATTACCAGCTTCCGAATAGCCCGGAATCTTGTCTGCGTAAAGAGGCTCAAAACTCAAGCTGCCTTGGGGCGACTGTTGCACACCGACCTGATTGAATTCCTCGCGAATCGTCTCAAAGCCGAACCGGAGCGTGTGCTTGTTGAGAATCCACGAAATCGTATCGCGGAAATCGAAGTTGGCGGTGTGCTGTACCCGTCCTACGTTCGCCGCATAGCCGAAGGCGCCGAGAGAGCCATCGGAAAAGGAAAAGGCTGGAAGCAAATCGTTGAACGAGGAGTTAGATCGAGACATTCCGACATTGGCCAGCGTTACAGGCGTTCCTGTGGATTCAATATCGCGCCGATACCAGTTGTATCCGAACACAACCTCGTTAATTAGATTTGAACGGAAAATATGGGTGTCGTTAATGGCCACATCCTGGTTGTCTAACGGATAGTCGTACCCCTGCCCCAACGCCCCGCTGGCCCCACCCGGATTCGAGAACAACTGATTAGAAACGAAACCGGATCCGCTCAGATGATTTACCTGGGAGCCAATCTTGAACTCGTGGTCAATCCTTGCACTCACTTGATCGGCGTTCAAGATGACCGGACTGGAAAACGAATACGTACCAAGCTGGCCTGGTGTTCCGTTTACACTTGGCAAAAGGTACCCGCCATACGGGCCAGGCGCGTTCAAGAGGTTCACGGCCACAGGATCGATACTAGCTGCAGGAAGATTAAATGCGCTTGCAAGACTTGCGGCAGTGCGTGTAGCAGGAAGCACCGGCACAGATCCCGAGATCGAGCCAGAAACTCCGTTCTTCTGCCTCATCCCCTCGTAGTTAACGAAGAAGAATGTGTTGTGCAGTTTTGGCACGGGGCCGCCAAATGATCCACCAAACTGATTCTGCTGCATGATCGGTCTCGGCTGACCTTGCTGGTTCAGAAAGTAATCGTTCGCGTTAAAAACCGTATTGCGGAGAAAATCATATCCCACGCCGTGATAAGCGCCGGTACCGGCCCGCGTTACGAGGTTAATGTTGCCGCCAGCACCGTAACCAGACGTCGCATCGTAGAGGCTTGTCTGGGTGCGAAATTCCTGCACGGCATCGGGGTCCGGAATGGGGATAGCTCCGGCTGACAGTGTGTGGAACTCGACGCTGTTCGCGTCAATGCCGTTCCAAAGGTAGTTATTGGAAGTCGCTCGTTGTCCGGCGACATAAATTGCATTCCCGCCTTGCAGGATCGTGACTGCCGGCGAATCCAGGTTACTAGCGACTCCTGCATCGGTCGCCATCAAGTCGAACACGTTTCGGGTGGGCAGAGGAAGGGCTGCAATGACCGTCGTACTCACCACCTCGCCCAGAGTGGAGCTTGTCGTGTCAACCTGCTGAGTTTCTCCGGAAACAACCACCTGCTGCGCGACCGAGCCAACCGAGAGTGTGGCGTTAGCGATGGTGGTTTCACTTACGCGGACCGTGAGGTCAGATAGGAATTGTTGTTGGAATCCCGGGGCTTCGATAGACACTTGATAACCGGCGGCCGGCTGGAGTAAAGGGAAGATGTAAGTGCCGTCCGATTGAGTTTTCGTCTCTCTCTCAAGAGAGAGAGCAGAATTCGAAAGTGTCACCTTGGCGCCTACCACAATGCTACCACTACCATCCTGCACGGCTCCCTGGATGGCGCCTTCAGACGAACTGACCTGAGCCCTTAGCGTAGGTGCTAACAAAACCAACAATCCGAGTAACGCGATTGTGATGCTACGGTTGAATCGAAACATTTTAATGCTCCTTGTTGAGATAGAAGTCGATCTTGCTCATCGCAATACGGGTACAACCCCACTGAGGCCACACTGATTGCGGGAAGCTTCGCCAGTGCTCATCTAGAATTGTGTGTCTGTGAGTGATGCAGTACTGTGTTTAGTCAGAGGCTACAACATAAAGACAGCATGGCTGCTGGAAAGGAGGTGAAGGGATGCGTTGACGAATTCATTTTCATTGGCTGCCCCATTTCAATGGCCCTTAGCA
Source organism: Candidatus Acidiferrales bacterium (assembly GCA_050015335.1). Lineage (GTDB taxonomy): Bacteria > Acidobacteriota > Terriglobia > Acidiferrales > UBA7541 > Palsa-295. Next base: position 86,696 of record JBEKBP010000011.1, on the reverse strand, counting down.
TTAGTTTTTAGGTGAGTGCTGGGCAGCCGCCAAAGCAAGACTGGCTTGCATAGGCGGAATTGAAGCTTCTGCGCTGACATCGTGCGGAGTCGACGTTGAATAGAGCAGAGAGTTGAAAAGGAATTTATAGGTCACTTCCGATTGCGCTCGGTATTGAGGCCGGAAGCCAAAGAGAATGATGCGCCCCTTGCCTACCGGCTCTTCCGCGATAGCCGAAGTTCCCTTCAGTCGTTCACCTCCCAGGATCCAGCCGCTGAGCAGCGGCTTGTCGGTAGTATAAGAAGCGACGGAGTGCGCTTCGCCACTCACGTGGAAAGATGGCCCCAACTCGTACCATACGGGGACTGTAGGCGTCACTCCGAAAGCGATTGGATTGTTCGTGTCCACCGAAACCTGAAGAATCGAACCGGGAACATAAAACGCTCTTCTGTCGGCAACGTCCAGAGCGTTAGTGACGCCGGCTGAATCGCGTTGCGCATATATTTGGGATGCTTTGTTCAGCGTTACGATGGTGCCCCCGGAACGCGCGAAATCAAGAAGGTTCGCGAACCCCAGATTCCCTAATCCGCCCGCGAATTCAGGCGGTACGGTAGCCGCTCCAACTCCTGCGCCCTCTCCTCCCCGATCAGCCGCACCATTGAGAATCGCCGCGGGGGAGTTGTCAGGCACGATGATCACATCAAATCGCTGATTCAGTTCTCCTGTGCGAATATCCGCATCGACGATATTCGTGTATGGAATTGCATTCTGCTCAAAGATCCAACGGGTCCAGCCCTCGTCCATAGACGGTACCCAACTCTTGTAAAGCCCGATGCGGGGAAGAGTTACAGCCAAGGCGTTGCCGGTAATGTTATGGTCAACGGGAACCACATCTAAAGAGAACTTGTCGGCAATTGCCGCAAGCTTTGGTGCAATGCCAGGTTGTTGGGGTATGTATATCGTGCCGGGTTCAAATTCGCCTCCTGTGAGGCGATCGGCACGGACACGTTGCTTCAAGAGTGTGAACAATGCATACAAACTTCCATTAGCTTTGTCCTCAAATTGATAGCCAGGCGCGTTCGGTGCTTCCTTGAAATGACCCGGTTGTGGTTTCACTTCATCGACGTTGCTGGATTGAACGGTGAATTTTTCTCCAACAGCAATTGCATCGACACCAAATAGCAAGGGAAGGGTTTGTGCGGTTACATCATAGGGGTGCTGCGGTGGGCCGCCTGGATACTCCCTCAGGTCCGGGTAATGCTGAACTTCGAGTAGAGTTTTTGCGAATGCACCATAGGGTTGTGAGAGCGGGACAATGTAGCTTCCACGGGGAAAATGCTTTCCATCAGCGTCGAAGTCGACGGTGGCCTGCTGTACCTCCACTAATCCGAAACGTAGGGTATTAATCAGGCGAGCCGTCGCTGCGGGGTCGCGCTGAGCCGTTGGAACAACGTATGCGTAAGGGCCTGAGTCACGATTGACGGCCCTGCGCCCGATCTCGTAGAAGTTATTCAAATAGCGCTCTCGGTAATCGGCTGCATTCCGTGCAATCGAAAAGAAAGCGCTGATCTGGTAATTGACAATATCTCCCAGCCGCCAAGTGCCGCCTTTCCAGGGTTGCGGAAAGTTCCACGCCGATTGTTTAGCGTCGTAGCCAATGCCGCGACCAAGCTTGTCGAACGGCATGTCGATCGGTGTCGCGATCTTAACGCTGGCCGATTCGGTCAAAATGCGCAGGCCCGCGTGGTAGACCATATAGTGCCGTGCAGGAGACCAAAGATCATAGACACCGTCGACCAAGACACCTTGCCTACCTTCCTGTGTCAACTCGAGAGCGGTGTTCAATCCGAGCGCATTCATGGATTGCAGAAGAACGGGATCAACATTGGGATCAATTGGATCAACCCAGGGAGGTAAATATATCCGCGGCCCATTTGCGCCCATCTGATGAAGGTCGTAAACGATCTGGGGGCGCCATGCATTCAGCACTTTCTCGACAGTGAGGCGTGTCTCGACCTGCGTGAAAGAGTACCAATCACGATTATCGTCATGCCCAACGTAGTGGTGCCACAGGACAACTGGGTTGCTACCCTCATACGGTGTGCCAAGGTATTTTTTATACCAATCCACAACAAGTTGCTGGCCATCAGGATTTAGCGACGGCACCAGCACAATGATGGTGTTGTGGAGAATAGAGAGAATGTCCGCGGAATTTCCTGTAGCCAGTCTGTACGCAAACTCAGTGGCGCTTTGCGAGCTGGCGATCTCGGTGGAATGGACATTGCATGTGACAACGAGGATCGTCTTGCCACGCGCGATCAGACCCTTGGCTTCTTCGGGCGACGTGAGCCGGGGATCGGCTAATTTTCTTTGAATCTCCTGATACTCCGCGACGTGCGCAAGATTCTCCGGCGCGGAAATCGTCAGCGCAACGAACGGACGCCCTTCTGTGGTTTTCCCCAGCTCCGCGTATCGCACACGGTCTGTTTGGGAAGCGAGCTTTTGGTAGTACCGGGTAAGATCTTGCCAGTCGGCGAGCTTTCGGTCTGCGCCCGGCTTGAATCCGAAAGATTCTTCCGGGGAAGTTACGTGGTTAGTCGTTGCCGCATGTGCTGGCCTTGCGAGCTGCGAGATAAGCGCAACAGAGAGCAAAAGCTTTTTCATCGAACGATCTCCTGAGATGGCCTAGATTGTATGCAAAGCAAAATACAATCCCGTATTGTTCAGCCAGAAACCTCCAGGAGACTGGTCGGGTGGCACCTCCTAACAATTCCCCTCCTCTGGCGAGGACGGGCAAATCAGACTTAGCGCTTGTTACTTGTTGCTCGGGCTGCTTTTTCGTATTCGAACACTCTTATTAATCTCCACGAGCTGACCGTCATGAACCGTCAAGAGAATCGAGCCGTACCGAATCGTCCGGAGGGCGTCGAGCGCTTGGCGAATCAGTTCCCTTTCGTCTTCGGGGAACGGCTTTAACTCCTCGTCCGTTAATTTTGCATCGGCTGCCGGTTTCCGGTTAGCCAGTTCAGCGTATAGCTTTGTCATCGTCGTTCCTTACCGGCTCGACTAAAATAAAAAACCCACCTACCAGATTGACTCCTGGCGGTGGGTTGATAAGTGCTTAGCTAGAACAGTGCGTTAGAACGCTTGGGCTAGCCTCCCCCAGCCAGAGGAATTTTGTGCGCGTGTACAAATGCAACAACACCGCGCGTGAAATAAAACCCTCTGGAGTTCAGCTAACATGAAGCGGACGATACAGGACAATCAAATTTCTGTCAATAGCTGTTTGTTGTTTTTTCTCGGCCCCAATTGATTTTGCTCATAACTGACACTAACTTTGGGATTTGAATTAAGCGCTCGGTCTCTGCAGATGCATGGCTTCAGCGATCACATCGGTGTACTTCAGCCCACTTCCGGTATTGAATAGAACGACGCGGTCCTCCCGTTTGAGAAAACCTGTCGCCAGCAAATGATCGTACGCCGCGGTCACTGCGGCGCCCTCCGGGGAAAGGAAAATTCCCTCATTCCTCGCCCAATCTTTCAGGGAAGTTAGAATTTCTGCATCGGGCAGAGCGACGGCAACACCGCCTGAATCCCGCAAGATGTCCAGCATGATCGAATCACCGTAGGGCTTCGGGACGCGTAGGCCCGCCGCAAAGGTAGCGGCGTTCTCCCACATTTGACTCGAAGTCGCGCCTTCTTCAAACGCACGAGCCACCGGTGCGCAGCCGGAAGATTGCACCGCTACCATGCGGGGGCGCTTCCCGGGTCGTACCCATCCGAGTTCTTCGAGTTCTCCGAACGCCTTCCACATGCCGATCAAGCCCACGCCGCCACCGGTGGGATAGAAAACCGCATCGGGATATTCCCAGCCGAGTTGCTCAACCAGCTCGTAACCCATTGTCTTTTTGCCCTCTACACGGAACGGTTCCTTGAGCGTTGAGATGTCGAACCAACCTTCTGTCTCCTTCCGTTCCGCAACGATGCGGGCACAATCGGAAATCAGACCATTGACCAATGTAACGTTTGCACCGTAGGCTGTCGCCTCAACATAGTTCGCGAAAGGAACATCGCTAGGCATGAAGATATGGGCTTCGATGTCACCGGCTGCGGCATAGGCGGCGAGCGCACCGGCGGCGTTTCCGGCAGACGGCACCGCCAGCTTCTTGAAACCGTAGTGCCGCGCCATCGTAACAGCGAGCGCGAGCCCGCGAGCCTTGAACGTGCCCGTTGGATTGGCGCCTTCTTCCTTGACGAAGGCGCTGGGGTGGCGACGACTGCGCAGCATAGGCGTCCAACCCTCGCCGAGAGTTACCGGCTCGACATCCGGGAGCACAGATCGGTAGCGCCACATACCGGTCCAAGGAAACTGAGCTGCAGATTCCCGAATCGCGTCCCGCGACGCGGTGCCGTGCAGCGGCTCAAGGTCGTAGCGAACGTACAAAGCACCTCTGCACTGAGGGCATAAGGTCTGCGGTGTTGCGGCGGAAACAGAAAGTTTGCATCGTGAGCATTCCAAGTGATCGATTGAAGGCATTCGCTGAAAATAGCAAACGTGCAAAAAGTGAGCAAGACGCAAAATCTAGATTCTGATTGCAGCCATTCACTCCATGCGCGATTCGAGAGCGCTGTTGTATCAGGCGAGACCAGGGATGAACAAAGCAGTATCGGACAAATTGCAGAAAAAAACGCAGTCGTCAGTACTGAATGTACTGACCCTTGTTGGCAGCCTCGCGTTCGCATCCGGGGCGCTATTGTCTCTGGTTGCTCCGCACGATTGGCTCACCGTTCTTCGGTGGGTTGGTCTCACTTTGCTCGCCGTGCCGGGCGTAAGGCGCAAATCACTGACATACTGGATTTTTTTATCAATGGTGATCGGCGCCGAGGTCGGACTCGATCGGCCACAACTCGCTGAGCATCTACGCGTCCTCAGCGATATTTTCCTGCGGCTGATCAAAGTCATCATTGCCCCTCTCATTCTGGGCACACTCATCACCGGTATTGCCGCGCACGGCGATCTGCGTGCCATCAAGCGAATCGGGTTGAAGAGCATTGTTTATTTCGAACTGGTGACAACAGCCGCGCTCTTCATAGGTTTGGCTGCCGCAAATATTAGCCGCGCTGGGGTTGGCTTGGCTTTACCTGTAGCCGGGGCCACGTCTTCGCCGCAAATCGCACCGGTACTGCGATGGGACGATTTCCTGCTCCATGTTTTTCCCGAGAATCTCGCTAAATCCATCGCCGACGAGCAAATCCTACAAGTAGCTGTATTCGCGATAATCTTCGGCATCGCACTCGCGCTCGTCTCGCAACCTAAACGCGTTCCGCTTCTGAACTTTTTTGACTCTCTGACCCAGACGATGTTCCGCTTTACTAATCTCGTCATGTATTTCGCGCCTTTTGGCGTGGGCGCTGCCATGGCCTACACAGTTGGCCACATGGGACCGGCGGTACTGCTGCCCTTGGGTAAATTGCTGCTCACTACCTATGCAGCTTTCGTGACTTTCGTAATCGTGGTATTGCTACCGATCGCTCTTTGGGTTCGTCTGCCTCTGCGACGGTTCCTGGCTGCAATTGCAGAACCAGCGAGCATCGCGTTCGCGACCAGCACATCGGAAGCGGCACTGCCGAGAGCAATCGAGGCCATGGAGCAATTTGGGGTTCCGCGAGAAATTGTCGCGTTCGTCATCCCCGCCGGATACAGCTTCAACATGGATGGGTCAACGCTCTATCTTTCTCTTGCGTCGATTTTTGTTGCACAGGCGGCCGGCATTCATCTCTCGTGGACGCAGCAGCTGGCGATGGTGTTCACGCTGATGTTGACGAGCAAGGGATTGGCTGGCGTCCCGCGGGCAGTGGTCATGGTCCTGCTGGCCACCGCGAGCACATTTCATCTTCCCGCCGAACCGATCGTCGTAATTCTTGGTATTGATGCGGTAATTGATATGGGACGAACTGCTTTGAATGTTACAGGAAATTGCTTGGCGTGCGCCGTGGTGGCGCGATGGGAAGGTGAACTCCTCACGAAGTCGTAGGGCAGGGTGCGAATTGACAACTTGTCTGGCTGGCCTTATCTTACGGCCATGATCGCTCGATCGACCTTTACTCGCTCTGGAATCGGCTTTTCACCCACGATAATTTGCCATCCCTGTTGTTGTTGACCGCCCCTTTTTAATTTCCCGATCTTTCTGGGTCACAATCTAAAGTGATGCACATAGTTGTACTTTATCGGGAAAGTCGTTTCTCTTTCAAAAAATCTCTAACGGAGTGAACATGGAATGCTTTTGGTTTCTACCAACATTCGGAGATGGACGTTTTCTCGGAACCTCCAAGCAGGCTCGCGACTCAAGCTATCCCTATCTCCTGCAAGTTGCACAGGCAGCTGACCAACTTGGATATGAAGGAATGCTATTGCCCACAGGAAGAACCTGCGATGACGCGTGGATCGCCGCATCTTCGCTGATCTCTTCTACCTCACGACTGAAGTTTCTTGTCGCAGTTCGTCCTGGTGTCATTTCTCCCACAGTATCGGCGCATATGGCGGTGACATTCAATCGATATTCGGGAGGTCGACTTCTTGTGAACATCGTGGCGGGCGGTGATCCGGAGGAGTCTCGTGGAGACGGCGTGTTCCTGACGCATGACGAACGGTACGAAGCTACCTCTGAATTTCTGACCGTGTGGCGGACTCTGATGGCCGGCGATATGTCGAACTTCCAAGGCAAGTATTTGCGCGTCGAAGGCGCTCACCTCGACTCCGGGAACCCTCTACTATATCCTCCCACGCTGTACTTTGGCGGTTCGTCGGCCGCGGCTCTTGATGTCGCAGCTCGGCATGTCGATGTCTATCTCACATGGGGCGAACCGCCATCTCTGGTCAAGGAAAAAATCGCGGCTGTTAAAAATGCCGCGGGCAAGTTCGGACGAACGATCCGTTTTGGAATTCGACTGCATGTGATCGTGCGGGAAACGACAGAAAAAGCATGGGAGGCGGCAAACAGCCTGATTCGATACGTCGACGAGAAAGCATTGTCTGTCGCCCAGCAACAGTACAGCCGCTTCGATTCCGAAGGTCAGCGACGTATGAACGAACTTAGGTCTTCCTCGCAGACACTCGAAGTCAGTCCGAATCTCTGGGCAGGTATCGGACTCGTCCGTAAGGGGGCCGGCACAGCTCTTGTAGGAGACCCCGAGACTGTCTCTCAGCGAATGCTCGAATACGCGGCTCTCGGGATTGATACGTTCATTCTCTCCGGCTACCCGCACTTGGAGGAAGCCTACCGCGTTGCGGAACTGCTCTTTCCTCTGTTACCAACTCGTTCCAGCTGACCACAGGGAAATGTCGTACGCCCGGCTGACGAGCTTCCTCATCAGCCAGGCGCACCGGCTTGCCATTCAGAGAACGGGAAGGGCGGTCACAGCGACAAATCAACCGGGACTACTGGTTCCCGGAGTTTTGTGCGTCCTGTGTTGCATGCTTTTTCGTATAACCGCGTGTTCCGTCTTTGGTTCCAAGGCCAACTCCGATATGGGATCGGTCAATGTTGTTTTCGTCGCAAGGCTGTTCGATAAGATCGTACGGTAGCAGCCGGAAGCTGCGGTTGAATTTAAATGGTTTGGTGTAATACTTCGGGTCATCGATCGTGACTTCTACCAGCAGGTGATCCAGATCTGGGCGCGTCCACCGCTCTACCAGGTGCAACGCGTCACTCTGGGGATGAGCGGTTTCATCGCCCCATATATGTGTCCCCTTAAACGCCACTGAGTCAACCACGAAAGCGTCACCATCCCAGTTACCTATCGCATTGCCATAGTAGGAGGGTTCGGGATCCGCGGGGTGCTGGCGGCCGTCAGCGGCAACAATTCTCCAGCTTGTATCACGCTCGTAGAGAAAGGCCACTCGCTTTGAATTCTGAACAATTTCGAACGGTTGACCGCTGAGGTCCGCCCTCGGCACGCCCTGAAGTATGCAAAGCGCAGAGGGGTCAACTTCTTTCGTCAAGTTGTACTGGTATGCCTGTTGACCCGCGGGCGTGTAAGGCAGCTGTGTACCGGGGAGCTCTCTACCAATGTGTTGTAGTCCGCCCACAGGGCCACCCCAAACGCCGGACAAATCCGGCTTGCCATCCGCCGTGCGGGGAGCGGGTTTGGGAGTTGGATTTCTTGGCAAAGCGTATTTGCCCACGCCCCCGATGGTTGGGGAATTCGCTCCACGGGTGTTGCCGGATTGGCCATTGGGCGACGACTGGGCCGGTGCCTGCATGGATGTGAATGCAGCCATCGCGATTGCAGCTGCAAGGGTAGAAAACCGCACAATTCTATTGCTTCTCACTTTACATTCTCCTTTTCGCTTTTGAATTTTTCTTAAAACCAATTGCTTCTGTCGAAAAAACGGCTTTAAAAAGGCCGCGTCAGTGGACTGAATAGCGGGCTGGACTTATCGGATTTATTTGTGGATCGCTGAAAGGTCAGCGACAACAAGAGGGTTGCCCGCTATGCAGCATGAAGCTGCGCGGACAACAAACACCGGAAGTGTGAATCGGCTGCACGAGCGTACCCTAGCTGAGTCGTGCAAAACTGTCAAGAAAATGAGCGATCAACGATTTCGCCCATTGTATTCGCCTTGCCCAATCCCCGCAGAATCTTGCTCGCAAGAATCGCTTGACAGCAATTCGTCTGGTCGGGTAGATTGCCGTTTGTGAGAGTTATTTCTGCTTTTGCCTGTTGTTGTCCCCACAGCATAGTGCTGGCGGATGGGACACGCGTGTGAGCAGACAACTGTAGCCGCTGAAATTTCGTAATTTGTTTTTGCGAAGGCCCGCTTCCAGCAGTTTTGGGAGCGGGCCTTTTTGTTTTGCGGCGGAATTTACAAACTGGGTCTTCTTGGGAAGCCGGCCACAGCCCTTAAGAGACCGCTTATAAAAACTCAAGAGATCAGGAGAAAGTGAAATGAGATTTAAGAAACCGATTTTAGTTGCACTGTTCAGCTTACTGAGTGCACTCCCTGCAATCGCGCACCATTCGTTCGGGGCGGAATTCGATGAAAGCAAACCGATCGAATTGAAAGGGACTGTCACCAAAGTCGAATGGTCGAACCCTCACGTTTATTTTTACGTCGACGTTAAGGGCAACGACGGCACCGTCGTGAATTGGGGCCTGGAAACCGATAGCCCCGGAGGATTAATTCGCCGCGGCTGGACGCGCACTTCACTCAAGGTGGGTGACCAGGTCTCGATCAAAGGTTACGTCGCTAAGGATGGTTCTCACCTCGCGGATGCGCGGCTTGTGACGCTGGCCGACGGACGCAAGGTGTATGGCGGAACGGCCGGTGATGGCGGACCGGGCGATCCAGCCGGCAATTAGTCCAGCTTGGAAATTCAGGAAGCGCACGAGGCTGGTGGTTCCAACACCAGCTTTGTGCGCATAAATCTGACTTTTCGGATTCGAGCGAAACAATGTTTCTTTTGCACTTGTGCCAATGGCTTTACGCAACACCACTTGGAACGGCGATTCGCGAATCCCCGTTTGCTTATCCCATGATCGAATCAATCCACGTGTTGGGAATCACGCTATTAGTCGGAACTGTTTCGATTGTGGATCTGCGTCTTCTCGGGGTTGTTCTGAAGCGAGAACAGGTTTCCGAAGTAGTTAGTCAGATCCTGCCCGTGACCTGGTGTGGCTTTGTCATTATGTTTGTCAGTGGGTTTCTTTTGTTTTGGTCGAAAGCCGAACAGTGCTACGGGAACCCCGCCTTTCGCATCAAGCTGGTACTGCTTCTCCTGGCAGGACTGAATCCGTTAATTTTCCATTTGACGGTGTATCGAAGCGTTGCCGCGTGGGATGGATCGCTCGTAACACCCAACAGAGCGAAGCTGGCGGGCGCTCTTTCCTTGACGCTATGGAGCGCGACCATCATCGCAGGACGAGCAATTGCGTATTTCAAGTAGCTTGGTCGCCGTTCGTACTAACGGCTGCAACTGAGGCAATACGGATGACGATTCTTTCTTTGTTTCAATGGCTTGGTCACACTTCGGTGGGGCTGGCGATGCGGCACTCCACATGGGGAGTGGCGGTCGTCGAGATGGTTCATCTTCTCGCGCTCGCCGTTCTCGGTGGGACCATCGTATTGGTTGACCTTCGGCTGTTCGGCATTGGACTGAAACGTCAGCCCGCTGCGCGTCTGGCGCATGAACTGTCCCCACTTTTTGGGGGAAGTCTCGGAATTCTGGTGTTTTCGGGCGTGCTGATTGTGTCGGCCGAGCCCATGAAGTGCTATCACAGCGCCGCTTTTCGGGCGAAGATGCTGTTACTTGTCATAGCCATACTGTTTCACTTCACTCTTCACCGCAGTGCGGTTACGTCAGCTACACAAAAGATCTCAACCGCTTCGTCGAAATTGGCGGCTGCTTTATCGCTAGCGCTATGGCTGAGTGTTGGACTGGCTGGTAGAGCGATCGGCTTTCTCTAAGAGAACTTGGAAAGGTACAACTCATGAAGATCGCTCGCATTGGAATGCTCGTGATGACTCTATGCTTTTCTTCTGCGGCGATGGCTCAGTCTCTCACTGGTCTTTGGGAAGGTAAAGTATCTATCGATGCATTGAGTATTCCATTTCAGATTGAAATTGCGAGTGACGGATCAGACGTGAAAGGTGCATTCCTAAACGGGGAGCAGAAAGTAACATCTACCGCCGGGCACTTCGAAGATGGCGTCCTCGTGCTCAATTTCGACGAATACGCGGAAACACTGCAAGCAACGCTGAAAGACCACCATCTCACCGGCACCATCGAGGGACGATTTGGTCCAGGCCCCCGAAAGAAGCTCCCATTTGAGGCACAGCCTTTCGTTCACGCTCCAGCATCGGAAGCAGCGAGCGTTCCCTCGATTGACGGCGTTTGGGAAATTGAGAACAAGAGCCCAAAGGGCGAATTGGCGTGGCGACTCATCGTTCGTCAAACCGGCGCAGAGGTATCCGCCGCGATCCTTCGCGTAGATGGTGACACAGGCTCTCTCACCGGACATTACAACGACGGTGAGTTCAAGCTGAGTCATTTCTCGGGCGAGCGCCCATATCTGGTCGACGTGACGCCTCAGAGTGACGGCACCATCTCATTAACGGTAAGTGACCGTACCGGAGCAAGGGACCTAACGGGTTATCGTCCAGCTGCGGCGCGAGCTAAAGGGCTCCCTGAACCGACTGACCCTACCCAGCACACAAAGGTCAAGGATCCGAGCAAACCTTTCGAATTCAGCTTTCGTGACGTCGAGGGGAACCTCATTTCCAATACGGACCCTCGCTTTCGTGGAAAAGTAGTGCTGGTGAATATTACTGGCAGCTGGTGCCCCAATTGCCACGATGAAGCACCTTTTCTTGCCGAACTCTATCGCAAGTACCGGGGTGCCGGTCTGGAAATAGTAGCGCTGGATTTTGAAGAAGCCGAGCAACTGGAAGATCTGGCTAGATTGCGCGCTTTCATCAAGCATTACGGAATCGAGTACACCGTGCTGGTTGGCGGACTTCCCGACCAGGTAAACGAGAAGATACCCCAACTCGTAAACCTGAACGCCTGGCCAACGACCGTTTTCATTGGGCGGGACGGACTTGTTAACGGGATCAATGTCGGCTTTGCGAGTCCTGCGAGTGGTGAGTTCAACAATCAGCAGAAAGAGGAAATTACAGCGAGCGTGCAAGCGCTGCTTGCGGAGAACCAACACGCTTCGCGTTGACATTCTGCCGCGCATCTCAAACGGCGGAATGCGGTCCGCGCAGAGAAGCGTCGGCCGTTCCGGGACACCCCCCTGGCTCACCCCCCAGGATTCCCGGAGGCTGACGCTCTCAGCGCGTCTTTTGCCAAGAACGCCTGGGTGCAGTATGAAAGAGTTGCCAAAATGAATTCGGTCCACCTAATTCATCCGCTCTATTCACTCTCCGGCTTCATCGTCGGGCTCTTGGTGGGACTAACCGGTGTGGGCGGCGGGTCGTTGATGACTCCGCTGCTGGTAATTCTATTCGGCATCCCCGCAACCACCGCCGTCGGAACCGATTTGCTCTACGCGTGCATCACCAAGAGTGTTGGCACGGCGGTGCACGGCTTCAGCGGAACTGTCGATTGGCCCATTGTTGGAAAACTCGCAGCCGGTAGTGTTCCTGCTACGGTGCTGACGCTTCTCATACTATCCCGCCACCAAGGACAGCTGGATCGCAGCAGCAATACCATCACGTCCGTCTTGGGCGTGGCGTTGATCTGCACCGCAATATCGATCGTCTTCCGAAAATGGATCTTGGACACGTTCGCCAGCGTTGCCGGCAAACTTAACTCGAGAGGAAGAACGTTCTTCACGGTCCTGTCGGGCATCGTGCTGGGGATATTGGTATCACTTTCCTCGGTTGGTGCCGGTGCCATCGGTGTGACGTTTCTGCTCATTCTCTACCCCAAAATGCCCGCAGGGAAACTGGTCGGCTCGGACATAGCGCACGCTGTTCCCCTGACCTTGATCGCAGGTATCGGGCACTGGTTCCTTGGATCGATCGATGGACTGCTGTTGCTTTCACTTTTGGTTGGTTCGGTGCCAGGGATCATCGTCGGGAGTTATATTTCATCGCGGGTTCCCGATAAATTGCTTCGCCCCGTTCTGGCCGGAACCCTTGCGGCGGTGGGCGCAAAACTCTCTCTATAGCAAACAGGAAAGTCGGATTCCAATGACGGCAGCAAACAAGTCGGCAACCTTATCAGAGGCTCCCGCGTCGCACGTGCGCCTGGGACAGCGACTACTCGAGCGTATCGGCAACACGCCTCTCCTCCGAATGGCACGGATAGCCTCTTCATTCCCTAATGTCGAGATTTATGCCAAGGCGGAGTGGTTTAACCCAGGCGGATCAGTAAAGGATCGCGCAGCATACTCGATGATCAGCGAAGGCGAACGCCGAGGAGATTTACGGCCTGGAGAAGTGATCCTCGATGCGACCAGCGGCAACACGGGAATCGCCTATGCGATGATTGGAGCTGCCCTTGGCTATCGCGTGAAGCTCTGCCTTCCTACGAGTGCCTCGCCCGAGCGAAAGCATATCCTCCAAGCTTATGGCGTTGAAATCGTTTACACGCCGGGCGATGAGGGAACCGACGGCGCGATTCGCCGCGTTCGCGAGATTTACAAAGCCGATCCCGAGAAATATTTTTACCCTGACCAGTACGGGAACCCTGCGAACCCGGCGGCACACTATAACGGTACGGCGCCGGAAATCTGGCTGCAAACCGAAGGGCGCATCACTCATTTTCTTGCCGGTCTTGGAACAAGCGGTACTTTTGTGGGTACTTCTCGTCGGTTGAAAGAACTAAATCCCAAGATCCGGTGCATCAGTATGCAGCCGGATTCGAGCTTTCACGGCCTCGAAGGTTTGAAACACATGGCCACCGCAATCGTGCCGCCGATTTACGATCCGGCTGTCGCGGATGAAGATGTAGCCGTGCAGACTGAAGACGGCCAGGAAATGACCCGGCGCCTGGCGCGAGAGGAAGGAATTCTCGCCGGCGTAAGCGCGGGCGCCGCCCTGTGGGCCTGCATTGATCTGGCGCGGCGGATTCCTCGCGACGAACATGCGGTGATCGTTACGGTGTTTCCCGACTCCGGCGACAAGTATTTGAGTGACAAGTTCTGGAGCGAAGCATGAGTGAACCGGCGCTGAAAATCAAAAGCGAATTACTGAAGCACATTCACGCGCATGGAGTGGACACATATCCACACGAGTGCTGCGGAGCGCTTCTCGGACGGGAGAGCGACGACTCGCGCGAGGTGCTTGACTTGCTGCCCCTCGCGAATCGTCGCAACGATTCACCCCGCAATCGTTTTGAGGTAACGCCCGACGACGTGCGCCTGGCCGAAAGGACGGCGAACGAAAAGAAGATCGAGTTGATCGGATGGTATCACTCGCATCCCGATGCTCCGGCACGGCCCAGTGAGTTTGACCGGGAGCACGCGTGGCCCTGGTACAGCTACATCATCGTCAGCGTCCAGAAGGGTGAGCCGCGCGAAACAACGTCATGGCGCCTTCGTGACGACCGTGCGGCTTACGATCCGGAAACGGTTGAAACGATTGCGCATTCCGCCAGCACTTAGCAGGTTTTAACGCCCGATGCATCCTGTCGAGTGATCGCAGTGATTTCTTAAGGAGAAAATCGAATGCCAGTCAAAGTCGTGATCCCAACGCCGCTGCGCGCCTATACCGGCAAACAGGAGAGCGTCCAATTACAAGCAGCGACGGTGGGAGAGGCGCTGTCTGCGCTGACCAGCCAGTTCGCGGACTTGAAGAAGCATCTTTTTAACGAAGATGGACGCCTCCGCAGCTTCGTTAACGTCTATGTGAACGACGAAGACATCCGGTATTTGCAGAGGGACCAGACGCCTGTTCGTGAAGACGATGTCGTGAGCATCGTGCCCTCGATTGCAGGCGGCGCGGCTTCGCCCGCAACAGTTCCCGAGATCACTCCGCGCGAGTTGAAGTCCCGGCTCGACCGAGGCGACAATATTTACATCCTCGACGTGCGCGAGCCGCACGAATATCAAGTCTGCAATATCGGCGGACACTTGATCCCTCTTCGCGAACTTTCGAGCCGCGTGAACGAACTCGACAGTTCGCGCGAGATCGTGGCTCATTGCCGCGGTGGCAAGCGCTCGGCTGAAGCCTCTGAATTGTTGCGTAAGGCGGGCTTTCGCAATATATGGAACCTCAAGGGCGGCATTCTAGCTTGGTCGAAGGAAGTAGACCCATCCCTACCAACGTAATGGCTTCAGATTTGATGACCGTAACTCGACGCATGGAACAAGAGTTTCGATACGAAGCTTCGCGTCAGGTCCAGCCGAACGGCAACGGAAACAGTTTCGTCGGTTTGGGAAAAATCAACCGCCGCAATGTCTCTGGTGCTCTGGCTCGCTGTCGGTTTTGTCGGCCGGGCGATTGGATTTTTTTAGAACGCTCGTAACACCTGCAAGATCAAAAGGAGAAACACAAATGCGTTACTTTTCGCGTTCGAAGTGGAAGCTCGTACTCGCTCTATCAGCAGTTGCATCGGTATCGCAATTCGCCGCCCCGGCATCCGCTGACGAAGTTACAAAGTGGAACCTAATCACGGTAAACGCCACCAAGGCCGGCAAATTGAACAGCAATCTTGGATCGCGCGTGGATGCAATCGAAGCGATCGCCGTGTACGATGCTGTGAACGCCATCAAGCATTTCGGTTCACCGTATCATTACAACAAGCCCGCGGCCGGTCCTGCCTCTCCAGAGGCAGCCGCTGCGGAGGCTGCTCACGATGTATTGGTTCACTTTTTCCCGGCCCAGCAGTCAGACCTCGATGCAAATCTTGCGAGCAGTCTGGCTTCAATCGCTAATAGAGCTGAGAAATCGAACGGGCAATCCGTTGGCGCGGCTGCCGCGCTCGATATTATCGCTCTACGGTCGAACGACTGCTCCAGTCCCGATGTTCCCTACGCCGCCACTGGAGTGACGGGCGCCGGGCAGTGGCGTCCGACCCCTACAGCATTCGCGCCCGGCATCAACTCGCAGTGGGGAACCGTAACACCCTTTGTTTTGAAATCGGCGAGTCAGCTCCGTCCTCCCGCGCCTCCGTCCGTTGGCAGCCCGGCGTACAACAAGGCTTCGGCAGAAGTGAAAGATATTGGCTCCGCCACCAGCACGACTCGCACGGCAGATCAAACGCACATTGCCAAGTTCTATACGCAGGACGCGGAATTGCCGGCGAATGAGGCAGCCCGGATTCTTGCTGAAAAACACGGAACGTCGCTGGAAACGAATGCGCTTGTATTTGCGCTGGTCGACATCGCTGTTGCCGACGCACGAGTCGCCATTTCCGAGGCAAAATACACCTACAAATTCTGGCGGCCGGTTACGGCCTTGAATGCGAACCCGGACGGGACTGTCACCAATAACTACTCGGCATGGACGCCTCTGCTTGTAACTCCTCCGCACCCGGAATACCTGAGCGGCCATAGCGCCACCGTGGCGGCCAGCGTTGAAATCCTTAAAAAGTTCTATGGCGACGCAGACACATTGACAATTCACACAACGACCTCAGGTGAGAATGCCAGAACTGTTGCGAACCTGAGCCAGATCGCCGAGGAGAATGGCCTAAGCCGAATCTACGGTGGCATCCACTTTTCGTTCTCGAACGGCCGAGCTCAGCAAGTGGGCCGTGAAGCGGCGGAATACGCACTGAAGCACGGGCCGCACGCACTGAAGAATCCGGAGGCAAAGTGAGCGCGCTTGGCCCTGGTACAGCTACATGCTCTTCATCGTCCAGAAGGGTGAGCCTGGCGACACAACAACATCATTCATGGCGCTTCGTGACGACCGTGCGGCTTACGATCCGGAAACGATTGAAACGATTGCGCAGTCCGCTAGCCCTTAGCAGGTTTTTAACTCCCGATGGATCCTGTCGAGTGATCGTAGTGATTTCTTAAGGAGAAAATCGAATACCAGCAATTACAACTCCACTGCGCGCCTATCCGGGCAAGCAGGAAAGCGTTCAATTGCAGGTAACGACGGGAGGAGAAGCGCTGTCCGCGCTGACAGGGCAGTACGCGGACCTGAAAAAGCACCTCTTCACCGAAGACGGCCGCCTCCGCAGCTTCGTGAACGTCTATGTGAACGATGAAGACATCCGCTACTTGCAGAAGGGCCAGACGCCAGTGAGTGAAGGTGACATCGTGAGCATCGTTCCTTCGATTGCAGGCGGCGCTCAATCAATCTAAATAAATTTTAGTTAACAATTAGTTCAGGAGAATTTACATGGCAACAAAAACTAGAATTCCCGTGGAGCAGCCGATGGCCAACCCCGCCCCGTCACTTTCGAAAGAAGAAGTTCTGCGCTACAGCCGGCATCTCATCATGCCCGAGGTTGGCATGGACGGGCAGCTCAAGCTCAAGAAAGCGAAGGTGCTGTGCATCGGCACCGGCGGACTTGGAGCTCCTCTCGGCCTCTATCTCGCGGCCGCTGGGGTAGGGTGCATCGGCTTGGTGGATTTTGACACCGTCGACTTTACGAACTTGCAGCGCCAGGTGCTTTTCGGCACCACCGACGTGGGCCGCCCCAAGATTGAAGCGGCTGCTGAACATCTTCGCAGTCTGAATCCTCTGATCCAAATCGATACCTTCGAGACGCGCCTCACCGGCGAAAACGCCCTCGATCTTTTCAAAGACTACGACATCATCGTCGACGGTACCGATAATTTCCCGACGCGTTATCTCGTGAACGACGCCTGTGTTCTGCTCGGCAAACCGAACGTCTACGGCTCGATATTCCGCTTCGAAGGCCAGATCACCATTTTCGGCGCTCCCGACGGACCCTGCTACCGCTGCTTGTACCCGGAACCGCCCCCGCCGGGACTCGTGCCCTCGTGCGCCGAAGGCGGCGTGCTCGGCGTGCTTCCGGGAATCGTCGGAACGATTCAGGCTGCCGAAACGCTGAAGCTCATCATCGGCAATGGCGATCCGCTGATCGGGCGCCTGCTGTTGTTTGACGCGCTCGGGATGAAGTTCCGCGAACTCAAGTTGCGGAAGAATCCCGAATGCCCGGTTTGCGGCGAGCATCCTACCGTCACGAAGCTCATCGACTATGCGGAATTCTGCGGCATTCGTGGCGAGGAAGCACCGGCTCCGCCAACGACGGTTCCCGAGATCACTCCGCGTGAACTGAAGTCCCGCCTCGACCGCGGTGACGACATTTACATCCTCGACGTGCGCGAGCCACACGAGTACCAGATCTGCAATATCGGAGGCTATCTGATCCCGCTCGGTGATCTTTCGAGCCGTGTGAACGAACTCGACAGCTCCCTCGAGATTGTGGCCCATTGCCGCAGCGGCAAACGTTCAGCGGAAGCCGCTGAATTTTTGCGCAAGGCAGGCTTCCATAAAATATGGAACTTGAAGGGCGGAATTCTGGCCTGGTCGGATGAAGTAGAACCATCCCTCCCCCGGTACTGAGCTTCGGGTGGCGCCAGAGGAGAGACATCAAAGGAATGTTTTCCTTGTCTTTATCCTGGAAGAATGACTTTCTGAAAACTGTTGCGTGTAGCGTTCTAAAACTCTCCAAATACGGACAAGACCTTTAAGGAAAGTTAGATTTCGCCCGGGCCATTTCTGCCCGGGGGGAAGACTGAAGATGGACAATCCACGTGTAGTTATCGCATTTGCGTTTTACGTTTTGTTGTTGTCGGGTGGGTCGCCTGCGCGAGCGGATGACGGGTTGCCACAGACAGACCAGGAGCCGTCAGTATCATCACTACAGTCAGGGGGTGGTTTCTTTCATGATTGGTTTGGGATGGTCGCAGAGAGCCAGGCCGAGCAGCCGCATTGGATTACTCCGCTGGTGACCGTAACTCCCCGTCTGGAACAAGAGTTTCGATACGACGTTTCGCGCCAGGTCCAGCCAAACGGAACAACGGTCCTCGAAAACTTCGGAGGCTCGAAGGGACTCGAAATCATTCCATCTCGGCACATAGAGCTGATCTTCAGTCTGCCGCCTTACATCGTGCGCAGTGTTAACGGCGTGCCGGATGGCTACGGCGACGTGTCATTCCTGCTGAAGTATCGCTTCGCTTCGGCCAACGAGGAGCACGGCAACTATATTGTCACTGCATTTCTAGCTGGCTCGATTCCCACGGGGTCATACACAAACGGAACTCTGGACGCTACTTTCACACCTACAATCGCGGTCGGAAAGGGCTGGCGAGATTTTGATGCTGTGACGACATTGGGCGTCGTGCTGCCCGTCGATGAAACAAATCGAATTGGGCGACAAATCGTCTGGAACAGCACGTTTCAATATCGCGTACTGCGAAAGATTTGGCCCGAACTAGAGGTGAATTCCACATTCTTCTCACAGGGGCCGAACGACGGCAAGAAACAAACGTTTTTAACTCCCGGAGCGGAGTTTGGGAAATTTCCTTTGTGGCACCGGCTGGGATTGACTCTAGGCGCTGGCGTGCAAATCGCGACGACTCAGTTTCACACTTACAACCACAAATACATCTTTACCGTTCGGCTCCCGTTCTAATTCTCACCTGAACTATTCCCACTGAGCAGTCCCCGACTACAGCAAGCCCGGGGCACGCCCTTGCTTGAGGTTCCATATCGCGGCAACAAGGGCGTCTATTTCTTCGCAGGTATTGTAGAGCGCGAGCGATGCTCGTACGCTCGCCTCCAGCCCAAACCGGCGGAGGATGGGCTGCGCACAGTGATGTCCTGAACGCACGGCGATTCCTTCGCGATTCAGCGCCGCACCCACATCTTCTGTTCGGAAGCCATCCAGCACGAAGGAAATAACCCCCGCCTGTTCCTTTGGCGCGCCAACCAAGTGAAGTCCAGGAATACCACGGAGGGATTCGATCGCGTATAGCAGAAGCGCGTGCTCGTAACGTTCGATGTTGGCCATGCCGATGCGCTCGAGATAATCAATGGCTGCACCAAGACCCACCGCGTCAGCGATATTGCCAGTGCCCGCCTCAAAACGACCCGGGGGTACTTGATAGGAAGTCTTCTCGAAAGTCACGTCGGTAATCATGTTGCCGCCGCCCTGCCAGGGAGGTGTTTGGTCGAGCACGGCAGACTTCCCATACACGACGCCGATGCCCGTGGGAGCAAACACCTTGTGGCCCGAGAACACATAGAAATCGCAATCGAGCAGCTGCACGTTGACAGGCATGTGGGATACAGCCTGAGCCCCGTCGAGGAGCACCTTCGCGTCATAGCGGTGCGCCATTTCGATCATTTTCTGCGCGGGAGTCACCGTGCCGAGGGCATTGGACACCTGCGGCAAGGCCACCAGGCGCGTGCGCGGCCCCAGGAGCTTCTGATACTCATCGAGCAGGATTTCGCCGTGATCGTCCACCGGTGCTACTCGGAGCTGCGCTCCTCTTTCTGCGCACAGCATCTGCCAGGGCACGATGTTCGCATGATGCTCAAGCCAGGTTATGACGATCTCGTCGCCCTTTCCTACGTTCTGCCATCCCCAGCTTTGCGCAACGAGGTTGATTCCCTCCGTCGCGCCCCGGACAAATATGATCTCGCGGGAACTCGAAGCATTTAGGAAACGCCTGACCTTTTCTCGTGCTGACTCGTATGCATCGGTGGCTCGCGCCGCCAGTTCGTGAGCGGCGCGATGTACGTTGGAATTCTCGTGCGCGTAGAAATAATTTAGGCGGTCGATCACCGACTGAGGTTTTTGTGTCGTCGCAGCGTTGTCGAGCCATACGAGCTGGCGCCCGCTTACGCGCTCTTGCAGAATCGGGAAGTCTCGCCGGATCGCTCCCACCTCGAAAGCCCGCGATGAAAAGCCCAATTCGGGTAGCCCAATCGGTGGCGCGCTGATTGGCTCCGGCGTAGCTACTGCCTCTCCGGTTGATAGCTGCCGGATGTCATCAAGGAACTGGAAAGACCGTCCCGCCTCTGTTGCGTTCAGCTGTGTCCATGCGCCTGGAACAGCCGGTGCCGAAACAGGAGACGAACCAGAAATCGCGGAAAGATCCGGAATCTGCTGCGGAAACGCACGGAAGACGCTCTCAGGAGAATCCGCCACCGCGGCCGGAGACGCCGATGATAACGGGGACGCAGGGACCGCCGAAAGGAGCGGTCTTGCTTCTTCGAGAAAGGAGAATGATGGAACGGCAGAAAAAGTCGAAACGAGGTCTCCTGGGATCGCGGGAACCGACTCCGGCAGATTCGAAACTGGCGGGAATGCTGGCACGGCAGGCGCCCCGAGAGAAGAAGGTAGTGTGCGCAGACCGGCCTCGGTGACGCTGAACGCATCGGGTGCCGCAAGTTGCGCAACATTGGGAACATTCGAAAGAGATTGGGCACTTGCGAGAGAAGGCGGCAGTTGTGAATCCGCGGCGGCACGACTACCGTCTTGTCCTTGGAGCGCTGGCCATGCTGTGAAAAACTCGTTTGCCATACGAGCGAGCACCGTAGGATTCGGGAACCCCGCGGGCGCTTTGCCGGCATCCCAGGAGTCCGGCACAAATTCACCGGGTTTGTCTACCGATGCTTGCTCTGGGCGTTCACTTGTACTCATGGTAGTTTCCCACTTCGACGTCTTCCAGCGCTGCGATGGCGTCTTCTGTAAGCACTGCCGCTGAGCAATAGAGAGAAATCAGGTAGGAAGCTAGCGCCTTGGTGTTGATGCCCATGAATCGGACGGAAAGGCCTGGCGTTTGCTCCCCCGGCAGTCCGGGCTGAAACAGACCGATCACACCTTGTTTCTTCTCGCCGACGCGCAATAGAAGAATGTTTGTCTTGCCCCCTGGCCCTTTGGGATTCTTGTGGGCGCCCACACTGAGCTTCTCTGTCGGAAAGATCGGAACGCCGCGCCAAGTGAGGAACGGAGAACCGAAAAGATTCACGGTCGGAGGTGGAACGCCCCGCGCCGTGCATTCACGTCCGAAAGCAGCGATGGCACGCGGGTGTGCCAGAAAGAAAGAGGGCTCCTTCCAGACTTTGGTAAGCAACTCATCCAGATCATCTGGCGTGGGGGAGCCTTTCCGCGTCTTGATCCTCTGCGAGGGAGGGACGTTCTTCAGCAGCCCATAGTCTTCGTTATTGATCAGCTCGTTCTCCTGTCGTTCCTTGACGTTTTCGATAGTGAGCCGGAGCTGTTCACGAATCTGATCGTACGGGTTGCTGTAGAGATCGGACATGCGCGTGTGGACGTTGAGTACCGTCGAGAGAGCACACAATGTATATTCGCGCGGCTTTTCGTCGTAGTCTACGAAAGTGTCCGGCAGCGCCTTCTCATCCTGGGTGCCGCAGGCGACTTCGACGGCCTCTTGGTTCACGACCCGGTTCACCCGGAATGTACCGGCCTCCAGGGGTTTCCAGTCGAGGAGCCGCACGAGCCATCGAGGAGTAATCGCCGAATATTGCGGCGGCGTCTTGGTGACATTCGCAAGTTGAAATGCTGCGCGATCGCCTAACGCATGGTGTGCTGTATTTTCAGCCATCAGATCATCCTCTTCTTCCTAAGGTGAAATTGACTTCAATTAGAATTCTGATTCCGCAAGTATGGGAGGCTCAAGTCGTCGCTCAACCGCCAGCGTCCCACGCATGTTACGAGATGAGAATAACGAACGTAATAGACGAACTGAATAGACAATGTGCGGTATTATGTGGCTTATGCCGAAGATCATAAAGGAAAAGACCTCTTCCACAGAAGCTACTTCAAAGCTTCTTGATTCCATCGGTTGGAACATCTTACGGGAACTCCAGCGTAACGCTCGCATTCCGTTTGCCGAACTCGGCCGCAGAGTGGGGCTCTCCACACCTGCCGTGATGGAGCGCATCCACCGGATGGAAGACGCCGACATCATTACAGGATATCGAGCGGACCTGAACTACGAGAAGATTGGCTACCGGATCCTTGCCTTCATCCGCGTCAGCGTGGTCGGCGATTTCATGCCGCGTATCATGCGGGTCGCACAGGAGGAGCAGGAAGTGCTCGAGTGCCATCGCGTGACGGGTTCCGACTCATTCATCATGAAGGTCGCCGTGGGATCTGTAGATGAGTTACAGACGCTAATCGACCGCATGACGCCCTATGTTGCGACAACTACCTCTATCGTACTTTCTGCCATTGTTACTGGTCGCATCATTGAACCCAAGCAGACTGGCCGTACCACTAAGAAGTAACTATGGGCGGCGGCACG
This sequence comes from Candidatus Acidiferrales bacterium, assembly GCA_050015335.1. Classification (GTDB taxonomy): domain Bacteria; phylum Acidobacteriota; class Terriglobia; order Acidiferrales; family UBA7541; genus Palsa-295. The sequence goes on along the minus strand of JBEKBP010000011.1, from coordinate 64,004 downwards.
CTTCAAATTTTTTCTCTACTCTTTGTCGTTCGGCACGCTGGGCCGAACCTTCATCGTCTTGGTGATCTCGACTAGACGTCCGTCGTGGACAGTCAACACAATCGAGCCGTAACGGATTGTCTGCAGCCCATGGATCAACTCGCGAATGGCTTCTGGTCCGCTCTTCATTAACGCGGCTTCCAGTTCCGCACTGCTGGAATCACTCGCGATCCGAGGTGATTGAGCGAGTGATTCCTGGATTGTTGTATCGTTTTTCGTCATCGATTTTGTCCCTCAAGGCCACCTAAAAACAAAAAACCCACTAGCCAGTTCGTCTTCTGGCAGTGGGTTGCTGGACTGCTAAGCTAGTCAGCTCTTAGATTGCTGTTCCTAGCGCCCCTATGCCAAAGGACAGATGTGCGCAGCACGTACAGCGACACTGGCAACACGTTGTCCTTTGGATCTTCTGCGTCATAAGGAGGTTAACCTACACTGCACTCGGATTGATGTCAAGACTCCTCCGTTATGTGCATGGGGTAGCACCGTATCAATTTGCTCTCGCATTGACCGTTCCTCACTTCTGGTGAGAGTCCAGCGAAGCGGAAGATAATGAAGCGGATCGCTGAGCGGTTCCCTCCAAGGCAGCCATTGATTTCTGCTCCTGCAGCTTATGTGGCAGGTATCGTTCTTGATGCTTGGGGAATTCGTCTAGTGCCCGCCTCTTTCCAATGAGTTGGCGTTGTAGGTCGAGACCAATTTCCATCTCCCACCCATCGATAACACCGAGCTCCGCTGCCTTCGAAGCGGGGCCGTCCATCTATTCCTTTAATCCCTCGCGGGGAAGTAAGCGCCCAACGAGTACAAGATCTGCCCGATTGAGGCCTTGCCGAAGCTCTACGTCCATAGCCCGGCCATCCGATGTTTTCATGCCCTGCAGCTCCTGGATGGCTCTTGCAAAAATCGCTTTGCGGCGGCTCTTGAACCTATGCCAGCCAGCATTCGGTAGGTTCAGAACTCGTATCAAATTCAGCAGCTCGATCGAATGGTCCCGTCCAATCCCGCGCCCGATCAGAATGGGCTCCAGGTAAAGCCTGAGCACGAAAGCCAATTCGCTCCTTAGCTTGAGCATTTCCTTTGGTCGGCTGACCACTCGGCGGGCAAGAAGTTGCCGGCTGAAGGGATCGGAAAAAGATACCCGAAAGGTTGTCTGCTCCAATCGGTGGCGAGTTTTGTCGATCAATTCAAACCCGTCAATTAGGGTGAACCCGTAGCCCTTCAGCCCTGCTCTCTTCAGTTCCTCCACTGCGTCAAGCTCCAGGTAATAGGCCTTCATCTTGAGGTTGATTGCCTTACGCTTCAGGTATGCGAGGTCCCGGCCCCCAAAGGATTCCCATCCCAACAGCCGGGCTAAACTGCGAACCGGGACGTGGCAGTGGCAGGAAACTGCGCCGTTTCCAAAGCGCGAATATTGGCAGCCTTGATCCACCCAAAGGCTTTCCATCGCCCCCAATATGCGGGCCTCTTCCACTGTCAGAATTCCCCGCTCTTCATCCTTTGGAAAGAGCCGTCCGCGAATCAGGGGAACCTCTGTGACATGCCCTCCCAACACCCGGAATTTGGCCATGACGCGGTCGCTCTTGGCCTTGTTTGTGGAAAGGGTGAAAAAGTCGGGACCGATGAAGGTGGTCCACGGAATCGACTTCGCGGAGTAAGGAAAAGTCATCGTGTCCGACTCCCGAACCGGAGCTCCTTTTCTCGTGATGGGCTCCAGTTCAGTGAAAAGATCCCGAACAAAAGGACTACTGTGGCTCTGCTGGTTAGGGAATGAATTTGGGGAGGATACAAGGCTACCGCTCTGCCTTCGTTGAACTTCGTGGCTTGGATCCGATGCAGGCGCGACCCCATTATCAAGTTCCGAGGGCAACTCACCCTTAGCAGTTGAGAGGCGCGTTTGCAGGAGTGCGGTGAAATACTTTGCCGGATCCTTCAACGTGCCCGAGTGCATCCGGTAGCGCAGCTCTCCATATTCTTCCTCAACAATACCCTCACCCAGTTTCTTGATTGCTTTCCGGTAGAAAGGAACGCTTTGGGGCGAATTCGTGAGTCCGAGAATTCGCTGAATCAAAGCGGCAGTATGAGCCGATTCGGGCTGGACCACGCTAGGAAGTCTTGGGGCCGAACCGGTGTGCCAAGGTCATGCGAAGCATCATTGCCTCTCTAATGATTCTTTAAACTTCTCTAAACATCTACAGGCTATTCCGGTCGTCAGAACGACTGCACCGGAATCCCATATTTTTGCACCTGAGTCCCATATATTTGCACCCGCATCCCATATTTTTGCACCGGAATCCCATATCCCGCGTGCCCTGGCAACAATGGATCAATCAATCGTCGTAGGGCACCGTTCTAGTGAAAATATTAGAAAAACAACGCTAGTCGCGTCAATCTGGCCTTGCGTCCCTCTCTGCTATTACGGCGTTTCTGATCTGCTTAGACTGCGGGCAGAACCCGGCTTCGATAGGGCTTTTTTCACACAGGAACCAACGCTAGAAATGCGTCCACTTGCCGGAACGACCCGAAAGCCCTGGAAAGTCAGGCTTTCGAGCGGTTGTTGGAATCTCGATGAAGACACACGGAGCATAAATGCCTAAGAAACGAGTCATTTCCCAAGCTGCGTGGGCCGAAAGACCCAGCCCTTGGGGCTGAGGCGTGGGCGGGAGCGACCCCGGTCTGGGCGGCTCCGGGCCGCCCAGACCTACTCGCTTGCTACCGCCGCTCGGAGGTCGCTCCCGCCCACGCTTTCGTCGTTTCCAACCGGGCAAATTCCCGGGGAAAGGAGTCAAGTCATGTCGTCATACATCTCGAAGAAAATTAAGCCAATCCGCGATCGAATCGGATACAAACTCGACCGGGAGTTTGGCGCCAAGCTCGAACAGTATTGCCAATACCTCGACCGCGACGACGTGATTGCCTGAGCGCTCTCGGTTGCTTTCCGGTGGGACAAGGACTTTGGTCTCTGGCAGCAGACCCACCCGGTGCCAAGAGCTGCGAGTGCGCCGTTTGATCCAGAGCAGAATCTATTGGATCGTCTACTTTAGGATCCCCGTGAGGGGCGCTGGGATGTTTAGGTGGCCCTTTCCGGAAGAAAATGCCTTGCTGCAACCGGCGTTTTCTGAAAAAGCTAGTCGTACTTTTCGCCATCAAATATTGCCCAACTCACGGTGCTCTTCAGCACCCCGTCTATCGCCTTCTCAGAGGTCTTGTCGCTCTACATCTTCTTTGACCGGCGAGAAAAACAAACTGGACAAATCCGGCTTACCGAGTACCCAGAAGCTCAGGACCGAGGTCAGCTGTATCTGATCATCCGTGAAGCCCACAACCAGAAGAAGCCGGAGCCGGTCGAGAACCCTCGCTGGCTTGTGATCCCTGACCGGGGATTTTTCACTGGCATCGCCTCATTTGGCGCAATTGGAACCGGGAAATTCAACGACTGCATGTATCCGTTCGCCAAACTTCGCCAAACAGCTTCTGAGCTACTACGCTCAGGCCAAAGACAGCCGGGCCGGTGGCCCATTTTGAAAGCCAAATGCGATTGTTGACTGAAGCGCTCCTGCAACGCACCGAGTGGGTCAGAAGATTCTGTACCAAGATCAAGCAGCATCGAGAACCACGGCAGGGCCAAAGGGAGTTGTCTGACTCTCTATAGATGACGACGGGAGGTACGGTCATGGCAAAACGAGGGATGGCGGAGGAAACCCCGCCACGAATTATGTTCTGCAGAGCGGCGTCGAATTCCCGTATAGCGTCATTAGGAACAACATCGACGACTCGCTCAACGTCTTCACTCAGCTCGAACACCAGCCAGGAAGGCGCCTCGTGTCTGAAGCTCTGGAAATACAGGGCTACAACTCAGACATCGACCAGTACGACTTGAATCCTGCCTCCGATGCTCCCTTTTAGCTGCCAACACCAAGCAAAAGACGAGCACTTGAAACTTCAGGTTTCAAATCTTTGTGATGGAGTCGATCCATATGCATGCATCTGATGACAATCTTCTAACAGTACAAGACGTAGCCGAAATCTTGCGAGTCCCGACTTCGTGGGTCTACGAACGCACTCGACGGCGATCTATAGACCGCATTCCAGGTTTCAGGATAGGGAAATACTGGCGCTTTCGGTTAGGGGATATCAAAGTTTGGTTGGAGGAGAATCGCCATGTCGAGCTTACAAACGCTTGACTGTGAAGTTAGAATAGGCGGCGATGCGCGAAAGACTGGACGGGCCAACGGAAAGGTCAATATGGCTCGTCGCAGGCATCAGATTGGATGTTTGTTTGTTCGCGGTAAACGCCCAAAGGTTTGGGTTGCGCGCTGGAGAGAGCGAGTGCTGACTTCAAGAGGCAGCATGAGCACGATTCTCCGTTCCGAGGTCTTGGGAACGGTGAGCGAACTTTCAAAGCGCGAAGCTCAGAATCTACTGGAAGACCGACTTCGCCCGGTGAATAGAGGCCGGGCGGTACCTCGGTCCAACATTACCTTCCGGCGGTTCGTGGAAGACGAGTTTAGACCTCTCGTCCTTCCAACATTGAAGTTTGCCACGCGGGAAATCTACACCCTCCTGCTCGACAAACACTTGTTGCCTCGTTTTGGCGAGGAGTGCATAGCGGATATAGCTACACCCGAGGTTCAGCGGTTTGTTCTCGATAAGCTGAAGCAAGGATACGCATGGGAGACGGCTAGCCACATGCGACATCTACTCAGCAAGGTGCTCGGCACTGCCAAAGCCTGGCGGTACCTGGCAGACAACCCTGTTTTGGGCGTGGAGATGCCGGAACGAAAACTCAAACGTCCGCACAAGGCTCTTTCGATTGAGGAGGCTCGAATGCTCCTCTCTAAAATGAATGAACCCGAACGAACCATCACAATCGTTGCAACACTGGCCGGTCTACGAATCGGAGAAATACTCGGGCTTCGCTGGGGCAGAGTTCATCTTGACCAATGCATTTTAGAGGTCGAGGAAACCTGCTACAAAGGGGTCTTCGGTACTCCGAAAAGTAAGGCCAGCCGCAGGGGGACACCGCTCGCACCCGTTGTTGTCCAGGCTCTCGATGCCCACCGCTCGCGGTGTACGGACGCTTCGGCTAACGCGTTAGTGTTCTCCAAGGGTGGCAACGAACCGCTATCAGCCGACAACTTGCGGAAGAAGCGTCTTGCTTCTGCATGTCGGCGGGCAGGGCTGCGCCGGATTGATTGGCACACGCTCCGCCACACATACAGCACTCTCCTCCACGATCTGGGAACTCCAATAAGGGTTCAACAAACCTTACTGGGGCACTCCAGCGCGGCAACAACAATGGATGTTTACACACACCCTGTTTCCACGTCCGAACGCGATGCGGTTTCAAGATTGGGCGAGGTTTTGTTCCCAACTGTTCCCAACTTGCACCACAATGCAGCAGGCGAGGAAACGGGCAGAACGCCAACTCAATGATTCTGTTCGGAGATTTGGTCGGGGCGTGGAGATTTGAACTCCAGACCTCCTGCGCCCAAGGCAGGCGCGCTACCAGGCTGCGCTACGCCCCGACATGAAGTGCCAGATTCATTCTAAAGCACTTTCCAACTTTACTCCTAATCCGTCCCATGCTTTTTACCTCCGACTGTGCGCGAACTGTGCACGAATGGGGCTATTGCACCGTCATCGGCCACGCCCCCGGGGCACTTAGCCGTGTGGCATACGTGGAACGAAGATCCTAGATTCGAAAATAGGGAACCTTGCCCGTCGAAGAGTGAATTGGAGAAAGCATCGTAACCACTGCCGAGAAGCAGTTTACCTATCGCTTCCACATTGCTTCGAGTTCCTTCAAGGTAACGACTATCTGCTGGAAACTCGTCCACGCCGGAGTCTGATAGAGTCACAATTCCATTGTGAACGCTTTCAATCCTGCCCAGATATCGACGCTGGAACGGGCTGGAGAAAGTGGCGCTCGCAATGAACAGGAAGGGTAAGCGTTGTTCCCACCAGCGCCGACTGAAAAAGGCTGCTTTAGAACAAGCATGCCGCTCACTCTTGGACGAATCCGGCCCAATAGAACAGGCAGAGGACTTCGATGAACAATTCAGACTCATCCGCGCCGCTGTCACACCGATTCCCGGAATCGGTGAACTTTATATGTACGACACGGCCTCACGCGTCGGCGCGAAGCTGAACATGTCCCCGACCAAGGTATATCTTCACGCAGGCACCCGGCGCGGGCCCTCGGCACGCTCAACAAGATCCTGAACATGGCTGCCAACGCGGATGCTGCTCCAACAGGCCAATTTGGCCGAGTGTGCAATGAGTGTGAAAAAAAGTCGGACAGGGTTAGAGCGAAGCAGGAGGCGTAAACGTTTTGCTTCCAGGCTAAAAGGTTGGGGTGGGCGATGGGATTTGAACCCACGACATTCGGAGCCACAGTCCGACGCTCTACCAACTGAGCTACGCCCACCATATTGTAAAACTACTTAACTGTCCGTCGATTTCGTGGCTACTACTTCGGGTGATGATTGCTCGGCGTTCTCGCTACCGCTATCGCCGTTGGTTCCATTTCCCGCACTGCTCCCGAACTTGATTCCCGACGGACGGTTGCGAATCTTCTCTTCAAGTTTGTCCATCACCGTCCTCGACTCTGCATCTCGACTCTTGGCGTAAAACGCCAGCGTCGTGGTTACGTCGCAGTATGCGAGCAATCACCACAGGATTGACTCCGAGTTCCAGAAGGTTCGTCGCCAACCCACGGCGGAATCGGTGAAAGCTATGCCAGTTTACACCAGAATCCGCCAGCGCAGGCTTGATAATCCTGTATTGCAGCTTGCGGAAGCAGAGTGGTGCTCCCCTATGTGTACCAGCAAAGATGCAGTGTTCAGGGCAAGGCGGCACACCTTTCTTCGCTTGCATCAAATGCTCCCGCCGCTTCTCGAGCATCTCCTTCACAAGCGGCAGCGCCGGGATAATGTTCTCGCTGGATAAGTTCTTCGGGGCACCGACCTGGGGTCGCCACACGCCCGGGAAACCATCAGCACTTGCTCTCGCTCGTCCCAATCCGACCAGCGCAATACACGAGCTTCACGGTATGCAACCCGGTCTGCGACAAAGAGGGGGTGCGCGCTCGATCTGCATCAGGTGTGCGAAAGATTCCACCCTGAAGCGATTTGTCAAAGATCACGAGTTGGCAGGAAACGAGCGCGGAATTTGCCACCGCAGTGATCAAATCCGCGTCGACGCCTGCACAATATGGAGCACTGTCCTCTCTGGTTCGTGCGCTTGTCAGATTCTATTGCGACGAATGGACCTACAACCGTCATAGGGGGCGACGAGCCGGAATATTTACTTTTGCCGCGAAAACCAGATTGTCGAACATGCGTCCGCTCCTGGATTCCCGCGTTCGGCTGAGACATCGGAGGAGTCCTCGTGGGACTCTTTGATCCCCGGTATCCTGACTATGACAAAGGCGTCGCCGTCTACCCAGGGCATTATAAAAAATACGAGCGGTTGCCGCCGCTCGGTGCCATCGGGACCTCCTGGCCCCCGCTGTAGAAAAAGATCGTACAACGTCTGACGAAGGGAAATTACTTTCAAGTAGAGGGTAACTTCGGCAGATTGCTTGCGAAGTTGGAATCCGGAATTAGCGCCTCCTTACCGACGGACACACTTTTGTTTGGAGCGCGAATCGGGATCGCTAAACGCTTGATGCGCGACACGGGAAGCTGGACAGCGGAGATTCTTTTCGAGCCGTACATGGGAGATGAGATGGCGCTCCGCCGCCGGCGAAAGCCGCGCCAGGAAGGCTGAATCGAGCTGGCGTTTCGTTTCTCTATCTTCCGAGCGACGAAACGACCGCGGCTGCGGGAGTCCGCCCTCATCCGGGACACCGTCTCTCGATCGCGGCCTTCCGCAGCTTCAAGGAGATCCGACTTGCCGACTTTGGCACGATCGACCGACCGGACGTGGCGGATTTTTCAAGCTCCAACGCGCGCCCGATTTCCTATAGGGTCAGAAACCGTCGCCGCATCAGGTGCGAGCCAATCAGCTCGTTCGCATCGTGGTCAGTAGGGCAGAGGGCGATTGGTGACCTTGCGGCCGATGGCTGCGGTCCGCTCGTCAAATCCGATCATCAGCCCGCTCTTGATACCTGCGGCGATTCCTTCTTCCGTGCGCCCGCTATTCCAGTTTTCACCGATTCCCAGCCAGTAAAGGTGTTGTGCTTTCGCCAAGGAGAAAAGTGTGTTCTCGACCTCCTTCATACTGTCGTCTGTATATTTGAACCCGTAAGAAAGGGACATGTCGCCCGGGCCGCCTTCACCAAACGCAATACCAGGCACCTTTAGGATCTCTTCCCGATTCGCATATCCATATTTGTCCTCGATTTTCACGCCCAGGATAATTTCGCCGTCGGGATTGAGTGGCCACACGTCTGCCTTCTGCATGTATTCTGCGGTTGAGATTCCCCAGATCTTAGCGGCGGTTGATCCCCCATGCGCGCCCCGGCGGCCCTCCTGCAGCCCGTCCTGTCCCACGCCTTGCATCCGGTTGGGATATCTCACTGCTTCCACCAGTGCTCGGACCGCGCCAGCCGTGGTCGCATGGCACAGGAGGATTCCGTGGACTCCGGTCGCCAGTACCTGTTCGACCATCCATGCGTTGGCACGCATGGTCTGTTCATCGGTGCCCCGGACAGGCAAGTTGACGATTACGGCCGGTGTCCGGTGTCCGGTCCGGGTAGGCCCGGCCGCTGCCAGCCCTTCCATGTAGGCCTTTAAGCCCTCAATGTCGTACGGCGCAGCCTCCATGTCGTAGCTGATGTAATCGGCCCATGTTTGTGAATCCTGCTTTCCTTGGTCGAAAGTGCCTACCGTGCCGGAATGAGAGCCGGTGTAGTAGATCGGCTGCCCTTCCTGCAGCAGTTCGATGGCACGGTTGATCCGTTTCGGTTTCGACGCTTGCGCAGGCGCCTGTGCGGGTGTTTGAGCGATGGACGCGGCGGCCGCAACGAACAGGCATGCGCACGCACATACAACAGTCAGCAGCTTGCTGATGTTTGTCATGATTTCATCTCCATCCTTTTGCAGAATGCTGTTAGACCGAGTGGAACGGTATCACACCGAATATGGGGGTGTTACTGATTTTTCGAGGGGGCTGTGCTGCCCGCTGCTGGTTTCAAAGTAGCTGCTAACAGGGCTGCGTTTTCAACGGGGGCGGCGGAAAGGAATTGGCTCGGCGCCTTTATGCCTCGGACCATATTGCTTCAGCCGGGCGCGGGCCTGCTCGGCCCACGGCCCGTTGGGCGCGTAGCGCAAGTAAAGGGACCACTGTTCGCGTGCCAGGCGGCGCTCATTTTTTCGTTCATAGGCCAGCGCGAGATTAAAATGCACATCCGCGTGCGCCGGCATCGCCTTGGCGGCACGGCGCAAATGCCGGATGGCGTCTTCAATCTCGCCCTGCTCTTCTAGGACGCACCCCAGGTTATACCGTGAAATGCCATTGAGCGGATCGAGCTGTACCGCCGCAAAAAATGCATCTCGGGCCTCTTCAATTCGCCCCATCTGATAGAGCGCCACCCCTTTGTTGATGTGCGCGTCGATCCAATCGGGAGCCAGTTCCAGGGCTCGTTCATAGTTTTCAACAGCCATTGGCAGCGACTCGCGCCGGGTCTCGCAATTCATCGCTGCCTCGAAGAGCTGCTCGGGTGTTGGGCTGCTCATCGGGCGCAGCTTCTGCGGTCGCGTCGCGCCGTCATCGAAAAGAAACGCCCATTGTTGCCGTAGGGGATTAAAAGGCCGGGTTTCGCCCGGCGGGATCACCAGCAGCTCGCGGCCCTGTTCGAGGAAACGAATCTCCTGCACCGGGAGCGGCGAACCGCCAAACTGTTGCTCGATCAGCTTCACGGCGCGTCGTACCCGCAGCGCGGGAATGCGATTCTGCGTCAGGCGCTGAATACTGCGAAGCGCCACTAGGTCGCCAAAGCTATAAAAGCGCTCCCCCCACCGCGCTCGGGGACGCACCAGCTCGAGACTTTCCCAGTAGCGAAGGCGCCGTGCATCCAAGCCCAGGATGCGGCCCACCTCTCGCTGAGTATATCGTTGTGCCAAAGCCCGTGTACCCCCGGTCATCGCCGGCTTGCCCGGCCCGCTGATTGCGCGTTACGCACAAGATTATGCACTGGCTGTCAATCGCCCGTTACAGCTGTTTCGCGTAAGGATTCACAAACCTGTGGATATTTGCCCGATAACGAGAAGACGATAACCAGAAGATGACACGCGGTTGCGTCGCTCCCCTGGCTTGCTAGACTTTTCATAGGCTAACATGCCCCTCAACGATGCCCCTCGACGGTACTGAACGCCTCTACCTCGAACGCCAAGTCACCCTGGGGCGGGTAATCTTGGTTGCGTTGTCTTTGGTAACCTTGCTGGAGACCTCCGGCACCTCAGTGCATACGGCCTCGGTTGCCTTTCTTTCGGTTTATCTTCTCGTTTCCCTGGGCACCGCGCTCGCGGACCGTTTCTTTGGTGAAGCCCGCCTTCGGATACCGATCTTTGTCGACTTTCTCGCGCTGGCCGTGTTCCTCTTCCTCACGCCATCGGTTTCGGCATTTTGGTTTCTCTTCCTTTTCGCCGTTTTCGCGCAGGCCAACCGCGGAAACACGCAAGCCATGCTAGCGCTTGTCTTCACGGCCACGGCCGGAATCATCTTCCGGGTAGCGATTGTCGACCCCTTCCGTTGGCAGAGCGTCTGGCACTGGCTGGCCGTCGGATTGGGCACCATCGTCTCCGGCCTGAGCATGGGGTTCCTGGGTGCTCGCGAACGAGACCATTTTAAGCGCCAGCAGTTCCTTGACAAAATCACCGGCCAGCTGCAGTTTGATCGCGGCCTCACTGAATCGGTCCGGCAGGCCCTCGGCGATCTGGCCGGCGCTTTTCACTGCGAGCAGGCGTGCCTGGCGGTGCGAGACGACGAAATCGAGCGCCTGTTCGTGTGGAAGGTATCTAGTAAGGATCGCGAACCGCGTGCACCTGAGGTCCTTTCGCTCGCGCGCTGTGACACTTTCTTAATCGACGCCCTCGAAGTTTCCATCTGCTGGAACTTCAAGAATGGCGGTGGAGAGGGTTTTGGCTGGGACCGCCGCACGGGCAGGCGTTTCCGGACCGTTCCTCCTCCGCCAGACTCGACGCGGGATGAATTCGGCGCCGCCTCCCTGATTGCCGCGACGATTGACGCCGGTGGCCGGCCCTCCGGCCGGATTCTTCTCAGTAATCCTTTGGCGTCTTCTGCTTCCTCGGCGCCATTCGCGTCGTGCGAACCCTCTGTACCTGCGTCGCCGCAAGGCGTGAACGGTAACCGTGCGACAAAGCAAGATCCGCCGCGCCGCCGTTTCACCGAAGCCGATCTTAGGTGGCTCGAGCAGATCGTCCGGCATCTCGGTCCGCCGCTCGACAATGTTTTCCTGATGCGCAATCTCCGCACCCACGCCGTCGAATCGGAACGCAGCCGCATCTCGCGCGATTTGCACGATGGCATCCTGCAAACCCTGCTCAGCCTGATTATTCAGCTCGACGTTCTTCGCAATCGGGTCGTTCAGGACCCCGAAAAGGCACGCGTGGAGATCGGCCAGCTGCAGAAGATCGTCCAGCAGGAGAGCGAGGAGCTGCGCCGCATGGTCAGCAGCATGCGTCCGGTGCGTGTGGAGAGCGCCGACATGCGCGAATTGATGCAAGGGTTCGCCGAGCGCTTCCGCAGCGAATACGGTCTGGCCGTCGATTTATTCATCGAAGACCGCAACAGGCCCCTTCCAGACCGCCTTTGCCGCGAGCTCTTCCAGATATATCGTGAGTCACTACACAACATAAAAAAGCATGCGCACGCCAGCCACGTCGTGGTAAAACTAACGCAGGACGAGTCCAAGGTCTTTCTCGTCGTAGACGACAATGGCCGGGGATTTAGTTTCTCTGGGCGTTATTCAAGCGAGGAACTCGACCGGTTACGTCTCGGGCCTATTTCCATAAAAGAACGCACGCGAGGTGTCGGTGGAACGCTCACGGTTGAATCGAATCCTGGGCATGGGGCACGTCTGACAATCGATATCCCCTTGAATTGAAATCAGCCTGAATATTGATCCGATGTTGAACCAACGATGACCAAAGCCAAACCGGTAACTCGAATTCTGGTCGCGGACGATCACGCCATCTTCCGCGATGGTCTCCGCAAACTGCTGGAAGGCGCCGACGACGTGGAGATCATCGGGGAGGCTTGCAATGGCGTTGAGTGCACCAAGATGCTGGCGAAGCTGAAGCCGGATATTCTCCTGCTCGATCTGCGCATGCCTGAAAAGGACGGCCTGGCCGTCCTCGAAGAAGTGAATTTCGACACGCTGGGGACCCGCGTCATCGTCCTGACCGCCGCCGAAGACGACCGCGACGTGGTGCGCGCCATGCGCCTGGGCGCCCGCGGAGTGGTCCTGAAGCAGTCGGCGAGCGACCTCCTGCTCAAAAGCATTCGCAAAGTGGCCGACGGCGAAATCTGGCTCGATAACCGCATGACCGCCGAAGTCATCGACGCCTTCAAGAAATCCGCCGAAGCTGGCCAGCGCCGCGAAAAGCCCCTGCTGAGCGACCGCGAGAAAGAAATCGTTCAACTTGTCGCGCAGGGTTTCCGCAACCGCGAAATCGGCGAAAAGCTCTTTATCAGCGAACAGACCGTAAAGAATCACCTCCACAATATCTTCGACAAACTGGGCGTCTCCGACCGCCTGGAACTAGCCCTCTACGCCATCCACCACCGACTCATCGACCAGGCCTGATCCTCGCAATTCTGTCCCGAGCCCCCCGGGCAGAGAACTCCTGAGCACAAACCTGTAGGGTGATCGAGCGCGTTTAGATCTCCAGCGGACCAAACCGCGCGGAACGCGATCAGCGCTCGAGCAGAATGTCAATCGCCGCTGGGCGTGGGCGGCGCACAGGATGGATTGCGCTGGGTGCGCTCCTTCCAGCTCATGTGCGGGGCGCCGGTGTCGATGTGCTTCATCGTGATGCAGTGTTCCACCGGGCAAACCAGCGCGCACAGATTACACCCTACGCATTCCTCCTCGATGATGCGCGGGACGTGTACGTCCAAGCCCTGGGGATTCTTCTTGCCATAAGCGGCGCTGTTGTGCGGAGCGATGGCCTGGTGCGCGCCGTCTTCGCAGGCTACGTAGCAGAGCTGGCACCCGATGCACAGCTCGGAATGGATCTCAGCGATGATCTTGTAATTCAGGTCGAGGTCGCCCCAGTCCTGCACGCGAGGCACTGCGCGGCCGCGAAAATCCTCGATGGTGCCGAAACCATGCGCGTCCATGTACTGCGAGAGGCCGTCGATCATGTCCTCGACGATTCGGAAGCCGTAATGCATCGCGGCGGTGCAGACCTGCACGGTGGTTGCGCCGACGGCGATGTGTTCGGCGGCGTCATTCCAATACCCGATGCCGCCGATTCCGCTGAGGGGAATCCTCACCGTTTTCGCGACCGAAGAAATCAGATGCAGTGCGATGGGCTTTACCGCCGGGCCGCAGTAGCCTCCGTGCGAGGATTGGCCGCCCACATTGGGCCGGGGCGTGAACGTTTCAAGATCGACGCCGATCAGTGAGTTGATCGTATTGATTAGGCTGACGGCGTCGGCGCCGCCACGCTCGGCGGCTGCGGCGATGCGCGTCACGTCGGTGACGTTCGGCGTGAGCTTGACGATCACCGGAATTTTCGCCACTTCCTTCACCCACGATGTGATCATTTCGGTGTATTCCGGCACCTGCCCAACCGCCGAGCCCATGCCGCGCTCGCTCATGCCATGCGGGCAGCCGAAATTGAGTTCAAGCGCGTCAGAGCCAGACTGTTCGGCGCGGCGCACCATGTCGTGCCAGGTCTCGCGCTTGGACTCGACCATCAGAGAGGCGATCACCAGATTGTGCGGGTAGCGCTTCTTCACTTCATAAATCTCGCGGAAGTTTACGTCGATGGGGCGGTCGCTGATGAGCTCAATATTGTTGAAGCCCATCATTTTGATTGTCTGAAGGTCGATCGCGCCATAGCGCGAGCTGGTGTTGACGATCGGTTCGCCGATCGTCTTCCACACGACGCCGCCCCAACCTGCGTCGAAGGCGCGCATGGCCTGGCCGGCGGTGTTGGTGGGCGGGCCCGAGGCGAGCCAGAACGGGTTGGGGCTCGTGATTCCGGCAAAGCGGACCTTCAAGTCTGCCATGGGCGACCTCTCACTTTTTCTGTGGCGACAGCAGCCACGCGTCCAAGCCGCGTGCCGCCGCCATTCCCTCGGCAACGGCGTCGACGACCTCGCGGCCGCCGTTGGTGCAGTCTCCACCGGCGAAGTATTTGGGATGGCCGGTCTGGTGGCGTTCGTTGATTTTCACGGTGCCATTTTTATTCAGCTCAAGACCCTTGATGGTGCGCAGCGAATCGGTGATGGGCTGCTGTCCAACCGCGCGCACGACCATATCGACCTGCAGAGCGAATTCGGTGCCGGGAAGGGGCGCGGGAGTGCGCCGTCCCTGGGCATCTGGAGCGCCCAGCTCCGTGCGCACGCATTCCAGACCGGTGACAACGCCGTTTGCGCCGATGACCCGGACGGGCTGGGTCTGCCACAGGAACGAGATGGCGTCTTGCTTGGCGAGCTGATATTCGTAGGCGAAGGCGGGCATTTCCGGTTCTCCGCGTCGGTAAATTAAATAGGTGGCTTCGGCGCCCAGCCGGCGGGCGGCGGTGACGACGTCAATGGCCGTGTTTCCGGCGCCGATGCAGGCGATGCGGCGTCCGATCTCGATCTCGGGGAAAGGCTGAACCTTTGTCTTCTCGATGAATTCAATCGCGCCCAGGACACCTTGCAGATCCTCCCCGGGCAACGTCAAGTCCCAGGTTTCGCCCAGGCCGACGCCGATGAAGATTGCGTCGAACCGGCTTTCGAGGTCGGTGAAGGAGATGTCGCGGCCCACTTCGGTGTTCTGGCGGAATTTGACTCCTAGCTGCTTGACAAGATCGGTTTCGCGAATCGCGTCGGCGGCCCGTGTCTTATAGGCCGCAATGCCATAGGTGTTCAAACCTCCCGGATTTTCACGGCGGTCGAAAATCGTTACGTCGTAGCCCCTTTTAGCAAGCTCGGCAGCGCAAGCGAGGGAAGCTGGGCCCGCGCCGATGCAGGCGATATGCTTGCCATTCGATGCTCCGGGCGGAAAAAGATAGATGTTGTGGTCGAGGACGTAGTCGACAGCGTGGCGCTGCAAGCGTCCGATTTCGATGGGCTCTTCGCCCTTCTCGACCATGACGCAGGCGCCCTCGCAGAGGACCTCCGTGGGGCAGACACGGCCGCAGCTGTGTCCCAGGATATTGGCGGAGAGAATCACGCGGGCTGAGCCTTGCAGGTTACCGGTGGAGATTTTTTTAATGAAGGCCGGGACGTCTATGTGGGTGGGGCACGCGGCGATGCAGGGCGCGTCGAAGCAGTAGAGGCAGCGGGCCGATTCGACGGCTGCCTGGCTGGGAGTCAGGGCCGGCGCGATCTCCGCGAAGTTCTTCTCATACTGCTCGGGGGAGAGCTTCGGTGCTGTTTGGCGAAAAGGCATCTTCGGCCTCGGGAAAATAGCTTACCGCCGCCGGCGACCACTGTTGGAGAGGTCATTCTAGCATCGCGGTACACAGAATCGCCTCACGGAAGCCACAAATGTCGTGATAGTGGTTATCCGTTGGACGAATGGATGCGTGGCTTGCGGTGGGGCGGGGGCTAGCCTAAGATTTCTCACCGGCGTTTTTCCAGGGAGGGGACGGATGCGCTTTGACACTGTGATTCGAAACGGCACCGTGGTTACCGCGACCGATACGTATGTGAGCGACATTGGGATTTTGGGTGGGAAGATTGCGGCGATTGCGCAGTCGTTGCCCGTCGAGAACAGCGGGAAAATCATCGACGCGGCGGCGGGGCAGCTAGTGATGCCGGGCGGGATTGACGTGCACACTCATCTGGATATGCCGTTTGGGGGCACCCACAGCGCGGACGACTTTGAGACCGGGACAGTGGCCGCGGCTTTCGGGGGCACGACGACGCTGATCGATTTCGCCATTCAAACAAAGGGGCAGAGCCTGCGTGAGGCCTTCGAGACGTGGATGAAAAAGGCCGACCGCAAGGCGGCCATCGATTACGCGTTTCACTGCATCATCACCGATCTGGGCGACGCGCAGCTGGAGGAAATGGGCCAGCTGATTCATGAAGGGGTCTCAAGCTTCAAGCTTTTCATGGCGTATCCCGGCGTGCTGATGGTGGACGACGCGACGATTTTTCGCGCGATGTCGCAGGCGGCCAAATATGGTGGGCTGATTTGCATGCACGCTGAAAACGGCGGCGTGATCGACGTAATCGTGCGCAAGGCCCTGGCCGAAGGCAAGCGCGCGCCGAAATACCATGCGTTGACGCGTCCCACTACGGCAGAGGGGGAAGCTACAGGGCGGGCGATCGCGTTGGCGGAAATGGCGGGCGCGCCGGTGTATATCGTTCACCTATCATGCAATGACGCGCTTGAAAAAGTTCGCGAGGCGCGGGACCGGGGAGTACCGGCGTATGCGGAAACTTGCCCGCAGTATCTGTATTTGTCCCTCGAACATATGGAGGCGCCGGGATTCGAGGCGGCCAAGTACGTGTTCACGCCGCCGCTGCGCGAAAAGTGGCACCAGGAAAAGCTTTGGCAGGGGCTCACACACGACACGCTCCAGGTGGTGTCGACCGACCATTGCCCCTTCTGCTTCAAGGAGCAGAAGGAGCTTGGGCTCGATGATTTCACGAAGATTCCCAACGGCGGGCCAGGCATTGAACACCGGCTGAGCCTGGTCTACAGCGGCGGCGTGCATGGCCACCGTTTTTCGCCCAACCGCTTCGTGCAACTTGTTGCCACAGCACCCGCCAAGCTCTTCGGGCTGTTCCCGCGCAAGGGCACGATTGCCATTGGTTCGGATGCGGACCTCGTGCTGTTTGATCCCGATGCCGAGCACGTCATTAGCGCCAAGACGCACCACATGCGGGTGGATTACTCGATGTTTGAGGGAATCAAAGTAAAGGGCATGCCGAAGACGGTCTTGTCTCGCGGGCGAGCGGTGATTGAAAACGGCAAGTTTGTGGGGAAGGCTGGGTCGGGCGAGTTTGTGCGCCGCCAGACGTACGCGGGAGTCTGAATTCTGAAGCGATGGCGGGAAGCTCAGTGCGAAGCGGGGATCGCCGAATGACGCTCGCTCCAGTGCTCGACAATGTCACGCACCACTCGATCGCCGACCGTCTCGGCGGCTTCCAGCGCGGGGATGTAGGCCCCGTAGCGGTCGGTCGAGAAGTCTTTTAGGTCCGCGGCGGCGCTGCCGCCGGGTGGCTGCCTGTCGTAATTGCTCACTGTGCGCAGGACGAGCACTCGCCGCAGATCAACGCGGCCGGCGCGGTTGAGAAAAGTGAGCGACTGCAGCGTTCCGGTGTCCTCCATTCCCGCAACCATGTAGTTGCCTTTGCCGCCGGTGTAGTAGCGCGTCCAGGCATTCGCCCACTCGTCCATTTTCGCGCCATGCCAGAAAGTGCTGCTGGACATGGCGTCCCCTTTCGTCACGAAGGGCGGTTTCAAAGCGTTCGGGAATCCGGTGAAGCGCGCGCGGGACGCGCGGATATCGGCGGAGTCGGCAAGCGGCACGCCCCGCGTCAGTTGGAAGGCCCAGTTCACTAAGCCCGGATTGAGGGTGAAGATTTCGCCTTCGAGTTCATTGCGAACCGGGCCCTGGTAAGGCACGGACTTGAGCAAGGGCACGTGGCCGGTGGGCCAATCAGGCGGGATTTCGCGAGCATCGATTTCGTAAGACAGGTCGCCGTCGATCACGTGTTCGGCCCACACGGCCGAGCCGAGCGAAACGTCGGCGGGATCGCCGCCGCCGATGCCGGCAACAATCCAGTAGGCTTTCGACAGGTCGAAGCGCGGATCAAGACCGAGCGCCATCACCGAAGCGGCTGCCTTGGCGGTGCCGACGCCTGTGAGCAGGCCGAGCACGCCGTCTGCATTCAGGCGGACGTGATGGTAGCCTGACGCGAGCGGCAGAATCTGGTCCAGGTGCTCGCGCCGGACCCAGAGCTGAAATTCGCCGGGGGCATCGCCGATGTCCTCGCCGCGCTGGTACATGGCTACAACGACTACTTTGATGGGGATCGGCGCGGTCGCAGTCCGCCTGGCAACCGGCGCCTGGGCGTGCAAGGCACTTGCGAGAACCGACGCCAGAGCTAGGTATCGCAGAACTTCCTGAGCGAAGCTCATCGATGTCCGCCCCGCGGAGTGGGTGAGGTTTTCGGCTGCAGCCAAAGCGAACAAAGCACTTTCAGCTCCCGCGGTAGGTGGAGTATCCGTAAGGACTCAGCAGCAGCGGGACGTGGTAGTGCTCCTTGGCATCGCGCACTTCGAACTCGATGGCCACCTCGGGATAGAATCCCGCGGACCGGCGCGATTCAAAATAGCAAGCCGTGTCGAAGGTCAAACGGTAGATGCCTTGGACCAGCGCTGCGGGAGCGAGCAGGTGGCGGAGGCGGCCGTCGCCGTCGGTGGCGCCGCGGCTCAATTCCTGCCACGCTCCGCTGGATTTCTTGATTGCCAGCACCACCGGGACGCCCGCCGCGGGTCGGCCAATCGAGACATCCAGCACGTGTGTGGTGATCTGGCTCACGGAGCGAGAAGCTTCTCCAGGCGCAGCCGCGTGATCTTGCGCTGCTCCTCGGCGGCAATTCGGCGTTCGGTGCCCGGATCGTTCGCAAGGCGGGTGCGGGCGTTTGCCAGAATCTCTTCTGCCGTCTTGCCCATAGCGCAAATCAGGAACACGGTTCCGAACCTTGCATGATACTCCTGATTGGCCTCGGCCAGCTGGACCAGGGTTTCTTCTGACGCCTGTTGCGCGCGGGATTGTTCGCCGCTGGACCATTGGCGTGCGGTGCCGGACTGTTTTTTTGCGGCTTTGTTTCCGCCGATGGGGGGGTGGTGACAAAACGCCTCAAGCCAATCTTCGGCGGACAAGGCGGCCCAAATTCTATCGGCCGCATCGAGCAAATCATCCTTGCTGGTGAAGGGCCTGAGCGCCAGCATTTGGTCGGTCCATTTTTTCGAGCCGCAACAATCCAGGAAGGACTTGCGCGCTTCCTTGTGGGAAAGCTCGTTGAGCAGCGCGATTCCTCGGGGGCTCGCCTGCCGCTCGGGTTGGCCTAAAAGGCGCAGACGGCTGACTCCGCCGTCGGGATAAATATTGAAGCGCACGTGCGTCGCAGGGCCGACATCCGCCAGTTGATCGCGGAAGATGTGGCGCGCGTGCGCTTTCAATTTTGTTGGCGGCAGCAGCTCCTGCCAATCCTGCAACCGCGCCACGTCGGAGCCGTCGCCGCCAGCGGAGTAGCAGGCTTCCAGCGAGCAGCTATCTGGAAAATTCCCCTTGAAATGCGACGTGTCCACCTCCACGCGCTCGATCGAGCCAGGCACGCCGAGCTTCACAATGGTCCAATCGTGGCCGGGGCCGCGCCTGCGGCGGGTTTCCCAGCCATCGCCCATATTCTTGCCACGACCGGGCATGAGAAGATTGAGGGGCACGCCGAAAAACTCGTCGCTTGACTGGAGGATTCTTGCACCGTTGACAATATTCGCGAGGTCGATTTCCGAACGCCCCATTCGCCGTCTATCCGGGACGACCTCTCCATAGACGCGCAGCCGAGCCACACCGCCGTCGGGATAAATCTTGAGACGGAGATGCGTGCATCGTCGCACGCAAGTGACGGGGAATTCGTTCTGCGCATCGCCGGCGAGGGGACTTTCTGGCAGGAGCTCGATCCATGGCGTGTTCGGTGAATGGAGCTTGGCACGTTCGCCCGCATCGGGCGGGCCGCCGCCGAGATCGCACGCTTCCAGAGAACAGCGCGCGGGGTAGTTGCCCTTGAAGTGGCTTGTGTCCACCACGACGCCGCGGATGATCCCCGGCAGACCCAGGCGGATGATGCACCAGTCATAGCCGGGCGTGCGGCGGCGGCGCGTTTCCCAGCCGTCCATCCACTTGCCTCGCCCGGTGAACTTTCCTTCGATAAAAACGGCCTTCGAGGGTTTGAGAAGGTTCGATTTGGGAGCGAAAAATTCGTCATTGGCCTCGATGGCGCGGCCGCCGAGGCGTGCGGAGGCAAGATCGACGAGTTTGCGGAAGTCGTTCACATTTTGCCCCGGAGCAGCACTTGTCCGTGGGGAAGCGACTGAAATTCACCGCGGTCGAAGATCTTTCGTCCGCGCAGGAACGTCGCCTCAACGACACCGGTAAGCTCCCGGCCCGCATAAGGCGTGACCTTGTGCCGATGATGGAGGCGTGCGGCATCCACTGTGAATTTTTGGTTCGGATTCCAAATCGCGAAATCGGCGTCGCAGCCCACAGCGATCGAGCCTTTTCGGTTTTCGATTCCGGCGAGGCGCGCGGGAGCGCCGCAAAGCCAGTCGGCCATACGGATCACAGAATAGCCGCGCCGTCGCGCCTCCGTCCATACGGCCGAGAGGCTGAGTTGCAAGGAGGCGATTCCGCCCCACGCACGCAGGAAATCGCCCTGCTCAAGGAGTTTCATCGCGGGCGGGCAGGGGGAATGATCGGTGGCGATCAAGCTAATGGTGCCATCCTCTAGGGCTTCCCATAGTCTTTCGCGATTTTCGCGTTCGCGAATGGGGGGCGCGCATTTGAATTCGGTGGCGCCGTCGGCGATGCCTTCGGAGGCGAATGTCAGGTAATGAGGGCAGGTCTCAGCGGTTACGGCGAGGCCTTCCGATTTTGCCTGGCGAAGCTGCGGGATCGCGTCGGAGGAAGAAACGTGCACAATGTGAACCCGCTGGTTGAATGCGCGACTCAAGTTCACAAGAAGGGCGACGGCATCGTCTTCTGCGGCGCGCGGGCGCGAAGCCAGCCATGCGGCGTACTTGCGGGGTGAGTTCGACGCACACCCCTGGGGCGAGACATGGGCCGCGTCGTCAATCGGTCCCGGCAATTCGGCATGCGCGAGCAGGGGCGCGCCGAGCGCGGCCAGGGCCGGCAAGGCTTTGCGCAGATCCGATTCCGCGACGTGCGGGAACTCGTCCACTCCGCTCGGCACTAGAAAACATTTGAATCCGAATGCTCCTGCTTCCCACAATGGCGCCAGCTGATGCTCGTTTCCCGGAATTACGCCACCCCAGAAGCCGACGTCGATACTCAATTTGCCGCTGGCGGCTGCGATTTTCTCACGATAGGCGGAGGGAGTGGTTACCGCGGGAATGCTATTGAGCGGCATTTCGATGATCGTGGTGATCCCGCCGGCCGCTGCGGCGCGCGTGGCCGTCGAAAACCCTTCCCAATCGGTGCGGCCCGGCTCATTGATGTGAACGTGCGTATCGACCAGGCCCGGCATGACGATGGAATCGGCCGCCTCGTGGATGGGAATGCCGGGAGCAACATCATCAAAGCGTGTAATTGCGGCGATGGTCCCTCCGCGAATTTGGATGGAGGCGGCGCGCTCGCCTTCTGGCGTAACCACTCTGTTTCCCCGAACGATGAGGTCGGGCTGGTCGGTGGGAATCACAGGCACGGATGAGACGTTCGGCATATATCTAGGCGGAGAGCTTTTCCAGAAATTGGGCGAGCAGGTTATGTGCTACGCGGCGGCGATAGCGCGCGGTGGAACGCATGTCGTCGATGGGAGCGATCTCGCGGGCAAGGGTCTCTTGGGCGGCCCTGGAAACAGCAGGGGACAGGTGCGCACCTTGCAGCAGTTGTTCGGTAGCGGTGGCTCTCAAGACGGTGGGAGCGATGCTGCCCAGAGCGAGGCGCAGTTCGGCAATGGTACCGCCTTCCAGTCGTGCCGCACCGGCGAAGCAGACCTTGGAGATGGCCTGAGCGCGGCGCGTCCCCACTTTTCGGTAATGCTCGTGTGTCCATGCCCGCGTGTTGCGAGGCAGGCGGATCTGACGGATCAGCTCATCCCCTTGCAGTTGGCTCTGCTTGTATCCGGTGTGAAAATCCTGGTACGCAACCCAGCGCGACCCTCGCAAGGAGATGAGTTCGACTTCGGCATCGTAGACGATCAATGCAGGAGGAGAATCGGCGGCGGGAGACCCATTGGCGATGTTTCCGCCCAGCGTGCCGCGGTTTTGCGTGGCGATGCTTCCTGTCTCGGAGGCAGCCCGGCCCAGGAGTGGGAATTCGGCGGTAAGAACATCGTGGCGGCGCACTTGCGTGTAGGTGGTGGCGGCGCCGAGAGTGACGTGCTCGGGACTTGCCTGGATCCCGCGCAATTCCGGAAGTTGCCAGATGCTCAGGTATCTCCTGTGCGGGAGTTTGCCCGCTTCGAGCAGGACCATGAGATCGGTTCCGCCGGCAAATGGCTTCCACGTGTGTGGTTCCCTGGCCATGCGATCGAGGGCGGCGGGAAGGTCCGGGGGCGCCTGGATTTCGTATGCTGGGACATAAGCTCTCACCGGGGCAAGCCCTGTTTGCGGTACGCATCGAGGACGGACTCGAAAATTTTGATATAGCCAGTACAGCGGCAGAGGTTCCCGGCGAGGCCTTCGCGGATCTGCAATTCGGTGGGCTGCGGATGGCGCTCCAGAAGATTTACGGCGGCCAGAATCATGCCGGGAGTGCAGATGCCGCATTGCGCGCCACCGTGTTCTAAGAAGGATTGCTGGAGGGCATCCAAGACTCCGGCGCGCGCAACGCCTTCAATGGTGCGAATGTTTGCGCCCTCCGCGTGCAGCGCCGGGACCAAACAACTGTTCACCAGGTCCCCGTTCATTTCCACGGCGCACGCACCGCATTCGCCTTCGCCGCAGCCCTCCTTTGTTCCGGTGAGTTTTAATTCCTCGCGAAGGGCGTCCAGGAGGCGGGACATCGGATACGCTTCGAACGCAACCGGTCCGCCATTCACGGTGCAATGCACGCGGATCTTTCGAACGGGCTCAGGCATGCGCGAGGTCCCCTGCTTCCATGGCCTCGATGAGGGCTTCTGGCAGGACGGGGATGCGGCGAATGTCAACACCCGTGGCATGCGCGATGGCATTGGCAACGGCCGGCGCAGTGCCATCGAGGGGCAATTCACCAATGCCTTTTGCTCCGCGCGGACCCCGGCCATAAGGAACTTCTTCGAAGATAACGCGGATCGGAGGCACGTCCATGGAGGTGGGCATGATGTAGTTGGTCATCTGGCCGTTGATCATGCGGCCGTCCTTCCAGACCACGTTTTCATACACCGCGAAGCCGATGCCTTGCGCCACGCCGCCTTCGACCTGACCGGCTGCAAGCGTGGGATTCACGATCGTGCCGACTTCTTGTACGGCAGTGAAATGGTCCACGCGGACCTCGGCGGTGCGCGTGTCGACTGAGACTTCGGCTAGATAGACTGCCCAACCGTAGGCGCCGTAGGCGTCGCCTTGATACCTTTGATCGTCCCAGTGGATATCGGCGGGCTGCTTGTATTTTACCAAGGATGTGAGCGGGCCGAATTCGGCGATGTACTGCCGACAAGCGTCCGCGAAACCCTCCGAATCGTACCCCTGCTTGAGCAGACCGCTGTGGATGAGAGCTTCTTGCAATTGTCGGGCCGCCGATTCGACCAGGCCGCCGACAATCATGGTGGTGCGGGAGGCAACCGTGGGGCCACTGTTGGGAACGTAGGCCGTATCCGGCCGGAGGATTTCGATCTGGCCGCAATCAATGCCGAGGGTTTCGGCAGCCACCTGGGTAAATACGGTGTTGGCGCCCTGGCCCATTTCAGTGCTGCCCGCAAGCACGCGGACCATCCCTTCGGGTGTGGCTTCCACGATGGCTTCCGACGCAAGATACTCCTCGCCAGAGCCGGTGAAACCGGCGCCGTGCAGAAAGGCCGCGAAGCCAATCCCCTTTTTGACGGTGCTGTGGGGATTTTCGCGCTCGAAGCGTTCGCGCTTCTGGTGATAGCTGCTGGCTTCGAACGCGCGATCTAGCAGGCGGTCCATGTCGACTTTTTCGCGCACGACCTGGCTGACGGCCAGGGTTTGCCCTTCGTGAATGAAATTTCTACGGCGCAATTCATCGGGTGCGAGGCCGACGGCGGCGGCCACCCGGTCGAGGTGACGCTCCAGGGCAAAAACGCTTTGCGGCGCGCCGAAGCCGCGAAACGCCCCGTGGGGCGGGACGTTTGTGGCCACCGCGCGGCTGCGAATACGCACGTTCGGGCAATGGTAGGGTCCGGCAGCGTGAATCGTGCCGCGGGAAAGCACGACCGGCGAGAGGGTTTCGTATGCGCCGCCATCCATCGTAAGGTCGATGTCCATGGCGAGAAATTTGCCGTCCCGGCGCAAGGCGGTGCGGTGTCGGGTGCGCGAAGGGTGGCGTTTGGTGGTGGCTACCATGTCCTCCGCTCGGTCGTAGATCATCTTCACGGGCTTGCCGGATTTCCATGCAAGCAACCCCGCGTGGGCGGCAATCATGGAGGGATATTCTTCCTTGCCGCCGAAGCCGCCGCCTGTTTCGGTCTGTATCACGCGGACGCGATCCTTCGGGAGGCCAAAAATCGGGGTGAGCGCCTTGTGGACGTAGTAGGGGCACTGCAGCGATCCCCAAACGGTTATGCCTTCGGAAGGACCGGCGCGCGCGATCACCCCTTGCGGCTCGATATAGAGCTGCTCCTGCGCGCCGGTCTCGTATTCGCCCTCGACGACGAACGCCGCGCCGGCCCAGGCGCTGTCGACGTCGCCCTTGTTCACCTCATAGCATTTGAAGATGTTGTCCTCGCCCCAGATGATTTCTTTCTTTGCGAGCGAATCCTCGATGGTGAAAATTGCCGGGAGCGGGTCGATCTCGATGCCGACGTTGCGGCGCGCTTCCTCGAGCAGATACTTGTCGGGATGAGCAAGAAGAACAACCGCTTCTTCGGCGTGGTTCACGACGCGATCGGCAAGGCAGGGCTGGTCATTCACGATCAGAGCGACGTAATTCTGGCCGGGGATATCCTTCGCGGTGACGATCGTGAACTGATCCCACGGAATGCCTTCGTCAAAATGGATGGCTCGAATGCGACCACGGGCCAGGGGACTTCGCACGGTGGTCCCATAGAGCATCTCCGGGAA
Organism: Candidatus Acidiferrales bacterium; assembly: GCA_050015335.1. Lineage (GTDB taxonomy): Bacteria > Acidobacteriota > Terriglobia > Acidiferrales > UBA7541 > Palsa-295. Next base: position 38,860 of record JBEKBP010000011.1, on the reverse strand, counting down.
ATTCAGGTCGTCGATGTAGCAGGCGCTGCCGGTGACTTTGCCGCGGCCTTCCTTGCGCAAAATCGATTTTCCGATGACGCTTTCTTTCATTTTTGGCGGCAACCTAATACGGAATTTTGTTCGGATGCGCTTCCCACAAGCGGAATCCCGCCCAAGCCTCTTCAGGCATTAACTGGATCATGGGGATGGATCGCTGCGGAAGGGGCTGCTCGATCTGGCGGTATATGAACGAGTCGTCAAAGCCTATTTTCTGGGCATCGGCGGCGGAATTGCCGAAATAGACGCAGTCCAGGCGCGCCCAGTAAATCGCGCCAAGGCACATCGGGCAGGGTTCGCACGAGGTGTAGATTTCGCAGCCCTTGAGGTCAAACGTGCCGAGTTTTTTGCAGGCGTCGCGGATGGCCTGCACTTCGGCGTGGGCAGTGGGGTCGTTGGTGGTGGTGACGCTGTTAGCGCCTTCGGCCACAATTTTGCCGTCTTTCACGACGACAGCGCCGAAAGGGCCACCCGAGCCCGATTGGACATTCTGTATGGAGAGCTCAATGGCCCTCTGCATGTAGGCCCGAATCATAAGCTATTTTCCTATTCTACGCCGTGCGCCGCCAATCGAAATACGAATCCGGCTCATCCATTTCCCTTGCGAATTCTGCTTGGGGAGTCTGTGGCTTCCTGGCTTGCCAGTAGATCGTGCAACCGCGGGATCGGCGGGGGAAACGCCTCCCCGAGCGATACGCCGGATTCTGTGAGAGCGTTTGATTGATGGCGCAAGCTCATTTGGCTGGTTGCGCCGCCGGCGGGCCCATCATCATCAGCAGCGAGTACGCTACAAAGCTCACGCCAAATCCGACGAACCAAGCGTAATCATAGAGCACCCGCAGCGGCGCATAGATAAGCCCGACAAACGCCACCCCGCACCCGACTGCCAGCGCCACCAGGGCCTTCCCGTTCACGCCCTTGCAATATTCATAGGCGCCGTTTCGCTGGTAGAGATCGTTGGTGACGATGATTTTCTTCCGCAGAACGAAGTAATCGCAGATCAGCACGCCCGCGATCGGTCCCAGGAACCCCGAATACCCAACCAGCCATCCGAATACGTAATTTCCATAATTGGCGAGCAGCTTCCACGGCTGCATGGCGATTCCCACAAGGCATGTAATTAGCCCGCCGGTGCGAAAGCTGATGCGCCGCGGCCACAAATTCGAGAAATCGTTTGCCGGCGACACCACGTTGGCCGCGACGTTCACGTTGAGGGTCGCCATCAGCAGCGCCATCATGGCGATGACGACCGCCAGCGGGCTGCCGAGCCGCGCAAGCACCGCCACCGGATCCCAGATGGCCTGCCCGAAGACCACCACCGTCGCCGAAGTGACGGCGATGCCGATGAACGAATAGAAGGTCATCGTCGTCGGCAGCCCGAGCGCCTGCCCTACCATCTGCGCCTTCTGGCTTCTTGCGTAACGCGTGAAATCCGGGATGTTTAGCGCCACGGTGGCCCAGAATCCCACCACGCCGGTCAGCGACGGGACAAAGAAGGGGAAGAATTCGCCGAAGCTCCGGAATTTTGACGGAGTCGCGAGCATCGGGCCGAAGCCGCCGGCCTTGCTGCGCGCCCACAGCAGCAGCGCCACCCCGATCAATAGCAGAAAGGGCGCCGTCACGCCCTGGAGGAAGCGGATGGTGGTGATTCCCCGCAGGATCACCAGGACGTTCAGCAGCCAGAAAAACAGGAAGCACGCCGGGGCGATCCAGTGCGCGTCCTTCCATGCGGGGACCAGAGCCACCGCCATGGCGCAAATCGCTTCGCCGCCGATCCACGTCTGGATGCCGAACCACCCGCATGCCACGAGCGCCCGGAGCATTGCCGGCACATTGGCCCCCAGCACACCAAACGCGGACCGCGCAAAAACGGGGAAGGGAATCCCGTATTCGGCGCCCGCGTGCGCATTGAGCAGCATCGGGATCAGCACCAACACGTTCCCCAGAAACACCGTAAAGATCGCCTGCTTCCAGTTCATGCCGCCGGCGATCATCGCGCTGGCCAGCATGTAGGTGGGAATGTTCACGCTCATGGCGATCCACAGCGCCGCGTAGTTGTAGGTGCCCCAGGTGCGCTGCTCGCGCCGCACCGGAGCCAGGTCTTCGTTGTACAGGGAACTGGCGCGGACCGCTTGGGGCGCAACCGTCTCCGCGGGCGGCGTGCTCACCGAGGGGTTGTTGGGTAAGCCGTTCATCGCTATAAACCATACCTTAGCCGCCTCCTCGACGGAGGGCCAAAATCCATCGAGGACAGAAAACGGTGACGGGGAGCTCGTCGCGATGGCCGGGAGCAAAGCCGGCGGATGGCGCAGACGCCGATGATCTGGGTCAGCAAACGTAGCTCGACCTGGCATTGGTGGCGCTTCCGATTCTGGGCGCCGATTTCGAAACCCGGGAATTGGTTCGCGAACCTTTGTTCGTCGCCGTCGCGAAAAACCATCGGCTGGCGCGTGAAAAATCCTTGACGCTTCGCCACCTGGAGCAACACCCGTTCTTGCTTTTGAAGCAGGGACACTGCTTCCGCGAGACGATCATCTCGGCCCGCCAGCGTTCCCGGTTGCATCTGAATCTCGCGTTTGAAGCGGGCCAATTCTCGACGATTCTCGGACTGGTGGCCGCCGGTATGGGCATTTCCGTGGTTCCAGAGATGGCCGCGCAAGTCGCGAATGGCTGCCGCTTTATCCCTCTGCGCGACGATCGCGCCTTTCGCCGCATCGGGCTGGTCTGGCTGCGCAGCCATTTTCAGACCCGCGCGGAGAACCTTTTGATCGAACATCTCTCTGCAACCTAGAAGGTCCCGTCAGAAAAGCCCGCTGATTTTCTAGCTGCCGAAGCAAAAGCCATGTTCAACCGATTGCAACATACGCGGGTAAGAAGGGTGGGGGACCGGCAGGGCCGCTCGTGATTTGAGCAAATGATGTGGCGGGATTGTCCACAAGCTGCGATGTAGCGCTGCTGCGGGGGCCCCCGGCGGAAAATCAACTCGCAACGCTAGGAGATAGAAATAAATAGCCGGGCGGCACCGGCTGAGGGACCCGAACCGCCCGGCTTTTTCTTACCCTTCTCCGCAGGGATGGGGCAAGAACTTGCTATGCGGCGCTTTCGCTATTCCGCATAAACTCGTAGCGCTCGATGGCTGCTGCCACTCCCACGTCGCCCGCATATTCGGGGCTGCTTCGGAGTACGCGACCGAGACACCGGACGCGAACCGGGCCCGCTTGCGTGAGCTCGTGAGGAAGGGTCATCACGATCTCGACCGGGGAGCCGCTCTTGAGCCCTTTCGGCAAATGGAAATAAAGCCCCCGAGAACTGACTTCTCGCGACTCGGTGGCGGCTTCTCCCACAACCGATTCGTCCGTCCAACGGACGGTCAGCGGAAGACGCATCAGGAACCGCCGCGATGTTCGTCGCTCTTTTAGTGCCACAGGACACCTGCCTCTTAACTGCCCGTACAGAGTAAGTGCGGGCTCGGTCCCGCTCTATAGAGCGAAGGAGCCAAATTCCATAGGACTCGATAGGCGGAAAGTACTAGAGCTTTTCGGTGGTACCGCTAGGGGCGAGGATCTTCCAAGTTGCTTTCTTGGTGTGACTTGCAGGATGCGACACAAACAGCGGCTTATTCTGCGGAGGCTTTGCGGAAGGCGTGGAGAATATCTGGGAGAGACAAGACACCTTCGAGCTTTCCCAAATCACCGCGATTCACAACCGGGAGAACGGGCCAGTCCCCGGCCCAGCGAAGCACTTCCTCAAGCGCTTCGTCCGGGAAAATCATGCGCAGCGGGCCCTTCGACGGAATGTCTCCTGCGGTGTGCGCGTCTAACGGATCGGCCGCCAGGCGCAACAGTTCGCCGGCGTCAAGAAGTCGCCATTCCCCTACCCTGGCGCACAGCAGCACGGGCGCTTGCGCGTTGTCACCAAGGCGGCTGGCCAAGGCAGGCAAGGTCTCAGCAGGGTCGGCCAGGATCGCGGTATCGACCCGCATCGCATCCTCGACGACAAGTGAGATCTGCTCGCGCCGCTCTTCAATCGAAGGGAGGATGAGGCCGTCCTGGCGGCTCAGCATGTCAAAGAGCGGGACATCCTCGAAACGGCGGGAGATGGCGTATGCAATCAGGCTGGAAACCATGACCGGCAACGCGGCGGAGCAGTTGCCGGAGATCTCAATGACCATAAAAATGGAGGTGATCGGCACTCGCAGGAAGCTCGCAAAGAAAGTCCCCATTCCCACCAGGGCAAAGGTTGTAATCGTTACGGTGAAGCCGGGGAAAAAGTGGTGCTCGACCGCGCCGACCGAACCTCCCAGCATGGCTCCGATAAAGAGCGCGGGTGCGAACATTCCGCCCGGAGTACCGCTCAGGAGGGAAATGCCTGTGGTGATTCGATTTTGTGGCTGGCTCGCATTGGAAATTCGAATGGGGGTGTGTGCCATATGGGGCTATCCTTATCGTATGGCTCAGACCGAGACGGCGGTTCTTGCTGTGGAAACGGGATGGTTCGGGCGCGTCTTTCATCTTGCGGAAAATCAGACGACCGTTTCGCGGGAGCTTTTGGGCGGGCTCACCACGTTCATGGCCATGGCGTATGTCGTGGTAGTGAACCCACGGATCCTGGGCGAGGCGGGGATGCCGGTGGAAGGCGTGCTGTTTGCGACTTGCCTTTCGGCGGCCATCGCCACCCTGGTGATGGGCATCTGGGCGAATTATCCGATCGCGCTGGCGCCCGGGATGTCGTTGAATGCCTACTTCACATATTCCATTGTCTTAGGCCGCGGCGTGCCGTGGCAGACCGCGCTGGGCGTGGTGTTTCTGTCGGGTTTGCTGTTTCTTGTGCTCACGCTTACCAACATCCGGGAGCACATCGTCAACGATATTCCGGATTGCCTGAAGCATGGGACGGCGGCAGGGATCGGCTTCTTCATTGCGTTTATCGGGATGCGCAATGCGAAGATTATTGTGGCCAATCCCGCCACGTTTGTGGGGATCGGAAAGATTGCCGATCCGCAGGTACTGCTGGCAGCGTTCGGGCTGATTCTGATTGCGATCCTGATGTCGCGGCACGTGGTGGGGGCGATTCTGATCGGGATCGTCGCGATCGCACTGGCGGGGATACCTTTGCACCTCGCCATGTGGCCGGCGCACTTGTTTTCTCTTCCGCATCCGGGCGGCACGTTTCTGAAGCTGGATTTTCGTTCGGCGGCGAAACTCGGGTTGGGGGAGCTCATCTTTGTATTCTTCTTCGTCGATCTGTTCGACAACGTGGGCACGCTGGTGGGTGTTTGCGAGCAGGGCGGGTTCCTTCGCGACGGCAAATTCCCGCGTGCGAGCCGCGCATTGCTGGCCGACGCGTTTGGCACGATGGCGGGTGCGCTGACGGGCACGTCCACGGTGACAAGCTACATCGAAAGCGCAGCGGGCGTGGCAACCGGCGCGCGTACCGGCCTGGGAAATCTGCTGATCGCCGGGCTTTTTCTGGCGGCGATGTTCTGCGCCCCGGTGGTGGCCGCGATTCCTACATATGCGACCGCCCCGGCGCTGATCCTTGTGGGGTCGCTCATGTGTGCGTCTCTTGCGAAGATTCGGTGGGATGATTTCAGCGATGCATTCCCCGCTTTTATCACGATGGTGGCCACGCCATTGACGTTTAGCATCGCGACCGGGCTCAGCCTTGGATTGCTTTCGTTTACATTTCTGAAGGTGGGCACCGGGCGGAGGCGCGAAATTAGCCCGCTGATATGGGTGCTGACGATTCTGTTCGTCCTGCGCTATGCATTTCTAGGCCGGGAGTAACCACACCTGCGTTTTGCCCAACCATTCAAGACGCCGGTGGGCGAAGCGAAGAATTCTCCTCATTCAAAACAAGCAATGAACGAAAGCAGAAGAGCCTTAGGGCGCCGATAGCAACGCGTCTGAAAGCCAAGACCCCCCTGTGAAAATCACAGGGGGCGCCCGCAAAGCCAGACAACGGCAGGGTGTGGGAGTCTGCCCTGCGCGAGCAGTGGCTTTCGACGGAGGCATTAGGCAGACAACGCGGCCATGGTTTCGGCCAGGACCAGCGCGCCGCGCGCGATGTCTTCCGGCGCCGCGTATTCGTCGGGGCGGTGGCTATAGCCGTTGCGGCAGGGGATGAACAACATCACCGTGGGGGCGATGCGCGACAGGAAGAGCGAATCGTGATAGGCGCGGCTGATCATCGTTCGGAACCCCAGATTGCGAGCGGCGCAGGCCCTTGAGAGGGCCTCCACTAATTCCGGGGCGCAGGTGGCGGGCGCGTCAGCGTTGAGGGGCTCGATACGAGTGGGAACCTGCCGCCTCTGTGAAATTTCCCTGCTGGCCTCTGAGACTTTTCCGAGCACTGCATCGCGTCGCGCGAGATCGGTGTCGCGAACGTCGACGCCCAGGCTTACCCTGCTGGGTACGCTATTGATCGCACCCGGGAAGACGTCGCAGAGTCCGACCGTCGCGACCGTGTCGATCCCGCCACTGGTTTTGGCGGCGTTCTCGATGGCCAGAATGAGCTCGGCAGCCGCGCAAAGTGCGTCGCGGCGGTCGGGCATCAGCAGGGCCCCGGCGTGCCCTCCCGAGCCTTCCATGATCACGCGGAAGCTTGCCGGGGCGGCAATGTGTGTGACCACGCCCAGGGGGGTGCACTCGCGTTCCAGCAGCGGGCCTTGCTCAATATGTAGTTCGAGGAACGCTTTGTAGTAGTTGGCTGGAAGTTTTACAGCGTGCAGATCGCCGTGTATGCCTGCGCGGCCGCGCACCACATCGAGCGGGCGGCCTTCCTTATCAGTCAACGCCTGCGCGGCTTCCGGCGCTAGGGTTCCTGAAAGCAGGCGGCTGCCGAGGCAGCCGATGCCGAAGCGCGTGGGCTCTTCCGAGGTGAAAACCAGCAGCTCAATCGAATGGTGGGGCCGAAAACCGGCTTCCTGCAGCGACCGTATGGCCTCGAGTCCTCCGAGAACCCCTACGACGCCGTCGTATTTACCGGCGTTGGGGATCGCGTCGATATGAGAGCCGGTGCCAACTGCCGGGGCCTCGGGATGGGAACCCTTCCAGCGCGCAAAAATATTTCCGATGGCATCCTGGCGCACCGAAAGTCCTGATTTCTCACAGAGCGCGATCAGCCACGCGCGGGCCTTCATGTCCGCCTCACCGAAGACCGCCCGCGTTACGACCGGAGGGTCGGCTTCAGAAATGGATGCGAGGGCTTCGATCTCAGAGGACAAACGAGCTTGATTGATGGCGACGTTCACAGCAGAGGGGACGGGGGTCATTGGGATTTCGCCCACGCGGAGAGTTTTTTCTGGTACGCGCGGGCCTCGCACAGGATTTTATCCTCATCGAGGGTCAGCATGTGGTGATTTTCCATCAGAAGCTTTCCGTTGACGATCACCGTTTTAACATCGGAACCCCTCAAAGCATAAACGAGTTGCGAGTAAACGTCATACATGGGAGTGGCGTGCGGGCCGCTGGTGTCGACCAGAATCACGTCGGCTTTCTTGCCGGCTTCAAGGGAGCCGATCTGCCGATCCATATGAAGCGCTCGCGCGCCTCCCCGGGTTGCCATCTCGACCACCTGTACGGCGGGGAGCGCGCGGGGATCCATGCGCGCGATTTTCTGCAGTTTCGCGGCGGTGTCCATTTCCTCGAAGATGTCCTGGCTGTTGTTGCTGGCGGCGCCATCGGTGGCCAGGCCGACGGGTTGGCCTGACGCAAGGAAATCGACGACAGGCATCACGCCCGACGCGAGTTTCATATTGCTGGAGGGGTTGTGGATGCAGCCTACAGAAAAGTGTTGAAGCAGGGCGACGTCGGCTGAGTCCACCCAGATGCAGTGTGCCGCGACCACGTCGGGGCCGAGGAATCCGATCTTGCCCAGGTAGCTGACCGGTGAAAGGGCTTGGTTCTTGCGGCTTTGCTCGATTTCAAACAGCGCTTCGGAGATGTGGATCAGGATGGGTACTTGGTTGCGCCGCGCCAGGGCGGCAGAATCGAGCAGGGTTTTCTCCGAGCAGGTGTAGATGGCGTGCGGCGCAACTGCGGGGCTGATGAGCGGATCGTTTTTCCACTGTGTAATGTAATTCTGCGTGTAGGCGAGGGCTTCGGCGGGAGTCTTATTGTCCGGGGCGGGGAAGTCGACGATCGTTTCGCCGAGCACGCCGCGCATTCCGGCTTCTTTTGTGACGCGCGCCACGACATCCTCGAAGTAGTACATGTCGGCGTAGGTGGTGATGCCGCCACGCAGCATTTCAAGGACGCTCAGGCGCGTGCCGCGCGCGACGAAGTCTTCGTTCACGTTGTGCGCTTCGGCGGGGAAAATGTGCTTCTGCAGCCACTCATCAAGGGCCAGATCGTCCGCGAGGCCGCGAAACAGGCTCATGGCAGCATGGGCGTGGCCGTTGATCAGGCCGGGAAGAATGAGGGCACCACGCGCATCGAGGCTTCTTCGAGCGGTGTATTGCGCTTCTATTTCCGAGCGTTTGCCGACGGCCAGGATGGTGTCGCCCCCGATGGCCAGGGCGCCGTCTTCGATCAGGCGATGGTTCGCATCCATGGTGACCACGGTCCCGCCGACCACGCGGAGATCCGCCTTCCATTGGTCGGGATGCGACGATGGCATGGGCCGCCTTGGTTGTTGCGCCTTCCTGTACGTCTTGATTCTACAGGAAGGCGCGAGGCTGGCGGATTTTACGTGCCGGGAGTTTGTGGCCAGAGCAATGCCACCAACGGCTGGAGTAGAACATCTGGTGGCACGGCCGCACGACAGGTGACGGCCAGAGCAAGCCAGCTGGCGAGCGGCCCCTGCCGGACGACCCCTGCTGCCAGGTCTTCGTCCGCAGGGCGCGGGAATCGAGCCGTTGCTTCAACAATTCGCGCTGCTTACCACAGCAGCTTCAGTCCGAATTGAATCTGGCGCGAGCTGGTGGAGGTGGATGTGATTACGCCGGCGGTGGGCGAATAGCCTCCGCTCGCAGCGGTATAGACCACCGGGTTGGGCGTGTTGAAGTTGGTGTGGTTAAAGATGTTAAAAAACTCCGAGCGGAACTGCAGATTGAACCGCTCGGTAAGCAGGATTTTCTTGGTGAGGGAGAAATCCGTCTGAGAAATCCCTGCGCCCTGCAGCACGTTGCGTCCCACGTTGCCGTAGGTGCCGGCAGCCGGCTGGACGAACGCATTCGGGTTGAAATAGCGGTTGGGTCCTCCCAGAATCACCGGGCCGGTGAAGCTGGGGTTCCAGGAGGGCCGGACGGGGTTGCGCGTGTCGCCGTCGTTCGAGGGATTGTAGGAGAGCTGCGGCGTGAACGGCAGGCCGGACTGCACCGTCTCGATGCCGCTGATCTGCCAATTCGCGAGGATGCGGTTCACCCATTCGCTGGGTGCTGATCCTTGTCCCAATGGCAGGTCGTAGGTCGCGTTGATCACCGCGTAATTCCGCACGTCAAACGATGCCCGTCCGTAATCCGAGCGGAGGTCAAGCGGATCGGCGACAAACGCGGGGGAGTTTGTGGCCACGCTGGTGTTCATGCTGTCGCCGTCGTCAAGTGATTTCGAGAAGGTGTAGGCTGCTCGAAATTGCAGCCCGTGGCTGAAGCGGTGGTTTAGGTCCACCTCGAGGCCGTTGTAGGAGCTGATGCCCTGCGAGATCCAGTTCGTCGAGTTCCACAAGGCGGGATTCGCCAAACCTGTGCTGGTGGGTGTGACCGCCTGGGTGGGGTAGGGATATGCCGCACTGGGCAGGTTCTGGTCGACCGAAAGCAATTCGTGATACCCGTGCGAGCCGACGTAGCCCACGCTCAGCGTTGTCTCGGGTGCGATTTCCCGCTCGATCCGCAGCGAATAGGTTTCAACCGCCGGCGTCCTCAGATTCGGGGCCACGCCGCTGGGAACCACCGAGTCGTTAAATCCGAGCGCTGTGTAGTTGGCCGTGGGACTGATGTTGGAAAACACCAGGTTGTGTCCGGTGACGCCCTTCACAGCAAGCACGGTATTGAAAGGCGGGTCCTGGTCCAGCCGGTAGCTGAGGTTATCGAGCAAGGCATAATACAAGCCGAAGCCCGCCCGGACGACAGTCTTCTTGGAGCCCCACGGAGACCACGCAATGCCGATACGCGGAGCCGGAAGAAACTTCGCATAGTTGGCTGCGAGTGCCGAGCTGCCCACCGTAGGCTGTGTCTGGATTACGCCATTCAGGAAGGTGTAGTTCGAGGCTCGGCCCTCTGCTTCGTTCCAGCCGTTGGTGAATTCGCCGCGGAACCCGATGCGCAGCTCAAGGCTCGGCTTTAGCTTGATGGCGTCCTCCGCATAGGCCGCGCCTTCAAGGGAACGCCAGTTGAGCGGCGTATAGGTCGGCGCATACGTGTAGGTGCTTACGGTGCCCGCAAGAAACGTCTGGAGACTGGTGAACGAAGCCTGTCCATATTGATCCTGAACCAGGGTGTCGTTGGCCTGCACGCGCTCAAACCACACGCCAACATTCAGCAGGTGCTTGCCGCGGGTGAGGGTTACCTGATCGGTGCCGGTAAACAGATTGCGCGCCGCCGAGAGATTGCTGCCCGCATTGGTGCCTCCATTGCTGATTTGCGAAGCGCCATTGAGAGTGGTGCCTCCACCCACGACCAAAGCGCCGATCGGCTGACCTGCGTGGATCCAGGCGGGCAAGTTGATGCCGGGCGTTGCGCTGTTGAAGTAAAACCCGCCGCGGGAGAAGCCGAACGTCACGCGGTTGAGAACGCTTGGAGAGAAGACGTGCGTTTCGTTGATGCTCGCGACCTGTTCCCGCAGGAAGATGTCGGCGTAGGTGAACGGATTGTTCGTGGGCGAATTGCCTTGGCTGTCGTCGATCGTGTAAACCACACCCAGCGAATCCTTGTCCGAAAAGGTGTGGTCCAAGCGCGCGCTTCCGAAATCCTCGCGAATGTGCTGGACGGGATTGCTGAACGCTTCGGCAATACCGCTCTGGCCCCCGGTGGACGTCAAAAGCTCGGGTCCATTGGCTACCGGCCAGAGAGCCAACAGAGGCTTGATGCTGGCCACCGCGGCGGCGCGTGAGGTGTTGTCCGGCACGAGCGTGAGATCACTTAAACCAAGCTTCTGGCGAAAGCCCTCGTAATTGCCAAACAGGAAGGTCTTGTCCTTTTTGATCGGGCCGCCCAGCGAGCCGCCGAATACGTTACGCTCAAACGGCGGGATGGTGCCGAAGTCGAAGTAATTCCTTGAATCGAGTGCGCTGTTGCGGATGAATTCGTAGGCGTTGCCGTGCAATTGGTTGCTCCCGGAGGCGGTGACGATGTTGATCTGCGCTCCGGGGCGTTTGCCATACTCGGCTCCGTAGGTGTCGCTGACGACGGAAAACTCGCGCACCGCGTCTACGCCCAGCAGTTGGCCGCTCACGCCTCCCGGTGTGCTGTTGATTTCTGAAGCGCTTGTGAATTCCACGCCGTTTAACAGATACAGGTTCTCCTGCGGGCGGCGGCCGGCGGCGGCGAACATGTTGCCCACCACCGAATTCGACGTCCCGATCCCTCCGGCGCGCTGCGAGGTGTAGTTCACGACGCCGGGATTGAGAGTGAGCAATTGGTCATAACTGCGGCCGTTCAGGGGTAGATCCTTGACTTGCTGCTCGCCCACCAATCCGGAAACGTCTTCGTTGGTCACTGCCACCAAATCGGGATGTTCGGTGACCGTGACGCTCTGTTGCAGCTGCGTTACTCCGAGCGAGATATCCACTTCGGTTCGCTGGCCGACGACAAGGGTGATGCCTGTCTTGGTTTCGGCCTGGAAGCCGCTTTTCTCGACAGTTACTTGATAGTTGCCGACAGCTAAGAGGGCTGCGTCATAGCGGCCTTCGGTGTCGCTCACCAGATTGCGCACCGCGCCGGTTTCCACATTCTCGACTTTCACCACGGCAGCTGGTACCGATGCTCCCGATGAGTCCGCGACGATGCCCCAAATGGACGCTTCGCCTTGCGCATAGGCGATGGCTGCTGCGAGCACTACCCACCCGAGTAATGCGATCATGATCAAGCCGGATTTTCCGTACCTGGATGACCTGTGATTTGCTGAAACCTTCATTGACCCACCCCTTTTTTAATTGTGAAATGCGCACCGTGGACGGTTGCGGCTCGCCTAATCCTTGCTGGCTTTGGTTTTAGATGTGCGGCGGGAACTGTCGGCCGCGAAGCCGGCGGACTACTGAATGGGGGGGTCAACAACAACAGGATGAAGCTGTGTGGCGGGAGACGTTGAAAGACAACAATGACACGAAGAAGTCCTCTCTTAATGAGCGTTGCCGGATCGCTGGGCGACCCTCTGGCGATTCCATGCGGTTACTCTGGGTACTCATTGCTGCCACCTCAAACCCCTCGAATACAATTCCGGTCCCGAAGTCAAAACACTGAAGTTCGCTGAAAGACTTGGCTCCGGAGCTGCGCTACCAAGACGGACTATGAAATAGTGGTACAACAACAGGACAGATCGCGCTGCTGCAGCAGAGGCACGAATTTGGTGAAGTGAAATCGCATACAGCTGGTCAACACGTTTTTCTACGCGAGTGACCTTCGATTGTCAATCTATAAATGAGCGGGCTCGGTAACCTCTTATGCTTTTTAGGGTTAGAAGAGCTTAGGAGAGATCGAAATCGCTTCTGGGGGTAATCGCCAGAACAACCAGGGGGCCGTTAGCAGCAGGCGGCGCAGACGCCCGCCGTGAGGCGAGCCGACGCCTGCGAATCGAACGCGTTCGCTTCCTCAATGGCAAAGGTTGGCTGGGCGCCTCAATCAGAGGCATCGCGGGCACGCGCGAAACAACTACGACCTTGTTTTCGTTATATTCAAGACTATAGTGTCCCGAACATTGCGCGCAGAGCCATGCATGCTCGACCGAATGGTTCCTGGACGGAGCCTTCGGGTCCGAGTCGGTCCGTCGAAAACGAAAGAAGGTGCCTTCGCGGAAGTTACCGAAGGAGGCCGAGCACTCTGCATTCTCGCACTGTGGAAACATGAAAGCCTCCGGTCAATTCAGCGAATCCGGCGAAATTTAGATTATCGACGGCTGGCGGCGTCGTCCAACTCATTGTTTCTATCGGCGCTATTCGGGTTTCTAGTGGGAAATACTCCTTGGTGCCAGATCGGAATCCTCACCAGACCAATCGATGCAACTCGTCCCGCGTCGCAAGAGTGCATTACACCCCAACTTTTTGGCAATCCGTCGAACGCTGTATAAAACCTGAGGTCGATCTGTAGCGGGTCCAACGATCGCATCGTCTAAAGGTCAAACGGGCGACTTTGTGATACTCTTCCCCGCGGCACAAAGGGCGGTAATGCGATTATTCAGTGGGGTTTGGCGGTGCGGTCGTGCAGTCGCCCTCCACTCAGGGATCTGCTGCGACGTGTGAGGCATGCGCTGCCATGAGACGGCACGGTTCCAACAGGAAACGGGAGGCAATCGTGGGTAACAGCGGGCTGATTTCGCGAGGGTTGATGAAGGCGTTGGGCTTGGCGGCCGGAGCGGCGCTGTTTCTAGCACCTGGCTTTGCTGCTGCGCAAAGTGACTGGCTCACCTGGGGCTACGATCCGTCGCGCGCGGGCTGGAATCAGTCCGAGAAGACGCTGACGAAAGACAATGTCTCCGGTCTCGAACTGAAGTGGAAATCGCAGCTCTCCACGGCGCCCAAAGAAGAGGTGCTCTCGACGCTCACAGCTCCCGTAGTAGCCACGGTGGATGGGGCACAGGGAGCAAGGACGCGTGTCTTCGTAGTAGGCAGCGACAACACCGTCTACGCGATCGACGCAGAAACCGGTGAAGTGAGCTGGAAGAGGCCGTTCCCGAACATCGCGACCCCGCCGAAGCCTCCCACTTGGCTCTGCCCCAATACGCAAAATTCCACGCCCGTGATCGATAAGGACGCCGGGATCATTTATGTGGCGACCAACGACGGTAAGCTTCGTGGCCTGAGCCTGGCGAACGGCGAAGATCGCCTGCCGGCCACCAATTTCACCGATCCCTTCGCGCGCAATTGGAGCCTCAATCTGGTCGACGGGGTGATTTACTCATCGAATGCCCGCGGATGCGGGAATGCGCCCGCGCATCTGACGGCGTTGGACCTGAAGGATCCTTCGCATCACGTCGTCGAGTTCTATACGGGTACGGGACGTCCGTCGGGTGTCTGGGGCCGCGGTTCGGTCGTGGCCGGACCGAAAGCGCTTTATATGCAGACTGCCGATGGCCCCTACGACCCGGCCTCTGGAAGTTTCGGCGATAGTGTTATGTCGGTGACCTACAAGAACTTCCGCTTGCTGGACTCCTATACGCCAAACAACTGGGCCTATCTCCGGGAAAAAGATTTGGACCTGGGCTCGGCCAATCCCCTGGTGTTTCCGTTCCAGAAATGGACGCTGGTGGTATCGGCGGGCAAGGAATCGTTAATTACTCTTCTGGACGGCGACAACCTCGGTGGTGGCGACCACCACACCCCACTCTACATCTCGCCTCGCTGGGGCAACGACGAGATCCTGATGGCTGGACGGGGCTTATGGGGGGCGATGGCGACCTGGCAGGATAGCGACGGGAGGCGGTTTGTGCTGCTGCCGCTCTGGGGCCCGCCATCGAAGGATGCGCCGAGCTTCAAATATTCCTATGGCAGCGCGGATGACGGCAGTGTGATGGCGTTTGAGGTAACTGTCGATCCGGCCAAGAATACCCCGGTGCTGGTGCCGACCTGGATGTCCCGCAACATGCACGTGCCAGACCCTCCCGCAGTGGCCAACGGAGTCGTCTATGCGCTGCAAACCGGGGAAAATACAGTGCAACGGGCAAGCGCCAAAGTGCGCAGCACTCCGGTCACAAACGCGATTCTCTATGCGCTGGATGGAGAAACCGGGAAGGAATTGTATTCAAGCGACAAGGCCATCGATAGCTGGACGCACTTCAGCGAACCGGTTGTTGCCGATGGCAAGGTCTATGTCTCTACCTGGGACGGGCGAGTCTACGCCTTTGGACTAAAGAAATAGCGCCAGCCATCGCGCGGCTAAAACAGTTTGCGCAAAAAACGTCAAAGCCTTGCTGTGGGGTCTGCCACCCCCGTGGACGGCACAGATGTTATACCGGGGCACAGGTTCTGACCCCTTTTCCCGCAAAGAACCTGCCGCGCAACTCGCAAAAGCGATTTCTGTATTTCTCCCTTCCATTTAAAAGACTCTTTTGCAGCGGCGTGGCCGGCGCGATTCTCCACAGAATACAAGCTGTCGAAATTAGCGTTGCGACAAAAGACTCTGTAGCCGCTGAGGTTTGGCACGATCTCTCACGCACAGTGAGAAAGCTCCCCACCCCTTGCATGAAAGGACTTCCAGGAATGCTGAAAACTAGAGATCGTCCACCTCGGCAGTGATGGCTTCCCGGTATAGCCAGCGCCGGCAGCCTGAAATTTCCGCCGGGCAATGAATTTCGCCAAACCACAGATTCAAGCAATCCGGCAGCGTTCTGCGGGGATATGGCTTGCTCAGGCGATTTACTTGCCGGCGCGCGCACTGCTTGCGGGGGAGCCTTTCAGATAGAAGTAGCCCACTTTATTGTTCGAAGGAGTTCCGTACCACAGGCGTCCGTCGGCATCGCGAAAAAATTCGCGAATCGTGTTTTCCGAATGGGGGAACGGGTATTCCACTATTTTTTCGGTCTGGGGGTCAAAGCATCCAATCACGTCCATGTTATAGGAGGCGTACCAGATGTTGCCCTTCGTATCGACGCCCAGCCCGTAGGGAGTCGGCTGCGGGCCAGGAAGGTCAAACTCCTTGACTTCCTGTGTCTTGGGGTCAAATCGCAGCAGCTTGCCGCCGCGGAATTCGCCCGACCACACAATACCGCTCGGATCGATTTCAAGGCGGCGGGGGAACGAATTCTTGGTCAAGGGAGTATAGATGGATACCTTCATCGTCTTGGTATCGATCATGCCGAATTGATTGGTGTCCTGCTTGGTGAACCAAATGTTTCCATTCTGATCCTCCTTCACGTCGTAGGAGGCATGCACTTCGGGACTGTCCGTGTACTCGTTCGTTTTTGGATCGAACTTGCCGAGCGGTCTTCCGGAGAACCACACGTTTCCGTCCGCATCAAAGCGCAGCGTGTGCTTTGATCCGGCCGCGTAGCCCAGCTTTCCGGGGATCCTGCGGTCTTGATATTCGGTGATGGTCTTCGTTTGAGGATCCCATACTCCGAGTTTGTCCGACCCTTGCTCGGTGAGCCACACCTTGCCGTCGGGCGCTTCGACTGCCGAGTGGATCGCGGCCGTGCCGATATTGGGAACCGCGAAATCCTCTGTCGCACCGGTCTTGGGATCGAGGCGAGTAATCTTGTTGGCTACCCCGAAATTGGGAATCCACAGGTAGCCATCTTTTCCGGGAGCCGCGCTGAAGGGCATGCGGCTCGGTCCCGGCATATCGTATTCCACGTATTCGATGTTCATCGCATTGCTGCTCAACGGGCGCAGAGTGTCTTTGTATTCCGGCATGTCCGCCGGTGATTTGGGCAGCACCGAATCAGGTCCAAAGAGCTTGGTGAGATAGGCGGCGATCATATCGGCTTCCGGGTCGGTGACTTGGTCCTCCAGGCCGAACTTCATCGCCGTCCGCATGAAGGCGACGCGGTCTTGCCAGCCATCCGCATCTCGCGTCACCGCGGCCATGCGCGTCTGAAAGCCGTGGCAGGTAAAGCAGGTATCAAAGATCTTGTCTTTCGCGGGGGCGGCGGGCCACAGCTTGTCGGCCTGGTAGATGGAAATATCGCTCCAGCGGACGACGCCCTTTTGCAGGGAGAAATCAAGCGAGCTGTCCTGGCCGGCAGCGAGCTTCACGCCCGTCTGTGCGTCCGCGCGATAGCCGGGCGCCCGGATTCCCACGCGATAGTCGCCGGCGGCAACATTCTCCACGCGGTAATGGCCCTGGGTGTCGGAGAGTGCGATGAACGTCATGCGCGTTTGCGTATTCTGCGCTTCCACGAAGGCGCCCTGAAACGCCACGCCATCGGTCCCCTTCACCGTCCCGGTGATCGTCGCGCCGTAACAAGCCGAGCTTAGCAGTACAACTGAGAAGATGGCCGAAAGGATCCTGCCGTGCGACGTCATGTATCCCCCTTCTTGCATCGGGCTTCTTGCATCGGGCTTCTTGCATCCGATGAACACGCGCTCGGTTTCCCGCAGTTTTCCGGGCCAAGCCCAGCTAACCCGCATTATGCCCCTGTCGGAGGTTTCCGGGCCCGGAAATTCAGAGGATAGACGCGCGCCAACCCGCTCCCGTTTCGCCGGTTGCGCAAGCAAGCCGCTCTGGTTCCCCGATCTGACCCTGCCGTTGGTCCTTAGCTCGAATGAAGCGCTTTACAGATTCAAATAGGGGTGGCTAGCCGACGAAGCCGCGCAGCCAGCCGGGGTGACCGTTCCACGACCACCAGAATTCAAAGAAGGACACAAGAAGGGCGGTCCCGACGACCCTCCAGGCAAACCGACGCTTGCCGACAGCAGATTCGTAGGCGACCGGCGTGCGGAGAATGTGCAGCGCAAAAAGGGACAGCAGAGGCGAAATGGTCGTAAGGTTAAAATCAAACTCGGCTACGTATCGCCAGAAAAATGACGGTGCCGGCTTCAGCAACGGCAAAAGCCCGACGGCCAAGCACATACCCAGCAACTGAATCGCGAAACCCAAATATACCAGTCCGCACGACACGGTGAGCGGCCAGCCCTCCCGGTACAGCAGAGTTTTTATCTGGTGCGGCATGGCGGTAACTTTGACAACAGAACCTTATCACAAAGGGAGCCTACCCGTGGGGGCGATACAAAGCGCCGCTTGATCGATTCTACCGTCAGCCCGCTATCTGCGGACGGCCGAGGGCCACGGGGGAGGGGGGCGCTCCCCCCGCCGTCCTGTAACAGGCAGCGAAAGCGTTTCTTGACACTCTGCGCGCGTTGCTGCTACGGTGCGAAACGGATGCACGAAAAGTCACGCAGATACTTCCTGCTGCTTGTTGCCGTTGCAGGCCTTGCCTACTTTTTCTATAAATTCCGGAATGCGGTCACCCTCGAAGGGTTTCGCTGGGGAATGGTGGCTCAGTCGCTGCGGCACGCCAACCTTTTCTTCATTCTTCTCGGGATCGTGACAACCTACCTTTGTTTCGGGCTCCGGGCCCTCCGATGGATGCGTTTTTCGCGTTCGTTTGGCGCAATGCGTTTCTCAAACGTCTACCGTGCAACATTGATGGGCTTCGCCTGCACGTTCCTTTTAGGACGCGCCGGTGAGCCGGTGCGTCCGGTACTGATCGCGCGCAAAGACTCGCTTTCGATTCCGCACATGTTCGGTGTGTATGTTCTCGAGCGCGTTTTCGACATGGCCGCGGCCATCGTGATGGCGGGCTGGGCGCTGCTGCTTTTGGAGCGGAGCGGGCTTGCCGGCAGCCGAGACAGCCCGATCATGAGACTCGCGCGTTCCGCCGGGTTCGCCCTGCTGGCCGGGCTGGTGGTGGCCGCGGGCTTCCTGATTTACTTTCGCTATCACGGTGCCGGCTGGCTCTCCCGCAAATTACAGCACGAGAGGTGGCGAACCGGCTGGCGGGAGAAAACTGCGGTGCTGCTGGAAGGCTTCAGCGACGGGCTGCAGGGCGTCCGGACGTCGGAAGACTTGGGAGTCCTGGTCGGTTACACGGCCGCGCATTGGATGCTGGTTGTGCTCGCATACTGGTTCGTCGCGCACGCATTCGGCGGCCAGCTGCGCGATTTGAGCTTCGCGGCCATGGTTTTGGTGCTGGCTTTCACGCTGGTAGGCTCGGCGGCGCAGCTGCCCGGCGTGGGCGGCGGAGCGCAGGTGGCCACGTTCCTCACGCTGACGCTGATGCTGGGCGTCAACAAAGAACCTGCCGCCACCATGGCGATTGTGGTTTGGCTCGTTACGTTCGCCTCGTGCTCCCTGGTCGGATTGCCGTTGCTATTTCGTGAGGGATGGTCCATGGGAGAGTTGCGGCAGATGGCGCGGGCCGAAGAACAGGCCGGGGAAGCGGCCCTTCTGGAAGAGGCCGAGCATGCCGGCGATTCCAAAGGTCTGCCGTGAAGTGCCCGTTCTGCGGGCATCTTGACGACAAGGTGATTGATTCGCGTGAAGCTCGCACAGGAGACCTGATCCGGCGACGGCGCGAATGCCTCCAGTGCGGCCGACGCTTCACCACCTACGAGCGCATCGATGAAATCCCCTACATGGTCATCAAGAAGGACGGGCGCCGCGAGAAGTTCGAACGCCAGAAGATTCTCCAGGGATTGCTCAAGGCCTGCGAGAAACGCCCCGTGCCGGTAGGCAAGCTGGAAACCATCGTGGACGAAGCCGAGGCTTTTGTGAGCGAGGCCACCGAGCGCGAGCGGACCTCAACCGAGCTTGGCGAGTTGCTGATGAGCCGCCTCAAGAAGCTCGACAAGGTGGCGTACGTGCGATTCGCGTCCGTCTATCTGGATTTCAAGGACGTGAAGGAATTCATGGATGAGCTCAAAGGCTTGCTGAAAGACCGCACGAAGAAATAGCGCCCCGCCGAAGTTCAACTCCGCCGAGCGGTGCCTTAGCCCTGCCACACGCCCGCAGCGAAGGCTTTTACCGTGCGAAAGCCCAAATGCTCATAGAGTTCGACGGCACGCTGATTAATCGATGTAACGGTCAGCGATAGCGATTCGTACTGCCTCTTGCGCAATGCCAGAATGACGCTCTCCATGAGCGCCCGGCCGATGCCGTGCCCCTGGTAGCCGGGCATCACGCAGACTTGTGTGGTGTGTCCCACCTTGTCTGCAACCGTAGAAGTGAGCACCATCGCGACGAAGCGGTCGCTGCCAGGCGGACGCACCAGGAAGGACGCCTCGGGAAGAAATCGTCCGCAACCAGGCAGCAGGACGATGTTACGCAGAAACTTAAGCCCTCCGGCCTCGCTGCAGTATTGATCGTTGATTTGGCTGTCCACGTGGTCCGCGTAAGCAAGATGGATCAACCGAGCCGCGGCTTCAAAGGCCCGATCCGACCATGGTTCAAGACGAAGCCCCGAGGAAATGGCCTGGCCGGTGAGTTTTGCCTCCGCGAGCGGCAAAAGCATGAATTGGCGCGAGTGCAGCCGAAAATACTGCGAGAGAAACACCGGATCTAATTCGGTGCCGAAGGGCATCAACTGCGCTTCAATGCGGTGCAGCCGCGGAGTGGCTCGCAGAGCGCCCAGCATCTCGGACAAAAGCTTCTGCGTAACAGGGGTCTGCGGCTGGCGGGAAGTTACAAACAGGCCGCCAATGAGCCCCTTGTGGTCCTCGAGCACATAAAAGCCGTACCCTGCGGCATGGCCGTTTTCGAGCGCCGCGAATCCGCCCAAAGCGTGGGAATCGATAAACTTGCGGATGAGCTCGATCGAAGGCTTGTAGTCCCAGTGCAGCTCCGTCCGCCAGTGGTGAGCCTCCTCGTGAAAGAGGGTTTCCAGCGAGCGCGAGTGAAGCTGGCGGAGATCGATAATCTGCATCGGAGGTGGGATACCCTTTCCTGGATTTTACTACAGCCGCAGCGCCTGAATCTAACTGACTGATTCGCAACGGAAATGGTTGCGGAAAATAAGGCACCACTCGAAGTATGTTAAGATGCGTCGCAGTGAGGCAAAAACTTTAAGGCCCGCACCCGGATGGCCGTCCTCTCAGAGCTGCGCTATCCCACAACCCGGCTGGCGAAAGTTCTCTCGGGGCTGCTCGCGCTGCTTCTGTTCGCATTTGCTGCGGTGTCGACCGTATCGGGATTCTTGTTGTACCAGCTGTTGCGTCCCGCCAGAACTCCCGCCGCCTTTGATCTCTCCATAATGATGGGGCATCCGGCCACAGTTCCGTTTTCGCTGGCGGACGGATCGGTGCGCGAGGGATGGTTCTTTCCCGGTTTGCGGGGCGCTCCCACCGTGATTGTGGCGCACGGCTATCGTGCGCAGCGGGCAGATGTGCTCACGCTGGTCACGGCGTTGCAGGAACAGCAATTCAACGCGTATTTGTTCGACTTCACGGGCCACGGCACGAGCCCGGGAGTGACAACCATCGGTTACAAAGAAACAGCGGAACTGCGCTCCGCCGTTCAATCTCTTTCGGCGCGTGACGATGTGGATCCACGGCGATTCGGACTTTGGGGGGAAGACATGGGCGGCTACGCGGCGCTGGAAGTGGCCACTTCGGACCCGCGCATAGCTGCCGTGGCCGTCGACGATGCATATAGCGACCCGCGGGACATGGTGCAAGTCGAAGTGAAACATTCCGGGCTCACGGCATTGCCGGGCGTGAGCGCCTTTTCAGACATCGGCTTTCGCTTGTTCAACTACTCCTTTCGCGATCAGGTTGCTGTTTCGCAGCATCTGGATCAAATCAAGGGAATCCCGAAGTTATTTATCGAAACCGAGGACCGGCCGGAACTGGCCAGATACACGGTGCGGCTTTTCAACCTGGCTCCCGAACCCAAGCAGTTGGTGCGCAACCGGCTGAATTATTCCGACATGGGCGACGAGGACCGCAAAAACTACGAAAGCCAGATTGTGAACTTTTTCCTCCAGTCCCTGCCTCTGTCGCTGCATTCCCGCTAAGCGAAGTCCGCCCACACTAGCGCGGCAGAGGTCCAATGGGAACATACAGGATGCCCTGATAGGCTTCTTCCAAGTCGCCATAGAACCTTCCGGCGTGGCGGATCTCCCCTAGACCCGCCGGCGTTGTGAGAACCAGGGCCGGATCGGGGTCCGAGGGAGACCACTCGGGCAGTTCGCGGGCAAAATAGAAAGACAGGCCGTAGGTCCAGGACCGCGACAGGTGATAGGCGAATATCCGATCGGGATGAAGATTACTGTGCATGAGCTGTGCGTGCCATCGCGCCGAAACGTAGGGATCCAACGGCGGAAGAATGCTGAGGTTCGCGAATTCAACCAAGAAGACCATCAGAAAGACCGAGTACAGCACGACCCCGCGCTCGCGAAGGAAGGAAACAGCGACGCCGCCGATGCCCCCCACAATCGACAGCCCGGCGGCCATGAGAATCGAATGACTGGCCGCGCCTGGCACACGGTGTGCCCCGATGAGGGCAGCCAGGCCGAGGATGACCCACGTCAAGCCAGCCGCCGCGTGCATGGCATGCGAGGTTCTTGATCCCGGCTCTGAAACTCTGGAAGCTGCCCGCACACGCGCCGCGGCGCACAGCAAGGCGAGCGCGGGCACGGCAGGAAGAATGTAGCTTGGAAGTTTCGACTGCGAAAAGCTGAAGAACAACACGGGGAACAACGCCCAGCACGAGAAGAACAATCCCGGCGAATCATTCCAGGACCTGGCACGCCATAGCCGAAGTCCTTGTTGTCCAATGGGCCACAGCAGCGCCGTCCAGGGCAGAAGCGCGAGCAGGGTGATCGGGCCGAAAAACCAGAAGGGTTGGCGGTGCTGAAAAACGGGAGTCAGGTAGCGCTCAAAGTTCTGCTCGAGAATAAAAACACGGACGAAATCCGGATTGCGGATTGCGCAAAGCACATACCAGGGAAGCGCGATAACGCAAAACGACAAAATTGCGTAGGGATGTGCGAGCCGAAACACAGGGCGCCAGTTCCTGGTGCATAGCGCCCATAAGGTTACGGCCCCTCCGGCCAGAAGGATTGCCGCCGGTCCTTTGGCAAGAACGCCAAGGCCAAGAAATGCGCCCCACAGCAGCAGCGGTATCCTATCGCCGGCCTGCGGGCTTCCACTGGCTGCGGTATCGGCGCGTAGAAATCCGGCAAGGCGGAAAACGGTCGCGACGCTTGCCATCGCAAGCGCGATGCTTGCGCTAAAAAGCATGTCGGGGGTTGCGGCTCGCGAAAATCCAATCGCTGCTACGGTGGTCGAGAAGAAAAGGGGAGCGAGCACGGCGGGATCGTTCAGTCGCGTTGCACCCGCAGCGTAATGTTTCCATGCGAGCCAGCCCATCGCCCACGCCGCCGCGAGACCGGCCAGTGCGGAAGGCAAGCGCAGCGCCCATTCCGCCGGAAGATGCAACAAGAAGCCGATGGCGCCGGCCCAGTAATAGAGCACAGGCTTCTCAAACCAGGGTTGGCCGTAGAGACGCGGCGTGACCCAATCGCCCGTCGCGGCCATCGCGCGGGCAATCCATCCATATCGGGGTTCGTCGGGACCCACCAGTCCCATTGCGCCGAGATGGCCCAAAAGGGTGATCAGGATAACCGCGGCGGCAACTGCGGCCGTGCCATAGTTCAGGCGCTGCTGTGGCGGAGAGGAATTGTCCAAGGCACGTCGAGTCTATCATTCCACTTCGAACATTCCAGTGCGTCGCTTGCTCAAAGATTCTGTGGCCGATGGAGTGCGGTCTGCGCCATCTGAGTTCCTGCATCAAACGTTTGCTCTCAGCATTCGCTAGCATCGGCTGTGGGGCCTCCCGCATAATGGCGCGGGATGCGCGACTGGATCGAGTATGCCGGGGCGTGGATGGGGCTAAAAGCGCTGGGGTTGCTGCCGAGGCAGGCGGCGCGGTTTGTGGGTGCGAGCTTTGCCGCGCTGGCCTATGCGATGCGGACGCCGCTCAAGCGTGCCGCCGCCTTCAACTTGCAGCTGGCCTTTCCCGATTGGACCGAAGCGCAGCGTAGCAGCGTGATCCGGCAAATGATCCAGCAAGTTGGCTGGATGGCCGGGGAATTTTCGCAGTTCCCGAGGTATGTGCGCGGGGGAATCGAGCAGATTGTGGTGCTCGATGGGGCGGAGAACTTCGAGATCGCGCGCCTGCGAGGAAAGGGAGTGCTCTTCCTCACCGGCCACATGAGCGCCTGGGAATTGGCACCCTTCGCGCACGCTCTGTATGGCCACCCCCTGCATTTTCTTGTGCGGCCGATCAGAAACCGGCGCGTCGACCAACTCGTCAATTCCTACCGATGCCTCTCGGGTAATCGGCCCATCGAGAAAAATAGGTCCGCGCGGGCGATTTTCAAGGTCTTACGCGATGGCGGAACCGTGGGAATTCTTTCCGATCACAATACGTCGGTCGAGGAAGGAGTTTTCGTCGATTTCTTTGGGATTCCGGCGTCCACCACGTCGGGATTGGCGAGGATTGCGCTGCGCACGGATGCGGCAGTCGTGCCCGGGTTTCTTTTCTGGGACTACGCGCAAAAGGTCTACCGGTTGCGCTTCGAGCCCGCTGTCGAACTTGCGCGGAGCGGCAGCGAAGAAGCCGATGTTTGCGAGAATACCGCTCGTTTCACCCGCGTGATCGAGCACTACATTCGGGCGCATCCGGAGCAATGGCTGTGGGTTCATAAGCGTTGGAAGACACGACCGCCGGGAGAAAAGACGGTTTACCCTTTCTAACTGGCTGTGTTCAGCCGGGGAGAACAGATAAAAGAGGCAAACATGAGCCGAACCGCTCGAGAACTCGCGCAGTATCTGGGAGCCAAGCTTGAGGGAGAGCCTCTCCTGCCGATTTCAGGGGTGGCCAGTCCGGAGGCGGCTGGCGTCACAGACGTTATCTATCTTGATTCGCCACGGCACCGGAATCGTGCGGCGAATTCGAAGGCACGCTGCATTGTGGCGCAGGGCGGCACGCGGATCGAAGGAAAAACCGTCATTGAATCGGCCGAGCCCAAACTCGCGTTTGCCAAAGCAGCCGAGTGGTTGATGCCGCGACTGCCGGCACGAGCGGAGTTCCATCCCACCGCCATCGTTGCGACCAGCGCCCGGCTTGGTGCGAATGTGGCAGTTGGTCCCTATGTTGTGATCGAAGAGGATGCGCAAATCGGGCGGGGAACGCAGATCGAAGCGTTTTGCTTCGTCGGCCGCGGCGCCCATGTAGCAGAGAATTGCCGGCTGCACCCGCGGGTGACGCTCTACCCCGGGGCGCGCCTGGGAAATCGCGTGGAGGTTCATTCGGGAGCCGTCATTGGCGGCGATGGATTCGGATATGTCTTTGGTGATGGGCGCCACTGGAAGTTTCCCCAGATCGGCAGCGTGGAGATCGAAGACGATGTGGAGATCGGCTGCAACACGACAATCGACCGCGGATCGCTTGCCAAGACACGCATCGGCGCAGGAGTGAAAATCGACAATCTCGTTCAAATCGCTCACAACGTGGGCATTGGCGAGCACTCTGTGATCGCCGCGCAGACAGGCATCTCCGGAAGCAGTTCCCTGGGCAGTCTGGTCTTGGTAGGCGGTCAAGCCGGTATTGGCGACCATGCGGTCATCGAGGACGAGGCGAATGTGGGCGGGCAGGCCGGGGTGCTGGTGGGTAAGACCATTCGCAGGGGACAAACCGTATGGGGTACCCCGGCCCGGCCGCTTGAGAAGTTCAAGCAGCACTACGCCTGGTCCGCGCAGCTTCCCGAGCTCCTGCCGAAGCTGATCGAGCGGATTCGCAAGCTGGAGGAAGGTGCCAAAAACCGTCGGTAGTCGCTCCGCCGAACAAGTCTCGTGCGCCACGGCGCTGCCACGGCGGGATGGCCACCTTCGCATTCCTTTCGCTGTGGCTCCTATTGCATCCAGGCACCCTGACGGCCGAACTCGGCATCCGAGTAGTCGGGTAGTTTGGCCTCCGGTGCAGGGTGTGTTTTTAGTTGACCATAATTGGGATACAAAAGATAATAGGAAACGAACCGTAACTGTTTGTAGCGTAGGGAATTGTGTAGTTTTAATTTCCCTCTAACAGTGGCGCGGCCCGCGGAGCTCTATCCCCTGGAAGGAGAAGTGAAGGGGCCGAATCCATACATTCGGGATGTTCGGATGTTCGATGGTGGCTCGCTTGTAACAGCCATCGGATCGAAGCTCTCGAGGGCATGTCTGAGGATTGATGGCACGGGAAGCAAGTGTAGGCGGCGCAACGGTGGATAGCGTGGCCCCTGGCGGGGCGGCGACAATGGCTGCGCGTTCGGTCACTCCGCACGTGGAAGAATCGGTTGCGCGAGCCACGAATTGGCTCTTGTCCGCCCGGACTCAGGACGGGTACTGGTGGGCGGAGCTGGAGGCCGATACCACGCTTGAATCCGACTACGTCCTTTATCTCCATATTTTGGGCCAGCTCGACTCCCCCAAAGTGGACAAGCTGGCGAGATATATTCGCAAACACCAGCTCGCCGATGGCGGCTGGAACATCTTCCACGGCGGTCCGGCGGAGTTGAACGCGACGGTAAAGGCCTATGTGGCCTTGCGTCTTGCAGGCGATTCGGCTGCGTCTGCGCACATCGAGAGGGCCAGGGAGAAAATCCGCGAGCTCGGCGGTTTGGAAGCCACCAACTCCTACGTCCGATTCTATCTTGCGATGGTCGGCGCGATCGATTGGGGCTTGGTGCCGGCCATTCCCCCGGAACTGATGCTGCTGCCAGACTGGTTCCCGATCAATATTTACGAGATGTCGTCCTGGACCAGAGGAATCGTTATTCCGCTGGCGCTTGTCTATGCCAGCAAGCCGCAGTGGCGGCTGCCGGAAGGCATCTCGTTTACCGAGCTTTTCAAACACGCCGGCGCAAAACCTGCCGCTTTCTCGTGGGACAAGCGCGTTGTCTCCTGGCGGAACTGCTTTCTTGCGCTCGACCGCGGTTTGAAGCTTTATGAGCAGTTGCCTTGGAAGCCCTTTCGCAAATTGGCTTTCGCGCGCGCGCGAACCTGGATGCTCGAACGTTTGGAGCGAAGCGAGGGACTCGGGACCATTTATCCCGCGATGATGAATTCCATCTTCGCCTTACTCGCGTTGGGAGGGGATGCAACCGACCCGCTCGTGGCCCGCGAGATCGGCTTCCTGGAACGCTATGAGATCGAAGACGCGGGGACCCTTCGCGTGCAGCCGTGCATCTCGCCGGTTTGGGACACGGCGATCGCGATGGTGTCACTGGAAGAAGCCGGACTCGATCCGGGGCATCCTTGCCTGATTGCGGCGGAGCGCTGGCTGCTGGAGAACCAGATTTTGGGTCCCGGTGACTGGCAGGTGAAGAATCCGAATGCCGAGCCGGGCGGATGGGTATTTGAATTTCGCAATGATTTCTATCCCGATGTGGACGATACGGCTTTCGTTCTGATGGCCTTGGGCCGCGTGGCGGACCCCGAGCCGACGCGGTTGCGGAATGCGATCCAGCGCGGGCTGGCCTGGCTTGTCAGCATGCAGAACAGCGACGGAGGGTGGGGTGCCTTCGATCACGAAAACAATCTGCAGTTCCTGAACCACATACCATTTGCCGACCACAACGCCATGCTGGATCCTTCGACCGCCGATGTGACGGCGCGCGCCGTGGAGTGTCTGGGACAAATGGGCTGGCCGGCGACCCATCCGGTGATCGAGCGGGCACGGACATTCTTACGGAACGACCAAACGGCGGATGGCTCCTGGTTCGGACGGTGGGGCGTAAACTACGTTTACGGCACAAGCGGTGTTCTGCGCGCGCTGGAAACACTGGGCCTGGCGTCGCGAGATCACTGCCAGAAGGCCGCGAATTGGCTCCGCTCGGTGCAGAATCCCGACGGCGGTTTTGGCGAGTCGATCTTGTCCTATTACGACGCCTCGCTAAAGGGAAGAGGCAAGAGCACCGCTTCGCAAACCGCCTGGGGACTGATCGGGCTGCTCGCGGCGGTGGGGCCCAACGACCCGGCCGTCGAGCGCGCCGTGGGTTGGCTTGTCTCCCATCAGAATCCGGATGGCACCTGGGACGAAGAAGAATTTACTGGAACAGGTTTCCCGTGCGTTTTCTATTTGAAGTATCATCTGTACAGGAACTCTTTCCCGCTTTACGCGCTGGCGCGTTACCAGAACATGAGCAAGGCGCGGGGGAGATTTATCGGGGTTCAGGTTTCTGCACAGGAAATAGAGAATCGAAACGGACATGGGGGCAATAGATGAGAGTTCCGCTTAGTTTGACCGCCAACATGGCGGGGTATCTTACGCGCAAGAGCTTCAGCGGGGAGAAGAAATTTCCTCTCGTGATGATGCTCGAGCCGCTGCACACTTGCAATCTCACCTGCACGGGCTGCGGCCGCATCCGCGAGTATAAGTCGACGATCAACGAAATCTTGACTGTCGAGGAGTGCCTGAGCGCGGTGGACGATTGCGGAGCTCCGATTGTTTCCATTTGCGGCGGCGAGCCGATGATCTATCCCGAGATCGGGCGGCTGGCGGGAGAAATCCTCGCGCGCAAGAAGCATATCTACATGTGCACCAACGGTATGTTTATCCGCAAGCGGCTCGCGGAGTTCAAGCCGACCTCCCGCCTGTTTTTCAACGTGCACCTGGACGGGCTGGAGAAAACGCACGATATCTGTGTGGAGCGCGACGGCGTGTTCCGCGAGGCCATCCAGGGCATCAAGGCGGCCAAGGCGGCGGGGTTCCTGGTCACCTCCAACACGACGATCTACAAAGAGACCGACATCGAAGAGATCGCCGAACTTTTTGCATACCTGCAAACGCTGGGGGTCGACGGGCACATGCTGTCCCCGGCCTATTCCTATGCCGCGGTGATGACGAAGGAAATTTTCATGTCCCGCGCGGAAATTCGCGAGAAATTCCAGCAGGCCAGCGCGCTTCTGGAACGCTACAACATCGTGACGTCGCCCATCTACATGGAATTCCTGCGGGGCGAACGCGAGTTGATGTGCACCGCCTGGGGAAATCCGACCTACAATCCGCGCGGATGGAAGGCCCCGTGCTATTTGATGACCGATGGCCACCACAAGACCTTCCAAGACTTGATTGAAAAGACGGAGTGGGAAAAGTACGGGCATGGCCGCGATCCTCGCTGCCAAGACTGCATGGTGCATGCCGGCTATGAGGCCTCCGCGGTGCTGGGCGGCAACAAAAAGCTCGGTGATACATGGAAGATGCTGAGCTGGACGTTTTCTGGCAAGATGGGCGGGCTCAAAGGCGGGCCGGCCAAGCCGAAGGGCAGCGGGAAATCCGCGCAGCCCTCGGCCGTGAGCGTGGCATCGGCCTCGGCGGTGGTGCAGGACAACGAGGTATTCCGCATCCTATGACCACCCTTGTCACGGGTGCCACTGGATTTGTGGGAAGCCACGTCGCGCGCCAGCTTGTCGGTGCAGGCCACGCCGTTCGGGTTCTGTTTCGGCCAGGCAGTAGCCTGCAGGCGCTCGCGGATGTTTCGGCCGAGCGTGTGGAGGGCGATTTGCGAGACCGCAGTTCGCTGGACCGCGCGATGAAGGGCGTCCAGCAGGTCTTCCATGTCGCGGCCGACTACCGCTTGTGGTCCAAAAATCCTTCCGAAATGTATGAGAGCAATGTGGAGGGCACGCGCCGTCTTTTGGAGGTTGCGGCGCGCCAGGGCGTCGAGCGCATCGTCTACACGAGTACCGTTGCGACCATCGCTGTGCCGGATCACGCAAACCCGAAGGCACTCCCGAACGAGGAAACCCACGCCACGCTCGGCCAGATGATCGGTCATTACAAGCGATCGAAGTTTCTAGCCGAACTCGAAGCCACCAAGGCTGCCGCGGCCGGCCTTCCGGTTGTCATCGTGAATCCTACGACGCCGGTAGGGCCCGGCGATTGGAAGCCTACGCCCACCGGGCGCATCATCGTCGACTTTCTCAATGGCAAGATGCCTGCGTATGTGGATACCGGTCTCAATGTTGTGGATGTGGAAGATGTGGCCGCGGGGCATCTGCTTGCGGCCGAGCGCGGACGCATCGGCGAGCGCTACATTCTGGGTGGCCGCAACATGACTTTGAAGCAGATTCTCGATGCGCTCTCGGTGATTACGGGGCGTCCCGCGCCTCGCGTGCGGTTGCCGCATGCGGTTGCGCTTGCCGCTGGTTATGCCGACCAATGGTTCTCGCGCCTGGTCGGCCGCGAACCGCAGATTCCGGTCGAAGGCGTGAAGATGTCGCGGCACCGGATGTTTGTCGCAAGCGACAAGGCACAGAAAGAACTGGGCTACCGTTCTGGACCCGTGGAAGTTGCGCTCGAGCGCGCCGTGCGCTGGTATGAAACATGCGGGTATATCGGCGGACGCGGCCCCGGCCACAGGCCGGTGGCACATGCGCAGGCCGCGTAGGTTTTTGCATTGAAAATTCTGGTCACGTTCGCGCTGGATACCGAATTCGCTCCCTGGCGAGCGCGGCGCAGGTTTCGCCGTTCGAGGTGGGGTTCAGCGGAGATTTATTTTGCAAAGATCGGCGGGGCGGAGGTCGGCGTCCTATTGACCGGCGTTGGGTTGCGGCAAGCGGCTCTGGCGCTGTCCAAGGTGTCGTGGGGCGAACCCGGCACCATGCAGTTTTGTATTTCTTCGGGACTGGCCGGCGCTCTGAAACCGGATTATCGCGTGGCGCAGGTGCTGGCGGCGCGAACCGTTGTGGCAGAAAGTACCCCGTCAGGCGCCTCGGGCAGAGCGATGGAAAGCAGCGCTGCCCTGACATCGTTTGCCGCAGAGTGCGGTGCGAGCGTGGTGGATCGGTTCTACAGCGCCGAGCGCGCGGTTGCCACGGCGCATGAAAAGCGGCACCTGGGTGCCCACGCCGATGCGGTCGAGATGGAGAGTTTTCAGGTGCTGTTCAAGGCTCGAACCGACGGCGTCCCCGCGGTCGCGATCCGATCGATCAGCGACGCGGTGGACGAGGATCTGCCGCTCGATATGAACCAAGTTTTCACCGACGAAGGAGAACTCAGTATCCCCCGCGTGTTGGGGCAAGTGGCGCTACGCCCGCAAACTCTGCCCGGGCTCCTCCGGCTGGGCCGGAAAAGCAAGCAGGCGTCAGAATCGCTCGCTGAATTTTTGGATCGTTATATATTATCTGTCTCAGAAGGAGCCAAGGCCCTGGAATCGGTGGCCGAGGCCGCTTCACAGCGAGCGGAACACTAGGTAGAAGAATGAGCCAGACCATTGCACAGATCGGGCCGCAAGAAGCTTCCGAACCGAATGGCAAGATGCGCGCCGGGGTGTACCGGGGCAAAGGGCGCGTCGTCGTAGAATCGGTGCCGATTCCCGAGATCGGCGAAGGCGAAGTCTTGTTCCGCGTAGGCGCGTGCGGCATTTGCGGCACGGACATCAAAAAGATCCATCACGGGTTTCTGGAGCCGCCTCAGATTTTGGGACACGAACTGGCGGGAACGGTCATTCAGGCGGGCTCCGGCGTGAAGAAATTCCAGCCGGGCGACCGGGTGGTAAGCTTCCATCACATCCCGTGCGGCGCGTGTTTCTATTGTGACCAGAAACTTTTCTCCCAGTGTGCGGGTTACAAGAAGGTGGGACTCACCGCCGGTTTCGATCCCAACGGCGGTGGCTTCGCGGAGTACGTTCGCGCGATGCCATGGATTGTCGAGCGCGGAATGCTGCGGCTGCCCGATGGCGTGACGTTCGAGGAAGCCACATTCGTCGAGCCCGTGAATACCTGCCTGAAGGCGGTGCGGAAGGCGCGCGTGGCCGCCGGTGAGACAGTTCTGGTGATCGGCCAGGGCCCCATTGGAATGCTTCTGATGATGCTGGCAAGCTATGAAGGAGCCATCGTCTATACGAGCGACCCGATGGCGGGACGGCGGGCGGCGAGCGTGCGCTTCGGAGCCAAGCAATCCTTTGATCCAGCGGCGGCGAACCTGGTCGAGCAGATGCGCGCGCGCACCGACGGCCGAGGGGCCGACGCCGTGCTGGTGGCCGTGCCCAACCCGTCATTGGTGCCCGAGGCCCTTTCGATCGCGCGGCCGGGCGGAAGGGTGCTACTGTTTGCGCATAACGATCCCGTCCTTCAGCTGGAATTTCCGGCTGCCGCCGTGGGAATCGAGGAAAAGGAAATTCTGGGCAGTTACAGTGCTTCGGTGGACGATCAGGAAGAGTCGGCGCAACTGGTGTTCGATCATCGTTGGCCCATGCGCGAGATGATTTCCCATCGTTTCCCGCTCGAGCGGATCGCCGACGCACTGGAATTGGCGGCTTGCCCGGCAAATGATACTCTGAAGGTGGTTATAACCCACGAATGAAACAGGAAGCGAATGGCCACATGAGAGCGGCGGTTTTATACGGCCGCGAGGACATGAAAATCGAGCAAGTGGATATTCCATCGCTTGCTGACGACGAGGTGCTGGTGCGCGTCGAGGTGGCGCTCACGTGCGGCACCGATCTTAAAGTGTGGAAGCAGGGTTCACATCCGCGGATGATCCACCCCCCTGCGCTGTTTGGCCACGAGCTCGCCGGGGTGGTGGAAAGCAAGGGTAGTGCGGTCAATGGTGGCGTGCACGCGGGCATGCGCGTGGTGCCTTCGAACTCCGCGCCCTGCAACGTGTGCATGTACTGCCGCAAGGGACAGCCCAATCTTTGCGAGGATTTGCTGTTCAACAATGGCGCCTACGCTGAATTCATCCGCATTCCTGGCCGAATCGTCCAGCAGAACATGCTGGAAATTCCGGACAATGTCCCGTTTGTGGATGCGGCGATGGTCGAACCGCTCGCGTGCGTTCTTCGCGGGGCCCACGAGATCGATGCTCATGAGGGCGATGCGGTGGTGGTGATTGGCTGCGGGCCTATTGGCCTGAAGTTCATCCGTATTCTCTCCTCGCGCAAGGTTCGCGTGATTGCGCTGGGCAAGCGCAAGAGCCAGATCCGAGCCGCGGAGCGCCTGGGAGCGGTGGCGGCCTTTGATGTCTCCGAAATCGATAATCCGGTGAATCTGGTTCGCCAGTTGACCGAAGGCGGCCGCGGCGCCGATGCGGTCATCGAGGCGGTCGGCTCGGCCCAGACCTGGCAATGGGCCCTGCAAATGGTGCGCAAGGGCGGCAGAGTGAATCTGTTTGGCGGCTGCCCGAGCGGCACGCAGGTGAATTTCGATCCCGCCGCGCTGCACTATTCCGAGATCACCATCAAGTCGACCTTTCACCATTCCCCGCGGTTCATCCGCGAGGCGCTCGACACGATCGCGCGCGGCGAGATTCGCGCGAGTGATTTCATCACCGGCGAGGTTCCGCTGACGGAACTGCCGCACGTCTTCGAGCACATGAAACAGCGAAATGGCGAGCTGAAGACCGCCGTCATTCCCTGATCACGCAAGTTCATCAAGCAATACGCCCTCGATAGGGCTCCATGCTGCCCACACCAGAGCTAGAGATTGCCCGCCATCTTCCCCCGGAGGGTTGTGCGCCCGCCGAGGCCCAGCGCTACACGCGCTGGCTCGCGACGCACCACTACGAGAATTTCAACGTGGTTTCGTGGCTGCTTCCGCGCAACCTGCACCAGCATTTCTACAACGTGTACTCCTACTGCCGGTGGTCTGACGATTTGGGCGATGAGGTGAACGATCCCTCCCGGGCGCTCGAGCTGCTCGATGCGTGGGAAGACGAATTGCAGCGTGTCTATCGCGAAGACGGCGGCCCGGCGCACCCGGTGCTGATCGCATTGCGTGAAACGGTGCGGGTGAAAAACATTCCGATCAAGCCGTTCGGCGATCTGTTGCACGCCTTCCGGCAAGACCAAAGGGTGCAGCGCTACAGCACGTGGGAAGATGTGCTCGACTATTGTGTCTATTCGGCGAATCCGGTCGGGCGCCTTGTTCTTTATCTTTGTGATTATCGCGACCAGGAACGGCAGCGGCTTTCAGATCACATCTGCACCGCTTTGCAGCTCGCCAATTTCTGGCAGGATGTGTCGCGCGATCTGGAAAAGGGCCGGATCTACATTCCCCTCGACGCTCTCCTTGCGCAAGGGCTGACCGAAGAGGATATTGTCGCCCAGCGCTTCGATGAACGGTACGTGCGGCTCATGAAGGCGCTGATTGGACGCACGCGGGAGCTGTTTGGGGCCGGGGCTCCCCTGGCGCGACGGGTGGACGAAACCCTGCGAGTCGATATCGAATTGTTCAGTGGCGGCGGACTTGCCATTCTCAACGCCATAGAACGTTCCGGATACAACACGCTGGAGCATCGCCCGGCTTTGACGAAATGGACCAAGGTGCGATTGCTCGGAGGCGCGCTGGTATCGAAATATTCCGGTTCCACGCCGGAGCCGGCAGCTGCAGAGGCGCATGCTCCCACGCCCGCCGCGACGCCTGTGCCGTCCGGCGAAATCCGCAACTCGTACGCCGAATGCGGGCGGATCGCCCGCGAGTCCCGCAGCAGCTTTTACCTGGCCTTTTTCGGGTTGCGCAAGCCCAAGCGCGATGCGCTGTGCGCGCTATACGCCTTCATGCGTTTGATCGACGACGTTTCGGACGAGCCGGGCGACCTTGCATCGAAGCGCGGCGGCCTGGCCCGCTGGCGAGCCATGCTGGACGAAGCGGTGTCGGGGAACACGACCGGCCACGCAGTCCTGCCAGCCCTGGCGGATACGATTTCACGGTTCCAGATTCCGACGCGTTACTTCCACGACCTGATCCTCGGCGCGGAGATGGATTTGACGATCGATTCCTATGCAACCTTCGACCGCCTTTCGGAGTATTGTTATCGGGTAGCCGGGACCGTAGGGCTGACCTGCCTGCATGTTTTCGGGTTCCGCGACCCGAGGGCGCCGGAGCTGGCCGAGCGGCTTGGGCTTGCCTTTCAGCTGACCAATATCATCCGGGACGTACGCAGCGATTACCAGATGGGCCGCGTGTATCTCCCGCAAGAGGATTTGGACCGCTTCGGCTGCCGCACCGGAGACCTCCGCGGGCCCCTGACGGAAAAGCTTCGGGACCTGCTCGAATTCGAAGCCGCCCGAGCTTGGCGCTTGTACGAAGGAGGCGCGCCTTTGGTTTATCAGATTGATCCGGACAGCCGCGCGACGCTGTGGGCTCTGATTCGCACCTACAGCACGCTGCTCGCGCAGATCGAGGAACGTGACTTCGACGTTTTTTCATCGCGCATATCGCTGTCGAGCGCGGAGAAAATTCAATATCTTCTTGCGGCAGGAGTGAGCGGTTGGTGGAACAAGGATGCCCTCGCAAAGCGTTCTGGTGATCGGCGGCGGTCTGGCGGGGCTGTCCTCCGCCGTCGCGCTGGGTGAAGCGGGTTTCCGCGTCCGCCTGCTTGAAAAACGTCCTCACCTGGGCGGACGCGCGACTTCCTATACGCTGCCCGACGGCAGCGAAGTGGACAATTGCCAGCACGTCACGCTGGGCTGCTGCACGAATCTGGCCGATTTCTACAAGCGGGTGGGCGCGGCAGAGAAGATTCACTTCTACGACCGGCTGTATTTCGTGGATGCGGCCGGGCGGCGTTCGACCATGGAGAGTACGTGGCTGCCTCCGCCGCTGCACATGGCGCCGTCGTTCTTGTTTTTGGGTGCCTTGACGGTTGCGGACAAGCGCTGCATCGCGCGGGCGCTGCTTACGATCGCGCGAGCAGGTGGGCATCCGCCACGAATCGACGGCATCTCGATGCTCGATTGGCTGCAGCGCGTTCAGCAGACGCCGGCCTCCGTCGAACGCTTCTGGCGGGTCGTGCTGGTAAGCGCGCTCGACGAAGAATTGGCGCGGACCGATGCGCGTTACGGCATTGAAGTTTTCTGGAAAGCGTTTCTCGGTAGCCGAAAGGCATACCGCGTCGGAATTCCCACCGTGCCGCTCGCCGAACTCTACGACGGGGGCTGCGACTCGGTGATGCGGCGGGGAGGGGAAGTGCGGTTGCGATGTGGAGTTCGCGAAGTTCAGGTGGGAGGCGCCCGCTTTGCAAAGGCCGTGCTCGAAGACGGATCGGAAGTCACGGCGGATGCCTGCGTCATGGCGGTGCCGCACGGCATTCTCTTGGATTTGATGCCTAGGGAACTGAGCGCGCCAGGGGCCTGCCTGGAGGGATTGCGGCATTTGAAGACATCGCCGATTACGAGCGTGCACCTGTGGTTTGAAGGCAGGGTGATGGAGGAGCCATTCCTGGCGCTGCTCGATCATAGGACGCAGTGGATATTCAATAAGACGCTGCTCCATAGCGGGGGTGTAACCGGCGGCGGTGCTGCGCGTCTAAGCCATGAGCGTCCTCGTGGGGAATTGTCCAATGCCCAGTATCTGCAGCTGGTAATCAGTGCGTCGTACGATCTCGTGCCGAAGTCGCGTCAGGAAATCATCGATCTCTGCCGCCGTGAGCTGGCTGGCGTTCTCCCCGCGACTCGTGAGGCCAAACTTCTGAAGGCCACCGTGATTAAGGAAGTGCACGCGACTTTCTCTCCGGAACCTGGCGTCGATCGCTGGCGTCCGACGCAAGACGCGGGCATGCAGAATCTGTTTTTTGCCGGAGATTGGACGCGCACGGGCTGGCCGGCCACCATGGAAGGCGCCGTGCGCAGCGGATACCTCGCGGCAGAAGCGGTGTCCGCCCGACTGAAGCAGCCCCGCAAATTCCTGCAACCGGACTTGCCGCTGGAGGGCCTGAGCAGGCTGTGGGCACATCGGAATGGGAATTAGCCGACCCACCCATTGTTCGGCGCGTTCAGAGTTAGGATGGGGATAATCCCCCCGGGAGGTTTTCATGGACCGGAAGTATAAGCAAAGGGGCTATCGCGACAGCGATGCCGGAGAAAAGAAGCGGGAACGCACCGAGCGCCCGCCCGAAACACCCAGGCCGAAGCAGGACATGCTCGGCCCGCGCACGCCTCGCATGGTGGGGACGGTGATGAGGGCGCGCTGCTCAAGCTGCGGGGCCGTGTTGTCCCCCGGCTTCGATCAGAAGGGTGAATGCCCGCGCTGCCACGCCGCGATGCATTCGTGCAAGCAGTGCGTGCACTTCGATACGGGACGCCAGTTTGAATGTACGCAGCCGGTTCCAGAGCGCATCGCGAAGAAGGACGCGAAGAACAATTGCTCGTTCTTTGAGTTTCGCATGACGGTTGAGAAGGATACCTCGCCGGTGACTTACGCGACATCGACACCTACGCCGCTCACTTCCGGTCGTCCTCACGACGCGCGAAAAGCCTTCGAAGATCTGTTCAAAAAGTAAATCCCCTTCGCTCACCAGACTCCCTTCTCTTGCAATTTCGGATGACTGGGCGGCTTGAAACGCACGTTCCGTGGCGGTATCCTGAATTTGCCTCGATGCGAATGCCCCTTCCGTTCGCTAAATCGGACAGAAACCGGGTGCCCCAATGAAGATTACCTGCAGCAACGTAGCGGCGGAATATCGCCAAGCAATGGAGGAAGATTTCAAGCGCCACATCGATAAGTTGAATCGTTTGCTGAAGCATTACGAACCTGATTCTGTTGAACTTCACAGTTCGATGAAAAAAGTGCCTCGCAAACCTGAATACAGCTTTTCGCTAAATCTCAAGCTGCCGACCGGAACCCTTCACGCAACTGGTACCGCCGGAGATGTACCCACGAGTGCAAAGGCGGCCTTCGCTGAAATTGAAGTTCAGGTGAAGAAGCATCAGGAGAAACTGCGCAAAGATTACGTCTGGAAGCGCAAGCGCGGCCGCCCGGCCCCAAGGCTGAGCGAGCTCCCCTCGGCGGATTAATTCTCCGTGGGCCAAGTGCTTTGCCTGCGCGGCGCCAGACGCACGCGTCAGTTCGGAACCGGTTCGTATTTTTCCAGCCGCGGGTGCGAGACGACACATCCGTACACGTTCCCGTCGGAATCCGCCGCGACCCCTTCCGGCTCCGTCCCGGAGATGAAGTAATCGACCGCGCCGGTCTTGGTGCTCCCGATCCGGATGCCTCGCGGCCATCCCGGATGGTTCTGCGGGCTTGACTCGGAGTCGCTCACGTAGATCGTGTCCGTCTTCTTGTTGATGAAGATCCCGCTCGGCCGGCTGAACTGCCTCCAGATGTCGATAAAGTGTCCGTCCTGGTCAAAGATCTCGATCCGGTTGTTGGAGCGGTCGGCGACAAAGAGCCGGCCCTCGGAATCGATGGCGACGCTGTGCGGCTGATAGACCTGTCCGGGACCCGACCCGCGCTCCACGATGTCCTTGATGAACTTCCCGTCCTTGGAGAACTTCGCTACCCGGTCGCCATAGTGATCGATCGCAGAGCGATGGCCGTCGGTGACGAAAATATCTCCGTTCTCCGCAACCGCCACATCGGTAGGGCACACAAAGGTCTCCGGACCCGCCATGGCGACGCCCGCCTTGCCCATGGTCATCAATACGTTTCCATGCTGATCCATTTTGAACAGCTGATATCCCTTGCCCGCTTTCAGGGCAGCCTGGTCGGTCCCAGGACCAAGAGGGCAATCGGACACGTAGAGATC
Organism: Candidatus Acidiferrales bacterium; assembly: GCA_050015335.1. Lineage (GTDB taxonomy): Bacteria > Acidobacteriota > Terriglobia > Acidiferrales > UBA7541 > Palsa-295. Next base: position 723 of record JBEKBP010000011.1, on the reverse strand, counting down.
GCCTGCCGCATCGATCGTGAAACCGTGGGGGCCAGCGAACATCCCGGCACCAAAGCCCGCGAGCACCTTGCCGGACTTGGGATCGAGCTTGACAATGGGGGGCGTGCCCCGATGAAGCACCCACAGATTGCCCTGCGCGTCGGGCTCGGCCTGAATCACTTCGGCCCATTTCACGCTCGGGTCGGGAGGCGGCCAATGGGCGACGAGGCGGTAGGGAGCCGGCGCATAAGGGTTGAACGCCTCGGGCGCGGCTTGGCCGGGCGCGCTCTGTGCCATGCCTTGGTTGGGACTTTTTTCCTGGGTGCGCCCCGCCGTTCCACCCGCGACAACCAACGTTGCCATAGCGACCGCAGAAAGAAGCTTTACTCGAATTGAAGGCGACATGTCGAACCTCCCTCGTAGAAGGCGAATCGCGTGATGGGCCGCCGGTTGCAACAGGCGCCGTCAAAAATCGCTTGGAGCGGTCGTTTCGATTTCCCCCCAGCGGCCTCTGGCCCGCTAAACTACACTTGAACCCGCTTGTATGCAATATTGCGTATCGCGCCGTCTAAAATGTAACCGGAGGGCAAGACGTCGCGCCATTTAGAATGTAACCCAACCCAAAAGCGTATTGGAGGAGGTCAGGTTGGGGAACAGGGGACGATGGGAGTATCTGCGGGCGATTTATGACCGTTATCAGGAAGCGACACGGAAGAGCAAGAAGGTGATCTTGGGCGAATTTTG
>JBEKBP010000010.1:0-164316 GCA_050015335.1 Candidatus Acidiferrales bacterium | reverse complement strand
AGGTTTCGGAGAAGCCTCGGGCTCCGGTGATCTGCCCCCGACACTCATCTGATACGCGTCATCGTGCAAAAGGGCAACCTCGCCTCTTCGGCCATGCGTCAATGTGGATTCTAGCTTGCCTCGCCCGGAGCTCACTGCATGCGGACTGTTCATGTTCCTTACAACCCCGACAGTGCGTTCGGGAACTGAAATATGAGCGACACTCGCAGTCTACTTCTCATTGACAGCAATCCAGCTCACGTCGAGGTCTTTCGGTCGGCTCTACTTGCCGCCCAGGACGGTCCATTCGAGGCCGAATGGCGCAGGACACTGTCCCAGGGCCTCGAACGGCTACGGGAGAAAGAGATATGGGCCATTTTCGCGAATCTGTCTCTGCCAGACAGCCAGGGCATCGACACCTTTAATAGGATTTTCCAGGCGGCACCCGGCGTACCGACCGTGGTCCTAGGTGGCACAGAGGACGAAGTCATCGCCACGGAAACCTTACGGCACGGCGCAAAGGATTACCTACTGGAAGGTCATATCGACGTCCACTCACTCACCCATGCTGTACGCTACATAGCGGGGCAGCAGGCAGGAGAAGTGGCATTGTTCGCAGAGAAGGAACGAGCGGAAGTCGCGCTCAACTCCATCGGGGATGCTGTGCTCAGCACAAACATGTTAGGAAACATTACGTATCTGAATGCTGCTGCGGAAAAGATGACGGGATGGTCGCGGAAGGAGGCTCTCGGGGAGCCGCTGGGCGAAGTGTTTCGAATCATCGACGGCGGTACGCGGGTTTCTTCAGCGAATCCCACGGAGTTAGTAATTCAGGCAAACGGAATCGTAGGACTTGCCGCGAACTGCATCCTGATTCGGCGCGACGGAAGTGAGCTTCCCATTGAAGATTCTGCCGCTCCGTTCCACGAACGGTCAGGAACGATTGCCGGTGCCGTTATCGTTTTCCATGACGTAAGTGTTTCTAGGGCGATGTCGCTCGAGATGTCCCATTTGGCTCACCACGATCCTCTCACGGACCTGCCAAACCGAGCGTTACTGAAAGATCGACTCAGCCAAGCGATTGGGACAGCACTTCGCAATGATACTCATGTGGCGGTGATGTTTCTTGACTTGGATGGATTCAAGCATATCAACGACTCTCTGGGACATGCTGTCGGAGACAAACTGCTTCGCTCGGTTGCAAAACGCCTGGTTAGTGACGTGCGCAGCTCGGATACAGTGGGCCGCCAAGGGGGAGATGAATTTGTGGTTCTTCTTTCCGACGTCAAACACGCGGAAGATGCAGGTATTGCCGCAAGGAAAATCCTGACTGCACTTGACGCATCGCGTACGTTTGATCGCCATGATCTGCGTGTGACGGCGAGCATCGGTGTTAGCACGTACCCGGCAGACGGGGAAGATGTGGAAACCTTGATGAAAAATGCAGAGACGGCAATGCATCAAGCCAAGGCGAACGGACCCAACAGTTACCAGTTCTTTGAGAAACACATGAATGCGCGTGCCATCGAGCGGCAATCCATCGAAGCCGACCTGAACCGCGCCCTGGAGCGGCAGGAATTCGTGTTGCATTACCAACCGAAGATAGATCTTGCAACCGGCGAGATTGCCGGTGCCGAGGCGCTCCTGCGCTGGATGCATCCGGATCGAGGACTCGTATCACCTGTGCAGTTCATATCCATCGCGGAAGAATGCGGTCTCATTCTGCCGATCGGCCGTTGGGTGCTAAGGGAAGCGTGCCGGCAAGTTCAAGAATGGATAGCTTGCGGCCTGCGGGCCACTCCGGTCGCGGTTAACGTATCTCCGTTGGAGTTCCGCAGCGAGGGCTTCCTCGATGGAGTTCGTGTCGTCCTAAAAAATAGTTGCTTGGATCCACGCTACCTCGACCTGGAGCTCACCGAAAGCGCTCTTATGCGGCACGGCAAATCCACCATCGCGATGCTCAAAGATCTCAAATCGCTCGGGGTGCGCCTTTCGCTGGACGACTTTGGCACCGGATACTCCAACTTGGGTTATCTGAAATGGTTTCCGATCGATTCTTTAAAGATTGATCAATCATTTGTGCGCAACGTAACTGTCGACACAGACGACGCCACGATCGTCAGCACCATAATCGCCATGGCTAAGGGTCTCAAAAAGCGGGTGGTTGCCGAGGGCGTGGAAACCGAAGAACAGATCAGCTTTCTTCGCGCACGCGGTTGTGAGGAGGCACAAGGCTTCTATTTCAGCAGACCCATGGGTGCCAGCTACTTTGGGAAGCTACTGGAAAAGGGAAGATATTCGTTCGTTTCCCACTTGCCTCTGGGCCGCTCTCTCGGACATACGGTCCGGTCGACCTAAGGCGCCAAAGACTCGCCGAATCTGGCTCCAACCGGAACTGGCCAATCCACTAGCTCAGGCTGGGCGAAACGAACCACGCTGCCAAAGACGAAGGGTGTTTGGTTCAAACCGCGCCGTGGCCCCTGTGCTCGGAGATCACCGCAACGTCGGGCGCGGCCCTGCTTGGTTGTGGGAGTCGATTTAGGGCTAGCAATACCAGAACATTGTTCACGACAGCGCAGTATGGTGTCGTGTGTTGTTCCGTACAGATTCCGACGGCCAGGCGGCCACAAGCTATACGTGTTCACTAATTCTTGGAGTCGTTAGGATGCGGTCGTCAATCGAGCTATCAACGAAAGCCGCTCGCGGTTCTTCTTCCGAGCTTCTGTCGGATGGGCTCCGGTAGCCGACAAAGTTCACAATGATTGAAAAGCGAAGACTGGTCAAAAGAATACTTGTTGCTGAAGATGATCCCGTTTCTCGCCGGATACTTGAAAGCCTCCTCACGAAGTGGGGCTATGAGGTTACCGTCGTGCCCGACGGTACGTCCGCCTTTCGGGTCCTCGAAACAGAAGATACTCCGCGTCTGGCTCTACTGGACTGGATGATGCCGGGAATGGAGGGAGTGCAGATTTGTCAACTGATTCGGGAGCGTGTGGACCGTCCTTATGTGTACGTAATTTTGCTGACGGCGCGGAACGAAAAGCGCGACCTTCTAAGGGGTCTTGAGTTGGGCGCGGATGATTACTTGACCAAGCCGTTCGATGCCCAAGAATTGCAAGCACGCCTCCGTGTGGGGCAGCGAATTCTGGATCTGCAGGACGGCCTGATTGCCGCGAAAGAAGAACTGCGATTTAGGGCTACGCACGACCTTCTGACTGGTATCTCCAATCGGGGGGCTGTGCTCGACGCGATCAAGCGCGAGCATTCGCGCCAGATTCGCGAGAGCGGCACGTTCGGAGTCATACTTGCTGACCTCGATCATTTTAAGAACGTCAACGATACCTATGGGCATCTGTGCGGCGACGCGGTGTTAAAAGAGGCGGCGCGGAGAATCGTTGCGTGTACGCGCCCCTATGACACCGTTGGTCGCTACGGTGGCGAGGAGTTCCTCATTGTGGTGGCGGGTGCCAACGATTCGGTTACGTGGGCGTTGGCCGAGCGAATGCGCAAGGCGATCGAATCCGAACCGTTTGTGACGGATTCCGGAGAGGTAGCTGTTACGTCCAGCTTCGGCACTGCGGTGAGTTCGAACGCGGCGTCGAGTGATCCGAAGACGCTCGTTAGGCTCGCGGACGAGGCTCTGTACCGCGCCAAACGGCTCGGCCGGAATCGGTCCGAAATCTGTGCCGTCGTTTGATCGTTCCCATTAAAGGGGAAAACGAATCATGGAGATAATTCATTCCGTTGGTGGCGACATAGCGCTACCCTTTGCGGGTTCGTCAGGCAAGATAACATTTAACAGTGAATTGTGAATTCTGATTGTGTCCTTGTAGTCGATAAAACCCAGCTTCCTGAATTTATTCATGAAGATATTGACTCGTGAGCGCGTTGTGCCAACCATTTCGGCCAGCACCTCTTGCGATATCTTGGGGAGCGCTTCCTGATGGTGGCCTGGTCTGCCGTGGCGAGCGAGCAGCAGGAGAGTTCGTGCCAGCCGCTTTTCGCTTGAGTTGAACAGCTGATCGATCAGGTCCTCCTCGACGCGGATGTTCCTCGAGAGCATGTAGAAGATGAAGAGCCCGGAAAACGCCTTCTCGTTATGGAGTGCCCGAATCATCTCGTTTTTGTCGATTACCAGCAAAGTGGTCCGCATAATCGCAGTCGCGGTGACCATCCGAAACGGCAGCCCGGACAGGCAAGCTTGACCGACAAAATCACCCTGCCGTAAGATTCCGATAACAGCTTCTCTGCCAGATTTGGTGACGATCGAAAGTCGTACCCCTCCCCGCTCGATGTAGGAGACGTTACTTGAAGGATCACCTTGACTGAAGATCGTAGCCTTGCGCCGGTAGTCGACAGAAGTTCGTTTAATAACAGAGGAACCGGGAAACGAGAGTGTGTCAAAAATGGGCACTTTATTGTTGTCGTTCATGTCTTAGAGTACTGGACCTTTCGTTCCCTTTGACACGGTTTATCGTAGACAAAGGTCGAGCGCGGTACCTGTACTAAAAGTGACACGTTCCTTCTCAACAATAGACTGGACGGCGCGTGAGTCTATCGGAAATAATCCACGTTCCCAACTCTGAGCAATCTCGACTGCGGATGTCCCTGGCTCTTCCGAGCCTGTGAGTGAATGCGGTGTTCCAAAGTGGACAGACCGGCGGATCCGCTCCGTCGGGAAACAGGCGATTCCGGGGACTGTTCTGGGAAGCAGCGGTGGCCCGGCCCTGCCCGAGAAACACTCTGAGCCTTCAGAAAAGTTCCCGGGGAAGGTAGGATGGCGCAACCTCGGCGGGCCGTGGCCTGCGAAAGCGTTGCAGCACCTGCTTCCTGACTGACTGTAGGATCCTTGATAAGCATCTTCAGGTAGTGCATACCGACCACCTTCCAGCCCGAACAGACGGTCTGCCAGCCAATCTGCCAGGACCCAGTTGCCTGCAATCCGTGCCTAAAAGGTAAATGGGATATCTGGATCTGTATTTTTTGGAACAGACGCAGCAATCGTCCTTCTAGCATAGTCCTCCTATCATATAACCCCAAGACGGGAGACACCGTGGACCACGCCGGGAACAGTCCCATCGCCCCGGGTCTCCCGTATCACATTCGCTCGTGGTATGAAGGAGAGTCGATGACTCCAATGCCGTGCTATGAAATTTTCCAGAAAGTGTTCCGTAAACCGCCTGTGTGGATGGAGACCGTGGTAGGTTTAGAACATGCTAAGAGCCGACTCAAGGAACTAGCACAGGGGCGTCCTGGCAGCTACTTCATCCTGGATTGTGAAAACGCGTGCTTAATTGTTCCGCTCGATGCGAACCGCAACTCAATGATTGATTCGTCGATGAGGAGATCCCAGCAGAACCAACTATCGGGTTCAAATTGAGCGGACCGTGCCTGCGGTTGCTCACTGCCCGCTGGCGCGGGTTTCAGCTGCCCGACATTGAAGGACTCTGAAGCCCCCGGACAATTCCGCGTTTTCGGTCACCCTGCCTCTGTCGGATTCGAGAAAACAGAATATCGCCTAAGCCTTGATCGAATGTTGCGGTGGAGCGCGGGCAGATGTAGGGTCTGAGGGTCAGACTCGGTTGTGTTTCTCCTCGGGAATTGTGCGTCCGATTACGGCTTGGGCAGTTTCCAAATTGACGGTCCATTCGCGGACCTTCGTATCTATAGAGCCACTTATCGTGGCTTCGTAGCTCTCGATTTGGAAGGTTAGGCACGGAGGCTGCCAGGTCAGAGTCCCGGTCCGATTGATAAGGCCGTATGGCTCTACTCGAGAGTCTCTTGAGTTGATTTGCAGATCGTTCCAAGACTCAAAGAGAAGCTGTTCGACATGTTTTTTTACACCCACAGAGATTTGGCCAGCCGGAAGGTTCCTCATGTACGCACGGAGTCTTACAATGCGAATCCGATCCATTACACGGCCTCTTTCTCTAGCGGCATCAGCTGGGTGACCTGAAATTGAGACAGCGTCCCTTCAAACAAGCTCAGACCGGTTTGACCACAGGTGAAAACGCAACGCGTTGTGGAGTTCTGCACTGCCGCGATGGAATCCTTAGAACGGCGGCAAAGCAGTGGGTAACGCCCTCCTTCTTGGCGAAATGCCGTCCTTTGGCTGTCGGTCGCGCTGGGCCATTGCGAACAAAGCGTGCGCGGAATTCATCGCGAAATGCGGTTCTTCAATAAACCGCTAGACACCCAAAAATAATGCTGCTTGCCGGTGTCCGCGGCACAATGTTCGTATTCCCACTGCGTTCTATCGTCGCGGACGTGTCCGGTAGCCAAGGCTTGTTCGTGATGCACCGGGCAGATCGTAGAGTCTCGAATCGTCCAAAGTCTCCGACTAAGAGTCAATATTGCGCTGGTCAGGGAGGAGAGTGTCACGGCCTTTCTCCTGCAGGCAAACATGCTGCCCAAACGTCACAACCTCTGCCGCCGGCCGGCAGACCGCTGGCGGTTTTTGCTTTCCATAACCGGGCAATCTCTAGTGAACCGCGCTCTTCTTTATCTTCTAAAACGCTTTCGGCCGAATCTGAAGCATGGGAGCCCATCAAATACCCTCGAGGATCGACCGGAGCTCTTACTCCGCGCATCTTGATTTCATTTAATCCGTAAACCTTCAGACCCGCTGCACCGTCTTTGGGGTTTCGATTGAAACGCACATGAGTGATGCTAAATTGTCGCGTCATACCTTGTCGGCCTTGGTGATTGCGAGCCATCGAGCTGCATCCCGCGGTGCCATGCTTGCGTTCCTGCTTCAGTGAGGCAGTGTCAACAATGCAGCCGTGTCCGGGGAAATAAAGTTCTGTTTGGAACCTGCATTCTCGGTTCTGGAAACCCTAGCGAGGCCCTAAACCGAACTCTGCGCTAGCCTCCGGCCATGTGCTTGTTCTCAGGCAGGGTTGTGTATGGGAACCCGGGTCGATCGAAAACGAGCAGGAAGTAGAACCGTACTTCTCACCGAAAGACTCTCCTGCTGGAAGCAGAAGGCACGAAGCCGCCGCCTTGTGATCGGTCCAGCGAAGCACCCCGACATCCGCAAGTGCGGCGGCTTGGCCTCTGTGTACTCATAAGAATGGTGTTCTGCATGATACAGGCAGCCGTTGCGCACTCGAGTACGGTTGCGGTGAAAGGGTGGATGGAGGGTTGAACGTCGGAAACCGGCGATGGTGCAACGGGTGCCGGCCCGATCGTTCGTTGATCCAAATGTCCGACGCCGCCTTGTGTTCCGCTTTGGCAGGGTCTACTCCGCGAAGCTAGACGGACGCAAGCGCTTTGGAATGCCTTCAGTTCTAGGTAACCAAGGTCTCTACTATGGCCGGGGAGTAAGAACAAAAGGGGACTAGGCAAATGATGATTTTCTTAAGGACGATACTGCTTTCGGTGTTGCCGCTAGTTGTGGTCTCGGTCCTGAATGCGCAGGCTTCCATGGGAGTCAGAATTGGACCGCCGCCTCCAACGCCCGTGCTCAACGTGATGCCACAACGACCGGACCTCAAGTTCGTGTGGGTGAGAGGTTACTGGTATCCCGTAAGAAGGCATTATAGGTGGCATGAAGGTTATTGGACCGAACCACCGTACGAGGGAGCTTGCTGGGTGGCACCGCGTCACGATGGGGAACGGTTCTTCGTGGGCTACTGGGACGGAGATCGCGGCCCAGTCGCGCATGATCACCGCTGGGATCATCTGCGAGGCCGTGACTTTCGATACCAGGACCGAGATTAACAGCCCGGTTGCCGTTGTGGATGGAACCCCCCATGCCTGAGACCAGCCAAAGACTGCGGAGAAATATTTACTGGAGTGACCCTTCGAGGCAGCCATGAACGTAAGCGCAAGCACGCGTGGGCCTGAAAGCCCCCAGCTTCCGACAAACGGAGGTCTGATTCGCGCGAAGCTCATCGGGATGCGGGACACAATGATTGCGCTCTCGCTCCAATCGTTCCTCCGATTCGTCATGCTGCTGCGAAGTTGGAATTACTGAACAGGATTCCTTCGGGATTGAGCGTCAGTCAGAAAAACGGAGAGTGGACCATGGCCGACCTCTCAGAACAAGAAGTCGCCGAGGCTGAGCTTCGCCTTCGAAAAGTCATCTCACGCGTTGTGAACCAGACGCCAGAGTGTTTCGTATATAAGAATGGAGCGTGCTCGATCGAGTGTAGGAATGCCCATACCGGGTGGGGGCGTGGTCGTCACGTATGCATGTCCAGAGACATCGGCGAACCGGACACGGCAGAACTGATGAGTAGTCGGCGTTTTATGGGTTCGAAGCGGGAGGGCTGCTCGACTTGTGGAACGTTGTGCCAGACGGACAGGTGAGCGAGGTGCAGCATGAGAAGCCAGCAAAATGTGGTTCCATCGTCCTCGATGAAGCGTGGCGCCTACGTCAAGTTGAAGCGGCGCTGGGCCGAGGCCATTGGCGTCGTATGGGATATTCACTAAGAACGTCGCGTCAATTGAAGTCTCGTTTCCCGTGAATGGGGAAACGTGGTTGCCAAGAGAGTATGAGCCCAAATGAACTTGTAATCGTGCCGGCGACCAAAGCTTGGGGTATTTGTTTAGCAGGTCAAAGAGCCACTTTTAAAGGGTTTTTGCAAATTCTGTCTTGGCGGTGCGCGTTTTTGTTGGCCAACCGTCTCTCCGACTAGCGGGATTTCCCATGAAAAGCGGAGTCTTGAGGTCCAGGAACACGCTAAACAACTACTGTTGCTCAAGATCACCTCCAGTTCAGAGGGACGTTGGAACGACTCGGATCACGAATGTGGTGGGCACCGCCGTTCGCAACCTAGCAAACGTTCAGGTGCCTTGCGAGCGGGATAGTCTCGGGAATCGTTGCCGCGATTACCAACCCCGCGAAAGTCTGGTTGCAGTGGAGCGGGAAACATCCGAGAAGTGATCGATTCGGGAAATCGGGCAGTCGTGTAGTTGTCGGTGCGAAACTTGAGGGGTTCTCGCCTCGGCCGTTCGAGCGCGGATCAATCCTCGAAGCCGACCGTGAAGTCCGGGAGAAAACAAATGCAGTCCGTTGGGAAGCGCCGGAGTGAGCGGGTCCATATTGAATTTCCTGTTGAGGTGCGAGGCACGGACGCCCAGGGTCATGATTTCAGGGAACGAGGGCGCACGTCTGTGATTAGCCGGAATGGTGCGGTAATTGTGTTGGGCCGCAATTTGGCGCCGGCACAAGAGTTGACCATTCGCAATCCGGGCACCGAGGAGGGCACCAGAATTCGCATCGTGGGGCTGCTTGGCGGACAGGGTCATGAGCTCGTATATGGGATTGCCTTGTTGAACCCTAACACGAGCCCCTGGGGTGTCCGATTCCCAAGCCCCGGTTCCGACCAGACGTTGCCACGAACACGCCTGCGGTGCACTCATTGCCAAGGTTGCGAGACGGTGCAGCTTAATGAAATTGAGCTTCAGGTTTTGGAGGCCAACTGCAGCATCCAACGGTCTTGTCAGTCGTGCTCGGCGACGACGTCCTGGGTGCAGGAAACAAACCAGGGCCCGGGCGATTTAGCGGCCCAGCTCAATGAACAGCCGTTACGGCCGGGCGCATCGGCCACCCAGTCAGGCCGCGCGCCCAACAAGCGCAAGCATGCCCGAGTCCGGTCAAAAGTGTTAGCAGGTATTCGTCAGTCGGGTTTTCCCGAGGAGATTGTGAAATGCGAAGATCTTTCGGGCGGAGGCGTATGTTTCACTAGTGGCACGCGCTACGCGGAGGGGTCTCACATTGAGCTAGCTGTTCCTTATTCGAAGGGGAGCGGAAACATCTTTGTCCCTGCTCGAATCGTCCATGTCCAGAAATCGCAGAATTTGTTCAGGCACGGTGCGGCCTACATCCGTCCAAGCGAACGGCAGCAGCGCTCATTAGAATACGAAGGGGCACCGCTGACCGGTGTGACGCAGATCTGAACAAGGTGGGTGGAAAGGGGTGGGTGGGTGACAGCGTGGGGGCAACAGTTGCGGTCCATGTGCGAGGGGGCTCTCCGCAATGACTGGCGCCATCCCGAAGGCTCGCGGCTTCTCAAAGGCTCCCGTCGATGGCCGATCCCGTGATCTTGCCCGCGATCAAGCCGTGCTACGCAAGGAGGCCCCGGCTATTTCGTAGCCGCTGACTGTTGAAGTTGAGTTAGCGCAGCTAATACTTCTTGGCTGTGTTTGCTCGGATTCACGTCCAGAAACTCCCTCACGATGACTCCTTCGGGGTTGATCAGGAAAGTGTGACGCGCAGCGAGTTTCGTTACGACTAAGTTCGTCACTGAACCATAGGTAGCCGACACTCCGTGATTCGTGTCGGCCAATAGCTTAAAGCTCAGCCCTTCTTTCGCGCAGAACTCTTTATGAGAGTTCGAGGATTGCACGCTCACACCTAAAAGTACGGCGTTCTGCTGCTCATATCGGGACAGGTCGCGTTGAAAATTGTGGGCTTCAATCGTGCAGCCGCTCGTAAAATCCTTTGGGTAGAAGTAGAGCACGACCCACTTACCGCGAAATTCGTGCAGGCTGACCGGCGTGCCTTCTTGGGAGTTCAACGTGAAGTCCGGTGCCGCCCTCCCGACCGCCGGGGGGGTATCCGCACCGTGAGCGCTGTTGTATCCCGCTAGTAATAGCACGAGCCCGAGCTTTAGATGCCACGCTGCCCGGCTACCTGGCGTGTCCCAAAATCCCATCTTCCGTTTCGCCCTCTCACTGCGGTTCGACCAAAATGTGCAGGGTCAGCCACTGTCCGGTCGTTCCCGCTGACCGAATTAGAACCAATGGAGGAACCACCCGTGATTGGTCCTCTGTTTGATGCTTCGATTTTCAGTTTAGGTGTCCGATTGCTGCCTTCCGAAGTGAGATCGGCCTAGTACTTTCGTCTCAATTTCATAAAGTCCGGTTCACCGTCCATTTGAAGTGATACTTTATGTGTGCGGTGACGGCGCTTGCGGCAAATTCGTGCGCGGCGTGCGCGTCGTGCGCGTCGTGCGCGGCGTGCGCGGCGTGCGCGGCAAATTCGTTGAATCGAGCGAAGGAAAAGTTTATCATGCGCCGGATCCAGGAGGGTGAAGTTACGCCCTCCGGGGGGCCAATCAAGACGCGGCAACTGGCGGGCAGAAACTCTCCGTGGTCACGCAGTTTATCAACTCGCGCTCGTTTACACGGCTTGCGTTGTTGGTCTTTCTAATCCTCATTTATTTCGTCGTCGGGCATCTGAATTTGAAACTGTCACTGGTACTTCCGTTCGTAACGCCCATTTGGATTCCCGCCGGTATCGCACTTGCCGCGCTTCTTGTTTACGGGTATCGCGTGTGGCCTGCGATATTTATCGGATCTCTCCTCGGCCATCTGACCATGTCAGGCTCATCTCTCTTAATGCCGCTGGGAGCCACACTGGAGGGGCTGGCAGGCGCCTATATCATCAACAGGTTTTTTCATGGAGTAAAGGCTTTTGATACGGCGAAAGACGTATTCGGGTTCGTTTTTTGGGGATGCATCTGCACGCCTGTGATTAGTCCCACTCTCGGCGTGGGTCGACTGTATCTCATGGGACAGCTCAGCTTGAAGGATGCTGTGCTCGTATGGCTCACGTGGTGGCTCGCCCATGGCATCGGTATTCTAATGTTTACGCCCTTCTTGATATTGTTGCTGCGCCCTTCTCCCAAGGAGTGGAACGCGCTTGAACTCGGTGAGTTGGCTGTCTTACTTTTCGGATTGATTTTTGTTTGCTTACTTGTGTTCGGTCCTCTGTCCCTGTCGTGGAACAAGCAAGACCTCGTAACCGCGTGGCTGTGTATCCCTTTTTTGATTTGGGCAGCCTTCCGGTTTCGTCCTATTGAAGCAACAGGCACGACACTGATTCTATTCGGCTGCGCGATTTGGGGTACGGTTCAGGGATATGGCTCCTTCATGGCGGCGAATCTAACGAAATCGCTCCTTCTTCTGGACACTTTTATTGGTGTTATCGGCACAATGACTTTGGTCATCGCCGCCATGGTTGCCGAGCGAAGGCTGGCCGAGGAAAAACTACTTATAACACAACGGCTCTTGCAAACCGCGGCTGAAGAGAAGGATCGGGACCTCGTTGTGACGGTTCAGGCCCTCGAGGTAGAAGCTATCGGGCACGTACAAACCAAGACGGCTTTGCGAGCCATCCATGAGAGGCTCCGACGAATCGAACCTGGCGGGAAGTCAGAAGGCGAAGTCTGATCCTTCGAGCGGAATGCTCATGGCCTCAAAAGTCCATTGCGGTAGATGTTTTGGACTTCTTCAGTCAGTTTGGGCAACAACTTGCATATTTCTTGTCTTTGTTCCGCTTGTCCACATGGACGGGCCGGTCCTTTTTCTGTAACCAATCTTCTCGGGTCACGAACTTGCCGATTCCACGGCCGTTGAGAAACACCATCGTTTCGAGAAAATAGTTGGACACGGTTGACTCGCCGATTGGATTGCCGGTCTCCGTTGAGCGGCGCGTCCGCAACTCGTGGGGAAAGTCGAGCATGTCTTCGCGGCAGATCTGGAACAGGTTGAGGGCAGTGCGATAGCCCAGGTAGGTCTTGCGGGGTTTCTGCTTGCTGGGCTCGATGTAGTCCCACGCGGTTTCGATGACCGTCCTGCGAGGCGCGGCGGTCCGACTGCGGGACTGCCGTGCTGCATGCAACACGGCACAAGCCTGGTTGACCAGGGAAGGCGACTCTATTATCTTGTATTACAACTCGTAATACATTGAGCTAACATGCGAGGTGATGGTATGCCATCTCCAGTGACATTGAGGGTGGATAAGGAAACCAGGCAGCGTATCGCGCGCATTGCGCGCCGCAAGCAAGTGTCCGCGTCGGAGGTGATTCGCCAGGCGATCGAGACATGGATCGAAGAGCAAGAACCAGCCGGATCGCCTTATGAAATGGTTTCGGATTTGATTGGAATTGTGCACGGCGGAAACCGAAAACGCTCGGTGGGAGCGGGCCGTCAGTTCGCCGCCCTGCTAAAGAGCCGAGGGGGCTCCCGGTGATCCTGGTGGATGCGGGGCCCCTCGTGGCCCTGGTGGACGCAGATGACCAATACCATGAGCAATGCGTCTCGACCCTGAAGAGTTTGCAAGAACCTTTGGCAACGGGGTGGCCGCCGCTGACCGAAGCGATGTACCTGTTAAACGATCTGCCGGCGGCCCAGGAAGCTTTATGGGAGATGTTGGTGAGGAAGGCGCTGCAGCTACTTCCGCTTGGCTTGGTCGATCTGCCTCGCATCCGTGAACTTCGGCGGAAATACGCCGACCGCCCGATGGATCTTGTTGACGCTGCGCTCATCCGGATTGCCGAGCGAGAAGGTATCCGCAAAATATTCACCGTGGACAAGAGAGACTTCGCTGTGTACAGGATTCATGGTCGGATCCGTCCCTCAATCATTCCTTGATGCACCCGTCACCCCACAGGCCAAAGGGTTTAGCCAACGCTCCCGTCGTGAAAGATTCATCTTTGAATACACGAGGAAAATGCAGAAAGCTGGCAACAGTGCTGGCAACCGTTAGCGGTTTCTAGCGTAAGCTCTTTCTTTTCTATGAATGGTTGAGCCGGCGGGATGGGCTCCAGCCCTTTTCAGACCTTCGAAAAGCCCAGGGGCTCTGAAGCCTTTCTCAGTCAGTTGGGCAACAACTTCTTTGAAAACGGGCGACAATACACGAATTTATTGAGGTTTTAGGAAGTTGGTGGAGCCGATGGGATTCGAACCCACGGCCTCCTCGATGCCATCGAGGCGCGCTCCCAACTGCGCCACGGCCCCACCGAGAGCAATTACCGGTTCTGGTTTTTATACCACCTGGAACACCCAGCGTCAAACGAAGCTGCCCAGAATTGCCCAGAATCGGCGCCTTCGTGCACAATCGGGCCAGCGGTATCACGACCGGATTCGGGCGGCGGTTCCGGGCGCACCGAGCCTATGCCTCCCCTTGCAAATCGGCGCGACAATCTCATGGGGCCCGCTGGCCAGCCTGTCCTCATCGCTCACGAAGCGCGAGCGAGCAACTCGTCAACGTCGTCAGCCATCGTTGCGAAAGCTGATTCCTCCTGTATCACTGCGTAGCCGCACGCGGAGCGACAAGTGAATCCCGTGAATCCGTGAATCCGACGAAGGCTTCACAAAAAGTTGCAAAGATGAGAAAATGCCGCCCGTGTAACGGCATTGGCGGGGGGTTCATCTAAGTCAGCGTCATGCTTTTTGTTGGCCTTGGCCACCGCTGGGAGGCGGTTCGCCGGTGGAGTGGGTCGGCGAGTCGTAGCGGATTTGTAGTTTGTGACAGGGGACGTCAACAAATGAGGAATCTGTTCGCAGGAATGCTGGCGGCTTGGTTGCTGGCGATGCTGCCGTTGGCGTCACGCGTACCGGCTCAATCGGAAGCCCCCCCTGCCGCAAAGACAGGCACGGGAATGACGCATGATCTGTCGGGCGTCTGGGCGCTTGGCAAGGTCCGCGAACACTTTTCCGACCCGGTCGCGCCGATGACGCCGCAGGGACAGGCCCAATTCGATTTCAACACGCACGAACTCAAAGGCGGCCGCCCCATCACGATCGATCCCGCCTATACCTGCCACTGGCCGGGACTGCCGCACATCTACCTGAGCGGTGCTTATGCGTTCGAATTTGTCCAGACGCCGCAGCGGATTTTCATCTTCTACGAAAACACTCATCAATGGCGCGAGGTCTGGATGGACGGGCGAGAGTTGCCCAAGGATTCTGATCCGCTGTGGATGGGCTATTCGATCGGCCATTGGGACCGAGACGATCTGGTTGTCGAAACCGCGAGCTTCAACGACAAAACATGGCTCGATGTCCGTGGCCATCCGCATAGTGACGCTCTCAAGCTTACTGAACGCTATCACCGTCCCGACCCACAGCACTTGCAGATCTCGTTTACAATCGACGACCCGAAGATGTACACGTCGACGTGGATAGTGAGAAACAGTTTTGAGCTGAAACCGACCTGGGAAATCGGCGAAGCCTTCTGTGTAGTGGAGGACCAGTCGAAATTCTTCCAGCAGAGCCTTCAGGATCCAGACGGCAAAGCGGTGCCCGAAAAGTAGTAGCGAGGGCAAGCTAGGTCGCCGCTTGCAGTGGAAGGTAAAAGGAGCTTTTTTGATGAAAACCCAACTTGTGGCGTTACTTGCCTTGGTCTCCGGTTTATTCATGCTTTCGGGAGTCGCTTTTGCGCATCATGGAACCTCGTCCTACGACTTGACCAAAACCATCTCGTCAAAGGCGGTTGTGACCGGCCTTCAGTGGGAGAATCCTCATTGTGTGCTGAACTTCGATACCAAGGACGATAAGGGTTTGGTCACCCACTGGTCGGTTGAAATGTACAACCCCTTGTATATGAGCCGGGCGGGCTGGACCAGGAACACCCTCAAGCCGGGCGACGAGATCGATATCACCTTCCATCCCGCAAAGAACGGCACAGGAGCTGGATACATTCGCGAGGGTGACGGCAAGATCATCTTTAACGGCAAGAGCCTGAGCTTCACCGAGGAGTAGGGGAGCCACGGGCGCTTGTGAGCCCCTAACCAACACGGCCGGAGCGCCAGCTTCGGGCGGTCCTTGCGTTTTGCGTGCCCGCACTGGAGCCAAGCCGTGAAAGCGTAGGCGACAGCGACCCGAATTGCAGTATCATGGCGCCCGCGGTGGCGGTGTAATGCGCGAGTCCGCTCAGACCGATTCTGCACGAAATGAAAATTAAACAGGAGGGAAGAATGGCAAAAGCGATGCTTCAGATTTTTGCCGCGCTGCTGGTGTTGTCAGCCACGGCCAAGGCGCAAACGAACAACGCTGCGACGAACTTCGCGGCTACCTACATATCCGGCGATCAGATTCAATCCACCACCAAGGAACTCCAGGCGGTAACCAAGGGCCTTTCGTTTCACATCGTCGATGTCGGAGATGCCAACGTGGGCATCGCCATCCAGCACCGGCTCAAGTTGGAGCCAGGCGGCATGGCCGGCCCGATTATGCACACCGACGTGACCGAGGTCTATATCGTTCAGAAGGGTTCGGCCACGCTCGCCACTGGCGGAACGATGACCGACCAGAGCCCCATGAAAGCCGGCAGCGAAGAAGGAACGGGCCCGGGATTCCGCGGCAAGGTCGCAAAACCGAATGCCGTTCAAGACATCAAGGCGGGAGACGTGGTCTTGATTCCGAAAAACACGCCGCACTGGTTCACCGCGATACCAGAGGATTTGACATATCTGGTCGTGCGGATTGACCCTTCGAAGACGACAGGCGTGAAGTAGCCAGCGTAGAAGGGCCGTGCGTTCCTGTGGGCACGCCAGGCTGCACAGCGAAAATGGCGTTGGCGAGGCCGGGATTGTGACCATGCCGCCGCGTCGCGCGCCCACTGGAACGATTCGGAACAACCGAGAATGATATCGGAGGAAGAGTGAAAAGAGTGGCACTTGAGATTTGCGCCGTCCTGCTGGCGTTGTCGGCAACGGCTGCGGCGCAAACCAATAAAGCTGCTGTCTACATTCCCAACGGCCAGATCCAGGCGGCCAAGACGAACGTGGCGTTTCGCATTGTGGATGTGGGCGATGCATTGGGCTGGACGACCGTTCCGATAAATCCCAGGCCGATTCCTTCGCCGTTGTCCTTGTTGTCCGAGGGCCAAGTCCCTGTGGGGGTCATCACCCCGCCGGTAGCTATTTTCGCCGAGCCTTGTGTGACGATGTAGACTTCCGTCAACTGGTTCACCGAAGTGCCGCAGGATTTGACGTATCTGGTCGTGCGGATCGACCCGGCCAAGACGATCGTGCCGAACTAGACAGGCAGCGATCAAATGCGGCTCAGTCCATTTGTTTTCCCAGGCGTGCGGGAGGCCTGTGATTCCCATCACAGACAAAAGGCGCAAGCCCTTAGTAGGTTGCCGCCTTGTGCGAATACGACGACGAGGTGTTGCGATGCAATCGGCCTGGCCGACCAAGACTCGCGGGGTGCGTCCCGCTGGCAGATGGATGGTTCATCCGGCCAGATGTCGCCGTGAGCCTTATAGTCGGCTGCTCCAATTCTTAGCCGTGTTTGTCTTATTGGTGCTGCTGCAGTTCGGAGCGCAGGCGCAAAATGCCCCCGGACAATACGCTCAGGCTGACATTGCCTACGGCGCGCAAATCTTCAATACGCAGTGCACGCCGTGTCATGGCGCCAATGGCGACTCGGTGCCCGGGGTCAATTTTCGAGCCGGACAATTTCGCGTGCCAGTTACTTCCGATTTTGATCTTCGCACCATCATCACAACCGGGGTGGCGGGAACGGCCATGCCCTCGTTCAATTTCGACACAGCGGAGCTCACCGAGATCATCGCCTACCTTCGCAATATGAGTACTTTTGACGCGCGCGGCGTAACCATGGGCGACGCGGGGCGCGGCCAGGCTCTGTTTGGAGGAAAGGGTAACTGCGCGAGTTGCCATCGTGTGAACGGAAAAGGCCCCCGCGTGGCTCCCGACCTGAGCGACGTCGGCGCGACTCGTACTGCCGATCTTCTCCTAAAAACACTCCTCGACCCGACGGCTTCGATGCTACCGGTGAACCGTTCTGTGCGCGCCGTGACACGGGACGGGAAGATCATCACCGGGCGGCGGCTCAACGAAGACACCTATACCGTCGAGCTCATCGACGATCATGAAAATCTCGTGTCGCTCGAGAAGGCCAACCTGCGCGAGTACACCGTGATCAAGACCTCGGCGATGCCGTCCTACAAAGACACGTTTAGTTCGCAGGAAATCGCAGATGTCCTGGCTTATCTTTTTTCCTTGAAAGGCTCGAAATGATTTTCAGATGGCGCGGATCATTTCTGCTGCTTTTCTTGCCATGGATCGCGCTCTCACTCGCTGCGCAGGTTTCCAGCGACCGCCTGCTCCATTCCTCGGCCGAGCCTCAGGTCTGGCTCACTTATTCCGGCGACTACTCAAGCCACCGCTATAGCGCGTTGCAACAGATCAGTCCGGCGAACGTGAAGGACCTGGAATTGGAATGGATATTTCAGGCGCAATCGCTGGAGAAATTCGAGTCGACGCCGCTCGTCGTTGATGGAGTGATGTATGTGACGCAGGCGCCTGATGACGTTGTCGCGCTCGATCCCCAGACAGGTCGCGCGTTCTGGGTCTACCACTACAGCCCGTCGGCCGATTCCAAGCCTTGCTGCGGGCGCGTGAATCGCGGCGTGGCCATGCTGGGCGACACCCTGTTCATGGCGACCATCGATGCCCACCTCATCGCCATCGACGCCAAGAACGGCCACCCTATCTGGAATATCAAAGTGGCGGATTCGGCGGCGGGCTACGCGATGACGCTTGCGCCGCTGGCGATCAAGGACGAGGTGGTCGTGGGAGTGGCTGGCGGAGAATACGGCATTCGCGGCTTCATTGCCGCCTACCAAGCGAAAGCAGGCAAGGAAGCCTGGAGATTCTATACGATCCCAGGGCCCGGCGAGCCGGGACACGAAACCTGGAGCGGCGATTCCTGGTCGCATGGAGGCGCATCCGTATGGGTCACCGGCTCCTACGATCCCGAACTGAACCTTACCTATTGGGGGATTGGCAATCCCGGCCCGGACTTCAACAACGCCCAGCGGGAGGGTGACAATCTCTACTCCGATTCTCTGGTCGCCCTTGATCCCGATACCGGCGCTCTAAAATGGCATTTTCAATTCACGCCCAACGATCCGCACGATTATGACGCGGTACAAATTCCCGTCCTTGTCGATACAAAATGGAACGGGAATCCCCGCAAGCTGCTGCTCTCGGCTAACCGCAACGGCTTCTTTTATGTTTTAGACAGAAGCACGGGCAAGTTCCTTCTGGGGCAGCCGTTTGCGAAGGTCAACTGGGCGAGCGGCCTTGACAAAGAGACGGGTCGGCCGATCCTGACTCCGCAGCCTCCTGGTACGCCAACCTATCCGGGGGTGCAGGGAGCCACGAACTTTTACTCGCCATCTTACAGCCCGCGCACCGGCCTGTTCTACCTCTCCACCTGGCAAGACTATGCAAACATCTTCCAAGAAACTCCCGTCGAGTATAAGGCGGGCCAGCGCTTCGGCGGTGGAATCGTGAACTCTCCATTTCCAAACGCTCCTGGCGTTTCGCGCCGGGGGCCGGTCAACGTCTACACCGACGCGGCTGGGCGCGGCGCCCTGATCGCCATCGATCCTCACACCGGGCAAAAGAAATGGTCGTTCGACATGTTCGATGTCGGCACCGGCGGGATTCTCACGACCGCCTCGGATCTGCTTTTCGCGGGAGGACGGGAGGGCTACTTCCAAGCGCTGGATGCCTATTCGGGCAAGCTGCTGTGGAAAGTGAACCTCGGAGGAGACATCAACGCTGGCCCGGTGACCTATCAGGTCGATGGCCGGCAGTACGTCGTCATTGCTGCGGGCAACTCGCTTTTTGCTTTCGCTCTCCGCAAATGACGCTAGATGGTTGGCCCAACCTTCATGAAAGAGCTCCAGTGACTTCTCGACGGCTCGGGTTGTTTCTCCTGTTGCTATTGCTACCGCCACTGATTCCGCTTCCACTCGCCGCGCAAGTTTCCAGCGACCGCTTGCTTCATTCCTCCGCGGAGCCTCAGAACTGGCTCACCTATTCTGGTGGCTATTCGAGCCATCGTTACAGTTCGTTGCAACAGATAGCCTTAGCGAACGTGAAGGATTTGGAATTGAAGTGGGTGTTCCAGGCTCAATCGCTGCAGAAGTTTGAATCGACCCCGCTCGTTGTCGATGGGGTCATCTACGTCACACAAGCGCCCGACGACGTTGTGGCCTTTGATCCGAAGACGGGCCGCGCTTTCTGGGTCTACCATTACGATCCGGCTCCTGATTCCAGGCCGTGTTGTGGGCGAGTGAATCGAGGAGTGGCGATTCTCGGCGACACTCTGTTCCTGGCGACCATTGACGCGCACTTGGTCGCCATCGACGCCAAGAACGGACATCCTGTCTGGAATGTCAAAGTGGCGGAGGCCGCCTCAGGCTACGCGATGACGCTTGCGCCGTTGGTGATCAAAGACAAGGTAGTGGTCGGCGTGGCCGGCGCTGATTTGGGTGTCCGCGGCTTCATCGCCGCTTATGAAGCCAAAACGGGCAGAGAGGCTTGGCGATTTTATACCATTCCAGGCCCCGGGGACCCGGGCCATGAGACCTGGAGCGGAGATGCCTGGACGCATGGTGGCGCTTCCATCTGGGTCACTGGTTCCTACGATCCCGAACTCAACCTCACCTACTGGGGAACCGGCAATCCGGCCCCCAGCCTTAACCCGGACATGCGTCCAGGTGACAACCTGTATTCTTGTTCTGTAGTCGCCTTGGACGCCGATACAGGCACCTTGAAGTGGTTTTTTCAATTTTCGCCAAACGATGCCCACGATTATGACGCGGTGCAGGTTCCCGTTCTCATCGATGCCGACTGGAGTGGGACCCCGCGAAAGCTGATGCTCTGGGCCAATCGCAATGGCTTCTTTTATGTCTTGGACAGGAGCACGGGGAAGTTCCTCCTAGGCCGTCCATTCGTGAAGGTCAATTGGGCCAGCGGCCTGGACGCGGCAACGGGGCGGCCGGTCTTAGCGCCTCAACCTCCCGGGGCTTCCTCCTATCCGTCGAATCCCGGCGGCACAAGTTGGTACTCTCCCTCCTACAGCCCGCGCACTGGGCTTTTCTACGTTTCCACCTGGGAAGACGCGGCGAGCCGCGTACAACGAATTCCGGTCGACTACAAGGAAGGCCGAAGCTTCAACGGTGGCATACCCTCTCCCGGTGGTGTCACCTTTGAAAGTCCAGGGCCCATCAACACCTACACAGAAGCTGCGGGGCACGGGGCCGTTATCGCGCTCGATCCTCACACCGGCGAGAGGAAATGGTCTTTCGAAATGCACGACGTCACCAACAGCGGCATTCTGACTACCGCATCGGACCTGGTGTTCGTCGGGGGGAGGGAAGGCTACTTCCAAGCGCTAAATGCCAACTCGGGCGCGCTGTTGTGGAAGGTCAATCTAGGGGGACCTGTGATCGCCGCTCCAATCACCTATCAGGTGAATGGCAAGCAGTACGTGGCGATCGCGGCAGGCAACAACCTCTTTGCCTTCGCTTTGCGCCACTAGACGAAATTGCCCGGGAAGACAACGATGGAGTCCCCGAGATTGGCGTTCAACCAGGATCGGTTTGGAGTGCTACCATCTGCTTGCGCCGGAGAGCGAAAGGGGCTCGCAAGACAGCTTTTGCCTGATGCGCGCACACAGAGCGTTGCAGTGTTGCCACAGAAGAGAGACTAGCGGGAAAACGGATACATCAGCCACGCGATCCCCCAGCCCACTCCCAGGAATAGCGCAAAAAACCACAGAGCATATTTGATTCTCGCACTCGTCGCATGCTCGGTCAGGCCGCCGAGAGCGGTCGAAACAAGCGCCGCAAAGGCCACCATCATCGCGAAATGGCTAGAACGCACTTGGCTCACCTAAATCTTGCTGCCGGCCGCGATTCGATGCGCGTCCAGCACGCTAAGTAAGTTCACGACGCCAGCGGCTGCTACAAACCGTGTTCCGTAGTCGCCGGCGGCGCGCGATACATCCGGTCCCGTCTTTTCAACCAGGTGCGCCAGCACAAAAAAGACTCCCGAGCAGGCGTCTGCGAGAAAACCGAGTGTCCCGAACGGGTCATCGGAATGAGGAGGGAACACCTGGCCCTTGGCCAGGAATCCGATAAGAGCCAAGCCGCTCACGACCACGAAAAAAGTGAGCGCGCGACCCCGGCGGCCCAGTAACAAATGGCCCATACCCGGCACGATCCATGCTGCGAGCGCGACCAAAAAGGCCGTGTAAGGGCGTTTCGTGGGAGTTTCTGCCGCCGCGCCCTCGCCTGTTAACTCTTCCTTGGTGTGAATTTCGGTCACAATCGCTCAGGCCAGCAACGGGAGGATCTCATCTTGAATCGCCCCGGTGACGCGGGCTTCGTGCTCATCCACGTACACGTTCACTTCGCTGCGAATTCCAAATTCGGGCAGATAGATACCTGGTTCGATGGAAAAACACGTGTGCGGAACGATCCTGCGATCGTCTCTCGTCTCGAGCCCGTCCATGTTGGCTCCGTTGCCATGGACCTCCTGCCCGATGCTGTGGCCGGTGCGATGCACAAAATACTTGCCATAGCCGGCTTTGCGAATCGTCTCGCGGGCGATCCGGTCCACTTCCCATCCATGGATCTTCTTGCTCTCGGCGACGGCCCTCTTGACGAAGTCAATGGCGCGGTCTCGCGCCTCCCGAACGATGCGAAATATCTTTGCGTAGGAATCCGGAACGCGCTCTCCTAGATAACCCATCCAAGTGATGTCGTAATAGACGCTTCCGGTACGGTTGCTTTTCGCCCAGATGTCGAGCAGCAGCAAATCGCCCGCGCGAATCAGTCGCGACGCGCCTGTTTTCGGCTCATAGTGGGGATTGCCATTGTTGGGCTGCACGGCTGCGATAGGCGGCTCAGCCGTCACCAAACCGTCCATGCGCAAGCGGTCCAGAATCCATTGCTGCAGCTCGAATTCCGTGATGGGCCGTCCGGTGCTGACGCATGCCGCGGTCTGCTCAAACGCACCCTGCCTCACGCGGTCGACGATCCGGCCCGATTCCAGATGAGATGCAACCTGTTCGGGCGACCAGCTCGCTTCGAATTTCTGCACCAGATCGGCCGAGCTCACCACCTTTTTTTTGAGCTTGCGGATCAGTTCCACGGTCCCCGCATCCACCAGCCCGATATAAGGAATGTTGTTTTCAGGCGAATATTGCATCGCAATTTTCTTACTGCCGGACAGCAGTTTCGGAAGCGTCTTCTGTAGCTCTTCCCAGCCTGCGTACAGGTATTTCCGGCCGCCGAGCGCATCGAGCACGCCCTGCTCGATGCGATGCACGAGCTTCCGTGGTTCCCCGCGCGCCGGAATGTAATAAAACCAGCGCCTCGTCGCCATGCCATTGTCGCCAAGCCCCAGCACGTGGCTTGCGATCGGGTCGCGGTGATGGTGATCGTAGAAAAGCCAGCCATCGATGCGGCTGGCCTTGAGTTCCGCTTGAATGGCTCCTATGTCGGGCATTTTCTTTTTATCGGCGCCCCGGCTTTTTCTCGCCGGGCGCGATCAGCCTGATGATGTGCGCCTGCGTCACGCCGGCGACGGACACGCGCTTTATGCGGCTTTTTGTGCCGGTCACGATTTTAACAGCCGACACTGGCACGTTCAAACTGTCGGCCAGCAGTTCGCGCAATGCCTCGTTTGCCCGATCGTCAACCGGAGGAGCCGTAAGGCGCACTTTCAAAGCGCCCGCGTGCTCTCCTGCGATGGCATCGCGGCTGGCTTGCGGTGCCACGCGTACCGCGAATGTAACGATCCCATCGCGCTCCTGCATCTCCATTTTCCCCATACCAACCCGAGTGAGACGATACCACTTTCGGTTGTGCGGAGTGGATTTTTATCAGCGTTATGCCGCAAAAAAGTTGAGCGGAAATCGCTTTCTTCTTCTACAATTTCTTGTTTGCCAACCCATATGACCATTGATGAAAAGAAGCTGCCCATCCTGGGCGAGGCGCAAGCGCCCCAAGGCCTCCCGTGAGCGTGCTGCAGCAGACGCGCGTACCGAGTACGACGGGATCGGCGGGACTGTCGGCCGCCTCCCAGCGCGCAGCGCTGATTTGCGGCTGCATCGTGGCGTTCGCCTATTCTGCCAATTACACCAATCACGCGCCCCTGGTGCCCGCGCTAATGCATGAGTTTGGCTTCAACCAGGCCCTGGCAGGTTTTCTGACTACCGGCATCTTTGCCACCCATGCAGGCATGCAGATCCCCGGCGGACACATCGTCGACCGGCTCGGCGCAAAGCGTGTGCTTGTGTTCGCCCTCGCCTGGGTGGCGCTGGGCAACCTCGGGCTGGCATTCGCCGGTGCGTATTGGCAGTTGCTCGCGTGCAAGATCTTCACCGGCATCGGAACAGGTGTCTGTTTCGTAGGGGGAGCGCGCTACATTCATCAAGCGCTGGCCGGACCGCGGCTCCACGTCGCGCAGGGATTTTTTGGCGGCTCCATCCAGATGGGCGCGGGATTCGTGATTCTGGCAGTGCCACGGCTCAATCTTGTCGCGGGATGGCGCGTGACGTTTCTTGTGTCCGCCGGAATGTCGCTCGCGGCAGCCCTCATTTGGATGGGGGCGGCGCCCAGCGTCGCACCTGTTGCCTCGCCGCCCGGCCGGTTCAGCGAAATGCTGCTGGCTCCGCAGCTCTGGCTGCTGGGCCTCGTGCAGACGGCAACATTCGGCCTCTCGGTAGTGGTGGGCTCTTGGGTGGTCGTGATGCTCACGAAAGTGATGAAAGTGCCCGCCACCGAAGCTGGGCTCATTGGATCGCTCGTGCTGCTGCTTGGCATCGTGTCCAGGCCGCTCGGAGGCATGCTGCGCCGGCACATGGGCATCCGCCCGCTGCTGATTGGAAGCCTCGTGATGATCGCGCTGGGCTGCTTCGCGTTCCTGACTGCGTTGATCACGCTGGGCATCGCGCTGACGGCCGTCGTGCTGATCGGCATCGGCGTCGGCCTGCCCTACGCCGCCATGTTCTCCCGCGCGGGTGCTCTGTTCCCCGGCCGCGCGGGAGCCGCCATGGGCCTGGTGAACATGCTGGGCATCATCATGATCCTCGGCGGTGCCCCGTTGGTCGGACACTTGGCGGATGTGACAGGCACCTTCAAGGCAAGCTTCCTCGTACTGGGCGGCTATTCGCTCCTAGTGTGCGCGGCGGTTCCCCTGATCGAAAAGGATGAGCCGTCGCCAAGGGCCTAGGGTTGAATGCTCTGGGCGTTCGATTGCCGGGCTGTTACAGCCGGCTTGAATCGGCGAGGCGGTGAACGAGACCCAATGGTGTTGGCGATTTGGCGCCAACCGATCTGAGCCGTTTCCCAGCACGATCTGAGCCCTAGCCGACTGCGGCCGCTTCGATTTGCTCTGGCCCGTTGTGTTCTTGGGCACCGACCCCAGTAAGCACTCGTCGCAGTGAAGCTCTCTCCGCCCGTCGCGGTCTTCGCTGTGGTGAGCAGATCGGAAGGCCTAACGCGGTCACGCTGAACCACCAAGCTTGTTGCCGAAAATGTAGCATCCCATTCTCTCCTCCGCCAAGAACAGGAAGCTGCTTCTACAGCACGGCTCGCCCGAGGTTCTTGGCTTGGGATACAAACGCTAGCAGACGATGCGTGGAGGCGAGCCGTCAGGCGTCCTTGATTTCGCGGAGAAGGCCGGTGGTAACGTCGTAGACAAACCCGCGGGGGGTCACCGACTTGGGAATCCATGGATGCGTGCGGAGCTTCTGCAACTGATGGCGGACATTTTCTTCGATGTTCTGGAACGCGTAGAAAAAAGAGGGAGAAACAGCCGCGGTGCCGGTGCGGTTCTGGATCCTCGCGCGCAAATCCTGTTCGCTCGCTTTCATCAATCCGCAATCGGTGTGATTGATGACCATGATTTCATCGGTGCCCAGCAGATGGTGCGAGATTACCAGGGAACGCAGCGTGTCATCGGTGACAATGCCTCCGGCATTGCGGATAATGTGCGCATCCCCGGTTTTGAGCCCCAGCGTGCGAATCGAAAGCCGCGTATCCATGCACGTCAGGATGGCGAGCTTGCGCGCGGGACGCGGCGTCAAGTGGCTCAATTCATGCGTACGCGCATACATTGCGTTGGCGGTGAGGACTTCGTCGATTACGCTCATGGGAGAATCGGTTTAACCTAGCCTCCTGCCAACTCCTGAGACAACTGCCATCATTGTTGGCTGTCACGCCTGCCGAAAATGCCGGTGCCCACGCGAATCTCGGTGGCGCCTTCCTCCACCGCAACTTCGAAATCGTGGCTCATCCCCATCGAGAGCACGGGTAGGGGACTGCCAAGCTTCAGGCTTAAGCCCTCGCGAAGCTCGCGCAGCCGGCGAAAGTGAGGGCGCGCCTGTTCGGGGTCGTCGAAGTGAGGCGGAACGGTCATCAGGCCCAACAGATGCAAACAGGGGAGCCTAATAATCTCCTCGGCCAACGGCAGCAAATCCGATTCGTGGGCCCCGCTCTTTGTCGGCTCGTCCCCCAGACGCACCTCGATCAGCACGGAAAGGCGCTTTTCCTCATCGCTCGCGGCACTGTGGAGTTTTCGGGCCAGTCCCACACGATCGACCGAATCCACGCGGTCGAAAAGGTGCGCAGCGCGTCGTGATTTGTTGCTTTGCAAATGCCCAATGAAGTGCAACTTTGCTTGAACATCGGCGAGTTCGGCGCGTTTCGATTCCCATTCTTGGATGCGATTCTCGCCAAAATGTCGCAAGCCGGCCGCGTAAGCCTCGCGAATCGCCCCCGCAGGGAATGTTTTCGATACGCCCACGAGCGTAATTTCATCGGGCTCGCGCCTGACTTTCCCGGCGGCCCTCGCGATGCGCCCGCGCACCAGTTCGATATTGGCTGCAATCAGCGTTGTTGGGCCTTGTCACTGCGAAGAGTTCATTTTCTGAGCCGCGCAGGAAATTGTGAAGTATTCTTTTGTGCGCCCCCGCGCTCGGTAGCGGTCGGATCATTGCGCTCCCAGATGATCCGCAACCCTTCGAGGGTGAGAAACTCGTCGGTATGCTCGATATGCTTCGATCCGCTCGCAAGCAGCGTGGCGTATCCGCCGGTCGCGATCACCTTGGCCGGAGCGCCAAGCTCGGCCTTCATGCGCGATAAAACACCGTCGATCATGTCCACGGTGCCGTAGTAGAGCCCGGACTGCATGTGAGCCACGGTGTTGGTGCCGATCACCTTGCCGGGATCTTTGATTTCAACCCGGGGAAGCCGGGCGGCCCGCGAAAAAAGTGCCTCCGCCGAAATTCCAAGTCCCGGAGCGATGGCGCCGCCCAGATATTCACAGCGGGCCGAAATCGCATCGAAGGTTGTCGCCGTGCCAAAATCGACCACGATGCAGGGGCCGCCGTACCGTTCGAAAGCCGCCACGCCGTTCACGATGCGGTCTGCGCCGACTTCCAGCGGATTATCGACCAGCACCGCCATGCCCGTCTTGACACCCGGCTCGACGAAGAGGGGCTTCTGGTTCAAATACTTCCGAGACATTTCCGCGAGAGTCCGGTTCAAAGGTGGCACCACCGAACTAATAATGACGCCGTTGATTGCTTTGGGCTCCAGCTCCGCGAGGGTGAAAAGATCGCGCGTCAAGATTCCGTATTCGTCGACAGTTTGGTCGCGCGCGGTTGTCAATCGCCAGTGCGCGACGAGCTGTTTCCCGCGAAAGACGCCCAGCACCGTATTGGTGTTACCCACATCCAGTGTCAACAGCATCCGTCGGCCTCCGCCACGTCGCCCGAGAGGATGAGCTCGGTTGAGTGCTTGTCGTCGCGCGCCACGCGCAACACGCCGCTCGGTTCGAGCCCGGCGGTTGTTCCGGTAAAGCTTTCCGTCGCCGTCGTGATGCGCACGTGCTTGCCCCGAAAATAGCTCGACACTTCCGCGAACCGCCGCACAATCGGTGCGGCGCCCTCTGCCAGGAATTGATTGTAGTAGCGGTCGAAGTGGCGCAGCAACCGGATCAGCAGTTCGAATCGCGAGTGGGTCTTGTTCGTCTCGATCTTGAGTGACGTAGCGATCTCTGCCAGTTCTGCCGGCATCTTCGACTGGTTCACGTTGATCCCGATGCCCACCACGGCGTAATGAATGCGGTCGGGCTCGGCATGCATCTCCGTCAGGATTCCCGCGAACTTTCGGCCGTCGACCAGAAGATCGTTCGGCCACCGAATGTCCGGGGCGCAGTCCAGTTCCTCCGCTGCCGCATCGCGTGCGGCAAGTCCTGCCACCAGGGTCAGCAGCGGCGCGTGCGCGGGGGGAATGGTTGGTCGCAGCAAAAGCGTGCAATAAATACCAGCCGATTTCTCGG
Organism: Candidatus Acidiferrales bacterium; assembly: GCA_050015335.1. Classification (GTDB taxonomy): domain Bacteria; phylum Acidobacteriota; class Terriglobia; order Acidiferrales; family UBA7541; genus Palsa-295. Next base: position 136,420 of record JBEKBP010000010.1, on the reverse strand, counting down.
ATATCCACGACCGGCCCGCCCGCCCTCGGCCACCGGTCTGCTCCTCGGCAAGCACGACGGTGCCGTGCGGCTCGCCTTGTTCGGCCAGGCGCATCGCGATGTTGTTGGTGGAGTCGACTTTAAAGAAGTGGTGTATGCGCCGTGAGAACGGCGTGCCATACAAGCCATGGCTCAGCGTCTGCGGCACCAGAATGTCGGGCGTGCGCTCGATGTGGTAGCCCGTATGCAGATGTCCTTTCACCCGCACCCCGAGCGTGCGCAGTTTCTCGATCCAGCGCCACACCTGCTGCCGCGTCACTCCGATTTCCTTGGCGATCGTCGCCCCGCTGATCACGATCGTCGAATTCTCGGCGAGCAGGGTCAGCAGAGCGTCAAGGCGGCGGTCGGTGCCCCCTTGAATGTCGGAGACCGATTTCCTGGTCATGTGAGTCACGAAGGATACTCGACGGCTGCGCTCCGGACAAGCGCACTGCTGCCCCAACGGTCTTGGCTGCTTGCCGGGCCCGGAAGAAAACGATGGCACCAAAGGCTATGCAAGCTGCTTCAGGCGATCGAGCAACTTCTGGTGTTCCGCTTGGCGCTCGGTAAGCGTCGTTTCGAGATTCCGGACGATTGCGGCGGGAGCCTTGCTTTGAAAACTCTCGTCGGCGAGTCGCTTCTTCTTCGATTCGACGTCCTTTTCAAGGCGCTCGATTTCCTTTTTGATCCGGGCGATCTCGGCGCCGCGGTCGATCGTCGCTTCATAGAGGACGCGGATATCCAGATCGGCGCCCACCGCCACAGACGCTGCGCTCAAACCGACGGCGGGGCGCGAGGCTTCTCTCAATTCGGAAAGCGAAGCGAGACGCATGATTGTGTCTCGATTGTCCCGCACGAGCCTTCGTTCTTGCTCGTCAAGAATCAGAACCTCCGCGGGAACCTTTTCCTTCGGGCCCACCTTCAGTTCCGCGCGCTGATTACGAGCCGAAATGATTCCCCCTTGCAGGTACACCATACTCCTGTCAACGCTCGTGTCCGCCCATTCGGTGCGCGGCTCGGGAAACGGTGCCAGGGCAATCGACTTGGCGCCGCCGGACTGAGGCAAGCGATGCCACAGTTCCTCGGTCAGGAAAGGCATCACCGGGTGCAGCAGCCGCAGTGCCGCTTCCAGGGCCGCGAATATGTTCCGCCACGCGGGAACCGCGACTTCGCGGTCGGCTGATGCGATCTGCGGCTTCACCCACTCGATGTACCAATCGCAGAAATCGCCCCAGAAGAAGTGATAAATCAATTGCGACGCTTCGTGGAAACGGAAATTCTCGAGCGCGTCATTCACCTGCGCCGTAACGCCTGAGAGTCTCGAGAAAATCCATCGATGCGCGAGCGCCCCTTCACCCCGCACGGCATAAGGTGCCCTCGCGCGAATCTCGGGCGCGGCCAATTCCTCGATCGCGATTCCCTGCAACTCAACTTTTTCAAGGTTCACGAAAAGAAACCGTGCGGCATTCCAGATTTTATTGGCGAACGCCCGCGCGCCGAGAATGCGGTCTTCGCTCAGGATAATGTCGGTTCCCGGCGCGGCCATGCTCGCAAGCATGTACCGCAGCGCGTCGGTGCCGAACTTTTGCGTCAGTTCGAGCGGATCGACGCCCGTGCCTTTCGTCTTCGACATTTTGGCGCCTTCGGCCGTGCGCACCAGCGAATGCAAGTAGAGCCGGCGGAAGGGAAGCCTCTGCGATACATCCGCACCTGCGGTGAGATGCAGTCCCATCATGATCATCCGCGCGTCCCAGAAGAACAGAATATCGTAGCCGCTGATGAGTAGGCTCGTCGGGTAGAAGGTGCGCAGATCCTCGGTGTCGTCCGGCCAGCCGAGCGTGGAAAATGGCCACAACCCCGAGCTGAACCACGTGTCGAGTACGTCGGGATCCTGCGTCAGTGCCGTGTGTCCGCACTGGGGGCACGCGGTAGGCACGCTCGCCGCTCTCGCGCGCCCATCGACCACCTCCACGCGCGAATCAAGCGCCGGCACCATCTCCTTGCAATCGGCGCAATGCCAGATGGGAATCCGGTGGCCCCACCAGAGTTGCCGCGAAATGCACCAGTCGCGAATGTTGTCGAGCCAGTGGAGAAGAATCGTTCGCTGGTTATCGGGCACGACCTCGATCAGATTTTCTCGCACCACCTTCTTCGCTGGTTCGGCCAGTGGCGCCATTTTGCAGAACCATTGCGTGGAAATCCGCGGCTCCACTTCGGTTTTGCAGCGGTCGCAGCCCCCCACCGCGTGCGTGATGTCCTCGATTTTCTCAAGTAGCCCCAATTCCTGGAGATCGCTCACGATTTGAGCGCGCGCAACGAAGCGATCGAGCCCGGCGTACTTGCCGGCGGCAGCGCTCATGTGCGCGTCCCCGGTCATCACCTCAATTTCCGGCAGACTGTGGCGCTTGCCGACCTCGAAGTCGTTGGGATCGTGCGCGGGCGTGATTTTTACAACGCCCGTGCCGAACTCGCGGTCCACGTAGGTATCCGCAATCACGGGAATTTCACGGTTCATCAGGGGCAGTATCACCGATTGTCCGACAAGGTGCTGGTAACGCTCGTCCTCCGGATGCACCGCAACGGCAGCGTCGCCCAGCATGGTTTCAGGCCTGGTCGTAGCCGCCACAAGATAGCTTTCGCCATCGCCCGTAGCTCCCACAATCGGATAGCGGAGATGCCACAGCTTGCCAGGCCGTTCGATGTGAACCACTTCCAGGTCGCTGATGGCCGTCTGGCAGCGCGGGCACCAATTGACCATATATCTGCCCCGATAGATGAGCTGCTCGCGGTAGAGACGCAGAAACGCCTCTAGCACCGAGCGATACAGCGCCGGCTCCAGAGTGAATTTCTCGCGCGTCCAATCGCACGACGCCCCGAGCCGGATCATCTGCTCCTTAATAACCCCGCCGCTCTCCGCCTTCCACTTCCAGACGCGCCGCTCGAACTCCTCGCGGCCAAGGTCCTGCCGCCTCATGTTCTCTTTCGCCAGCTGGCGCTCCACCACAAACTGCGTGGCGATTCCGGCATGATCCATTCCCGGCAGCCAAAGCGTGCGGTGGCCGCGCATGCGGTGCCAGCGCACCAGCATATCGATTTGCGTGTGCTCCAGCATGTGGCCGATGTGGATCGAGCCGGTGATGTTGGGCGGCGGCAGCGCGATCGAGAACATCAGGCCGTCGCCTGAATTCTCGGCGCGGAACAGCTGCTGGTCGAACCAGTACTTCGCCCAGCGCTGTTCGATCTCGTGCGGCTCGTACGCCTTGGGTATTTCTCGCGGCATGCTTCCCCTATTGTGGTCGATTTTCGATTTGAGTCGGGACAATCAATATAAGCGGCGACTGTAGGAGGCGTCAAATTGAGGTACAACAATTGAGGTACGCAAAAGACGCAAAAGCCGTCGCTGCCACGCTGTGCGCGGGGGTGTTGAGAAGGGTCTAACGGTTCTTCTTTTCGAGTTCGCCGTGAAGCAGGTCTTCGACGAGGGGCCTCAGCACGTTTTCCGAAAGGAGTTCGCGAATCTGTGGTTCCAGCTTCTCGAGAACCTTTTGTACGATCGTATCAACCGTGGCCGCACTGGTTGACTGGCTATCCTCACGATCGGAGCTAAATTCGCTCTGATGGAAAGCGGGAGGCGGGTTCAGGAATGGGATGGCGGCTAGGGATTCACGATTGGGCGGTGGACCCGTAGGAATCGGCGTGTCAAATTCCGACGAGGAAAACTCCAGCGGCCCGGCCGGGTCTTCTTCTGCCGGGAATCCTTCCGCGCGCGGTTGATCGCCCATCGACAGGGCGGCAGTTGGTTCTTCGGGGATTTCGGCTGGCGCCGGCGTTTTTGGCATGGCCGAGAGAAACGAATATAACGGCGTCGTTTCCTGCTCGCGCGTCGCATAGGTCAAACTGCCGCGCGGCGATTCGTCGATCAGTAGCGGGTCAGGTGTCACGCGTACAGCGAGTGGTTCTACAAGATGGGGGTCCTTCGCCAAGGTCGGCTCATCGAAAACCTCCGCAACCAGTTCGGCCGAGGTTTGAGCCGGAATGCTGGCGACAGCGTCAGACGCCGCCTGGTGTCGGTCGTGAGCAACGGGCTCGTCGATTGCGTGAACCTCCGCATGGACCTCTGCGGTAATCTTCGCCGGAACCTCGGGATCGTTGGAAACCGCTGGCGCCTCGTCAGTGGCTGACACCACGCCGAGCGCTGGAGCGCTTGCGTCTGTCTCATCCGCGAAAAAGGGCTCTTCGTCCGGCGAGGCAACCTGCACACATTCTTCTACGACGGGTGTTTCCGCGCCAGCATTTAGCTCAGGCCGCGGCTCTTGCGCAACAACAGGGTGCAAGGAGGCCGCCGTCTCGCTCGGAGTCTCCTGCTTCCCGCCGTGCGTGCGGGAGCCCAATGTTGACGTGAACCAGTCGCCTCGCGGCTGCCCCGCCGGGGACGCCATCAAATCCATCCAGTGCGCGGCCTTCGACGCAAAACTTGGTTCGGGAATCGCATGGCTCTCACTTGCCGGTGCGTCATGGATTTCAATCTTGCTAGTTTGATCCGACGGCGGCTCGGATGCTTCCGGCGCTATCGTCGTCTCGAGGTGGCCCACGGCTTTCGCGACGACCGGCGACCGATCCGCTGGCGCGGGCGCCGAAAGTTGCTGCATGACCGGCTCAATTTCCTCCGCTGCTTGCGGGATCCTTGTCCGCTTCGGCGCAACATTCTTTTCAGACGGGAACGTTGGGTCTGCATCTTCGTCGGACGAGAATACCGGATTCCGGGAGGTCTCCTCGGGAATCTCAAATTCCATCGCCGAGCGACGCCAATCCTTCGTGGTGGAAGCCCCCTCAAATTCCTCTTCGGGTTCCTGGTGGATTTCCGCACTGGGCCCCGGTGACCCGGCAGGTTCGCCCGATCCTTCGTCATCCAGCGTGCGGCGCCCACTCCCAAAAGCGTAGACGAGGGGCGTCTCTTCTGGATTGGGCTCCGGAAATTCAGGAACCGGCGTGGCCTCCACCCTCACGGGTGTCTGGGCGGCCGCGACAGGTATCGGTGTTGGCGCAGCAACGATTTCTTGCGCCTTGGCGGTCTCGCTAGCGATTTTCGAGTTTTTTTCCAGTACGGAAGTTACCATCGCGATCAACGGGTCGGGCGGAATGAAGGGCTTCTTCAGGACCCCATCGGCGCCTACGCGGCGCGCTTCCTTCTCATCGAGAGGGTCGAATGCCCCCACCAGCAGAATCACCGGGATATGCGAGAATTTCGGGTCCTTTTTGACCCATTCGCAGACTTCATAGCCATTGCGCACGGGCATGAAAATATCAGCCAGGATCAGGTCCGGGTTCAGATCAGGAAGGCGACGAATGGCGGCTTCGCCGTTGCCCACGGAGGTCACATCGATGCCGCGATCGTGAAATGCGAGCGCGACCATTTTCTGAATATTGGTGTTGTCATCCGCGACAAGAATTCTAGGCACGTGGGTTCCCTGACGGTGCGGCTCGACACCTCTACATCGCGGCCGCCCCCTGTTGCGATCGATATAGCTAAACATTCCGCGACGATAGCGTCAACCGACTCAAGGTACTGGAGTGCCGGATTTGTTAGCAGGGGGTAAACAGATTCTAGAAGGGAATAACCTTATGTATCCCCTTCTTTTTCTTACTGGTCGATTCGGTTTTTGTATCCGCCTTGGCGGCCTTCTGTGGCGCGGTGACGACAGGGGCGATTGTTCCACCACCCGTGCTAGTTGTCGCCTGCGTGTTCCCGGGAGCCTCAGCAATCGCGGCGGCGGGTTCCGGACTAGCCGCCGCCGGTGCGGTACTGGCGGTCGTTGGCTCGAGCGTGATCGTGGGCGGAGCCGAAGGATTGTCCGCAGCCGGGGTGGGGTTGGGCTGCGGCTCCGACGCTGTCGAAGGCGTGGTTGCCGCGTCACCGCCCCTCTCGTTGGGAGCTTCGATGATCGAGACCCCCAGGTTATTCCCAGGCGCGCCAGATGAGTCGGATGATCCCGGCACGGCTTCCACCGGTGCTCCCGAGTCGGGCGTGTCCGCGCTAACGCCCTGGGTCGCCGCGGGGCGCATCGCGAGAGTAAAGGATGGACCCGAGGCCCCCGGTTTCAAGACGTCGGTGGCGGAAATCGCGTCGTCCGGCGGAGTCAAGTTCGGCTGGCCGCTATGAGCCGCGCCCGCAACCTCCGGCATGGACTTGATCATCGACAGAGGCAATCGTATGAAGGCGCGCTGCGCATGCTGCTTCTCATACAGCTGTTGTTTCTTCATCTGCTCCAGCGCATTTGGGTCTGGTGCGGGCGGCGTCATCCCCATCGCGGTCAAGCGCGCTTTCGCATCGGGCGCCAGCTTGGAGAGCGGGTAATTCCTGACGATCTGGCTGTAACATGCTCCGGCGAGGTCTGCCCAATGATTCTTGTCGTCTTCGTTCTTTGAGAATTGTTTGGCGCGCGAATACACATCGCCCAGCATCCAGAGCGTATCGTCGCTCTGGCTGTAGAGCGGATAGCGCTGGCTCAGGTCCACCAGACGGGCCGCGGAAGCCTGATAATCTCGTTTCAAGTAGTAATAGCGCGCCACGCGGAACTGGCTGTCGGCCAGGATTTCCTGCACGTCGCGTAGCTTCTGTTCGGCCGCCGACACGAGCGTGCTCTGAGGATATTTCAGCAGAAATGTCTGGAACTCGTCCTCGGCGTCTTCTGCCTCCGTCCTGTCCCGGTCGGGTTTCTCCATCATCTTGTAGTGCGCCATGGCCACTTGCATCTGCGCGTAGGCCGCTTCATCGAGAAAAGGGAAAAACGTAATGAAATCCTTGTATTCCTGTACGGCCTGGGTCGTGTTGGAAGTGCCGCCCTCCTTGTAATAGGAGTCGGCCACGCCAAGCTTTGCCTTGGCGAGGTATTCGCTGTCGGGATAGGTATTGATGAGCGTCTGGAGAGCTAGCCGACCCTCGATGAACCTGGACTTCTTCATATCCGCCATCGCCCGGTCGTAGAGCACCTTGTCGGGCTCGGCGGAAGAATCAACCGGGGCTGCCTTTCCCTTGGCTGGCTCCTTTGCCTTTCCGTCTGCCGGCGGTTTCGGCTCTGCCCGCTTCTGCGGCGTGGGCGGAGGCAGCGGGGCTGCTCCCGACGATCCGGTTTGCGCGGAGGGTGTGGAATTCTGGGCGTAAGCGCAATGGCCGGCTGCCGCCAGCCAAAGGGCCAACGCGGCAATAACGAGCTGACTGTGGGGGAGAATTTTTGACATGAGGTTCGGTTTCAAACCCTTTGACTGATTGCGTCATTCGCCAGCCTGCGCATCAGGCGCGTTGCCTCCACCGGGTTGGGTGTGTGGAAGATCGAAGTACCCGCAACAAAAGTATTGGCTCCAGCCAGTGCCAATGCAGCGGCGTTTTCCGCGTCCACGCCGCCATCCACCTCGATTCGGAAACCCACATTATAGCGTGAACGCCACTGGTTCAGTTGCTGGATTTTTTCGAATGCATGGGAAATGAATTTCTGTCCCCCAAAGCCGGGATTCACCGACATCACCAGCACCGTATCCACTTTGTCGAGTACGTCTGTCAACATCGCCACCGGTGTCGCGGGATTGATCGCCGCCCCCGCCTGCGCCCCGGCCTCTCGTATCATCGCCAGCGCCCGATCCAGGTGAACGGTTGCCTCCTGATGCACCAGGATTCGATTGGCGCCTGCGCGGACAAAGTCGTCGATATAGGCTTCGGGTGCTTCGATCATCAGATGCACGTCCAGGGGCAGCCGGGTTGCCTTGCGTAGGGACTCTACCACTGGGATCCCAATCGAAATGTTGGGCACGAAGTGGCCGTCCATGACGTCGACGTGAATCACGTCCGCGCCGCCTTCCTCGACGGCGCGAACTTCCTCGCCCAGCCTGGCGAAATCAGAAGCCAGAATGGACGGAGCGATCTCAATCCTGGCGTAAGTCATGGCAGCCAAATTCTAGCATACGGCGTTGGCGGGTTGGGGAAGCGTCTGTGCGAGCCCGTGCGTCCCGTGGGTGCGTCGATGGGGGACTCATTGGGACACTTGCAACGTGATGGGGGTGTCTACATCCACCGGATGGCCGCGGCCCGGAGTTTCGGCGACCACGAGACTGCTCGGGAATCCCGGCACCGGGGAGGCTGCAATCTTGGCGATCTTCAGCCCGGCGTTGTTCAGCTTTGATGTGGCTTCGTTAAGGGGAAGTCCCACCAGGTCGGGCATCACGTAGGCCGCTGGGCGCGGGCCCAGAGAAACCAGGAAGTTCTCGTGCGGGGTGGCGGCATCGGTTGTGCCCGGCAAAGGGTCCTGTTGGAGCACCAGATCGTCCGTGGTGTCCGGCAGATACAGGCTGGATATTTCACCCACCTGCATGCCCGCTTGTAGTAGCTCGACTTTGGCCGCGCGCACACTTCTTTCATCAAGCTGCGGGACCGTTTCCCTCTGTGGGCCCAGGCTCAGTACCACATGCGCGAATTGCCCTTTCTTGACCGTCATTTTAGGCGGCGGGCTTTGCCTCACCACTTGGTCGACGGGCAGCGGGCTGTAGATGCGGTCCTCGACTTTCATTCCAATGCCCCGCGCTAACAGCACTCGTTGCGCTTCGCTGGCGCGCTTGCCGGCAACATCGGGTACCTCGACCTCGCGGCCCTGCACGGCATAGCGCATTGTCGTAAGCGCACTCAAAAAGGCGACCGATGCCAGAATAAATAGCATCAGGGACATTCGCAGTACCCAGTTTACGCGCTCGCGTATGGTCACGGTTGCCTTGCCCCTTTCGCTGTCGAGCCTAGCACCCTTTCTGGGGTGGCGCATCGGAGGGTTCCAAGACAGCAGACCTCTTGCTCGGTCGGTTCATCGCCGCTCCAAAACCGCTGCGAAGAAGCCGTCTGTCGCCTGCTCGCCGGGCAGCGTCCTGAATTGTCCGGAATCGTCCCATAGCTTTTCGGATGCAATCTTGGGCACCAGGTATTTTCGCAAAGTTACGGCTAGCTTGGAACTTGCAAGACGCCGCACGAATTCGCTTCCCCTCAGCGCGTCCACGACGACTTCTTCATTCTCCTCCGGCTCAAGGGAACAGGTGGAATACACAAGACGTCCGCCGCCGGCCAGGCTGTCCAGCGCTTTCGAAAGGATTGCCACCTGCATCCGGTGAAGCTCAGGCAATTGCTCTGGCCGAAGCCTCCATCGAATTTCTGGATGGCGCGCCAGGGTGCCTGTGCCCGAGCATGGCGCATCGACGAGAATCCGGTCAAAGGCGATGCCGAAGGGGAGGTCTTTTGTGGCGTCGAGGTTCACCAAACCGACCCGTGTCAGGCCGATCCGTTCCAATTGGGTCTGCATCGCGCGCAGACGATGAAGATGTAGATCAGCTGCCACCACGACGCCCGTGGGTCCGGCGGCTCGCGCCAGGTGCATTGTCTTACCGCCCGGCGCGGCGCACAGATCGAGCACTCGATCGCCCTCATGAACGTCGAGCAAAAGCGAAACAGCCTGCGAGGCTTCATCCTGGATGGAGATTCGTCCTTCGCGAAACGCGCTTGTCTTGGTGGGGCTTCCGCCGCTCACAGCGAACGCCGAATGCAGCAGTCGTGCCTCGCTCACTTGTAGCCCGGCCCTCTGGAGTTCGGCCAGAATCTCTTCGCGGAGCGCTGGGTCATGCACCGAGCACGTCAATCGAGGAGCTCGATTGTTGGCCTCCAGCAAAGCGGTGGTTCTGGCTTCTGTTGACCGCGCAAGCCAACGCTCGACCATCCATCGCGGATGCGCATGCAAAATGCCGAGGCGTTCGGCCGCGGGTAAAGTGGGCGGAAGCAATTGTGCGGCGGGCGTGGCCGCTTCGGCGGCCGACCGGCGCAGTACTGCGTTCACGAGAGAAGCCGCAGAGGTTTTTCGGGCCCGCTTCACCAATTCGACCGATTCGTTCACTGCGGCGCGGGCCGGGATTCGCTCCAGGAATCGAAGCTGATAGAGACCGATTCGCAGCGCCAGCGCAACCGCCAGATCGAGCCGCGTGACCGGCTTGTTAAGCTGGCGCTCGAGCAGGAAGTCGAGCAGGCCTCGCCAGCGCAGCACACCCATCGTCAGTTCGGTCGCGAGGGCGGCGTCTTCCGCCTTTATGCTGGGGCCGAGTTCGGTATGCAGCACATCGCTTGCGTAAGCGCCTTCTGCCTCCACGCGCCGCAATGTTTCGAAAGCAATTTTTCGTGCCGTGCTAATGGCCAAATGCATCGCCCGGGGCCAGGCGCGCGCCGTTTGCAAACTCGCCGGCGGCGACTCTCTTGCGCCCTTCCATCTGCACTGTTTCCAATCGCAGCGCCGTGCCGTGTCCTGCGCTCACCAACACTTCACCGTGGTTGGTCTCAATGGTGCCAGGCACGGCGGAGGTGCGCCCGTCTGTCGCCGGCTTCCCCCACAGGTGGCAGGTTTTTCCCCGAAACGAAGTGAACGCCCCTGGCCAGGGCTGGAACCCACGGATGCGATTGTAGATTTGCTCTGCGCCCAGCGACCAGTCGATGCGGCCGTCTTCCTTTTGGAGCGGCGGTGCGAAAGTCTTCTGCGCGTCATCCTGCGATCTCGGAAGAATTGTTCCACGAGCGAGTCCGCGAAGCGTCTCCGCCAGCAGCGGCCCGCCGGCTTCCGCCAGGCGCGCGTAGAGTTCCGGCGAGGTTTCCTCTGGCCCAATGTTCGTCTCGAATTTCAGCAACATCGCTCCCGTGTCGAGACCCGCGTCGATTTGCATCGTTGTCAGTCCTGTGCGCGTTTCTCCATTCGCGATGGCCCAATGGATGGGTGCGGCTCCGCGATATTTCGGCAGCAGGGAGCCGTGCAGGTTGATCCATCCGAGGCGCGGAATTTCAATGAGCCGTTCGGGGATAATTTGCCCGTAGGCAATGATCACAACCACGTCGGGAGCGGCGGTCTGGAGATATTCCTGAGCGGCTCCCAGCTTGATTCGCTCCGGCTGGTAGACGGGAATTCCCGCTTCGAGCGCGGCGGTTTTCACCGGGGAGTTCGAGAGTTCTTGTCCGCGGCCGCGCGGACGGTCCGGCTGTGTGATCACTCCGGCAATCTGGAAATCCGGCTGCGCAGCAAGTTCCCGCAAGGCGGGCACGGCAAAAGCGGGAGTGCCGCAGAAGACGATCCGTAGCGGCATGCCGGCTCACCACTCGCCAGCTTTTTTCATCTTGCGGATCTTCCGCTTGATCATGTCGCGCTTGAGCATGCTGAGGTGCGTGATGAAAAGAACTCCCTTGAGATGATCGATCTCGTGGCAAAAGGCGCGGGCCAGCAGGCCCTCGCCGCGCATTTCAAATTCTTTTCCCGTGGCATCCTGCGCGCGGACCGTCACATACTGCGGTCGCGCGACATTTCCCCGGAAGCCTGGAACAGAGAGGCAGCCTTCCTCCTCGCGTTGTTCCCCTTCGGCGTGAATGATCTCCGGATTGGCGCAGACCAGCTTCGCTTCGGGATTCTTGCCGTTGCTTACGTCGATGACCGCGACGCGCAGCCCCATGCCGATCTGCGGCGCGGCCAGCCCGACGCCCTGTGCCGCATACATCGATTCGAACATGTCGGCGACCAGTTTCTGTAATTCGTCGTCGAATTTCTCAATCGTCTTGGCCGGCGTTTCCAGTACCGGGTCGCCGTATTTAACAATCGGATGAATCATCGTCTGCTTCCCAAATCCAATTTCTAAAAGTTGTCCAGCTGTCTCTGATAACCGTCGAAATTCCTGCGCGTCTCGCCAAGCGAATCCCCGCCAAATTTCTCAAGAAAGGCCGCCGCCAGCTCGAAGGCCACCATCGCTTCGCCCACCACTCCTGCGGCGGGCACCACGCAGACGTCTGATCGCTCGTAGGCTGCTTTCACGGCCTCCTTCGTGTTCATGTCCGCGGTGAGCAGCGCGCGGCGCAGCGTCGAAATCGGCTTCAGATAGCCGCGCACAATCACGTCTTGCCCGTTGGTGATTCCGCCCTCCAGTCCGCCGGCGCGATTCGAGGAGCGGTCGAATCTCTTGCGAGAATCATCGTACCGAATTTCGTCCTGCACTTCCGAGCCATAGCTTCCGGCGTTTGCGACTCCCGTGCCGATTTCGACAGCCTTTACCGCCTGGATGGACATGACCGCTCGCGCGATGCGGGCATCCAGCTTTTCATCCCACTGCGCGTGAGTGCCCAACCCGGTAGGGATGCCGCGCGCCACGACTTCGAATATTCCGCCGACCGAATCGCCCGCGCGCAGCACGTGATCGACTTCCGCCTTCATCCGCGCCTCGGTGTCCGGGTCAATGCAGCGCAGCGGAGATTCCAGATTGCCGCAAACAGCGACGATCTCCTCCCAGGTTGCCCTGCGTTCGAGCCGCACATGGCCCACGGCGACGGTGTGGCTGAGTACCTCGATGCCAAATTCCCGGAGGAGGCATTTGGCAACCGCACCCGCCGCCACTCGCGCCGCCGTTTCGCGCGCGGAGGCTCGCTCCAGCACGTAACGCGCATCGTGAAAATCGAATTTCTGAGCACCCGGTAGATCGGCGTGGCCAGGGCGCGGAGCGGTCAGGCGGCGTTGCGCATCCTCTGCGCCGTCGCTATCTTCGACCGGCAGCGCCTTCTCCCAGTTCTTCCAATCACGGTTCTCCAGGCGCATCGCGATCGGCGCGCCAATGGTTTTTCCGTGGCGCACGCCGGCCAGGAAGTCCGCCTGATCCTTCTCGATCCGCTGGCGGCCGCCGCGACCGAAACCCAACTGGCGGCGATGAAGTTCACGCCCGACAAATTCCAGATCGACCGGAACCCCCGCCGGCAGGCCTGAAAGCCAAGCCACCAGGGCTTGCCCGTGGGATTCCCCGGCAGTGACGAATCGCAGCATGTTCAGTTGGGCCTCATGATGTGGGACAAACCGGTAATTCTACCGGAGGCGACGCCGGGCGTAAAGTGAGTGACAAGCTTGGCTCCGTTCCAAAATGATATTCCGTTTCTGGGTGGTTTCTGGGTGATGACTGCTTGACGCGCCGCAGTGCGGACGATAGGCTTCGATGAGAGCCGGTTGCGCTGGGCGGCCAGCTCCTCCAACGATGCCTGAGGTCAGCGAGCTAGAATCCATCCCATCGGTTCTTGGGGACACCGTCAAGCGGCAAGTCTTTGCCGTGCAGGACTATTCGCTGCTGGCGATGCAATCGATTGCGAACGTCTTCACCCCTCCGCAGTACTGGGCCGACACCCTCGAACAGATGGACCAGATCGGAGTAGGCTCTCTGCCGATTGTGGTCATCACCTCATTCTTTATCGGCGGGGTGATGGTGCTGCAAACAGCGGGTGAGTTCCAGCGCTTCGGCGAAACGGCTTTGACGGGAGACGCTGTGTCGCTCTCGCTGGTGCGCGAGCTGGGGCCCGCGATTACCGCGCTGTTGGTTGCGGGCCGCAATGCGTCGGGTATCGCGTCCGAGCTTGGTTCGATGGTGGTGACCGAACAGGTTGATGCCATGCGCGCCCTGGGGACAGATCCCATCCGCAAGTTGATGACCCCGCGCATGATTGCAATGGTGACGATGCTCCCGCTACTGGTCGCGGTCGCCGACTTTGTCGGATTGGTCGGAGGTTTCGTCGTCGCCTATTTCACTCTGCGCCTTGGCGCGGTGCAATTCTGGACGCGGGCCATCGATGTGCTCGAATTTGGAGATATCGTACAGGGCATGGCCAAGCCGGTGATTTTCGGCTTTATCATCTCGACGGTGGCCTGCTACCAAGGCCTCCGCGTGAAGGGCGGCACGCAGGGAGTTGGCCGGGCGACGACCACGGCTGTGGTGATCTCGTCGGTGATGGTGCTGGTTTTCGATTTCTTCCTCGCCAAAGTCCTTCTTTTCATGTTTGGAAAAACGTCGTGACCGTTTTGAAATTCGGTTGCGATTTCAAATAAATCGAAGCTTCTTCGCAACGCAGATACCTCTATAATCCTCTCTATGACCTACCTCTCTCGCCCGGGGCCTGCAGAGGAAAGAGCCAAGATCGTTCCGGGCGAACCTCTGGTTGCTTTCAAGGATGTGCGGATCGGCTTCGATGAAGGCGATGTCCTGCGCGGCATTTCGTTTGAAGTGTGGCCCGGCGAAACCAAGGTGCTTCTGGGCGAAAGTGGTTCGGGCAAAACCCTGATCCTGAAGATGGCTGCCGGTCTACTGCGTCCGGATGCCGGGCGCATCTGGGTGATGGGGCACGATCTGACCGATATGCCCGAGCGGGAGCTGCTGGATTTCCGGAGGCACATCGGATTCGTGTTTCAGGAAGGCGCGCTGTTTGATTCGCTTACGGTTGGCGAGAATGTCGCCTTCCGCTTGCGGGAAGAAGACGCTCCCGACAAGGCAGTCGAGACGCAAGTGCTCGAGGCATTGCGTTTCGTGGAATTGGAAGCAAGCCTCAATCTCTATCCGCCCGAGCTCTCCGGCGGCATGCGCCGGCGCGTTTCCATCGCCCGCGCCCTTGTCGACCGGCCGCCCCTGGTGTTCTACGATTCGCCAACCGCGGGACTTGACCCGGTAACCTCCCAAACAATCATCACGGTTGTTCTCCGCGGTCGTGATCTGCAAGGTGTAACGTCCCTGCTGGCTACTCACCGAGTGCAGGATGCTTTTGGACTCGCGAGCTTTCGTCTGAGCCCCGCCACCGGGCGCCTGGTGCGCGTGAATATCGACAGGGCGAGTCCTGTCGGTGACGCGGCCCCGCGGCCTGAGCCGGAGGCGCCCACGAATTTGCTGGTCTTGCGGGAGGGCCGCCTATATTTCGAGGGCCACGCAGCCGAAATGTTGCATTCGTCTGACGATTATCTGAAAAAATTTCTCGCATCTGCGGAATAGAATCGGAACCGAGGAGGGAAGTCGATGGCGCAACGAAAACAATTGACGTGGACCGAGCTGCGGGTGGGCCTTTTCGTGCTCGCGGGGCTATCTATCCTGGCATTGGGGACCTTTTACGTGACCGGCGCCGGAATACTGGGGCCGAAATACCGGTTGATTACCTATCTGCCGGAGGTCGAGGGATTGGAGACCGGCGCCCCCGTACGATTGGATGGCGTCGCCATCGGCAACGTCCAGTCGATCGCCTTGACCCCGCACCCGCAGGATGCGGCGCACAATATTACGCTCGTGCTGCGCATCGATAAGAAATTCCAGAACGATATACGCACCGATTCAACCGCCAGCCTGATTACCGAGGGTCTGCTGGGTAACCGCTACGTCACGATCTCGCGCGGGTTAACCGGTTCGGTAGTCCCGCCGAATGGAACCGTACCGGGCAAGGAAGAGGCGGCCATGAAACAGATGGTCGAACGCGGCGCGGACCTGATGCAGAACCTGGGAGCGCTCTCCGACGATCTGCGCGGCATTGTCGATGACGTCCACAAAGGGCACGGGACCCTCGGCAAATTGATGAACGATCCGTCGCTCTACAACCACCTGGATTCCACTGCGGGAAAGATGGATGCGATGGTCACCTCGATCCAGAAGGGACAGGGCACCATGGGAAAGCTGGTGGGTTCGGATGAGATGTATAACAAGACCGGAACGGCAATCGATCACATCAACAATGTTCTGGACGCCGTGGAGCAGCAGAAAGGCACGATGGGCAAGCTCATATACGACCCCGGCTTCTATAACAGCGCCAAAAGCTTGACCGATAAGGGCAACACGTTCCTTGACGGCGTGAACGAAGGGAAGGGCACGCTCGGCAAACTGGTCCACGACGACACGCTGTACACGAATTTGAAAGACGCTTCCGCCAACGTGCGCGATGCCGCCGGCAAGCTCGATTCCAACCAGGGGACGCTCGGGAAATTCTTCAGTGATCCCGCGTTTTACGACAACTTTACGGGGCTTGCAGGAGACATGCGGCTCATGGTCAGCGACTTCCGTCAGAACCCCAAAAAGTTCCTGCACGTCAAGATGGGAATATTCTAGCAGCCATCTCAGGAATGGGGGCGTCAGGGCCCGGCTTTCCGCTGTTACGGGCAGCAAGGGGGGCAAAGCAGGTGAGTCGCGCCGTGCGACTGGCTAGCATTGATTACGTCGCGCAGCGCCGACCCTGGTGCCGGATTCATGCCGGAGCATTCGGTGCGTTTGAAAACCGAACGCCTGCCGGCCAACCCATTCGTCGTGCCTCATGCTCACCGGAAATAGCCGGGTCAGTCGTCTGGTGAGAAGACCAGCGACTCGGTCTCGCGATAACCGCGCTCGATATGAGCGCGGGCGCGGCTTTCGCAGTAGAGGCTCGCCGTGCGACGGAGTTGCATTCCTCACGTATAGGCTCATAGGAGTTTCTGCCTTCCAAGCGTGACCAAAGCGCTTCGGTTGGGCTGGGACGATATCTTCCAGCAGGCCGGGACCCAATGAACCTGAGGCAGGCGCACTTTCGACTGATCCGAACGGCTGCCGGACCAAGAGCGTTGTTTACCGCGTGGGACTGAAGTTGGTCAGGCCGCAATTCCCAACGAGCAATCCTGCCGCCCGCTAGCCCCACCCGTTGTGATTGCGCATCTGCATGCCTGACATTCTCCAGACGGTGGTGGTTTTAAAGGTGTGACCTATTCCTGCTGGACCGAACACAGTGCTAGGGCGATTGCGCGGATGCGGCGCAAGTCGAGCTGGCCCGTGCCAAGGTGGGGCAATTCTTCGATCGGGAAGAATTGGCGTGGGCTCCACCGGTGGGGCAGGCCGGCTTGCGACAGCTTATCGAGCATTGCTTGCAGGTCGTCGGGTGCGAGGGTGTGAAGCACAACGAGCCGCTCGCCCTTGTTGCCGTCGGGAACCGGGGTCACGGCAAAGCATTGTTCGGTCGAGCCGACAAGCTCGTGCAGTTGATCTTCCATCTTACGATGCGGCACCATTTCGCCACCGATCTTGCTGAACTGGCTGAGACGATCGGTGATCGTGAGAAAGCCGTCTGGGTCCTGGGATGCCATATCCCCGGTGATGTACCAACCCTCCCGTAACACGCTGGTAGTCCACTCTGGTTTGCCGAGATAACCCTGCATGACGTTGGGGCCACGCACCAGTAGCAGACCCGAGCGGCCCACGGGCAGCGGCGCGTGCGTATCAGGATCGACAATGCGCACGCTGACGCCCGGCAGGGGGCGCCCCATATGTCCCCGCTTCGCGCCGACTTGGTGAAACCCGGGCGCGCGGAAATCGTGCGTGTTCACCGAGACAATCGGAGAACACTCCGTGGTTCCATATGCTTCGAGCGGGCGGATGCCGAAGCGGTCTTCGAATTCGATCGCCAGTCGCTCCGGCAATTTTTCGGCGGCGACGACCACCCATTGGAGGCTCCTGAAATCCTCGGGCGAGCAGTGGCGAGTGTATTTCTGCAGGAAGGCAGGCGTCGTGAGCAAAAAGGTGATGCGGTAGTCGCGGACCAATTCGCCGATCGTGCCGAGATCGAGCGGACTCGGATGGTAGACCACGCTGATTCCGAGCGCGGCGGGAAGCCAGAGAGTTACCGTGAAACCGAATGGGTGGAAGAAAGGAAGAACGCCCAGCATGCAGTCTTTACGGTCGAACATGAATGTCTGGCCGGCCTGCTCGATGTTGGAGGCGATATTGTAGTGCGTGAGCATCACACCCTTGGGGTCTCCGGTGCTGCCGCTCGAGAAGATGATGGCGGCGAGATCGTCGACGGATTTCTTCGCGTTTCCCGAAAGCGCGCCCTCGATCCATGCGCCGGGCAGGAACCACAACAGCAGCGCAAAGATCTTCTCGCCCAGTCGTGGTGCTGCAGCCGCCTCTTCGAGCAGGATGGTCTTGCCTGGGACCTGGAGCCGAATATGGTCGAGCAGAAGCCTAGTGGTGATGACGGTTTCAAGCTTGCACTGCTCCGCGCAGGAGGCGAGCGATTCGTTGGATGCGGTGTAGTTCAAGTTTACCGGGATTTTGCCGGCAAGGGCGGCCGCGAAGTTTACCAGGGCACCGGGTGCGGAGGGCGGAAGGAGAATGCCGACCATTTCCTGGCCCGCCCAGGTGCCGCGCAAGCGGCGCGCGAGAAAGATCGAGCTCAGAAGTACGCCGCCCCATTTCATGCGCGGCCGGCGAGTGTCTCCCATGGCAAACCGGAAAGGCGAGCGGTGCGCGGTATGAATCAGGCCGCGGTGCAACGTGCGCATGCCCTCTTTGTGGTGGGCGTAGGCCTCGTTGTGCAACTGCTGCACGGCCTCGCGCACTTCGAAAGACGTTGTGGTCGGGGGCAACGGCTTTCCGAAACTGATCGTCACCGGATAGGGAATCAACCGCGGCATCTTCCATAGGAACCGGCCCCGCTCGAAGCTGAAGATGCTGCCCCAGACGCCGTCGAGGTTGACCGGGACAATCGGGGCGTCCACGCCCTTCATGATACGTTCCATGCCCCGGCGGAAGGGCAGCAATTGGCCGATGCGCGTGATCTCTCCCTCGGCAAAAATGCAGACCACTTCACCCGAGCGAATCGTGTTGCTCGCCTGGTGCAAGGACCGCAGCATTTCGCGCGGCCGAAGCTCGGATGAAATGGGGATCGCACGGATCAGTTTGGCGAAGGGTTTGACCAACGGCAGATCGTAGATGTCCTTGAAAATCAGGAAGCGGATCGAGCGGTCCGTCGAGGCGATCAACAGCAGCGCGTCCACCAACGACATGTGATTGGCCACGAAAAGGGCGCCGCCCGTTTCGGGTATGTTGTCGCGGCCCTCCACGCGGATACGATAGACCGAGTGCGTGGCGATCCAGAGCACGAGCCGCACGAGCGAATCAGGCAGGAGATAGATGGAGTAGGCTGTCGTGATCAGCGTGAGCAGTGCGCCGTCAAGAAAAATCCCGGCGGGCGATTGGTGGAGACTGCTTGAGAAAAGATAATAAGCTCCCGCCGCGGCGAACACGCCCACGAAGGACAAAAGATTTGCCGCCGCGATCACCCCGCCTTTTTTGTCCGGTCGCGGGCGATGCTGGATGAGCGCGTTGAGCGGCACGGCGAAAAAGCCACCGAAGAAGCCCAGCAGCGCGAGATGCGCTCCGGCCATCCGCATGCTGTGGCCGGGGCTGTAGAGCAGGGCGCCGAAGACCGTCATGCCCAGCGCGCCCAACGGGATAAGGCCGTATTCGATTTTCCCGCAGGAGAGATACCCCGCGGCGAAGCTCCCTATTCCGATGCCGATGCCCACGGCGGCTTGCAGGTAACTGATGTGGGCATCATCGGCGCGCAGCATGTCGTGGCCGTAGACGACAATCGTAAATTGCAGCAGCGCGGCCAGAAACCACAGGTAGGTGTTGCCCAGGACGGCCCATGAGAGCACTTTGTCCGCGCGGATGACGCGAAGTTGCGAGCCGAAATCTCCCAGCGGGTTCCAGCGGAAAGCCCGCTGCGGGTCCGCGGCGGGAACGCGCGAGATCCCGAAACTCGTTGCGAAGCCGACGCACCCGAAGGCCAGAAGGAAGAGTCCAGCCACTGGTTCGCGCCCGTGGTAGTGCTCGGCGAGAATGCCTGCGGCCATCGTCGCGCCAATCGAAGCGGCGAACGTGCCCAGTTCGATAATCCCGTTGCCCCAGGAAAGCCGCGGTTCCGGCAGAAGCTCCGGCAGCAAACCGTATTTTGACGGGCCGAATAGCGCCCCCTCCGTGCTGATCAAAAACACGGCGGCGCATTCCATCGGAATGCTTCGCATGCGCAATGCCACGATGAAGAATCCCAGAATGGCACATTCCAAAATCTTCGTGCCGATCGTGACGCTGCGCTTGCTGTAGCGGTCTGCGAAATAGCCGCCAGCCATCGAGAAAAGAATGAAGGGCAGAGCGAACATGGCGCCAATCACGAGAATGAGAAAATCTCGCTGCCCTTCGGGGAAATTCATCGCTACGACGATGTAAATCACCAGGAACTTCACCGCGTTGTCGTTGAATCCCGTTTGAAACTGCGTGAGGATCAGGCTCCAGAATCCCGGCCGCCATGCGGCGTTGGCGGGCGGCGGAGATGTACCGCCCGCGCTGTCAGAGGGAGCTTTTTCGGCGGATGGCGATGTTTCAAACATGCCGGATGGAGAACGATCTGGTGCGCCTGACACGGCGCGCATCACGAGTGAGTCTATATCGGATTGAGCGTTTCCCAAACGCCACTGGTTCGCAAAGGCTGCGATTCCAGGCGAGGACCTTACGCAATCACTCGAAGAGTGTTGGATCGCGCGGCGGGGCCGGCGAGAACCTCTTGAGCCGGCAAGGGCGTTTCGCGCTTAGGATATTTCGTCGAGACGTAATCGTTCAGCAGCTTCTGAAACGCGACCGAGAGCTCTTCATAGGTGCCTTCGAGCGTGGTGAATTTCTGGCCGTCGATATAGACCGGACACCGCGGGGCTTCTCCGGTGCCGGGCAGGCTGATGCCAATGTTGGACGCCTTGGATTCGCCGGGGCCGTTGACGATGCAGCCCATCACCGCGAGCTTCAGTTCTTCAACCCCCTGGTAATAGCGCTTCCATTCCGGCATTTTGTCGCGGATGTAACCCTGAACGCTCTCGGCCAGCTGTTGAAAAGTGGTGCTGGTCGTGCGACCGCAGCCGGGGCACGCCGTAACGCTAGGTGCGAAGCTCCGCAACCCCAGGGATTGCAGAAGTTCGCACGCGGCATATACCTCATCGCGCCGATCGCCTCCGGGGCGCGGTGTGAGCGAAACGCGGATCGTATCGCCGATGCCGGCATGGAGCAGGATTCCCATCGAAGCCGCCGACCACACAAGCCCCTTGGCGCCCATGCCGGCTTCCGTTAAGCCGAGGTGCAACGGCTGAGCGGTCCTGCGGGCGAGGTCGCGGTAAATGTCGATCAGGTCGCGAGGCCGCGAAACCTTACAGGAAATGATGATCTGGTTTTGGCGCAAACCGGATTCCAGGGCGAGTTCGGTCGACTGAATAGCGGAAAGCACCATGCACTCGTTGATGATCTCCTCGGATGTCTTGCCGAGTTCGCAGTCGGTATTCTCCTGCATCTTTTGCATGACGAGCTCTTGATTGAGCGAACCCCCGTTTACGCCGATTCGAACAGGCTTGCCATTGTCGCGCGCGACCTTGCAGATGGTGGCGAACTGCTCGTCGCGCCGCTGGCCATGGCCGACATTGCCGGGATTGATGCGGTACTTATCGAGCGCGCGGGCGCAAGCGGGATATTTGGTGAGCAGAACGTGGCCGTTGTAATGGAAGTCGCCGATGATGGGAGCGTCGCAGCCGGCGTCCAGCAGCCGTTTCTTGATTTCCTCCACGGCCGCCGCGGCTTCTGGCATATTGACCGTGATGCGGACAAGCTCCGAACCCGCCTGGGCAAGCTCAAGACACTGCTGCGTCGTCGACGCGACGTCTGCGGTGTCCGTGTTGGTCATGGACTGAACGACTACGGGCGCACCGCCGCCCACCTGAACCTTGCCGACCTGAACGCCTACTGTCTGATGCCGCTTTTCCATCATGGATGATTATTGTAACGAATCAATGGCCTGTTGTGTGCTAGGAATCCACAAAAATCAGGTTGGAACATGCAGGTTGGCAAGATTCTTGGTGGCGCTGCCTTAGGTCAATCAAGACGCCTGAACCGCGTTAATATTCCACGCGTCGAGCGGCGGGAGCAGCGGGAGGCTTGCCATTCCGTGGGGGCGGAATGATGGTAGCCATCTTGCGGATCATGGCCAGAACCAGTTTCTTATCGTCGTCAGACAGTGTCGTCGAATAGCGCTTGATATCGGCCAGGAACCGAATCTCTTCCTCCGACAACTCGCCAAGCATCTTACGGGTCTCGCGATCTTGGACCGTATCAGTCCCCGGGAAAAAATCGGCCAGGTTGATTTCCATGGCCTCGGCGATCTTGGCCAGCGTTTCCAAAGACGGAACCGTGTGGCCGTTCTCGACCCGTGACAGATAGCAGCGCAGCAGGCCGGTGCGGCGCTCGATGTCGCCCTGCGACAAGCCGCGGTCACTCCGATAGGAGCGGATCACCTCACCGATATTCACCTTGGGCTTTTCTTTTGGCACCGTATCATCCCCGACAACAGGGGTATCCTACGAGTTACCCCATTGGGGCGCAAGGACTTATTTGATGCAACGGCTAACTCATAAGACACAAATGGCCCGTCATCGGGCGAAGACGCGGAAGGAATTCGGGCTCCGGCCGGTCGCCCCAGCCGGTCCTAGGACTGCGCTGCTCGCGGACTTGCAACCACACCGGGCTGTTTTGCGACGCCCATCGAGCGGCTGGAATGGCTTGCAGCATGGGGATATCGGGGTAAGCTTCAGGTAGCCTGGACCGACTCAGCCGGAGATGGCGTGATCGGTTTGCTTGGGGTCAAGCTATCGGGATTCTTGCCGGCGCGCTTATCGGCATAGAGTGCCAGATCGGCCCGGTTGAGCAATTCCTGCTGAGTCTCGCCGGGTTTATATTCGGTCCAACCGCGCGAAAAGCGGCAGGGAATCTTTCTACTCTCATATACCACTTCAAGCCCGTCGATGCGGCCTATCACGTGCCGCACTTCCTCCGGCTTGCATTCGGGCAGAAGCAACATAAATTCGTCACCGCCCAGACGCGCGGCTAGGTCAGACCCGCGGATCGCCCTTTGGATCCGTTCGGCAAACGCTTGGAGCACCGAATCTCCTGCGGGATGCCCCAGCTCATCGTTGATGTGCTTTAATCCATCCAGGTCAAGCATGACAAGAGTGAGAGGGCGCTGGTACCGTGTCGCGCGGCTGATCTCTTCGGCGAGGCGCTGTTCGCCGGAACGCCGGTTATAGAGTCCCGTCAATTGGTCGAGTGCGGCGAGTTTATAGACCTCGGCCGTGAGGCTTTCGACCTTGGCAAGGGAGACGAACTGGTCCGCAATTTGATTTCGCATGCGGATCAGCAGCGTCTGCTGATACACCAGGTAAACGCTGAACAGCAGAACAATACCAACCAACGCCCGCACGGCCTGATTTAGGTAAAACGAATAATTGGAATCCTCTTTCAGAATTGCTGGGAAGGCGAACGATGCCACCGCCAGCGTCAACAGAACCAGCACCAGCACTGTCGAGGACCACAGCCACCACTGGCGCTTGTCGATCTCGCGCAAGTGCTCGTGAACACCCTGCGGTTTGATGGAGGGGTCTGTATGCGAGTTTCCTGGCGTCATGGTCTGTATCGGCTGCCGTAGAGCCCAAAAGCCCCTAGCTACACTGAATACCTCATTGCAGTGGTTACCTCTAGGCGTAAATGCTATGCGGTTTCCAAATTGGTTATCCCGAGAAATCTCCCATTGTCGTCAAGATGCGCTCCTACTGGCCTTTCTCCGTCTCGCTTCTGCTGTCTCTTGTGTCCTCCGATGCTGTGCAACGCGTCCGTAAGCCGATTTTCTGCTTGGTTTTAGAGGTTTTCGCCTTTTGGTGCTTGGTAGCGTGAGCAGGAAAGATCGGTCATTTTCCAACAGAAGGAACCCTCTACCTTGGGCCGGCCGTGGAGTCCTGTTCAAACTCACACAAGGAGATCTACATGGAGCCCAAGACATCCAGTTGGTTGTTGGCAGTTGTACTTGTGGGACTAACAGCTTCGGTGGCAGTGGCGAACACCGCGGTTGGTTACCAGTCTGTCGCCCGCCAAGGCACGCGCGTGCCGTCGCCCCCGCCGGATGTAAGGCAGGGGACGCGTGTACCATCGCCGCCCCCCGATGTAGCGCAGGGCACGCGCGTGCCGTCGCCCCCGCCGGATGTAAGACAGGGGACGCGCGTACCATCGCCGCCCCCCGATCTAGCCTAGAGGGGACGTATGGCTGCCATCGTCTCCCGTCTAGCATGTTTATCTAACCACTTAACTAAATGTCTATACCTGCCGGGAGGGAGATCGTAGGAATCTCCCTCCCAGTATGTTAGGATTTAGGGTGCTTGCGTCCGGTCGGGGTCCATGCTGACACTGCTCATCTGGCTGTCTGGCGTAGCTTTGGAATTTACTATCCTTTTGCGCGCATTGCAGCAGAAAACGCTTGGGAAGTATCCTTTTTTCTACCTCTATGTGGCGAGCTTGTTGCTGGCCGACGCTTGCCTCTATGTCCTGTTACTGGTTGATCCAGCGGTATACGCGAGATGGAACTGGAATGTCGGATTCCTGAACATCCTGCTGAGCGCCGGCATTCTCCTGGAAATCTTCAAGCATGTCCTTGCGCCCTACCCGGGGGCCGAAAGATTTGCAAGGATATTCGGCTTGGCTACCTTTATGATGATCTTATCGTTTGGGATCGCCTACCTGTTTTTCGCGCCGCACGCCGTGGGATCGTGGATGAGGAGGGCCTCGAACCTTGAAAGGAATCTGTTAGCTGTCCAGGCGATATTTCTCTCAAGTTTGGTCGGTGTCATCTTCTACTATGGGATCGCTATAGGGAGGAACCTCCAAGGCATGATCGTCGGTTACGGTGTGTGCGTTGCCACTACGCTGATGGCACTTGCCTTCCGTTCCTTTGCGGGCCCCTCCTTCAATGCCGCTTTTACTTTCATACAGCCCATCGCGTATTGGGTAAGTTTGGCTGTGTGGGTGTCTACCCTCTGGAATTACCAGCCCAATCCCGTGCCCCTTGCGGCAGGTGGTATCGAGCGCGACTATGATTCCTTTGTGTCGGGAACCAGGACGAGGGTCGGAGAGTTGCGCTCATACCTGGGGAGGGCCGCACGTCCATGATGCAGCTGGTTTTATTTTTGGCCCTGGGATCGGGACTTATCCTGCTTCTCTTGGTCCTGGCCGAGCGCAACCGCCGGGTGGAAGGCGGCGCCAAGGCTGTTTTTGAAGCCCGTCAGGCGCTGGTGGTTTTGCAGGTAGAGCTGTTGCCTCCGGCAATTCTCGAGCGGATTTTCCAGCAAAACGACCTGCAATACGTCGTCGCGCAAGCGCCGAGACAGATACAGGAGCTCTTCCTTCAGGAGCGGCAGAAGATCGTTCTTTCTTGGGTGGCTCAGCTCCGCAAGCAGATTCTAAGCCTGAAGGAATTTCATCTCGGCGCGGCGCGCTTCTACGCTGGTCTCAGTCCTCGAACCGAGTTGCGTTTAGCCGCGGACTTTTTGGTCCTGCTGAGCATCTGCCGGGCGTTACAGATCGCCGTTCGCTGGCGAGGTCCTTATGCCGCGCCACGCATGGCGGGGCGGGCGGCTGCGGCGGCTGCCAGAGTCTGCGATTTCTCTGAGAGATCACTTGATTTCCTAAAGCCCTCGCAGCTTGAGCCGTTCGGCGGTGATTCGGCGAGAAACCCGACGCTGCTGTAAACGATGAAAGTGAATCCGAAGCGCCTCGACGTTCAACATGCCGCAGACGACCTGCGCCGCCGGACCCTGTCCGGGATGGCTCGCCCCCTGGACAGGCTTATTTATCTGGCTTCGACGCGGGATTACAACACGGGCATCTACTATCACGATGGTTTGGCATCGCGGTTCAGCGAACAGGTCGTTTGCGAAGCCTTGGCCGATTGTCACCGGGAGGCCTTGCGTGCGTTGGTTGGGTCCTCCCTGGAGGAATTGGTCCGTCAAATGAACGCGTATATGGACTCGACGCACACAAGTCCCACTGATTTCATTGCGGCCTGGAAAAAACTCGAACCGTATCGAGTCGCCGTGCCGGTCGATACGGACCTGCTTACCGCGGAATTCCTGTTCTCGAACTTCAAGATCGCTTTGGCAATTTTGGAAGCGCGTCTGGATAATCATCCGACGGCGGCACCAAGCGCATGGCTACCCCGGTCACCTGGCCAATGATCTCCGCCTCCGAAGGGTAGGCAAACTGCCGAATCGGAGCTCCCGAGAGCGGATGGGGGATCAAGGTAATCTGTGTCCCGCGAATTTCGCACCACGAACAGGCGTAGCCGTCGCGCAATTCGACGAAATAGATAGGCCGGTCAAATTCCGAACGCCACTCCGATGCTTCGGATCGATTTGCGCGGCTTTCAATCTGAACGAAGGATCCCGGCCGCAGGAGCGGATACATCGTGAAATCCTGAACTCCCACATACCCGTATTGGCAGCGCCTTACATCGAGCTTTTGAATCAAAGCGATGGGAACCTCTCCCCAGACCTCCACCATCCGGGATATCAGGCTCGTCTTTTCCAGGCTAAAGCTCTTGTCGAAACGTACCGGAAAAGTGATTGCCTTCTGAGGATCGGGTGATTCAAGGGAAGTCAAGTGCGTATTTTGTAACGGTAAGGCCAGCTGGTACCGCGTGCTTGAATTGAGGTCAATACCAAACACCACCAACAAGTCATTAAACTTCGTACGATAGATCACACTCAGACTGTAAAGCTTGTAGATGCTGGGGATCGAACTCTTGTTTTCAAGTTGCGTCAGCCAGGCATTGGAGATGTAGAACTCTTCGTTCTGTTGGTCCTCCGCAATGGCCCGGCTGAACTCTTCAACTTCCCGCGTGGTAACACCCAACCGATTGCGTAGTTCCTTAAGTTGATCCCCTGGACGCATCTTTGGCCCCGTCGCCTGTACCCGCATCGGAACATCTCAATCCCGCGTAGGGAAGGACATTAAAGCTTTCTCCGTTTCGAATCAACTGATTTGAGAGGAGTTGCCCCGCACAAAAGCACTGAGAATGTGGGAGTTATGAATCGACTCCCAGAGGTCAAGCATACGGTGAAGATAATTTACACCAAACACGTTGTGGCCCTCTGGCCAACAAGTAAAAAATTTATACACTTTTTTTTTCTGCGGCCGCCCCCCCCCCCCCCCCCGGATTTTGACTCTTTGCGATTCTGGCTGGTCGGTGTTCTGGCGTTCACGCCAGTCAGTCGCATTCTCACCCACTTCTGTCGAGCGTCTGCTGCCGGTGCTGTTTTCAGGCAGGGCAACGCTCTGCAGTTTGAGGGAATCGGAAACCTAAGTAAGGTCAAGCATAGCGCTTGGCATCCGAGGCATACGAGGCATAGAGACAAGTGGACGTACTGCCGCCGTTTGTGATACTTAAGGGGCCGGAAACTCCGTTTAAAACAGAGATTTCTGGCTGCGGAAGGCGCTTTTTCCCCGAGCGCGCGTCGAAGCTCGCAAGTCGTTGCGGTCGCTGCTTTTGGCTGTTGATTTGGTTGCGGCCTGGGGTCTTCGCGCTTCTTACGGTTTGGGAATATCGGTCACTCGATTGAAAAGCAAAGGGGTTGGAGTAAACTGAACAGTTAGGCGCAAGCAACAGGTCCGGAGACGGCATAAATGACGCGTTCGACAGCCCCTGGCAGCAGTTGGCGGAAGCTAGGCTCCCTCACGAACTGGAGATCGGCCTTGCTGGGGAATCTGGGCTCGCCCAGCGAGGATCCCCTAGTCGAGCGATCCGGCAGCAATAGCGGCGGTCATTTGGATGCTCTCGCCGGGCTGCGTTCGGTTATCGAGCAAGTGCGTCGAAGGATCTTCGCGAACCGGTTTCTTGACGGTTGGATGATGTGGCTCACCTGGGTTTTTCTCGGCCTGATCGCCGCCGCCGCATTCAGTCGGCAATTGAGACACGTCTTGATTGCGGCCGCATTAATCGCGGCAGCCGGCGGAATCGTTTCCTTGGTTCGGGGATGGTGGAGGCAGCCTTCTGGGTACTACTGCGCTCGTGAAATTGATCGAGCTTCGGGACTCTCCGACCGTCTCTCAACCGCCCTTTATTTCGGCGCCGTCGAGAGCCCCGATCCGATGACACTTCGGCAGCGGCGCGATGCTCTAAGCAGGCTTGACCGGATTGAGCCGCAGTCCTTGTTTCCTATTCGCATGCCCGTGTTTGCGAATCAAACCATCGTCGTGGCTTTGATTGCCGCCGCCCTGCTTGCCTACCGGCTTCATTACAGCCCGCCGATGGTGGCGCTATTGCATCGGGCGGCGACATCGCAAGTTGCCAAGGCGGTCCTGTCTCCCTTGGCAGGTGCCGTGAAAAAGGATCTGCTCGCTTTGGTAAACCGCGACAGCTCTGAGGTCAAACAAGCCGCCGCCGACGCTGAAACGGTTCCGGGTTTGGCCGACTCAAAGAATGCCAACGATTCCTCTCAACTGGGAGATCACGACGGGATGGCCCCCGGCGATGCGCGAGACGATTCAGAAACGGCTACCGCAGGGGCCGAGGGCGATCCGGGCGATCCTCAAACCGGAAATGCCCCGCAGGACCAGGGGCAGGATGCGAACCAGGCCGGCACTGCCGCTCCGAACCAACAAATGGCGGATGCCAATCAGCCGCAGGCAGGCGAAAACGGCCAGAATGGTTCTTCTCAACAGCAACAGGCGGGCGGACAGACGTCCTCGAGCAGTTCGGTGATGCAGGCGCTCAAGAATTTAATGAAAAATATGACGGGACAGCCAACCTCGAGCGACTCAAATAGCCAATCGTCGGCGGAAGGGACTTCGCAGCAGCCGGGAAGTTCTTCCGGACAAGGCGAGGCGAAAAACGATACCCCGAAAGACAGCTCGGAGCAGAAGGAGCTCGGCTCCTCCTCCAGTTCGCAGAAGCCCGGCGGTGGGGCCGGGAACGGAAGCACGCCCGTGCCCAAGCAGGCTGGAAAACAGAGTCTGCCGACTCCCAAGAACCTGACTCCGGACCGCGTGAATCTAGTGGCAACTGATTTTAGGCAACAAGGGCGCGTTCGCGCTACCTCTGCCCCGGGCACGGCGCAGCTGCCTCTGCGCGACATCAAGCCCCAGCCGGTGGCGGCAATCAAGGGAGCCGAGCAGGAAAACATCCCCGTGCGGTATCGGCTCTATGTACAGCGCTATTTCGAACACAGTGACAGAGCCCGCGAGTAAATCAAACCGCCGGCAATAGGCGCGAAGGACGGACAACAGTGCTGACGGAAGATCAGAAGAGCGACCAGTCGTTTGAACGGCAGATCGAATCGCTAGCGGGGAAAATGGTGGAGCTGCGCGGCGAGATTTCCAAAGCGATCGTAGGCCAGAGCGAAGTGGTCGAAGGTGTGCTGATTGCGCTGCTCGCGGGTGCGCACGTCTTGCTCGAAGGCGTGCCCGGCGTTGGTAAGACGCTTCTTGTTCGCACGCTCGCCCAGGCGGTTTCGCTCAAGTATTCTCGCATCCAGTTCACGCCCGATTTGATGCCCGCGGACGTGATTGGCACTTCCATCGTGCAGGATGACGGCGACGGGAAGAAGGTGTTGGATTTCCAGCCCGGCCCGATCTTCACAAATCTTCTTCTGGCGGACGAAATCAATCGCACGACGCCGAAAACGCAATCGGCCCTGCTCGAAGCGATGCAAGAGAAGCAGGTCACCGTCGGGCATACCACTCACATTTTGGACGAGCCCTTTTTCGTCATGGCTACGCAGAACCCTCTCGAGATGGAGGGTACCTATCCTCTGCCCGAAGCCCAGTTGGACCGCTTCCTTTTCAAATTGCGGGTTCCGTTCCCGGGGCGCCAGGAGCTTCACGATATTCTGGACCGCACCACCAGGGGCGCGGCTCCGGAGGTGCGTCACGTATTGAACGGGCCGCAGATTCTGGAGATGAGGCATGTGGTACGCATGGTTCCGCTGGCGCCTCATGTTCAGGACTACGTGGTGAAACTGGTTTTGGCGACACACTCCGAGGACCGCTCAAACACTCTGGCCAATCGGTATATCCGCTACGGAAGCTCTCCCCGCGGCGCCCAGGCTTTGATTCTCGGCGGAAAAGTGCGCGCCCTTTTGAACGGGCGTTTCAATGTGAGTACCGACGACATTCACGCGCTGCTGAAGCCGGCCCTGCGGCACCGCATCATCCTGAATTTTGAGGCCCAGGCCGACGGCCGGGCAGCTGACGACCTGCTTGAGGAGATTGTCAGCGTGACGAAGAAAAACTGAAGGCACTTTCAGGCGAAGAGCGCTTCGGCTCCAGCTCCAGGGAGCGCGAGTCGCTGCTTCTCCGGACCTGGTAAACATGGCTGCCCCGCTGTTACTCGACCGCGACTTCCTGAAAACCCTCGAAGAGCTCACATTGTTATGCCGGGAAGATCTCACCGGGCCCATTGGTGCCGATCATCGTTCCCGTAGCCACGGTCCCGGCATGGAGTTCGCCGATTATCGCGTGTATTCCGCGGGCGACGATCCGCGCTTCCTGGATTGGAATGCCTATCTCCGCTTGGGCAGGCTCTTCCTTAAGATTTTCGAAACCGAACGTCACGTTCCCGTCCGGATTTTGCTTGATGCCAGCGAATCGATGGATTGTGAAGAAGCCGCCGCGGAGTCCAAGTTTCTCTATGCGCAGCGGCTTGCCGCGAGCTTTGCCTACCTGTCTCTCCTGCGGTTGGACACGACGGCCGTAATCCCTTTCACCGAGCGATTGTCCAAACCTATTATGGTCGCCGGTGGCCGCGAGAACTTCTGGCCTGTTCTGGAGTTTGTGAGCCAGCTTTGCTGCAACGGCGGCACCGATCTCTATCGGTCGGTAAAGGAATTCGTAAATAATTTTCCTTCTCGAGGAGTGGTGATTGTCATCTCGGACTTCTTTGATGAAGATGGCTGCCGCCGTGCCCTCGAGATGCTGCGCTCGTCTGGCCACGATTTCGTGGTTCTCCAGGTGCACAGCGCAGAGGAGCAGCGTCCCTCGGCTTTTGGCGAACTCCTGCTGGAAGAGGCTGAAACGGGCGAATTGCGTACGATCGAGTGCTCCCGCGAAAAGTCGGCCCTGTATGAACGGGCGTTCCTTGAGTTTTCAAGCCGCCTTCAGCGCTTGGCTCTGCGCAACGGCGGGCGTTACGCCCGTGCTGTAACCAACATCCCCTATCAGGAATTTGTGCTGCAGAGCCTGCGGGGCGGCCGGGTTCTCACATGAGCTGGCTCGCATTCAGTCCTGTTCAAGCGGCATTGTTATGGCTGGCCGGCTCGGCGCTGGCCTTATGGCTCTACCTTCACCAGCGGCCCACGCGGCGGAAGGTCTCAACCCTGCGGTTCTGGGCCGATCTGCCTCCCAGCGTCTACCGGCGACGCCGCTGGCTCCGGGAGCCGTGGGCGTTGCTCGCCCAGGTGGTGTTTCTGCTGTTCCTGATTCTGGCGCTTGCGAATCCTCGTTGGGGCATAGTTACCGAGAGCCGCCGCGTGGCGATCGTCCTCGACACCTCCATATGGTCGCAAGTGCAGCAGCGGGGCGAGCCACCGTGGATCGACTTAGTGCGGCAGGATGCCTATCGCCTGCTGAACACGCTTCCGGCGACCGATGAGGTACTGCTCCTGCGCGCTGAGCCCGACGCCTTGCCGATCCTGCCCTTCACCGATGACCGTGCCGAACAGCGCCGGGCAGTCGCACAGGCGCGCGCTTCCAGCAGCATCGCCGATATTCCACACGCGCTCGAGGCGGGCAAAGCCGCTCTCGCCGGCTCCCGGGCGGGACTTCTGGTTTACATTGGCCCTGGAATGCTTGATGAACAACAAACCGCGAGTTTGGACCAGCTGCGGCAGGCGTGGGAACCTGGCGACGGCAGCGGCGATCGCCCGCAGATTCTGTTTCGCATGGTCGGCGGAGAAAAGCCCATGGAGAACCGCGGGATCTTACGATTGGCTTTGCAGCGCGATGCCACGCAGCCAGATCGATGGCATTTGCTCACGCAGTTGAAAAACTACAGCGAATCGAAAGCCGTCCTTCTACTGAAGCTGTCGATGGGCGGCCAGCCGCTTTTGCAGCGCAACGTTTCGCTGGCACCTGGTCAGGTCAGCGGTCTAAACGACGAATTCATAACCACCCAAGGGGGACTCCTCACGGCGGAAATTACGCCAGCCGACGATTTACGGGCCGACGACCGCGCGGTGGTGTACGTCCCTGCTTTTCGGCCCGTCAATATCGCCGTATTCACGTCACGGCCTTCGTTTGAAAATGATTTGCGCCCCGTCCTTTCCACGAACCCGTATTGGCGGGCTCAGTTTGTCCATCCCGGCGCGTCGGTAGATCCGGCCCCCGACATGGCTATTTACGACGCCGCGAGCCCGCCGGCTCAGGCCACATTCAATTCCATCTATTTCGTCCGCGGGCAACAGGGCAAGACCGGTCACCCGATTCGCGTCACCGATTGGAACTCGCAGCATGCCGCGACTCGTTGGGTGCGGACGCGGGACGTCAGTGTGCGGAACGCCGCGCGTCTCAATGTAGGCTCCACGGACACGGTACTGGCTTCCGGCGAGGACCATCCGGAAATTCCTCTGCTTGTGGCGCGCGAGCAGAATCGCCACCGGGTTCTGATCGTCGGCTTCGATCCCGGCGATTCGAACTTTCCGCAGCAGTCCGCGTTTCCTCTGTTAATTGCAGGGGCGGTCGAATGGCTGACGCACCCGATCGAAGACATCTCCAATTCGCTTTCGGCCGGCGAACTCGATTTGCCGGGTTCCGCCACACGAATTATTTCGCCCTCGGGTGCCGATCTGCCGTTCGCGAGGAATGGCTCGAGTGTGCACCTACTGGCCCTCGATGCGGGTTTATACCGCGTAATCGGACCGAGCCGCGCGACGACGTTTGCCGTCAACACTCCTCCGCTGCTTCCTTCGCAGCGGATCGTGCCGGCGGCCACGGAATCGGCGTCGGTCGCGGGAGAGTCGGTGCCATCTCAGGGAACCTACCTGTGGCAATGGCTCGTGCTGCTGGCGCTGGTGGCGCTCTGGGCCGAGTGGTTCTTGTTCTACTCAAAACGCGTGAATCGGCGGGCCGTAATGATTCAGCATGCAGAATTGCAAAGCAGCGCGCCTGCATCCGAGCAGGGAACGCGGCAAGATGACGCGCTTGATCCGAATTTCATCACGTAGGTGGCTCGATGACGTTTGAGAGGCCCATTTTTCTTCTGCTGCTCTGGTTGCTGCCGCTGCCTTGGTTGCTGCTGCGCAAAACTCCGGGCGCCTCCCGTACGTGTCTGGTGCTCAAGTGCATGGCGTTTGCCGTGCTGGTGATTGCGCTCACCGATCCGTGGGCGCAACTACTGGTTGAAAGGCTGGCCGTCACGGTTGTGATGGATACTTCAGCCAGCATGCCGCGCGAGTCCCTCGATCGTGGCCAGGCCATCCTCCGCGAACTCGTCGGCAAGAAATCGGGTGCCCAGTTGCGCCTGATCACCTTCGCCGAGCACGCCCGCCAGCAGCCGGTTGCGTCGCAGGCCGATCAGGTGACGATTCCCCAAAGTGTCGACCTGAACGGCGGGATGGCCACCGACATCCAAGGGGGCTTGCAGTTGGCGCTCAGCACTTTTCCCGAGCACGGCGCGCGCCGGATCGTCCTGGTGAGCGACGGGAATGAGACCCAAGGCCGCGCGCTCACCGAAGCGCTGCGTGCCCGTGAGCGTGGAGTGGAAATTTTTACCGTGCCTTCCGGCGGAACTGCCCGCTTGCCGGTGCAGCTGGACAGTGTTGCTTCACCGCAGCAGGTTTTCTCCGGCGAGCGATTCACCCTCTCGCTGGGCTTGGACAGCTCGCGTGCGTTTTCCGGGCGCGTTTGGATCACTTCGCAGGGGCAGGAAATCGCTTCCGCGCCCGTGGACTTGAAGTCTGGCAGCAATGCCGTGGATTTGGCCGCGCACATCACCGACATCGGCGTGAGCCTTCTTGAAGTTCACATCGGGGCCGCGGGCATTGACCAGCCGCTATTCTCCCAGGCAGTCACGGTTCGCCACCCCCGCGTACTCTACGTCTCTGGCGGCGAGGGCCCCGCCGCGCCCTTGCTGGAAACACTGAAGCGCGCCGAGGTGGATGTCGAGCAGGCGCCCGCGTTTCCCATCGATCCGAACAATCAGAATTGGGATGCCGTACTCATCGACGATTATCCCGATCATCCGCTGGCCGCCGAGGAGCAAAATGCCCTCGAGCGGTATGTCTTCACCGGTGGCGGGCTTATTTTCATCGCCGGCGAAAATAACGCGCAGCTTTCGGTGGACCCGCACACTCCTATCGAAAAGATTTTGCCGGTGGCGGGCGATCCGCCCCCGCCCCCCGAGGAACCCACCGCGCTTGTTCTGGTGCTCGATAAGTCGCGCAGCATGGACGGCCCGAAGATCGCCATGGTGCGCGAGGCGGCGCGCGCCAGCCTCACCACGCTGCGTCCCATCGACAAGATCGGTGTCATCGCCTTCGATGAAACCCCCGATTGGGTGGTCCCGCTCGGGCCCGCCGCGGATGTGCCGCGCATCAGCGGCCTGATTAATTCCATCAATGCAGATGGCGGCACCAGAATCTATCCCGCTGTGCAGATGGCCTTCGACGCCATCAGGGCCGAACACGTTACGCGCCGACACATTATCTTGCTGACCGACGGCGTGTCGCCGCCCGGCGGTTTGCCGCAGCTGGAGAAAACCGCGGCCGCCGAACACATCCCCATCTCCGTCATTGGCGTCGGCAATGATGTCGACAGGCAACTGCTCGAAGATATGGCGCGGGAAACTCATGGCAAGTCGTACTTCGTGGATGACCCCGAGAAAATTCCCGAAGTCATCAGCGGAGAAACGCGCGACCTCCAGGCATCCACCGTGGAAGAGCGGTCCGTGCGTGTGATTCGCGTGCGGCCCGTCGAGTTCACCGACGGCGTTGATTTCACCAAGGCTCCGCACCTGCTGGGATTTGCCAAAGAGAAGGCCAAGAAGGGATCGGAAACGATTCTGCGCGTCGACACCGGCGAGCCTCTCCTGGTGCGCTGGCAGTATGGTTTGGGCCGCGTGGTCGCGTTTCTCTCTGATGCGAGGCCCCGCTGGTCGGCCGATTGGGTGCGTTGGTCCGCCTACGGCACATTGTGGCCGCAAATGGTGCGCGACGTTTCCCATCGCGACCGCACGGTGCGCGCCGGCGTTCGCCAGGGCGCCACCGAGGGAGAATCGATTGTCTACTACGACATTCTCGGTGACGCTGGCAAGAAGATGACTTCCGCTGGTGGCGCGCCCGGCCCGCCGCAGGTGATGGTGACTCCCCCGGGCGAGGCCCCTCACTCCGTCGCGCTCGAAGAAACCGCTCCCGGCCACTACGAAGTGCGTGTTCCAGCGGATCAGCACGGCCTCTATCGCATCGTGTCCGGCAATTCCGAACTGGTGCTTCCCGAGGCGGGCTTCTACCACGAAACCGAAGAACTCAAGCCGCACGAAATCAATGTACCGTTGCTCAGTGAAGCCAGCCGCGTCACGGGCGGCCAATTGGAGCCCACACTGTCCCAATTGCTCGACGAGAAGGGAAGCTACGTGCGCGAGCGCCGCCCCCTGTGGCCCTATTGTCTCATCATCGCATTGCTGCTCAATTTCATCGAAGTCGCCGTCCGCAAGGGACATTTCGGCCGCTTCTCGGGGTGGTTCCGGCGGCGGCTTGAATCTCGCCGGTCCCGCGGCCTTCCATCGATGGTCGATAGCCATCCGGGATTGGGGCCCGCCCGCGTCTAAGCCGCCCGTGTTTGAGGGTCGTCATTGTGAACGAAAGTGAAGAATCGCTGGTAGATGTGCCGCGCCTTTGCTTTCGCTGTCATCAGGGGAGTGTCGCGGCGAGCGATCTCCTCTCCGGTCTTGGGCATAGCAGTCGTCGCAGTCGTCGCCATTCATTGCGTCGCGAGCAGGAGAAGCGTACGATGCGCGAGCCAGAGGTGTGGGTCTGCAATTTTAAGGTGGACCCGACTTCTTTGGAGGGAAGCCAGCGATGAAGCAAGCAACACGCAAGCCAGAGAGTTTTGCGGCGACTGATTTAGCGACCAGTTCCCAGATCTCGCGCCGCGGCCTGATCCGGCGTCTCGGAGCGGCGGCTGGCGCCGTCGCCATCGCACCCGGTTTCGCGATGGGGCAAGCGACCCAAGCCGCAGCGGAGGTTTCCGCACCCAGCGTCGTATCCAACCCCCCGCGCGACTTCGGTTCCAACGCCCCGCCCGCGCCGTATCCCGACGCCGACGTTCTAGTAGTCGACCCGCTCTTCAACAGGTACCGCGTCTTCAATAGCGGCATCGTGCGTCTCTGGACCGGCGGCCTCTGGTCGGAAGGCCCGGCCTGGAGCAGCCAGGGACGCTACCTCGTCTGGAGCGACCTGCCGAACAATCGCCAGATGCGCTGGCTCCAGGACGATGGCCGCGTCAGCGTTTTCCGCCAGCCCTCCGACAATGGCAACGGCAACACGTTCGATTTCCAGGGCCGCCAGCTCGCCTGCGAGCACCTTACCCGCCGCGTGGTGCGCTACGAGCACGACGGTTCGGTCACCATCATCGCCGACAACTACAACGGCAAGCATTTCAACTCGCCCAACGACCTCGCGCCCCATCCCGACGGCAGCGTGTGGTTCACCGATCCCTTTTTCGGCGATTCCTTGTACGAAGGCGTGCCCGACGCGCCCGGAGGCTTCGGCAATGAATCGGGACGCATCAAGCAACACCTCGGCCAGCCGGTCGAGGTCGGCAACCTGAAGCGCGAACTCCCGGCCAATGTCTACCGCGCAGACCCCAGCGGCCGCGTCGACATGGTCATCAGCGAAGACGAATTGCCGCTGCCCAACGGCATCGCCTTCTCGCCCGATTACAAGAAGGTGTACGTAGTAAGCCAGGGAGGCATCACCGCCTTTGACGTTGGCAGCGACAATCGGCTCAGCAGCAAGAAGCGCTTCAGCGACTTCATGGTCGAAGGCGTGAAGTGCGCCACCGACGGGTTCCGCGTCGATGTCGACGGCAACCTCTGGTGCGGCGCCAACGCCGGCACGCACGTAGGCTACAGCGGCGTCACCATTTGGACACCCGAAGGCAAGCTCATCGGCCGCATCCGTCTTCCCGAACCCTGTGCCAACCTGGCCTTCGGAGGCCCCAAGCGCAACCGCCTTTTCATGGCCGCCAGCTCCTCGTTGTATGCCCTCCACGTCAACACGCAAGGCGCCGCCCCCGGCTAGTGTTTCGAATTGGCCGGTCAAAGTCAGCAGCGATGAACGCTTGTAGGTAGCTCGGGAGCTCGTCCGGGGCGGTTTAGAGCATTCGCGATCGTTCTGGATTCTCCAGACGCCGTCATCAAACCGGAATCCGGTATTCGCTAGTAGTGTTTCGAATTGGCCGGTCAAAGTCAGCAGCGATGAACGCTTGTAGGTTGCTCGGGAGCTCGTCCGGGGCGGTTTAGAGCATTCGCGATCGTTCTGGATTCTCCAGACGCCGTCATCAAACCGGAATCCGGTATTCGCTAGTTTCGCGGTTCCGCTCGGTAGGTTTTGCTGAAGCCATTCCGGGCATTGGTGACCGTGAAGCTGCCGTCTGGCCGCGCGGACACCTTGACCCAATATGCTGTGCCGTTGTGTTGGGGCGGCGCAGGCACACCGGGACCTGGAGCAGGAGTTGGCATTGGCTCGATGGGCATGCTCGGCTGCGGGTCATCGACTGTATTGGCGATGAACAGACCGGGAACGGTGTATTCCTGGCCGCTCAGAGCCGAGAAGTGCATTTGCCAAAGGTCCTCTAGACCCGGAGATGAGTAAACGGTCTTCATCACCTCCGGCACACCCCCTTTTCGTGTCCCGTTGTTCATAATCGCGACGCGCGGATGAAGTGCATGTACGAGCACTTCCGAATTCGAACTGATCACTCCATGGTGCAAACCCAGAAGGAGATCGACGGTCCCGATGCGATTATTCGGGCACATCAGTTCGAATTCCTTGTTCCTTGTCAGATCGCCCAAATGAACTGTCCGAAACCGTCCGAATTGGATGTAAGAAGCAACGGATTGAGGGTCCTCCGCATTGTTGTCTCCCGGCTTGAAGTTGGCGCAATAACGATTGGTCTGGCCCGCACCCGGCAGCGGAGACTTAAGAACCACTCCCGCGGCTGCTACCACACGCCAATGCAGACCTTTCACCGGAATCTGATCGCCCGCGCTAACCACCGTGTGTACCGCCTGGGCGTAGAGCTCGGGGTAAATCTTCTGCAAAAACGCGTCGGTTGGCGGATCTGGCTGAACGTTGGGCCCATGGTCGATGAACTGCTTGATCGGAATCCGCGAGGCCAGTTCAGCCAATCCGCCAAAATGATCGCCGTGCCAATGGGTCGTGATGAGGTGGTCGATCTGGCTGATACCGGCATCCCGGGTGGCTGCCAGGATGCGCCCGGCGTCACGAACCGCGCCCGGAGCGACGTTTCCCGCGTCGATCAGCACTGACTCACCCGAAGGAGCCACAAAGAGCACGCTGTTTCCACCCTCGACATCGATCACATAGATATCCAGCGTATTCCTCACGGCTCGCGTCTGGGCCACTAGACAGGGTGGTGCCAGCAGAACGACAGCCACAAGCCAGCCGCTCACCCTTGCGCGCACGGGACTCCTCCTTGAGAAATGGAATTGGAAGGATGGTATGCCTGGGGAACCGGCAAGGCCACCATTAACTTTTTTTCAGCCGATCAGCGCGGATCACCCGACGGCTGCTGCAGCCGAACTAGAAACTCTTCCACCTCCGAGCGAAGGCGAAAACTCCGCGGAGCGATCGCCAGTACGAGAGCATCCGCCCATTCAAGATCTTGGTTCCGCGGCGCCACATACCCTTTGTGTATCGAGTCGTTGGGCGCTTTGCTACCGAGATAGCGCAGGCGAATATCGCACTTGGCCTGGACCGCCCCTAACGCAAGAGTCAAAGCAAGCTTCTCGCCATCGGCATCTTCAGAGTGGAAGATCACAAGAATGTTCATAGGCGGCAATCGTCCATTTGGCACCGATTCTATTTTATAGGCCTCGACAGCAAGATATATGATAAGGGGGCTCCGAAGGTAGGGAATGGATGGAAGCGGCGTTGAGGGAGGGGATGGGTCATGATTACGGTTCGCAAGAGTGAAGACCGCGGCCATGCAAAGCATGGGTGGCTCGATTCGCGCCATACTTTTTCCTTCGCCGATTACCAGGACCCCCAGCACATGGGATTTCGCAGTCTGCGTGTCATAAACGAGGATCGTGTGGCTCCTGGCAGGGGATTTGGCGCACACGCGCACCGCGATATGGAAATCCTCAGCTACGTGCTCGAAGGAAAACTCGTACACAAAGACAGTATGGGGCACGAGGAACAATTGAGTCCCAATGAGATCCAGAGAATGTCGGCAGGCAGCGGCATCATCCACAGCGAGTTCAACGGATCGGCCACCGAACCAGTGCATTTTCTCCAAATATGGATTGAGCCCAAATCAACCGGCGGCGCTCCCGTATACGAACAACTTCGATTGGATCCCACGGCAAAGCGCGACAGGCTGATGCTCATAGCCGGTCCGGACCGTGTGGACGGAACAGCCCAAATAAATCAGGACGCGAGGGTGTTTGTCACTGAGGTTTCGCCGGGCCACACCGTTGCACACAATTTGCAGAAGGGTCGATACGCGTGGGTCCAAGTCGTGCAGGGAGCGGCCAGCGTAAATGGCGCCGCCGTGACGACGGGGGATGCCGTGGCGCTCAGCATGGAAGAACAACTGACAATTACCGGTGAAGGCTCCCAGACGAGCGAACTTCTGATCTTCGACCTGAATTAGGCGGCCGCCAGTTCTTTTTCCGACCGCCCGGTAAACACGGCTGGTCGAGTTTGGGCGGTTCGCGGCGCAAAATCGGGGAGAAGCGTGGTGAAGCTACACCGGAGACCTTTCCCATGAAGCGCGCTCCACAGTTTGTGGAGATTATCCTGCGTGTCAACGGCCCTGATGGTTTGGGCGTCGGTGAACTCGCCGATAAGCTCTTCGTAGTACTTCAGCGACGGTCCCACGACCGTCAAAAACTGCACCGCTGTCCCGGCGAAGGGTTCCATGACTGTTATTCCCCGCGACGTGAAAGCGGCGACAAGGTGAAGGCTCCCGTCGTCGCGGAGAGCTGACGGATCTCGCCCTGGAACTGGCGCAGAAGTCTGCCGGGTTTCGGCGCAGCCTGCCGGAGAGCCTGCTGGCCTCCCTTGCCGATCTGGTGCGGGCAATGAACTGCTACTACAGCAACCTGATCGAAGGGCACGACACTCACCCCGTGGATATCGAGCGCGCGCTCAAGAACGACTACAGCAACGATGCCCGCAAGCGTGACCTGCAGCTCGAAGCGAAAGCGCATATCACCGTGCAGAAATGGATCGACGACGGGGGCCTGAAAGGGCGCGCCGTCACAAGTGACAGCATCCGTGAAATCCATCATCGGTTTGGGGCGCTGTTGCCCGAGGATCTGCTCTGGGTGGAGGACCCCGTAACGAAAGAACGCGTACGGGCCGTCCCCGGCGAACTGCGCCGGAAGGACGTAAAGGTCGGCGCTCATATTGCCATCAGTCCCGGCGCGGTGCCGCGTTTTCTGAATCGTTTCGAGGAGGTTTACGGACGCCTCGGCAAGACAGACTCGATCCTGAGCGCCGCAGCGGCACATCACCGCCTGGTATGGATTCACCCGTTTGTGCACGGCAATGGCCGCGTTGCCCGCCTGATGTCGCATGCGATGCTCCTGGAGACGCTGGATAGCGGCGCCGTCTGGTCGGCGGCCCGCGGCCTTGCGCGTAATGTCGAGGCGTACAAAGGGCATCTTGCCGCCTGTGACCGGACCCGCCGTAACGATCTTGACGGGCGCGGCAACCTGAGCGAGGAGGCGGTCGCGGAATTCACAGCTTTCTTTCTCAGAACCTGCATCGACCAGGTCACCTTCATGGAAGAGCTGATGCAACCGGATCGCCTGCGGGCGCGCATCCTTCTGTGGGCGGAAGAAGAAATCAGGCTCAACGTGTTGCCGCCCAAATCCGGCAATATCCTCGAAGCCGTGCTCTACCGGGGGGAATTGCCTCGCGCCGATGCCGCCGGCGTTGTGGCCGCAGGCGAACGCCATGCGCGCCGTATTGTCTCGGCGCTAGTCGAGCGGGGTGTGCTGGTCTCGGACAGCCCGCGCGCGCCGGTGCGTCTCGTCTTCCCGGCGGCGCTTGCATCGCGCTGGACGCCGGCGTTATTCCCCGAGAGGGCGGGTGCGGTTGAACAGCGCGATCTCGGTTTTCCGGCACCGGAAGAACATTATGTTGTTGATCGCCATGTGGTTGTCTTCTGGGGACAAGACGGAGAAACGCGGGTGCGTTGCGAAATCAGCAGCGAGGCCCTGGATGATCATTTCCATGGGGATAAGAAGGACAAACTGGAGGTATTCGGAGCCAACCGGCGGGCCATTGAGCAAGAAACGCGCCGTGAATATCTTGCTGGTCGCACGGAACGGGACCGGTCTGTTCTCATCCGCACGGGGGATATGTAGATCAGCGAGTTTTCTTGCGCCGAAGCAGCAGGCTAGCTAGGGGCGTACACTCCCGAACACGGCGGGAACCGTATTGTTTCTGCGCACATATATTGCGGATGGACAGACGCTCTACGGTGTCACACCGAACACCGTCCTTGACACGCGCTCGTGAGCGAGGGGCGGCGCGGAGGCCAGGCAGGTGGGTTCGAAGCAATGGAACTCGTCAGCCGGTGATCTGGCAGTTTTAAAGTGGTGCGGGCGGAGGGAGTCGAACCCACACAGCCTTGCGGCCAGCGGATTTTCTTACCTCTGCGGCTTTCGCCGCCCTCTCCGAACGACGCCCTGGGGCGCTCCGTCAAGGTTTGGGGTCTGGACTATCCCTTCACCGTATCCCGAACATCGGGAGGCAG
Source organism: Candidatus Acidiferrales bacterium (assembly GCA_050015335.1). Taxonomy (GTDB): domain Bacteria; phylum Acidobacteriota; class Terriglobia; order Acidiferrales; family UBA7541; genus Palsa-295. Next base: position 94,912 of record JBEKBP010000010.1, on the reverse strand, counting down.
GTGCTGCCCGTCTAGTCTCTACACCTTCCCGAAGCATCGCTTCGGGCTTGGCTCGGGATTGCCATTGGAGGTTTCCCCGAATTTGAGCAGTTCTACATCGCCGGTTTCCCGGCGAGCACTCAAGTTTGTCTGAGTCCGCCGCGTCTGCCATTCCGCCACGCCCGCACGGCGGTAAATAATAGCACAATCAAGGGGCGATTCCGTCGGCTTTGCCGCCAGCGCCAGCAACGCCAGCAACTTCTCGTCAACATGCCCGTGCTCGCGCTGCAGAAGCTGGTAGCCGCCGGCAACTGCACGCTTTTCCACTCTTCCCACGACCGACACGTGGACGCCCATCATCAGCCAGCAAACCGGCGAGTGGAGCATTCAATATCTCGGCAGGGAATTCGATTTCGCCCGCATCCCGATGAAAATCGGCAAGCTGCCCGCGCCGCTGGAGAATTGCACGATCGCCTTCGACAAATCCGCCGGCCTCTGCACCATGCTCCTGAAGTGGAAAATCACACGCGCTTCGGTGGATAGAACGGAGAGAAAGCGGCAGCCCGGGAAGCCGGGCCTGCTTCGAGCTTCGGAACAGAGAACTTGCGCCGGAAAATTACTGGCTGGCGCCGGGGGGTGTTGCGGTCGAAGTGCTTGTGGAAGCGGCGAAAGTAGCGGAACGGCTGGAGTCTTTTTCCGCGAAGTAATTGCGTTGATAGAGATTGTGGTACATGCGGCCGGCGATTTCAGAGGCATGCGGCCCGCTGATGATGCGAGCTCCGCCGTGGAGCAGGACGACGAGCACGATCTTCGGATTGGACTGATTGGCGTAGGAGGCGAACCAGCCGAGGCGCCCGCCGACGCCTTCGTCATTGCAAGTTCCGGTCTTGCCGAGTGCTTGTTCGCCGTACGGATCATAGCTTCGCTTGGCCGTGCCGTAGAGAACCGCTGCGAGCATGCCTTCGCGAATGTCGGGAATCAGCGGCTGAATATCAAACTGCTGGCGAACGCGGGGAGTGAAATTCTCGCGTTCCTCCGGGGTTCGTGGATATTGCAGGTAGTACTGCGTGCCGCCGTTGGCGAGCAGGGAAACCATCGACGCAAGTTGAAATGGCGTGATGCGGATGCTGGCCCCGAAACTGGACATGCGCGCCACGCCGCCGAAAAACGGTGGCGAGGACGGCACCGAGCCGGGCTGCTCCTCGGGAATGTTATAGCCCACGCGCTGTCCCAGGCCGAACATGCGATCGTATTTGACGACGCGGTCGAAGCCAAGCTGCTTGCCGACGGCTTCAAAGAAATTGTTGTTGGAGTGTGCCATGGCCTCGGTGAGGTCCATATAGCGGCGGCGGCCAACCTGGATCATGGTATCGCGCGTGATGACGCCTTCAGAAAGTCCGGCGATAGCGATGAATGGCTTGATGGTCGAACAGGGTTCAAATCCAGCGGAAAAAGCCATCTTCTGATTGACGATGGCCAGGACGCGTCCGTTGGCGGGATCGACAGCCACAACGGAACCTTTTTCGCGGCCGAGCGCTTCGAGCGCGGCCTCGCGTACAAGGGGATCGTCGTTGGTGGCAACGTCGTCTTTCCCGGGGTCGGAGCCGCCTAGGAAAGGAATGTGGAAACGGTGCTTGCCAGGCGTTCGCGACCGCGTGGCACGGTTGGGCCGCGGCTTGGCGTAGGCGTTGGGGGCGGCGTTGGCGAACACCGCTGCAAGCAGCAGACATAGAAGCAAGGTTGTCGGCCCGAGAGCTGGGTTTCGGTGCATATTCTGTCTGTGCGCGGGTTGGACTGAAGCAACAACCCTGGTGCTAATTTCTTGGAGCCGGAGCAAGTTTAATGAAATCTGACATATGCATGCAACCGAAAATAGCGTGGTCGGTCCGAGAGTAGCAATGGGTTGGGTGGACAGCTGGCAATTGGAACAGGTGGCGAAGCGGAAAATCCCCCTTACTTTCGGGTGTACAATCACGCGCATTGCCCAGGGATGTCCGATTGCATGTTGTGGAGGAGATTGTGCTATGACGCGAAATATGGCCGGCCGAGTTTTGTGTGCACGGATAGCCTTTGGAATCATCGTGCTTGCTAGCGCGTCGCTTTTGAGAGTGCGCGCGGGGCAGCGCGCGCTCGACGTGGTCAGCGTCAACAGGGATGAGATGGGGGGCGTGGTAACCAGCTCGAAAGGTCCTGAAGCGGGCGTATGGGTGATCGCCGAAACCTCCGACCTGCCGACACGATATCGCAAGATTGTTGTGACCGATGATGCCGGCCGCTACCTGTTGCCCGATCTTCCCCAGGCGACTTACAAAGTTTGGGTGCGCGGATATGGGTTGGTGGACTCAGAGAAGGTGGATGCGACTCCAGGAAAGACGCTGTCGCTCCATGCCGTGGTTGCGCCGAACGCCTTGGCTGCAGCGCAATACTACCCCGGCGATTACTGGTATTCGCTGCTGAAGATCCCGCCCAAGAGCGCCTTTCCATTGAAAGTCCGCGGCAACCGAGGCGATGGAAAAAATGAAGAGATCACGCAAGCGCAATATTTGTTTCAGTTGAAAAGGGGTTGCGAGGTCTGCCACCAGATGGGCAACAGGGCGACGCGCGACCTTGAACCGAGCCTCGGGACTTTCGATTCGCCGGCGCTCGCTTGGGAGCGAAGGCTGATGTCGGGGCAGGTAGGGCCGGAAATGACGGCGGCACTCAACCTATTCGGACACGACCGCGGACTGGCCATGTTTGCGGACTGGACCAATCGCATCGCGGCGGGCGAAGCGCCACCTGCGCCTCCGCGGCCGCAAGGTGTCGAGCGAAACGTAGTGGTCACGATGTGGGATTTTGATACGGACCGCTCGTTCATTCATGACGTCGTGAGCACGGATTCACGGAACCCCACAGAGAATTCTTATGGGCCGATCTATGGTACGGAGTTTTCGGCAGGCGCGATCACAGTTTTGGACCCGATCAAGAATACAAAATCCATGATCAGGATTCCGCTGCACAAGGAAAGTGACCGGAAGCTGCTGAAACCCTGGTCGCCTCCGGTCGTGGGAGCCCCTTCGCCCTACTGGGGCAATGAAATCGTGTGGGACGATCCGGTAAATCCGGCAGCGCCGCACATCGACCGCAAGGGACGACTGTGGTTCCACACGCAGACGCGCGCCGATTTGCCGGATTATTGCAAAGCGGGCTCGAGCAATCCCTTTGCGAAGAATTTCCCGGCGCCCGCGGGATCAGTTGCCAAGGGTGCGGGAATCTACGACCCGAAGACGGGCCAATTCGAATTGGTGGATACATGCTTGTCATCGGGACACATGGCATTTGCCAATGACGAGGACCAGACACTCTATTTCGGGAATGCGGGGGTCGGGGGAGTGGGCGCGATTGGCTGGATCAACACGCGTGTGTGGGACGAGACGCACGATGCGGAGAAATCCCAGGGCTGGTGCCCGGCAATTCTCGACTACAACGGGGACGGGAAGACGGGTGCTTATACGAAGCTGGACGAACCCGCCGATCCGAATCTCGATCGCGCGGCGCCGCAAGCGGTCGGCAGTTACGGCATCTCGGTGAATCCGGTCGACGGCAGCGTTTGGTACGCGGGAGGCCACCTGACCAGGCAAGACGCCGTGCCGGGAACAATCGTCCGCATGGTGAAGGGTGCCAACCCACCGTCCACCTGCAAGACGGAGGTTTATCAGCCGCCGTTTGACAATCCCAAACTTCCTGGCGTCGAGGCTTTCACGACCTTGGGAATCGCGGTCGATAGCAACGGTGTGGTGTGGGCGGCGCTGGCAGGCAGTAACGACCTCGCGAGTTTCGATCGACGCAAGTGCAAGGGGCGGCTCAACGGCCCGACCGCGACGGGCCAGCAATGTCCCGAGGGGTGGACACTCTATCCGGTGCCGGGGCCGACGTTTAAGGGAACCAAGATTCTGGCCGACTCTTTCTACCACAATTGGGTCGACCGCTTCGATACCTTTGGACTCGGCAAGAACGTGCCGATCGTAAACGGCACGGGCTCGGATTCGCTGATCGCCTTTGTGCCGAATACGAAAAAGTTTGTTACACTGCGGGTGCCGTATCCGCTGGATTTCTACACCCGCCGCGTCGATGGCCGCATTGACGATCCCAAAGCTGGTTGGAAGGGGCGCGGGCTGTGGGCTGGCAACGAGGAGAGAGTCATCTGGCATCTGGAAGGAGGCAAGGGTATGACCAGTTCGGTTGCACACTTCCAGCTCCGGCCCGATCCGCTTGCCAAGTGAGCCATGCAGAATTGAGAGCGAGGACTATGAAGATTACGAGCGTTTGTCGGCCTGTTGGGGCCGTTCGGGGACCGGTTCCGGCGGCCATTCTGGTGCTTTTTCTGGGACTCATGGGCCGCCCCCTATTCGCTCAAGTGGATTTGTCCGGGCAATGGGGCCAGAAGATGCACGAAGACGAGCCCGAGCGCGTGCCTGGTCCGGAAATCGGGGATTACACCGCGTTACCGATCAATGACGCGGCGCGCGTGAGAGCCGACGCCTGGGATGCGCAAAAGTGGGAGATGGTCGAGCACGAGTGCGACCCGCATCCGGCGGATTACGCTCCGCGTGGCCCGGGTGACATGCGCATCTATTCGGAGGTCGATCCGTTCACCCAAGGGGTGGTCGCGTGGCACATGACGCTGCGGTTCATGCTCCCTCACCGGATCATTTATATGGATGGGCGTCCTCATCCCTCTGAGAGTGCGCCCCACACCTGGCAGGGGTTTTCAACCGGCGAGTGGGAAGGCGACATGCTGAAGGTGAGTACAACCCATCTGAAGGAAGGATGGGTACGACGAAACGGCCTGCCTCGCAGCGAACACGGCGTACTGACCGAGTATTTCATCCGGCACGGGGAGTTCTTTACACTTGTCAGCGATGTGGAAGATCCCGTCTATCTGACCGAGCCGTTCATTCGAACGTCAAACTGGATACTCGACCTGGGGCGCCTGTTCCTGCCCAACGTATGCATTCCCAGCGTGGAGGTTCCGCATCCGAAAGGTTATGTCGCCTACCACTTGCCGGGGGAGAACCCGTGGCTGACCGAGTTTGCGTCCCGCTATGGAATACCAGTGGAAGCCACCCGCGGCGGTGCGGAAGAAATGTATCCCGAGTATCAGGAAAAGCTGGCCAAGATGCCAGCCCCTCCTGCGCTTCCCGATGGCAAAGACGCGAAGCAATAAGCGGAAGCGATTTCTTGTACTGTTTATTGCTCAGACCGGCCCGACGGCACGTGCTTGCCGGTCTGTGTTTCAGGACTTGGCTTGCCGGTTGCGCGCATTCGGCGTCAACTTCCGGATGAGAAATTCCTGGAGAACATTGGCGGCGGCGGCTTCGCCGATCCCGAGCAGCGCATTCTCGAACGTCAATCCCACACCATTGCGATCCTTCGCTGGATAGTAAAGATTCGAGATACCGCCCGCGGCCAGGCTGCCGAGAATACTCGAGTAATTTGCTTGCCAGTGTCCGTTATCGCCCTTGCAGATCACGGAATTGGCCATCGCGTAAAGAACACGCGATCGCTTGCTGCCCGTTCCTTTGTAGAAATAGCGCGGATCTTGTTTCAGCAGCGACGGAAGTAGGGCGCTTCCGACAAACGTTCCGCCGACAAAGTCGGCATAGGAGGCGCCATAGCGCTTGGCATAGCCTTGTGCGCCTTGCCCATATCCACTGAAATGGTTTTCCCCCTGCTGAATTCCTGCAATCCCCGCAGTCATTCCGAACGACACTGGATCGATCGTCGTCTTCCAGGCAAGCTGAAACTTTTCTTTGGAGGTAAGCGGGACCGCATTCGCGACATAGCTCACGTAGAAATTGGGAACGATGTGGAGTACGCGTTGCTTCTCTTGAGCCTTGATTTGCTCCTCGGCCACTTCAGTCCGCGAGAGCCCGACTTGCACCTCCGTGACAACGGTAGCAAGAGGCAAAGCGATCTGCGGGACGGTGTCGGCCTGTCCTGGGTGCAGGACCCCAGAGAATGTTTGCGCCGCAAAGCCGTCGGCCGTAACGATCAGACGGAAAGGCCCGGGAGCGATCTGAACAAAGGAGAATTCCCCGTCGTCGCCTGATAGCACCTCCTGGTTTGGGGATTGCTCCTCACGCGTAAGGGTTACGCGGGCTCCGGCGACCAGGTCTCCGGTTTGATCGACGACTGTCCCGCTGATGCTTCCCGGCGATTGCGGATCGGGCGGCTGCGCGCTGGCCGCCGCCGCCGTTGCTGGGACATCGGGGCTTTGTTGAGACTGAGCCAGAGCTGGATATCCGCACAGCAGGAGACCTAGGGTTAGCCAGAGTAAGGTCGCGGGTCTAAGGACCAGGATCGGTGCATTTCCGCCTACGGCATTGTTGCACGAGCCCGTTTTCGTCGAATTCGGGGGCATTGGTATTCTTGCCGCAGCGGTAAGCGGTGCGCAACAGCTGGTCCCAGGTCTTTCCCTGTTCAAGTAAGAGGTTCCCCCTATGGAGGGAAAAGTTCCACTGTTTTAAGACCCCGATGGGGAGTGCCAATCCTTCGGAGTCGGCCGATGCCAAACGACCGCGCTCTACGCAGACGGCATAAGGCGCGTCAAACGCGTCTGCTACATTTTATAATAGGGAATACAGGCCGTCGCGGCATTATAATGCGTCTACTTGACGGCCTGGTAGAGTGTCCTGTGTGAGGGTGCGCGACAGGCTCAAGGAGGCGGACATGGGCCTGCAGATTCTGACGCGGAAATCCGGGGATGTTACGATCTTCGATGTGTGCGGTCGCATCGTGATTGGCGCCAACAGCGATTCCTTCAGGGCTGAGCTGCGCAAGCTTGCCGAGCGCGCGCCCTGCCATGTTCTGGTCAATCTCGCTGGGGTCACGCAGGTGGATAGCTCCGGAATCAGTGCGCTTGTGCAATCGTTTGTCACCCTAAAGCGCGACGGCGGCAGCCTGAAAATCCTCAATGCCACCGGTTACGTCCGCGAAGTCCTGGAGCTGACGGGTTTGGTCAAGTGCCTTCCTGTTTTCACCGACGAGGCCATTGCACTCGCGAGTTTCCGCGGCAACGCCGCCCACGCATAAGCAGAGCTTAGGTCCCGTAGACGACAGCTCAGACAAGCGGACCAAGTACCTGCCTGCTGAATTTCCTTCACCAGGCAGGCCACTGCCCAGTACTCCCCAGCGATTTTCTTGACTTCTAACACGCCTTTTTGATAGCTTTTCGATGCTGCCCCACGGCAGCGCTTATCCAGAGTGGCTGAGGGGACAGGCCCGCTGACGCCACAGCAACCTGGCTGCAACTGCCAAGGTGCTAATTCCTGCCCAGTGGGGAGAGATAAGATCCTCAATTGACCGGGACCCCGGTCGTTGAAGATTCAACTCCCAAACTGAAGTCAAGAGGCCTCCTGCAACCGGAGCTGCGTGCGCCGGATGCTGGTCGTCAATTTAGCGCATCCGGCGTGGAGCCCCTGCCGCATTCGCGGGTCTTGCGTGCGTCGAGCGCAAAAAGGGAGTAACACCATGAAATTCGCAACCAAGACCATCCATGCGGGGCAGCCTTCGGAACCCGAAACCGGCGCGCTCGTGGCCCCCATTTTCCAGACGTCCACCTACGAGCAGGACGCTCCCGGACAGGACAAGGGTTTCAGCTATTCACGCACGAACAACCCCACGCGGCAGCGGCTCGAAGAGGTGCTGGCCGCGCTCGAGGGTGTGGAGCATGCGGCTGCTTTCGCTTCCGGGCTGGCGGCGGAAAACGCGATATTGCAGGCGTACTTGCGGCCAGGCGACGAGATCATCATTCCGCTCGACGTGTACGGCGGCACCTACCGCATCCTGAACAAGGTCTATCAGCCCTTCGGGATCGTGATTCGGCAGATTGAGACGGGCGATCTGAAGGCGGTCGAAGCAGCCATCGGGAACAAGACGCGGCTGGTTTGGCTCGAGTCGCCTACCAACCCGCGGCTGTTGGTGAACGACATTGCGGCCATCAGCAAGCTCGCGCACGCGAACGGGTCGCTTGTGGTAGCGGACAACACGTTCGCCACGCCTTATTTCCAGCAGCCGTTTGAGCTGGGCGCCGACATTGTCGTCCATAGCGTGACCAAGTACCTCGCGGGTCACTCGGACACGATTCAAGGGGCGGCTCTGGCGAAAGATGCGGCTGTGTTCGAACCGATTAAATTCTTGCAGAACGCGACCGGCGCGGTTCCCTCGCCTTTCGATTGCTGGCTGACGCTTCGGGGCATCAAGACCCTCGAGCTGAGAATGCAACGGCACGAGGAAAACGCCATCGCCATAGCGAACGCGCTGGAGGGGCATCCGCTGGTGAGGCGCGTGTATTTCCCCGGACTGGCTTCGCATCCGGGGCACGACATCGCGCGGAAACAGATGAGCGGGTTTGGAGGAATGGTGTCGTTTGAGCTCAAGGGAAGCATGGCCGAGGTTGTCGCGTTTGCCTCATCGCGTCGCTTTTTTGCGCTGGGCGAGAGCCTGGGCGGCGTGAAGGCGCTGATCTGCCATCCGGCGACCATGACGCATGCCTCCATTCCCGCCGAGGCGCGGGCCGAACTGGGTCTTTCAGACTCGCTACTCCGTCTCTCGCCGGGCTGCGAGAGCTCCGAGGACCTTGTCGAGGACCTGCTCGAAGGACTCGAGCACGTCGCGAATGCACGGGCGTCGAAGCAAGCCGTGCCTACCGCGGCACAGTAGAACCACGGGGAAGGCCCACCTCCCGATGGCCGCTCTCAGGCCGGTCGGAGTGTCGCCTGCGCGCGTCACACTCGGTGCGGCGTGCATGATTTTGGGTTTCCCTCCATGGCTTCTCAAATCGCCCCGATCGCTTGGCGCGCATCCCCAACAACACGACAACTACCGGTTGCAAAGCGTTCCATCAAGTGCCACTTTGTTTCTGGACTGGGAGGGCCGAACGTGCCGAAACGCGGCGGGAAGGGGACCGACCGGGCTGCCATCAACAGGGGTCTGCCTGGTGTCGCCGCTTGGGGGGGCGGGCGGGGGTGTCTAGGGTAACCAAGAATGGGCTCGACGCACAACAGGGTTCGATGGGGAGTACTCGGGGTGGCGTCGATCGCCGTGCGCCGGGCGATCCCTGGGATGCAAGAGGGCCAGTGGAGCGAAGTGGCGGCAATCGCGTCGCGCGATTTGCGCAAAGCCGAGGATGCGGCGCGAAAGCTGGGCGTGGCGAAAGCGTATGGGTCATACGAGGCCCTGCTGGCCGATCCTGACATCGAGGCAGTCTACAATCCGCTTCCCAATGATCTTCACACGCCCTGGTCGATCCAGGCCGCCGAGGCGGGCAAGCACGTTCTCTGCGAAAAGCCGCTGAGCACCGCGGTGGCGGACGCCCGAAAGTTGCTCGCCGTGCGCGATCGCACGGGCGTGAAGATTGGCGAGGCGTTCATGGTCCGGACGCATCCGCGGTGGCTTCGCGCGCGCGAGCTGATTCGCGCCGGCCGCATCGGGCAACTCCGCTTGATTTCCGGACAGTTTACCTACTTCAATCGCCATCCCGCGGACATTCGCAACATTCGGGAAGCAGGTGGAGGTGCGCTGCTCGATATGGGCTGCTATCCGATCACCTTGTCGAGGTTCATCTACGGGGAAGAGCCCGTCCGCGCCTGGGGCAGCATCGAGCGGGACCCGCAGACGAAAATCGACCGGATTACATCCGCGATACTCGAGTTCCCATCCGGGCAATCCACTTTCACTTGCAGCACGCAGCTTGTACACTTCCAGCGCATGCAGTTGCTCGGCACGCTCGGGCGCATGGAGATTCACTCTCCCATTAACCCGCCAGTCGGCCAGCCTTCTCGAATTTTGATCGACGATGGAAAAGGACCATCCGGGCCCGGAGTCACCACGGAAGTCTTCAAGCACGCGGACCAATTCACGGTGCAAGGTGACTTGTTTTCCAAGGCGATCCGCGACCATGGCGAGGTGCCGGTTCCGATAGAGGATTCCATTGGGAATATCGCGGTGATCGAAGCGGTCTTCCGCTCCGCCGAGTCGGGGAAATGGGAGCGCCCGCAGGATTTTCTGTGAGCCGGAGCGTCGTGTCGCGCGAACTTCGGCCGTCGGTTGTTGCGCTGCGGATCCGATATTTTTTGACGAAAAGGGGCTTTTGATCGCGATGCAGCTTCGCCACGATTGGACGCGCGACGAGATTCGGCGTCTTTATAACCTTCCTGTACCGGAGCTGATTTTTCAGGCGCAGCTCGCGCACCGCGAATTTCATCCATCTGACCAAGTGCAACTGTGCCGGTTGCTCTCCATCAAGACCGGCGGATGCCCCGAAGATTGCGCTTACTGTCCGCAAAGCGCGCACTACGAAACAGGGGTAACGCGGCAGGGCCTGCTCGATCCACACGAAGTGCTCGAGGCCGCCACGCGGGCCAAACAGGAGGGTGCCACGCGCTTCTGCATGGGCGCGGCGTGGCGGCAGGCACCGCAGGGCAGGGAATTCGAAAGCGTTCTCGAGATGGTTCGCGGCGTCGCAGCGCTCGACCTGGAGGTCTGTTGCACGCTGGGGATGTTGACCGAAGAGCAGGCGCGGCAGTTGAAGCAGGCCGGATTGACGGCATACAACCACAATCTGGATACTTCGCCGGAATTCTACGGGAAGATCGTCACGACGCGCGGTTACCAGGAGCGGTTAGAGACTGTTTCTCACGTGCGGAAGGCCGGGATCACGGTGTGCTGTGGTGGAATCCTGGGAATGGGCGAATCGGAAGAAGACCGCGTGGGGCTGCTGCACCAATTGGCGAACCTCGATCCCCACCCGGAAAGCGTCCCCATCAATATGCTGGTGCGAGCCGAAGGAACGCCGCTTGCGGACGCCCCGCAGATCGACGCGTTCCCCATGGTGCGCATGATCGCCGCGGCGCGCATTCTGATGCCGTCGTCGAAAGTACGGCTAGCGGCGGGGCGGCGCCAGATGTCGCAGGAGGCTGTGGCGCTTTGCTTTCTGGCGGGCGCTAATTCGATTTTTACGGGCGAAAAGCTTCTCACTACGCCGAATCCGGCCGCCGATGACGATCAAGAACTTCTCGAAACCCTTGGCATGAAGGCGATGCAGCGTGCTTGAACGAGAACCAAGCGGCATCGCTGAACGCATGCGCGACGAGCTGGAACATCTGCGCGCGCAGTCGCAGTTTCGTGCCCTGGAAAATCCCGAGGGCATCAGCCTCTGCTCCAATGACTATCTCGGGCTCGCCACCGATCCGAGGCTCCAGCAGGCGGTGATGGATGAGGTCGCCCGCGGCGGTGCGATGGGGGCCACCGGCTCTCGTCTGCTTTCCGGAAATAGCAGGCCCTGGGAGCAGTTGGAGTCGGAATTCGCGCGTTTTGCGGGTACCGAAGCCGCGCTCTATTTTGGGGCCGGTTACGCCGCCAATGTCGGCTTGCTGAGCTCGATTCTGCAGCCGGGCGACACGGTTTTCTCCGATGCCCTCAATCATGCCAGTCTGATCGACGGCATGCGTCTGTCGGGTGCTCGGAAGATGATGTATCCTCACCTTGATCTGGGGTTTCTCGAAAAGTCGCTGCGTGAGGAGAAAGACGCGCCGGGCGCGAAGGTGATCGTAACCGAAAGCGTCTTCAGCATGGAGGGTGACATCGCGCCGCTGGGCGAACTTTTGAGTCTGGCGCGCGAATATGGCGCCGACGTGGTGGTTGATGAGGCCCACGCGACGGGAGTTTGCGGGCCGCAGGGGCGGGGGATTGCGGCGGAATATAAATGCGAGCGCGATCTCCTCGCGAGCGTTCATACGTGCGGCAAGGCCCTGGCGAGCGCCGGGGCTTTCGTGTGCGGCGAAAATGTGTTGAGGCAATTTCTGGTGAATCGGGCGCGCACGTTCATCTTTAGCACCGCGATGCCTCCCTACCTCGCGGGCCAGATTGGAGCAGCACTGGAACTGGTTCGACAGGCGGACGCCCAGCGCGCTCAGCTTCGCGAAATTGCCTCGTTGCTGCGCGCGGCGTTGGCCGCGCGCGGTTTACAGTTGGGCGCCAGCGCCACGCATATTGTCCCGGTCATTCTGGGCACCAACGAGAAAGCGCTCTATGTCGCAGCACAGCTGCAAGCGAGCGGTTTTGCCGCCAAGGCCATCCGGCCGCCGACAGTGCCGGCGGGAACCTCGCGCATCCGGCTCTGCTTGACCATCCAAATTACCACGGAAGATGTGCAGCGCATTGTTGCCATCATCGCCGCCGCGAGCCAGTCTTTTCCGCAAGCAAATGTTTCTAGCCCCATGCATGCCTAAGGTCTTCATCACGGGCACCGACACGGGTGTGGGAAAAACCGTGGCATCGGCGCTGCTTTGCGCCGCCCTCGACGCAATGTACTGGAAACCCATTCAGACGGGGACTCGCGAGGGCACCGACACCAACGCGGTGATCCGGCTGGCGGGCATTCCGCGTAATCGGACAATCCCGGAAGCATATCGGTTTGCCCCTCCGGTTTCGCCACATCTGGCAGCGCAGCGCGCGGGAGTTCGCATCGGCTTTCGCAAGATTCATCTGCCACCGGTCGCCTCTCCGCACACCTTGATTGTCGAGGGCGCCGGCGGCGTGCTGGTGCCGATAAATGGCAGGCAGAAGATGATTGATCTTATGAAGCAGCTTCGGCTGCCGGTGCTGCTGGTTTCGCGCACCTCTCTGGGAACGATCAATCACACGTTGCTGTCGCTCGCCGCACTGCGGGCTGGCAAGCTTAAGGTGCGAGGCGTAATCCTGTCGGGTAAGGAGAACCGCGACAATCGCAGAGCGATCGAGCATTATGGCGACGTGCAGGTGGTGGGCTGGATTCCGTTTCTCAACAAGATCGACCGCGCGGCGCTTCTGCGGGTTTTCGAGAACGAATTCGACGCGAAGGTGTTTGCGGCATGACATCTGGTCTGAAGATTTGGCACCCGTTCACGCAAGAGGCCCTGGACCCTCCGCCGGTTCGCATCGTCTGGTCGCAGGGCGCATACCTCTACACCGACGACGGGCGGCGGCTGATCGACGGCATTTCCTCCTGGTGGGTGAACCTTCACGGCCATTGCCATCCCGCAATTGTCTCGGCCATCGCGGAACAGGCCGCGAAGCTCGACCATGTCTTGCTGGCTGGTTTCAGTCATGAGCCCGTCGAGCAGCTGTGTGTGCACCTGCGGAGGATCCTGCCCGGCGGCCTGGAGCACATTTTCTTCTCCGATAACGGTTCGACCGCAGTGGAGGTCGCACTCAAGCTAGCGGTGCAATATTGGAAGAATATGGGGCGGCCGGGTAAGCGAGCCACCGTCGCTCTCGAGCACGCCTATCACGGGGACACGGTGGGGGCGATGTCGGTGAGCGCCGATTCCGGCTTCACTGATCCGTTCCGGGATTTGCTCTTTCCCGTCCACCGGGTTCACTCCGCGTACTGCTACCAGTGCCCGGTCGGCAAGAGGCGCTCGAGCTGCCATATCGACTGTGTCGACCAGTTGGCGCGACTGCTTGAAGACAGGCGCGATGAGATAGCGGCCGTACTTGTGGAGCCGTTGCTGCAGGGCGCGGGCGGCATGATCGTTCATCCCGTCGAATTTCTGCAGAGGGTTCAGCAGTTGTGCGCCGAGCACGGCACGCTGCTGATCGCCGATGAGGTCCTCACGGGGTTTGGACGCTGCGGCAGCATGTTCGCGTGCGAACTGGCAGGTGTGACGCCCGATTTGATGTGCTTGTCGAAGGGACTGACCGGGGGAGTCTTGCCCATGGGCGCGACGGTGTGCACGAGCCAGATCCATGAGGCATTCGTTAGCCAGGATCGCACGCGCACCTTCCACCACGGGCATTCCTACACCGGGAATCCCTTGGCTGCCGCGGCCGGCGTGGCGAGTCTAAGGATCTTTGAGACCGAGCCCGTCTTGGCACGAATCAAGAAGATTGAGCAGATTCATCGGGAGCGGCTTGCCGCGATCACGGCGCATCCTGTGGTGGGCGATACGCGATCCATCGGAGTTGTCGCAGCCGTGGAATTGCGCTCCGACGACGCCGGCTATTTTTCGAAGCTTCGCCCGAAGCTATACAAATTCTTCATCGAAGCGGGGGTGCTTCTTCGGCCTCTCGGAAATGTGATTTACGTCCTACCGCCCTATGTCATCTCGGAGTCGGACCTTCATCTCATTCATGACCGTATTGCCGAGTCCCTGGCGCTGTGCTCATGAACCTTGGACCCTAACCCCTAACCCATGACCGAAAACATACGATTTGAGATCAAAAACGGCATTGGCTGTGTGACGTTCAATCGGCCGGAGGCGCGCAACGCCTTCACGCTGGCGATGTACGGGCGGTTAGAGGAAATTGTCCAGCAAGCGCAGGATCGCCCCAACCTACGCGCGCTGGTGCTGACGGGCGCCGGAGACAAGGCGTTTGCAGCGGGAACCGACATCTCGGAGTTCAAGACATTCTCCACCGCCGATGACGCTCTGAACTACGAAGCGCGAATGGAGGGAGTGCTCACGGCTTTGGAGCGCTCGACCATTCCAACCATTGCCGCCATGGCAGGCGTCTGTACCGGCGGAGGCGCGGCGATTGCGGCCTGCTGCGATCTTCGTATCGCCGCCGCGAATTTCCGGTTCGGCCTTCCAATGGCCCGGACGCTTGGCAACTGCCTGTCGATGTCCAACTACGCGAGGATGGCGGCGCTGCTCGGTCCGGCGCGCGTGATGGACATCATCTTCACGGCTCGGCTGATCGAAGCCGAAGAAGCGCGTGCCATCGGCCTGCTCAGTGAAGTACTGCCCGATCAGGCCCGCTTGGACAAACGAGCCGGCGAGTTGGCGCAAACCGTAGCCGCCCATGCGCCGCTCACCTTGCGCGTGACCAAGGAGGCATTGCGCCGCGTCAGAGAGAAGATGACGCCGGACGATGATCCTCACCTGCTTCGGATGTGCTATATGAGCGAGGATTTCCGCGAAGGGATGGATGCGTTTCTAAATAAGCGCAAGCCTGGCTGGAAGGGAATCTAGGGAGAACGCCTGCGCCCGTCCGCCGTGGCTCACGCGAGGAAAGCAACGAACCTATAGCGGACCGCATCGACAACTGTAACGGAAACCATGGGCGTTTACGTCTCTATCGCAAGCGACCGGTCGTGCCGAAGCGGTGCCGGGCAGCTGCAAAAGCGGGGGTAACGTGAGACCAACGGACATTGCCAAATACATCGGCGGGGGATTGCTGGGGGCCACATTGCTTCTCAATCCTGGCCAAGTGATGGCACAGGCCGCGCCGGGTCCGCTCGGGCCGCCGCCGTCTGATTCGCAATCGCAACCAAGAGTTGCGCCGGTTGCCCGTCCGGCTGCGAAACCTAAACCTCCGGCGCTTCCACCAAGAACGACGATTGCCGGACCCTGGAAGCTGAACCTGGATGCAAGCGATGACCCGCAGCAGAAGGTCCGTGCTGCGGAGAGCTCAACTGTAAATCCCAATGCCGGCAGACGCCCCACTGGCGGAGGTTATCCGGGAGGCTATCCGGGCGGCTACCCTGGTGGATATCCTGGCGGGGGACCGTGGGGTGGATATCCGGGGAGCGGCGGCCCTCGCATGGGGAGCGGCGGCGAAGATATCGCCGGCAATCCGAAGATGCAGCCGCTGATTCACCCCTCGGACTCCCTCAGCATCGACCTCAAAAATCCAGAAGTAGATGTGACCGACGACCGGTTCAAGAAGCTGATCTTCTACACCGACGGGCGGCAGTTGCCGAAGAAGGTCGACGAGGACCATCCGGAAATAGCGGCGCACTGGAACGGAAGCCAGCTTGTATCGGACGAGAAAAGTCCGCTAAGCGGAAAGATGAGCCGGACGTTCGAACTATCCGGCGACGGCCGCCGGCTGTATGAAACCCTGAGCATCGGCCACGGGAAAAAATCGCCGCTGGTCATTCGATATGTCTACGACGTCGCGACGGCGGACGTACAAAGCGGCCTTCAGGGAGCCGACCCGGACCGGCCGATACTCAAGAAACACTCCGACGATAGCGCTAGCTCGGGCGCGCAGAACGGCCCGGACGCCGATTCGGACCAGCCAGTGCTCAAGCAAGACTCCGACAACAGCAGCAATCCCGAGGTGCAAAACACCGAAGATGCCGATCCCAATCGGCCGGTCCTTAAGCGGCATTCGGCCGGCAGCGATAGTTCACCTCAGTGAGGACACCAGGTCGCCAGCCGCGGATATGTGTATCCCGGCCCCTGTGGTCAGTGACGTCAATGATTCCCCCCCACACGGCATCGTCATGTAAGGGAAAGCATCAGTAGGGGACCTTGCTGACAAGCGGAGGGGTAGCTACTTCCCTGCCTTGCTCTTGCTCTGCTCAGCTCTGATCTTCGCCCATCGCGCCTTGGCCTTCTGCGAAATTCTGGCCCGAACTGCGGCAGACATCGTTCTTCTGCCGTTGGAATGAGCCACGGCGCTGGTTTTGGTCCGCGCTCCTGCAGACCTGTGGCCGCCGTTGAGAGCTTCGATGGCTCCCTTGACTGCTGCCAACTGTCGATCCAACTTCCCTGCTTCCTTGTGCAATGCTTCTACGATGTTCATGTAACCTCCGAAGGTATTAGACACTCAACTTGCCCAAAGTACAAGAAGGTAAGATCGAAGGTGATGGAAGCTAGGCGATGGCGCGGTTACTGCCGGCAACTGGAAGCCATCTCATGGATGGGACTCGTCCGGGCAGGACGCCTCAGTCGTTTCAAGCCCCGAGGTTCTAAGTGAGCCGTCTGACGGCACGTAACTTGTCGCATACCTGGCGGCACCCAAGACGAACTCCCCGTAACTGCCGGGAAACTGCCAGCCTTCCGGTGTTTCGTTCTCATCGAGCGAGCGATGCGAACAGAGAGATCTCTTTCTCCCCGTTCTTTTCAATCGGGCACCGACCGTGTGCCGGTGTGTGAGACGGCCGGTCCCACTTGGATTTCTCCGATCTGTTTACCACGCGACCTGCTTCCCAAGGGCCCGAAACGGCGTGTGCTATAATTTCACATTGTTCTAGCGATTCAATCTTTTTATGCGGCGCGGAGAGCTCCCATGAGTCTGCCGAAGACGGAAAAGATCTGGCATAACGGAAAATTCATCCGTTGGGATGACGCGAAGATTCACGTGCTCTCTCATGTGATTCATTACGGCTCGGGAGTATTTGAAGGAATTCGCTGCTATCAGACCGAGCAGGGCGCGGGCATTTTTCGTCTGCGCGAGCATATGCAGCGCCTGCTGAACTCCGGGCATATCTATCGCATGGAGACGCCCTATAGCCTCGAAGAACTCTGCAAGGCCGCTGTTGATCTGGTGCAGGCGAACAAGCTGGGGGCTTGCTACATTCGCCCCATCGTCTTCCGCGGCTACGGCGACGTGGGCGTGGATCCGTCGAGCTGTCCTGTGGAGGTCTATATGGCTTGCTGGGAGTGGGGGAAATATCTGGGACACGAGGCGCTTCAGGGCGGTGTGGATGTTTGCGTCAGCTCGTGGAACCGCCCGGCCCCCAATACACTGCCGCAAATGGCCAAGGCCGCCGCCAACTATATGAACTCGCAGCTCATTCGCATGGAAGCGAAAATCAATGGGTACGCGGAAGGTATCGCGCTCGACGTGAACGGCTATGTGAGCGAAGGGTCCGGTGAGAACGTCTTCGTCGTGATGAATGGCTCGGTCACCACGCCGCCGCTTGCTAACTCCGCGCTGCCTGGCATCACGCGCCAGTCGATCACCACGCTTTGCAACGACCTGGGCATTCCCGTCGCCGAAGGGATGATCCCGCGCGAAGCGCTCTACATCGCCGACGAGGTCTTCCTGTGCGGGACAGCCGCCGAGATCACTCCGGTTCGCTCTGTCGACCGGATCAAGGTTGGCGCTGGCGCGCGTGGGCCTGTCACCAAGCGCATTCAGGACGAATTCTTCGCGATTACCAGCGGCAAGAAGCCTGATCGTCACAACTGGCTCTCGCCGGTCGGCGCTCCAGCCATCGCCCCGGCACTGCGCTAACGATTGCCATTCCGAGGGGGACATCGGCTCCCGGCAGCTTGGCTGGCTTTTTGACTCACCTTTTCTAATCCAGTAAACTCCCGGAGTCTGTTTCGGGGCTTTGCGCGCGGCCGCGGTTGCGGCGGAGGACGTTTGTACAGCCTGCCTCAGAAACTACTTGCCGAATTCATCGGCGCCTTTGCCGTGACCTTTGTTGCTGCCGGTGCGGTTTGCGCCGACCAATATCTTCGCGCGGCGGGACAAGCTGGTCCGGGTGTGCTCGGGTACGGGTTCGCATATGGGCTGGTTACCGCGGGGATGGTGAGCGCGCTCGGGCATGTTTCCGGAGCGCATCTGAACCCGGCGATCACGATCGGCTCCTGGGTTACCAAGCGGCTAGGCACGTTTCCGGCACTGTTTTACTGCCTGGCGCAGCTTGCTGGCGCTGCTGCGGCCGCATACTTGCTAATCGCTATTCTTCCCGAGTCCGCGTGGCGTCCTGTGTCGCTCGGCGCGACCGACCTCGCGCCCGACTTTACGCGTATGCACGGAATGCTGTTCGAAGGCGTGGCGACTTTCTTCCTGGTCTTCGTTTACTTCACCGCAGCCCTGGATGCCGAAGGTGCTTTTCGCAATTCCGGAGCGTTCGCCGTGGGTCTTACCATCGTAGCCGGAGTCGTTCTCAGCCAGCCGTTCACCGGCGCTTCCATGAATCCCGCACGGACTTTTGGGCCCGCGCTGGCCGCCCGTCATTGGATCAATCATGGCGTTTACTGGGTGGGGCCGCTCTTTGGGGGGCTGCTGGGCGCCGTGGCCTCCGAAAGGTTGTTTGCCCGCGACCGCTTGGCCGTTTAATACCAATGTATAGCCGCACCAGCGCCCAAGAATCGAGCCTTGCGGGGCACACACGCGGCAGGGCGGGGCTTCCGCCGCGCAGCGTCGATTCGAATCAGCTCTTGCCTTTGAACGCCATCTTCTGCGCCAGAAACAGAAGCAGGTTTCGATCGCCCTGGTCCATGCGGCTTAGCAGTGTGTGGAAACGATTCCAGATCTGCGCCCGTTTGCCGGATGAACCCCATTCACCGAGGGTGTTTTTCTCCTGCTTGGGGAGCGTGGGAATCTCGGGCGGTTTGTCTCCGTCATAGAAAAGCTGGTAGAGCGGAACCTCCAAGGCCCTCGCCATCTTTTCTAGGGTTCCGACGGCAGGAACCGTGTGCCCATTCTCCACACGGGAAATGTAGCAGCGAAGCAATCCCGTTTTCCGCTCGATGTCGCCTTGAGAAAGATTTTTCTGTTCCCGGATTTGCCGCAAGCGTTCTCCAATAATCATTCTAGCCTCTCTGTACGATTTTGAGTTTCCTGCAGGTTGGTAATCTCTTCCAGTTGCTGAAATCGCTCCCGGCTCTCGCGCAGCGCCCTCTTGGTTTGCACGTGGCCGGTGACCTCCACTTCCAGCGCCCGAACGGTCACAACCAGGTCGCGCTCCTTCCTCTCAACAGCGTCTTGCAACAGGCTCTGTGTCCCCAGCAGTTCTGCTTCAATCCGTCTTCGTTCCACAACCATGGCGGCAACCACCAGTGTCATAGTACCGATCACGCCAATGAAGGTGTCAAGAAGAATTAAAGAGGTCGACAGGTTCTTTGCAATAAACGAGCCATAGCCGTGCAAGGTCCCCCAAATCGCGGTTCCAAACAGGATCAGCGTGGTTCCCGCCGCTTCCAGCGGGCAAAATCGAAACGCCGCCCAAATCAGGAAAGGCACACACACCCACACCTGCACGACCTGATCTCTGTTGAGCGACAGTGAGAGAGGCCCGAACACGAGCAGACAAACAAAAATCAATCCGAGAAGCAAGACGGTTAACTCGCGCAGCTCACCGCCGTCCAGCCCGTGGTGAGATTCCCGGAACAGCAATACCAAAAAAGGTGTCACCAGCAGGACTCCGATACCATGCGCGAGCCACCAGGAGATCCATCTGAATCCGGTCTCTCTCAAGCTGAGGCTTCCGTCGAAATAGTCCGTGCCGACGCCCACAGTCGGATTAATTACCGGGCTGCAGATGCTGGCAAACAAAACAAACAGGAATACGCCTTTCGCGGTGTCAAAAGCCTTCTCGCCGTAAGCAAATTTCTTAACGAGGTAAGCGCCCGTGATTCCTTCCAGCACGCTTGCGACAGGAATAGAGAAGGTGTTGGCTACCAAGCCTGCTCTGGTGGCGTGGTCCAGAAAAGATCCCACCAATATCGCCGGCCACACGCGATAGCCGAACAGAATAAACGCCGCCAGCGCAACGCCCGAAGCAATCCAAATGGGCGTCACGTACGGATGCTCGAACGCCACGTTCAGACCAAGCCTCCCAGCGACGAAATAAACCAACGTCAGGGAGGCGAGCAACCCTAGATTTTTTCCTGACAGCCAATCGCCTAGTCTGCTAACCAAGGAGGCTTTCTGCCCAGTTCCGGTTCACGCCAATGCTCCCTCGGCCCGGGAGAAATTTGCACCATACCCCTGAGCGTGGGCTATCCTACCCTTCTATTTCACTGAATTCAACGAATTTGGCGGAAACGGCTCGGTCACGAAAGCCAATCGCGACCGTTTGTTTGGTCTGGCCGCGCAGTGTGGCATCGGTGTCGATTGAATCGGATGTAAATATTGCGAGACGGTGGATCGTGAAACCTGTCGACGGCGCAGTCCGTCGCACTTTTGTCTAGTCTAATTGCTGTGCTTCAGCGTAGAATACGCGGCGTTATTCATCTAGCTCGATTGTGCGGGAGGAAAGTTCAGTGCACCCCAAAAAGCTATCTTATCTGATGGTTACGGTGTGTTTGTGCCTGGCGGCTGCCGGCCTGGTAAAGGCCGCGGGACAGGCCGAAAACAGCCAGACGGCTGCTTCTTCCGGGGCAGCTCCGCAGCTGGATTACCAATTCTTCAAGACGAAAGTGCAGCCCGTCTTTCTGCTGAAGCGCCCTGGACACTCGCGTTGTTTCTTGTGCCATGCCGATCCCAACATTCACGCTCCTCTAAAGCTTGTGCCGCTTTCGCCCGGAGCGGCCACATGGGACGAGGATCAGACGCGCCAAAACTTCGCGCTGGTGAAGGCCGTCGCTATTGCTGGCGACCTGCAGAGCCCGCTGCTGACGCATCCCCTTGCTCCCGAGGCGGGCGGAGATTTCTTTCACACCGGGGGCCGGCAGTTCCTCTCGCAGACAGATCCTTCTTGGCTCACTTTCAAAGCTTTTATTCTCGGGGAAAAGACCCAGTAGCCGCCCTTCAGAAATAGTTTCGATGGACATGCCTGTTGATATGCCTGATTAGGACGGAGGAATGACAATGATTCAAATCACCAAGCAGCAGGTTCTTAGCGCCGCTCTGGCCATTGGCGCAGGCATCGGGCTGGGCGCATGTGCCTTATCTACTCTGGCGGCCCCGAAATTGAAGCCCCGGATCATCCAGACCAACTTCGCCGGCGACAACGTCAGCATTATCGACCCAGTCACAAATAAGGTCGTCGGGCATATCACCGGGATTGAGCTCAACCACGGCGTTGCCGTCAACCCTAATGGGAAATTTATTTATGTCAGCGACGAAACCAACCAAACACTCGATGTCGCCGACGGGAAGACCTTCCAGGTGGTCAATCGAATTGCTCTGAGCGGCCACCCCAACAACATCACCATCAGCCACGATGGTGCGCGCGTGTATGTGGCAATCGTAGGCAAGGATGGCGGCGTCGATGTGATCGATACGGTCGCCCAAAAAGACACCAAGTTTATTCCCACGCACAACGCCGTGCATAACCCGTACGTTACGCCCGACGGCAAGTACGTCCTCGCCGGATCGATCCAGGGCAAAATGATCAGTGTGATCGACACCCAGACCGACGAGGTCGCCTTCACCATCCCCATGGACCTGGGCGTTCGTCCGATGGCCATCTCTGCCAATCCCGATGGCTCGACCCGGTTTATATTCGCGCAATTGACCGGCTTTAACGGTTTTGCGGTCATCGATTTCGCCACGCGCAAGGAAATCGCGCGCATCAAGAACCCGGATCTGCCGCCTGACCGTCAGCCCGTACCTCCTGGTAACGAGGCCTCGCACGGCATCGCGGTGACCAAGGATCAAAAAACTCTGGTCGTCTGCAGTCGCGTGAACACGGCCCTGTACACCTTTTCCATTCCCGACTTGAAGCTGACGGGCACGACCTATTTGGGTGGCAAGGGCGCGGGCTGGCTAACGCTCTCCCCCGACAGCAAGACCGCCTATGTGGCCAATCCCATCAACGACGATGTCTCGGCAGTCGACCTCGCCACGATGAAAGAGATCGCCCTGATCCCGGTAGGCTTCGTGCCCAAGCGCAACACCTCCGGCATGCTCGAGTAACCGAACCGCTCGGGCGCGCGCCCGCCCCTGTGGCAACACCCGCATTTCTGCGCTTGCGAAGAGCGCGGGGTCGCTCCGGGAAAGCCACCCCCGGTGAGGGAGCGTTTGGAGAGCTCGGCCCTAGCAATAGCAAAATCCACAGGTCAACGGGGGAGCGGCGACTCACAGTCCTCACGGCTAGTAGCTTCCGGGTGCGTGTGAGTACACCAGAATTTCTGTGGGTCGACATAAAAAGACCGGCGCGAAGCAGCTTCCTTTTGCGATGTGTGTTCCCGCGAGCCTTCGATTCTTTGCGCCAATCGAATCCAAATCGCCTAGCTTGCCTGCCTAGCCTCCAAAAATCGCAGCGTATACCCGCTCGACGGATCGAACGCCTTCTCGATCACCTTCAAATCCACAAGCTGCTGATACATCATCTCCCATCGCTTGGGATCCATTTGCCCCAGTTGCGCCCCGCTCGGGTCTTCTCCCGTCACGAAATGCCCGTCGCGCAAAGCCTGCCAGGTAAACTGCATCCAGTTGGCATTGAGTGCCGGATTCAGCCGGGCGATGGCGGCGTGTGCCGCCGACGGATCGTTCAAATACTCGCGCCACCCTCGCAGCGAAGCACGCACGAACTTCCCTACCACCTCTGGGTTCTGCGCCAGAAAATCCCGCGTCGTAAACACCACGCGGTACGGGTTGTATCCCGCATCGCTTGTCAGAATCACCCGCGTCTCCACGCCGGCCTCGCGCGCAAAAAATGGTTCCGACGTCGCGAACGCCTGCTGCATGTACGCCGGATCAGCCACGAAATTCGCTACGTTCATCATCGCCGGCACTTCGTGGACGTTATTGAGCTGGTAGCGCTTCACCACATATTCCCACCATGTCGATCCCACCTTGATCGCCACGGTGTGCCCGTTTAAATCCGCAAACGACCGCACCGGCGAGTCCTTGCGCACCATGATCCCTTGCGGATCGTGCTGCATGGTGGCGGCCACAGCGATCAGCGGCTGTCCATTGGCAATCGACTCCAGGGTTTTGTCGGACGAACCCATCCCAAACTGCGCCGCCCCTGATGCTACCTGCTTCTCCACAGAGATATAGGGCCCGCCCGGCAGAATCTCGAGGTCCAGCCCCTGGTCGCGGTAGTAGCTTTTCACCAGCGCCGTATAGAAACCACCATGTTCCGGCTGCGGATACCAATCCGCCTGCAAGACAACCTTGGTCAGCCCCGTGGGGGTCGAAGCACTGTGACAGCCCGCCACAAGCAAGCCGGCCGAAACCGTCAGCAGACAAAAAATAGTCAGTAGAGCCGTCTGGCGCATGATGATTCGTCCCAGGAACATCGCTAGCGCGGTGCTGCTAGCCTAGCATGCGGGCCCGCCCTGGTGCCAAACGCATCCGCGATAGGTTCGATCAATTTTCCGTATGCTCCGCCCCTCGCCCGTTGTGTTAGCGTACAGGCCATGGCGCTGCCGCCAACGCTGCGCGGAAGTGTGGCTTCACTCGACGAAGAGCGCATGCGCCAGGTCTACGCCTTCACCGCGAGCACGCTCGATACCCCGGCCCCGGTGCCCTTTGGCGCCCTCATCGTGGACACACGAACCGGCGAGCGCCTGAGGCGCGCCGTTAACGCAGTCCGCCCGGAGAATGATCCCAGCTCCCATGCGGAAACGCGCACCGTCCGCCTGGCCTGCAAGAAGCTCCAGCGCCCCCATCTTGAAGGCTATACGATGTATTCGACTTGCGAGCCCTGCCCCATGTGCATGGCCAACGCCTTGTGGGCTCGGCTTGACCGCGTCGTCTACGGCGCTACCATCGCCGACGCCAATCGCCACTGCCTCCAGATTCACATCGACGCCAAAGAGATCGTCCGCCGCTCCGATATGCATTGCATCGTCGACGGCCCTCTGCTGCGCGATCTCTGCTACAGCCTGTTCACCCATCCCAACATGCAGAAAGCCTTTCGCACATGGAGCAGCGCCAAAAACAACTCTAAGAAAAAGGCCTAGCCGCGAGACAGCCCCGATCATGGACCCGCAACACACCGCCGCACTCATCTCCATCACGGGCGACACATCGCGCGTCCTCACCCAGCCCACGGTGGTCGAGCAGCTTTCACGCGACTTCTACTGGTACTCCCCTATCCTCCGCCAGCAGCTCGACGGCAAAGTCGCCGACGCCGTCGTCCTGCCACTCAGAGGCGCCGAAATCCAAAGCCTCCTCCGCTACTGCCACTCCCAGAATATTCCTATCACCGCCCGCGGCGCCGGCACCGGTAACTACGGTCAAGCCGTCCCCCTGCAAGGAGGCGTCGTCCTTGATCTCTCGCGCATGGACCAGATCGAAGCAATTCAGTCAGAGGGCGTCGCGGTCTGCGAGCCCGGCGTCCGCCTCGGCGTCCTGGAAAACGAAGCGCGCAAGAAAGGCTGGGAGTTGCGCTGCTATCCCTCGACGGTCGTCAAGTCTTCCCTCGGCGGATTTCTTGGCGGCGGTTCCGGCGGTATCGGATCAGTGGCGAATGGAAACCTGCGCGATTTCCAGACCGTGCGCGCCCTCGAGGTGGTCACCATGGAACCCGAGCCTCGCGTAGTCCTGCACAAGGGCGAAGACGTTCACGAAATCCTCCACGCCTGGGGCACCAACGGGATCATCACGCGCATCTGGCTGGCGCTTGCGCCCGCAGTCGATTGGTCTCAATGCGTAGTTGCCTTCCATGATTTCAACGCTGCCTTTGATTTCAGCGAGCGCATCGCCACCGGCCCCGAATGGACCAAGCGCCTCGTCACCGTTTTCGAATGGCCCATCTCTTCGTTTTTCACACCGGTGAAGCAATACGCGCCCCAGGGCAAGGCCCTGATTTTCTTCCTCATCGCCTCCGAACAGCTCGCCTCGTTTGAATCCGCCGCGCGCGGCGCAGGGGGGGAAGTCACGTTTTCCGGCGCCTATCTGGGATTGCGCAGCCGCCCGCTGCTCTCCGATTACACCTGGAATCACACCACTCTCTGGGCCATGAAATCAGACGACGCCTATACCTATCTCCAGTGCGCCTTCGATCCGGACGTCGTACGTGACCAGTTGCGTCAGCTAAAAGAGAAGTTCGACGGCGAAATCCTGTTCCACATGGAATTCTGGAAAAATGGCTCGGGCCGCGTAATTCCCGGCGCTATCCCCGTCGTCTATTTCAAAAGTGAAGAGCGCCTGAACGAAATGATCGATTTCTGCCGCGCCATCGGCGTTTTTGTCGCCAACCCGCACGTGAATAACGTCGAGGGCGGAGGCCGCTATCGCCCCGATAACCTGCAGCTGCGGGCCAAGCAGCGCTACGACCCCCGAGGCCTGCTGAATCCCGGCAAAATGGTAACCTTCGAACAAGACCGCGCGACAGGAACGTCCCATCGATGAAGACGCCGCCCAAGCGCCGAGCAGAGCCTGGAACCGCCCATCTCCCGATGGGCGGTTCCAGAAGCGCTTTTGAGAAAAATGGCGGAGCCAAGGATCGCCCGCATCCGCGCAATCGGCAGGGCCTGAAAGTCCGTGCGACAGCCGATATCTTGTCAGCGCCGCCAGTGTGCCGGCCGCAGGCGGGAGCCACAGCAGAGAGGCTCGGTTGCGTGTGCAGAAGAACCTCCTGGTTTGTAGGGGGTCGGAGCTTCAGCTCCGACAGAGCATTCATGCTGTCGGTTGGCGCTCTAGCCTTTGAAGAGAGTCTTTGACTTTTTCCACAGACGGTCCAGATACCGAGGGGGATAATTGCCAGCTCGCACGAGCACTCTGAAGACATGGATCCCGGATTCGCGCAACTTCGCTTACCTGAACTGGAAGCAAGTCGATGCGCTCCCGCGCCAATCCACGCTTCTAGTCCTGCCAACCGCTGCCATCGAACAGCACGGCCATCATTTGCCGCTCGCGACCGACGCGCTCATCAACAATCTGCTCCTGGGCCGCGCCCTGGAAAAGCTCCCGGCGGAGTTGCCCGTCTACGCGCTGCCGCCCGTGCACTACGGCAAGAGCAACGAGCACATCGGTTTTCCCGGGACGCTCTCGGTCAGCGCGTCGACGTTCATGGCCGTGCTGCGCGACCTCGGCGCAAGCATTTCCAGCGTGGGCTTCAAAAAGCTCGTCCTCTACAACACGCACGGCGGCAACACATCTCTCATCGATGTGATGGCCCGCGACCTTCGCGCCGAGTTCGCCCTGCAGACGTTCGCGCTGCACGGCTCAGGCGGTATCCCGTTTGAGGGACTCAGCCCCCAGGAACGCGCCTACGGCTTCCACGCGGGCGAAGTCGAAACGTCTTTCCTGCTCGCGGCGGTGCCTGAGCTCGTCGATACCTCCGCTTATACCGTGAATTACATCGCGGAGGTGGCCAAGCCCTATCCGCTGCGCCCGGAAAACGCTCCCGCTGTATTCGCGTGGCTCACACGTGACATTGCCGAAAGCGGGGTGCTCGGTGATCCGCGCGGCTCCTCGGCGGAGAAGGGAACTCGCTGGCTCGAGGAGGCCAGCACCAACATCGCCGTAGCCCTCGAAGTCATGTTCCGCCATCCGAATCCGGACGCATGCGCAAAATGAACGAACCGTCCTGGGTCGATTGTGGCGACGGTGTGCACCTGGAGCGTGGCGTGCGCTGCCGTATGTCTGACGGCGTGGCTCTGTCTTCCGACCACTACTATCCCGCCCAGCCCGGACCACATCCCACGCTCCTGATGCGCCAGCCCTACGGTCGCGATATCGCCTCGACCGTAGTCCACGCGCACCCTGCCTGGTTCGCACGCCAGGGCTACAACGTCGTAATCCAGGATGTGCGCGGCCGTGGCGGTTCGGAAGGCGCGTTCTATCCCTTCCGCCACGAAGGCCGCGACGGCGCCGAAACCATCGCCTGGCTGCGCGCCCGTCCCGAATCGAACGGACGCATCGGCATGTATGGGTTTTCCTATCAGGGCGCCACGCAATTGCTGGCCGCCGCAGAAGAGCCCGAGGGCCTTCAATGCATCGCGCCGGGCATGACCGCCCACGATCTCTACCACGGTTGGTTCTATCATCACGGAGCGCTGCGTTTGTCCACCGTCCTGGGTTGGGGTCTGCAAATGCTCAAAGGAGACGCCCGCCGCCTGAAGCTGCGCGAAGCCAGCGACCGCCTCGAGCAAGCCTGGGCGAATCTTCCGTCACAAACAGGCGTGTTACCCGTCCGCGGACATCCCGCCATACACGGCGACCGACTGCCGGGCTATGTGCTCGATTGGCTGGACCACGACCAGCCCGGCGACTACTGGTCCGCAATGGACGTGAGCGGATCGCTGCAGAAAATCGCCGTACCGGCCCTGCACCTATCCGGCTGGTACGACATGTTTCTTTCTGCCAGCATCGATGGATTCCTTGCGCTCAGTAAACATGCGGGCAGTCGCTCTGCTCGCGAGCACCAATACCTCATCGCCGGGCCCTGGCTGCATCTTCCCTGGGGCGACCGCATCGGCGCAGCGGACTTCGGCCCCGAAGCCCTCATCGACACCGACGCCATTCTGCTTCGCTGGTTGAATCACTGGCTCAAGGATTTAGCCGAATTCGACGGTGAGCCCAAAATCCGCCATTTTGTTCTAGGTGAAAATCGTTGGAGCCAGTGCGCCGCATGGCCCGCCCGCGCAAGCCACGCGTTTTATCTCTATAGCGCGGGCAAGGCCAATTCGCGGAAGGGAGATGGCGAGCTCCGGGCGGTAGCTCCTCGCACCGAGCAGCCTTGTGACATTTTCATCTACGATCCCGAAGTGCCCGTCCTTTCGCCAGGACCCGCCGCGCAGGCGGGGCAGTTCGATCAGTCCTCGCTTGAACTCGGCAACAATCTGCTCGTATACACCTCCGAGCCGCTGGCTGGTCCGCTCCAGGTATTTGGCACACCGCGAGTCTGTCTCTATTGCTCGACTTCGGCCGCCCACGCAGACTTCACCGCCAAGCTCGTCTGTGCCAAGCCCAGCGGCGCGGCGGAATTCATCTGCATCGGTATTGCGCGATCGAGTTGGCTTTTCGCGGAGTCGGGTTACGCCGCCGACAAAGTGCACGCGTGGGAGTTTGATCTTGAACCCACCTCTTGCTTTTTCGCGGCAGGAGACTGCATCCGCCTGGAGATTGCCGGCAGTGCCTTCCCGCTCTATGACCGCAATCCCGGTACCGACGTGCCCTCGTGCCGTGCCACGTCGTGGGACTGGCGGCGTTCCACTCAGATTGTCTTCCACGACAGCAAACGCCCCTCTGCTCTTTATTTGCCTGTGAGCGAGACTGCGGCATGAGCGGCGCAAACGTGGCCCCGCAGATCCTATTTCAGTCGGTGAGCAAGCGCTACGGCAACACCGGCCTGGTTCTGGAGGGAATCGACCTGACCATCCTCAAGGGTGAATTCATCAGTCTGATCGGCCCCTCCGGCTGCGGCAAATCCACGCTCCTGAAATTGATATCGGGTCTGACACCGCCCAGCAGCGGCACGCTCCGGGTCGACGGCATGGCGCCCAAAAATGCGCGAGAAACCATGTCCTACATTTTCCAGGACGCCACGCTGCTCCCCTGGCGACCCGTGCGGCAGAACGTCGGCCTGGGGCTCGAACTGGAAGGCGTCAGCAAGGTACGCCGCGCGGAGAAGGCGGCAGCGTTACTGAAGCTTGTGGGTCTTGCGCAGGTGGCCAACGTCTACCCGCGCGAGCTCTCCGGCGGCATGAGAATGCGCGTCTCCATCGCGCGCGCCCTCGCCACCAGCCCCCAACTCCTCCTTATGGACGAGCCCTTCGCCGCGCTCGACGAAATGTCGCGCGACCGATTGAACGAAGAGCTGCTTCGCCTCCGCGCCGAGCAGAAATGGACCGCCGTTTTCGTAACGCACTCGGTCGAAGAAGCCATCTTCCTCTCCACGCGAATTATCGTGCTGGCTCCCAATCCGGGCCGAATCCGCGCCGCATTCACAGTCGATCTGCCGGAGCCACGCAACGCGGCGCTGCGCGAAACGCCCGAGTTCGACGCGCTGGTTACGCAGGTCTCGCATTCCCTCCGCGAGGCGATGGCGCCATGAGCCCATGGTGCAACGATCCGATGGCCCGGCGCCTCATGTGGATAGCGGCTGAAGACCTCCGTGCGTGCGTCGCAGCAACGCCAGCCTTTCGGGGTGCCCGCTCCTTGTGTTGTTCAAGAGGCGGGGTTGGCCCCGAAAAGCTTCGTGCTCACCCTGCGCCGCAAGCGAGGCCGCGATGAAACAGCGTCTTATCACGTTGGCCAACGCGCTGGCCGTCTTTGCCGCGCTGCTTCTTCTGTGGCAGCTGATATTGTGGATCTTCCACGTCCCGCCGTTCATGCTCCCGCCACCGATTGCCGTCGGCCGCGCAGTGCTCGCCCGCTTCCCTTCGTTGCTCGCGTCGTTTGTCATCACCGCCGAGGAATCCGCCGGAGGCCTCATCGCCAGCATCATTTTCGGAGTCCTGATCGCGCTGGTATTCGCGCAGTCGCGCTGGGTCCGCCGCATGCTCTATCCCTACACGCTTCTTTTGCAGACGGTGCCCATCGTAGCCATCGCCCCGCTCATTCTGATGTGGGTGGGCGGCGGAACGCCCGCGGTGACGTTGATTGCCTTTATCATCTCGCTCGCCCCGATCATTGCCAACACGACGCAGGGCCTCATCAGCGTGGACGAGAATCTCGTGCACCTCTTCCTGATGCACAACGCGTCGCCCGCGCAGCTGCTCTTCAAGCTGCGCCTACCGCACGCCATCCCGTCTCTGTTTGTGGGCATCCGCATCGCCAGCGGCATCGCCGTAATCGGTGCCATCACCGGCGAGCTCTATGCCGGCTCTGCGCGCGTAGGCCAGGGAGGGCTGGGCTACTCCATCTTGTATGCGTCATCACAGCTGGAGACCGACTACCTGTTCGCATTGGTGCTGGCGTCGGTAGTCCTGGGCTTCGGCTTTGTTTTCATAGTGATGTTTTTTGAGTGGTACTTTTTGCACAAATGGCATGAGTCGGCCCGCGCCCCGGAAACCGAATAAGTCTCGATTGGCATCGTAAGGAGGGAAGACAGAAATGCTGCGATTGGAAACAGAGACCGGTTGGTGGCTCATCACGCATCCCGATCATGCACAGCTTGCCGGTGCCTTCGCCGAACGCTGGGGCAACGACCGCTTTCTGCCTCCCGAGCCGCGCGTCAACGTGCTTAAAGGAATCGCCCGCCACGACGACGGCTGGGCCCCGCGAGACGCCGCACCGCAAATCACGCGGCAGGGAAAGCCCAGCGCATTCTCGGTCGAGCTGGTCGGCAAATATTCGGCGTTCGAGGAAATCGACCTGGCGGATTATCTGACCGTGCGCGACCGTGCCGTGCGTCTGGTGGCCGCCGAGGATGCCTACGCCGCGATCCTCATCTCGATGCACACCTATAACTTACTGACGGCCCACGCCGACCGCTCCACCATTGCGCCGGACCAACTGCCGCTGCTCGACCAATTTCTCGAAAAGCAGAAGGCGTTTCAGCAGTCCCTCCGCCTGCAAATAATTGCCGACGCTCAGTTTGCCCCCGAGCAAAAGACAGAAGCCGCGATTTTCGATCATTTCCGGCTGCTGCAGGCAAGCGACAATCTCTCGCTCATCACCTGCGTGGACTTCTCTGCGCGAGCGAATCTGCTGCATCCATTACCGTTACGCGACGGAACGCGTGCCACCGTGCAAGTGCGGTCCGCAGGGCCGCGCCACTTCGTCCTCGATCCCTACCCATTTGACGCGCCCTTGTTGCGCATCGAATTTCCCGCACGGCACGTCACAGGCAAGCTGTTCGCATCGGCCGCGGCCCTGCAGGAGGCATTTCACGCCGCGCCGGTCAAGACGCTGTCGGTAACCCTCAGCCCGCGCTAGAAAAGCCTCCGCCCGCGCGTATTTCTCGCCGAAACCAGCCATTTTCGACGTTTTTGTGGCCCTGAAGTGCGAGAAGTTGCAGGAAAGCCGTGTGAGGAAGGCCCAAACAGTATGAGTGAACACTACAACGTCCTACTCATGGTTGGCACTGCGCCAGCCCATCAGCTCTGGCTGGGCTTTCCAGGTTCACAAGACGGTGAAGCCGAAACCCTCTGGCGCACCACGTCTTGAACTCCACGGCCCGGGGCGGGCTCAACTTACTGAAACTGAGGTATGCCGACCCGCCTGTACGGTGGCGTGGCAGGGGAGAGCGGGCGGCCGCTCCCCCATGCCGCTTTCTAGAAAAACTAGAACAGCACGCTCAGTGACATCTGAATCTGCCGCGAGCTGCCAATAGTGTGAACCACCTGCCCGAGGCCCGTGGGGCAAAAGTAGAATCCCTCGGTCGGGGAGTTGCCGTTGCAGCCTGTGGGCAAAGGCGCCATTCCTTCTACGGGAAAGGGACTGAAGGCCAGGTTTTGATCCACGTTGTCGATGGGTATGTCAAAGCTCGGATGGTTGGTGAGGTTGTAAATGTCGATGCTGTACTTCACCCCGACCCGCTCGGTGATCTGGGTCTGTTTCACAACCGAGAGGTCCGCGCGTTTCTGCCAGGACTGGCGGAAAATGTTGCGCTCTCCGTTGGTAACGAAATTGGTTTCAAACGTATCGCCGGCCGGAATAGCCCCATTGAGGGCGCCCGGTTGAAATAAAGGCACGTCGAAGCAATTGGACTTTAGCGCGGGGAAAGCGAAGTTATTGCCAATCGCGCCGGTTACGGCATTCTGCGGCGTGCAACCGGGCGCGAGCGGAACAATGGGATTGGTAATTCCGTCGTTGATACCGTAGAAGATGCTCCCGACCGCTCCGGAATAGTCGACGATGCTGAAGGGCTGGCCGCTCTGCACGGTCACAAGGCCCTGCACGCTCCAGCCGTCTACGAACTTTCCTTCGACCGAGGAGGCGGAGACGAATTTCGGAAGCTCGTAATGATAGTCGATGTTGAACACATGCGTGCGGTCGAAGTCTGAGGGCCCATAGCCGCCCCGCAGATTGAGCGGGTTATTGCCGTTGTAGAAGAGTCCCAGGGCGCTTTGCTCATCGAGCGATCGCGAGTAGGTGTAGGAAAGCCCGGCGGCAAGCCCGTGACTGAGCTTCTTCTCGACGTGCGTTTGGAGGGCGTTGTAGGCCGAAACTCCCGCAGCCGTGTAGGACTCCGACTCGCCCGCATAGCCGATGTACGGGACGCGCTCGTCGACATTGCCGCCTTCGGAGTTGAATTGCATCGGCTGCCCGTTGGGCAAATTCAGCGTGCAGCCTAGGAACCCGCAACCAGCGGCTGTCTGCACCGTATAGCCGTAGGTATAAAACTGAGCGTGTGGAGACCCGCTGGGGTTAGCGCACACGGCCGCCGGGCCACACAGGGGGTTGCCCGGAGACGCAATCCTCGCCTGATTGAACGGAAGCGGGATGATTTCATGGCGGCCCAGGGCGTTTACGGCGCCGATGTCGATGGCGAGGTCATTGCGCGGCTGCCACTGAATGTCGAGGGTCGAGTTCATGGTATAGGGAAGTTTATTGGCGCGATTGTAGACACCCAAGTAAAAGGGGGTATCGCCATCCTCGATGCCCGCCGCATTGGGCAGCGCCGGCACGCCGCTGACTGGATCGATGGAGGTAATCGCGTTCGGATTACCATTGGGCGGGGCCTCGAGTGTCGGGCCCCAGGGATTTGAAAGAGTCGACGTGCAGGTTTGATAGGTTCCGGCATACGCGGTCGGACAGAACTGGGTACCCACAAAAGGCAGTTGCTGGTTAATCCCAAACGGACCGCCCGGCGAGATGCTCTGAGCGACGGCTGGTGAGAGATAGGAGTAAAGCTCTCCGCGGTCGTAATAGATTCCCCAGCCTGCCCGGACGACGATCTTGTTGTCGAACTTCTTCGGGCTCCAAGCAACGCCGATCCGGGGCGCAAAGCCCCATTGGCGTCCGGTGAGGGTCGTGTTGCTTACACCAGCCGTGGCATCCGGGCTGTTTCCGGCGACAATCAGACCGGTCGAGGTGATCTGGTCCGTCACGGGGTTGTAGGCATACTTGCTGGGATCAAAATTGAGAAGTTTCCCGTTTTTCTCAGTAAAGCCACCTTCCCAGTCAAATCGCAAACCCGCCGTGATCGAGAGGTTGGGACGCAGCTGGAACTTATCCTGGATATATTCGCCCGTCTCGTTTGACCGGAAGTAGCGATTGGGGTTGCCGGTGAGAAACAACGTGCCGGAATAGAGGTAATCGTCGGTGAGGGTTCCCGCAAGAAACTGATTGATATCTTCGGATTCGATCATTCCCAAGTCGTTTCTGCGATCTCGCGCGTCCAGCTGCGTGTATTCGAAACTGCCGCCAAAGCTTATCGTGTGGCGGCCCCAAGTCCAGATGGCATTCGCAGATGGGTTGAAACGGTTCTGGAATACACCGGTAAAAGCGCTCAAAGACTCGGCCCCGGCGCCGATATTCAACAAGGGCTGGTAGGAGGGAAGGGTGGGCGAGCCGGGGGCGCCCAGGAGGCTTGGCTGATTAATCGTAATACCGGGGAAAATGGAGGAACCGAAGGTATTGATCGTGCAATCGGAAGAGGCCGCACCCGTTAAGGCTACGCAGGCAGCACCAAACTGTGCCGGTGTAAACGGCTGGCCGACCGTACTGTATGCCTTCTCACGGATAAAGCCGAAGGTTTCGGTGATGCTCAGGGTGGGCTTTACAATCTGCGAATGGCTGAGGGAAACCACCTGGCTGCCCGCGTCAAGGTGCTGCGTAAAGCCCGCAAGCGAAGAATACCCATAGGGAGCTGTCGTCGGGTCATGCTGGTAATAATATTTGGCGGAGAAGGAGTGCTTTGAACTGGGATTCCAATCCAGATCGACGGCCGCCTGGTCGGCAATGAAATATGCGGTGCCGGGAATCTCAGCGTCCTCCGGAAAAGCTTCGACGAGCGCCGGATTGGTGGTGTTGAGGGCAAGGGCGTTGGGGTTTGCCGAGGG
Source organism: Candidatus Acidiferrales bacterium (assembly GCA_050015335.1). Taxonomy (GTDB): domain Bacteria; phylum Acidobacteriota; class Terriglobia; order Acidiferrales; family UBA7541; genus Palsa-295. The sequence goes on along the minus strand of JBEKBP010000010.1, from coordinate 60,644 downwards.
AACCAGGTATTGACCGTTCGGCAGCTTGTAGTTGAAAAGCGTGTAAGCGACGGGATTGATATCGCCGGGTGCGGTGCCAACGACCGGGTTAATGGGGGAATCGAAGAGGCCGAGAGCATCAAAGAGGTTGTTGTTGTTGCCCACAGTCGCCAATGCGGCAGCCGAACGATTGCTCGTGAGCCCGGACGGCACGGTCGGTCGAAGGATTCCAATTTCCTGATCTGAAGCGTGGGTATGCTGGTAACTTGCGAAAAAGAAGAGTTTATCCTTTTTGATCGGCAGGCCGACCGTGCCGCCCGCCGTGTAGCGGTGCAATTCCGGGTTCTTTTCGTTCTGCGGGATATTCGGGTCGGCGTTGAAGAAATAAGGATCGGCATTGAGCCAGTTGGTCCCGCGATGCCCGTACAGGTTCCCGTGAATGTCATTGGTACCGGTGCCGGTGCTCATGTCGATATGCGCGCCACTGGTCGAGCCTTGCTGCGCGTCATACATGGAAGTGTTGACGCGGACTTCCTGGACCGACTCGGGAGCCGGCGAAGGGATTGCCTCGCCAATCGCTAGGTAAATGGAAGCGCTGCTCTGAATGGGAAGTGCGCTTAGGGCCGAAGAGGTGCTGACGCCGGTGGCGTTGACAACTCTGGAGGAGGCCACCTGGCTGGTGGTCTTGCCGTTGAATAGATTCTTGGCGTCCACGCCGTTGAGCAGGAAGGTGTTGCTCGTGTCACGCTGGCCATTGGCCCAGACGGGCTGGTTGCCCAACCCCGCATTCGCTCCGGTCCCGGCCGGGAGTTCCTCATTCACACCGGGGGAAAGAAGGGCCAACCCCGTGAAGGACCCCGTGGGCAGGGGTACATCAGTTATTTCCGCCTTATCCATTACGTAGCCGTTCGTTGTGTCGACGGAGTTGATCAGCGGCGTCTCTTCCACCGTGACCGATTCAGTGACGTTGCCGATCTTAAGCGTTCCGTTCACCGACGCCGTGCGGTTTGCTTGAACCTGAATCGAGGGGACGGTCAGGGTTTGAAATCCAGTATGACTGATCGTGATCGTGTAGTTGCCGATCGGCAAGTTCGGGATGAGGTAGAACCCCGTTTCGCTCGTATCCATCGTGCGCGTCAAATTGGTCTGGTCGCCCACGACTTTGACCGTTGCCGCGGGAATGACCGCGCCTGAATCGTCAGTGACCGTGCCAGTGATGCCGCCCAGGGTCTGTTGCGCGCGCGCTTGCGGAGTAAGAGCAAAGGATATCGACAGGAATAAAATCAAATAGGAAACGCTGAACTTATTCGACATACTCGCGAACCTCCTGGAAGTGTCTCGTTATCCGAGGGCTACCTGAGGCCTGCTGTACTTCGACCCTACGCCCCATCTGACTGCCACCCTGAATGCGATCATTTGAACGAAGCTAACGAAAATGGGAGCACAAGAGAAACGCATTCTTTCGATGGTCAAGATCACTTATTTCTATGTGCGCCTTGGCCAGTCGTGCGCAATGATGGGAACTTCGGCCCGAGTCTGCGCCGCCTTTACAAAATCCTTATGAATTAATCGTCTCCGCAAACGTGGTTCTTCGAGGCCCCATTACGGGTGCCACAATTGAAACAGATCGCGCTGAATTCAGAAGTGGAAACGATTTGTGAAGGGTCACTTCTGCGAAGTGAGTTCGCCGGGGAGCACTGAAACATGTGCAGCGACGATGCGCCAGCCCTCCGGCAGGCGCACCCAGACCTGGCTTTGGCGCCCCAGAATGGTTCGGCCGTTGACGGCGCGTTCGAATTCCAAGGTGATGCTTCCGTAGTCGCGGCCGAAGGTGACGATATCTAATCGCCGGACGGTTCGCGCGATGTTGGCAGGCGAGCGGCCTTTGCGGAAGGCGGCGATCTGGTCGATGCCGTAGAGATTCTCGGCGGCACCGAATCGCATGGCATGAGGGGAAGCCCAGAACATGCGTGTGAGCGCATCGGCGTCGTTGGTTACGAGCGCCGTCTCGTAGAGCGGATAGAGCGCCCCTAGTTCGGCGACGATTTCCGGATCGTTGATCTCCAAATCAGGGACGCGCATCGATTAGAAAATTCTCCTGTGCGGCAACACGTGCTTGGGCATCGTGGCGCTCACGGTAAACATCGGCTCATTCACGACCTGGCTGAGCTTTAGGTGAAGCGCCACGCTGCACAGCAGATACGCGTGGACGTCGGAGAAGCCCCAGCGTTCGACAAGCAGATCAATCATGCGCGACGTGGCTGCCTGCGCCGCTGCCGTGGGCTCGGCGGCCGATTCGACGACGATCCAGCCTGTCTCGGTGTCCTGTTGGCGCAGGGGAGCGGATTCGATGACCGGCCCGGGCAGCGAGCGCTGCTTGTGCAGATGAAATCGAAGCGTTGCGTCGACGGGGCATTCGATGCCGTTGATGCAGACCTCGCCGTCACCTTGAGCGGCGTGCGCGTCGCCGGCGGAGAACAGCGCGCCGGGATTGAACACCGGCAGATACAGCGTGGCACCGGCGCATAGCTCGCGGACATCCATGTTGCCGCCGAAAGTGCCGGGGGGACGCGTGCGGAACTGGCCGTCTTCGGCGCGGGCGACGCCCATGACACCGCAGAATGGCCTTACCGGCACGACGGCTGGGGCGAGCGATTTGCTGCTATCGCCGACAAGCTCCCAAAGGAACAGATAGGGCGCACAGAAGCGCTGCTTGAGGAAGCCGAGGCCTTCGACGATACTTGTCCAGCCCCAACCCCTGTGCGCGATTTCGAGCACATCGATTTGAAGCACGTCACCTGGCTCGGCGCCGTTGATCAAGATCGGGCCGGTGAGCGCGTGAATGCGCGTGCGGTCGATGGAAAGATATTCGGCTAGCTTCATGCGCGGATGGACCTGGGCGCCGCTTGAGTCCAGGCATTCCATGTGCACCGTGTCGCCGGGATCGACGCGCAGCCGCGGTGGCAGGGCACGGTTCCAGACCGAGTGGGTAGGGTTGGCGTACAGGGCGTGTTCCTTCATGGGACTCCTAAATTTCAATGGTCATTTGTAACTCGACCAAGGCGTTGCGGGGCAGCGCGGAGACGCCGATCGCGGCGCGAACGTGGCGTCCCGCTTCACCAAAAAGTTCGACGAAAAGATCGGAGGCGCCGTTGATGACCTGGGGCGAATCCGGGAAGCCGGGAATGGCATTGACGTATCCATTCACGCTCACGACGGTTTGAACGGCATCGAGTGAGCCGAGATGCTGCCGCAGCACAGCCAGTTGCGTGAGCGCGCAGGCGCGCGCGGCGGCGTATCCTTCTTCGATGTTTCGATTCGCGCCGACCGTTCCGGTGATTATGCCAGCAGAGTCTGTGGAAATGACACCGGCGAGGAAAACGAGATTGCCAATCGTTCTGGCGGACAGATAGTTGCCGCCCGGAGCGGGCAGAATTGGCAGAACGATGGCGAGTTCTCTCAGGCGTGCCTCCGTTCCGGTTGGCATGGTGCCCGTCGCGGTCTCCGGTACAACAAAATGGAAAAATACTTTAGCATATACGCTGGCTGGGAGGTGGAGAGTGCGCCAAGGCTGCCAAGGCTGCCAAGGCTGGATGATTCAGAATGTTTCTCGTGGCTGGGGGCATAGGCGGTTGCCTCCGGCTCCTTACGCTGCACAGGCCGCCGTGCCGGCGCCAGTAAAGTTGGCGCGGTTGGCGGCGTTTCTTTTTTTCGCGGCAATGCAGCTGCCGGCGCCACGCGCCCGAGCGGCCGCGGGTGCGTCGAATTCTTCGGCCGGTGCGATTACCTTGAACACGACCCGGAGGTCGACTTCTGATCTGGAGTTGGGCGGGGAACTGGCGGGGTTGCCGCGCGGAACGACACGCTATACCACCCTGGAGGACTTGCTGGCGCTGCCGCAGACGACCTACACGGTTGCCGATGACCCCATCTTCGTGGGGCCGACTCAGATCAGCGGCGTCACGCTCGAGGAGTTAGCGAAGCTGCTGGGGGCGGCGCCGGAGTCGGATATGGTCGTGGCGATCTGCGACGACAAGTACCGGGCCAATTATCCGCGCGCGTATGTGATGGCCCATCATCCGCTGCTCGTGCTGCGCGTGAATGGGCAACTGCCTCCGCGCTGGCCGAAAAATCCGGAAACGCAAGGCAGCATAGGGCCGTACTTAATCTCGCATCCGAGGTTCGCGCCGAGCTTCAAGATTCTGTCGCACACCGATGAAGCGCAGGTTCCGTGGGGAGTGGTGCGCATCGAATTTCGCGACGAGAGCGCCGTGTTTGGGGCGATTGCGCCGCGAGGACCGCATGCCCAGGACACACCGGTACAGGCGGGATATCGCATCGCGCAGCAGAATTGCTTCCGTTGCCACAACAGGGGCGGCGAGGGCGGGGAGAAGTCGGGGCGTCCCTGGCTGGTGCTTGCGGCTTGGGCTGCGGCTGAGCCGGAATACTTTTCCGGCTATGTGCGCGCCCCCCGGAAGATGAACCGGCACGCGGAGATGCCGGGGAATCCTTCCTATGACCAAGCGACTCTGGGCGCGATTCGCGATTACTTCGCGACTTTTATCTTACCGGAGAAACCATGACGCTGCGCGGCGCCAAGGTGCTGCTGGTGTTCGCCGTGGCGGTGTTCTATTCGCTGGTGGTACTTGATAACACCACCGACTACGGGTCGAACTACCTGTTTGTGCGGCACGTGATGATGATGGACTCGACGTTTCAAGGCAACCGTGACATGTGGCGCGCGATCCATACTCCCGCCCTGCATGCGGCCTTCTATGGATCGATCATTGCATGGGAGACGCTGACGGGGATTTTGTGCTGGTGGGGCGGCGTGCGTCTGATGAAGGCGCTACGCGGCACGGCTGCGGCGTTTCAAATGGCGAAACGCACCGCGATTGCAGGGCTCACGATGGGCCTGCTGATGTGGCTGGTGGCGTTTTTGGGCGTGGGGGCGGAATGGTTTCTGATGTGGCAGTCGAAGAGCTGGAACGGCCAGGATGCCGCGTTTCGTATGTTCACGGTAATTGGAATTGTGCTTTTGTTGCTCGCGCAGCCCGATGCGGAAGGGCCGCCCTAGCTTTCAGTCCCCCCCGCCGCTTTGCCGCGCGAGTGCCGGGAGAACCAGAGCAAGCCTGCGGCGAGATACGCGAGGTAGACGTAGGGCAGCTTGCCGTAGGGACCTTCCGGCACGGGATAGAGGTTGCCCACCAGCGCGAGAAGCATCGCGGCGAACGCCAGCCAGGGGATGATCCGCGCGCCTGCATCAACGACGCCGTGGTCTCGCAGATAGCGCGGCAGCGCGAAGCAGACCAATCCGTAGGTGACGATGAAGCCGTAGGTGGCAAGCGAGCCCATCCAGCCGTAGACGTCGAGGCCGCTGTCGCCGCGAGCCGCGAGTATCGCGACCGGAAGAACGCCTGCAACGCCGGTGATGATGAGGGCGCGATGGGGCGTTTCGTGGCGGGCGTGCGTGGCGCGCAGCGAACCGTGGGCGAGGCCGTTGTGAGCCATCAGCAAGAGCACGCGCGCGGCGGCGGTAATGCAGGCGAGCGTCCCGGCAAACAGGCTCACGAGGACGCCGATATCGATCAACGTGCCGAGAATCGGCGTGCTGGCGATTGCCGCCAGGACGTGCATGGGCGCGTCGCTGGTGCCCAGGTCCTGGCCCGCCGTGCGGAAACCGAGCACCTCGGTGTAAGCACACAGAGTGAAGAATGCTCCGCCTATAATCGAGCTTTGCATCACAGCGCGAGGGATTGTTGTAAGCGGATTGCGCGCTTCGGTGCCGAGTGTTGTGGCGCTTTCGAAGCCGCAGAAACTAAACAGCGCGAGGACAAGCCCAAGGCGCAGGCCGCTGCCGGTCATGCCGCGCAGGTGAAGCTGATCGAGATCGACAGAGAAGCCGTGGCGCACGAGCACGAGGCATACCACGGTGAGAATCGTGAGAACAGAGGTGACTTCCACCCACAGCATCAGGCGGGCGGAGATCTTCACGTCGCGGCAGGCGATCCAGATGGAGATTCCGGTGACGATCACCGCGAGCAGCACCGCAGACGCGGCGTGGCTGCCCGATCGGTGCACGAAAACCAAGCAGTAGTGGTAGAAGCCGCCAATGACGCTCGAGCCGGTTGCGACATAGGCAAGAAGCAGGCTCCAGGCGGCGATGGACGAAACCCAGGGCGGCAGGATCATGCACGCGTAGCTGTAGAGCGAACCCGGGGATGAGGAGTAGCGGGCGAATCTGCCGATGCACCAGGCCACCAGAAGAATCGCAATGGTAGCGAGCACGTAAGCAAGCCACGTACCGTTGCCTGCCAACGCGCAGACCAGCGGAATGGTCGCCGCGGGCGTCGATGTGGGAGCGATGGTGGAAACCGATTGCGCGAGGGTTTCCAGCGGGGAAAGAACCTCGCGGCGCAAACCGTAGCTTTTGGTTGAGCAATCCTGCTGGGCGGCGCGCCGGGTGGTTGTGCGATCGTCTGCTTCGTCGAGACTTATGTGGCCAGCCATGGGCTAAGATACCCGCAGGCTCGCTTGGCCGCAAGTGAGATTCGATGTTTGCGCGGCGCCGGCAGCCTACACCGAGGGCGCACTCATGGAAGCGAATTCACGCCTACGAGTGAAGATCTGCTGCATCCGCAGCGTGGAAGAAGCACGGCTGGCGGTGGCCCATGGCGCGGCGGCGGTGGGGCTGGTGTCGCGGATGCCGAGCGGTCCGGGAGTGATCGCAGAGGAGTTGATCGCCGCGATTGCGGCCACCCTTCCGCCGGGCGTCGCCTCCTTCCTGCTCACGTCGGAGACCGATGTGAGCGCGATCGTTGAACAGCAGCGGCGTACGCGGGTGAATACGCTGCAGTTGGTTGACGCGCTACCACGGGGCGCCCACCAGAAATTGCGAGACGCGCTGCCGGGAATTGCCCTTGTGCAGGTGGTGCATGTGCAGGGAGAGCAATCGATCGCCGAGGCCTGCGCAGCCGCGCCCCACGTCGACGCGATCCTGCTTGATTCGGGAAATCCCGCGCTGGCCGTAAAGGAACTCGGGGGCACGGGCCGCGTGCACGATTGGGAAATCAGCCGGAAGGTTCGGGAAAGTGTCGGTTGCCCGCTGTTTGTTGCAGGCGGCCTGCGGCCCGGCAATGTGGGCGAAGCGATACGCCGCGTCGGACCCTATGGCTTGGATGTGTGCAGCGGCGTGCGAACCAATGGCCGGCTCGACCCGGTGAAGTTGCTCGAATTTTTTCGCGAAGTGGAAACCTCACGCAGCAATCTGTTGGCTTGAATGGCAATCGGGTGTAGATTTTCCGGCGGTGGAATTCGCAAAAGGGGAGGGCAGGTATGAGGCTAGGTTACCTTCTGGTATGGGCGGCGGGGATCGCGTCGGCGGTGGTCTCCGGGCAGGGGCTCCCGACTCAAAAAGTTCTGACAATCGACGTGGCGCAGGCAATGGCGCAGGCGGCGATGCTCCAGTGCCGGGCGGAGGGCTACAAAGTCACGGTCACCGTAGTCGATAGCGCCAATCTCATGAAAGCGCTCTTGCGGGACGACGGTGCGGGAATGGCGAGCCTTGAGATCGGTCTGCAGAAGACCAATAGTGTGATGCACTGGGGAAAGCCCTCAGGTCCACCGCCGTTTTCTCCTTCCGGTACCCCACCCCCAGCCCTGCTGCCGAATTCGACTTACGCGAAGGGCGGGCTGCCGATCAAGGTAGGGGATCAAGTAATCGGGGCCATCTCCGTGAGCGGCGCTCACGATGGGGACAAGGACGCAGCGTGCGCCCAGGTCGGCTTGGATAAGGTTGCCGACAAGCTCAAGTAGCCGGAAAATTCGGGCCTGCAGATTTTCGAGGGGCATCGATTAGCCGCTCTGTCTAGCCGACACTTCGTGTATACTTAGCGGCTTGGCCGGGCACTTTCGCAATGACCCCAAGCAAACTGACTCGGGAGCAGGCCAACCTTGATATCGACATCGGGTGTCGCCTTATTTCTATTCTACGGCAGTAGCCCTTTTACGAATTATTGGCACCACCTGGTGGATCCCACCTTTCGCGGGTTGTATCAAGCCAACGCGTTTGATCTCGCCATCATGCTGCCTTATTTCGCGGTGATGGTGATTCTTGCCACCTACGGTATTCACCGCTATTTCCTCGTCTACAATTTCTACAAGAACCGCAAGAATGTTCCTGGGCCGGCGCCCGCGATCACGTCCTGGCCGCAGGTGACCGTGCAGCTACCGATTTATAACGAGCGCTACGTGACCGAGCGGCTGGTGGAAGCCATCGCGCGATTCGATTACCCGCGCGAGTTGCTGCAGATCCAGGTGCTCGACGATTCAACCGATGAGACGCAGGCGATCGCCCAGAACTGCGTCGAGCGGTACCGGGGCCTGGGCGTGCCGATCGAGTACATCCACCGCGACAATCGTGAAGGGTATAAGGCGGGCGCCTTGCAGGAGGGGTTGAAAACCGCCACCGGTGAATGTGTGGCGATTTTCGACGCCGATTTCATCCCGCCAGCCGATTTTCTGCGACGCACCGTGCCTTATTTTACCGAGCCGAAGCTGGCCATGGTGCAGACGCGCTGGAGCTACATCAACCGCAACTATTCAGCGCTCACCGAGGTGGAGGCGATTCTGCTCGACGGCCACTTCGCCATCGAACACTCCTCGCGCTTTCGCAGCGGCCTGTTTTTCAATTTCAACGGCACGGCGGGGATCTGGCGCCGCGAAGCGATCGAAGATGCCGGTGGCTGGCAGCACGACACGTTGACCGAAGACACCGATCTTTCCTATCGCGCGCAGATTCGCGGCTGGCAGTTCCTCTATTTGCCGGAGATCGATTGCCCGTCCGAGCTGCCCGTGGAAATGAACGCGTTCAAGTCGCAGCAGGCCCGCTGGGCCAAGGGATTGATGCAGACGGCCAAGAAAATCTTGCCGCAGGTGATGCGTGCCGATGTTCCCGGGCCTGTGAAGGCCGAGGCGTTTTTTCATCTGACGGCCAATATCAGCTATCCGCTGATGATCTTCATGTCGATGATTTTGCTTCCGGCGATGATCGTGCGGTTCTACCAGGGCTGGTTCCAGGTGCTGGTGATCGATCTGCCGCTGTTCTTGGCGTCCACCTGCTCGATTTCTTCGTTCTACTTGGCGGCTGAACGGGCCCTTTATCCCAAAACGTGGAAGCGCACGTTTCTCTATTTGCCGTTGGTGATGGCGGTCGGTATCGGAATCGCCGTGCGCAATGCGGTAGCGGTACTGGAAGCAATCGTCGGCAAGAAATCCGAATTCGTACGTACTCCGAAATACCGCGTGGAAGCGGGCGCCAAGCAAGGTGGGGCGTGGGTCAAGAAGAGCTACCACAAGCGCGCGGGGTGGATGCCGTATGCCGAGGTTCTGCTTGGGTTGTACTTTGCAGCGGGCGTTCTCTACGCGATTCAAAACGAAAATTACGCGACGACTCCCTTTTTGCTTCTGTTTGTCTGGGGCTATCTGTACACCGGGCTGATGTCACTTTCGCAGACCTACCTGGGGCGTCTCCGTCTGGGGAGCGGCGAGACGCAGGCCGCCGAAGCGCGGCCTGCATCCACCGGAATCTCGGCGTTCTAGCTGCTCAGCGGCTAGAGCCCGCAGTCACTCCGGGCGGTTTCGGGACGGCGGAGGCCATGCCCTGACCAAGAAACGAGTTCCGTGAGAGACTCCGCGAAGCCCCGCCTTTTTGCCGCCCGCTGTGGTTCTCTGGTTCTCGCCGCTTCCTTGGTTTGCTGCCTTGCGCAGGCCCGGTTTCGGCAGGCCAGCGCTGAATATCAGGCGCGCCGAACGCAGCTTCGCGCCAAGGTGGATGGCCCCGTTGTGATCTTTGGCTACACGGGGCACGAGGACGCTTCGGAAGTCGCGATCTTCTTTCAGGAGCCTTATTTTTACTATCTCTCGGGGCACGATGAGCCGGGCGCGGCTTTGCTGCTGGCTCCCGAAGGGCCCAACGCGAAGCCGTCGGATGGCCCGCACGAGATTCTCTATCTTCCGCCGCGCGATCTAAACCAGGAAAAATGGGAAGGACCGAAAATCGGTCCCGACGATCCGGGTGTGGCGGAGAAAACCGGCTTCGCGGCCGTCGAACCGCTTGCGAATCTGCGCGGGGACTTGATCCGGCTGGCCAAGAACTACGCGAATTTCTACACGCTGCTGCCTCCGGCGCAGGAGGAGGGTTATCCCCACTTCACGCTTTCCGCCAAACTGGTTCGCGACGCACTGCCGCAGGCAAATCTGAAGGATGTTACCGCGACCATCGACGCCATGCGCCAGGTGAAATCTCCCGGCGAGCTGGCATTGCTGCAGAAGGCCATCGACGTATCCGTCGATGCGCATTTCGACGCGATGAGGCACATGCGCCCCGGGCTGTTCGAATATCAGGTGGCCGCGCGCATGAAGGAAATTCACGAGCTGGGCGGCTGCTCGCGGGAGGCCTATGCGCCCATCGTCGGCGCAGGCTTCAACGCAACAGTGCTGCACTACAGCGGACTGAGCGATCCAATCGAGGATGGCGATGTGGTCGTAATCGACGTGGGCGGCGAATATGGCGGCTACGCGGCCGACATCACGCGCGCGCTTCCGGCCAACGGGAAATTCACGCCGCGCCAGCGCGAGATCTATGAAATCGTTCTGGGCGCGCAGAATGCGGCGCTTGCGGCGGTGAAACCCGGTGCGAAGCTCTACGGCGGGACCGGCAGCCTGCAGCAGATCGTCACCGACTATTTCAGCACGCATGGTCACGACAAGGAGGGCCGTACCCTCGAACGGTACTATATTCACGGCGTGAGTCACCACCTCGGCCTTGACGTGCACGATCCTGGCGACCGGGATCGCCCGCTCGAGCCAGGAATGGTGGTGACCGTCGAGCCGGGAATCTATATCCCCGAAGAAAATCTCGGCGTTCGCATTGAGGATGATGTTCTCGTCACAAAAGATGGTTACCGGCTCCTCACTGCTCGCTTGCCTCGCGGCCCGGATGAAGTTGAAAAAGTGATGGCCGCACACCTGGCGGAAAAAGGTCAAGACGCCTATCCGTGAGATAAAGCCCACTGACAGCACGCAAGCCACGCCGGGGGTGAAGAGTCCGCGTGAGAATTGGCAACAGGAGGTTTACTTGCCCGGAACTCCGTTCGTATCCATCGAGCCCGGGATATTCGGCACGTGCGAGATTTTTCCTGCCCGCGCGTCGGCGATGGTGATCTGATTTAGGTCCAGAGTGCGCCCCATCGCCTGGTTAAAATTCACTTCTGCTTCCACCAGATTGATGCGATCGCGCAAGAGCGTACCCTCGGCCGCGGTGAGGTCCCGCGTGCGCAGCACCACGTTATAGCTGGTCGACGCGCCGAGTTGATATTTTTTCCGCTCATCGTCGAGCGTTTGCTTGGCCAACATTTGGGCCTTTTCAGCGGCGGTAACGGCCGCGCGCCCTTGAGCCAGGGCAGTCAGCGCCTGCCGCACGTTGAGCACGATGTTGTTCTGCGCCTGCCGGTACTGCACTTCCTGCTGCCTCTGTGTGAGCGACGCCTGCGCATTGTCCGCCTGCGCCGCGCGGTTGCGAATCGGCAGGGTGAGATTGATCCCGGCTTCATAGGTCGGATAGTTGTTATGGATCATGCTGTTCCACCCATCCGTGAGGCCTCCATTGCTGGTCGTAGCCACCGTACTGGAGGCTTGGTCTGCCACAATGAGCGGCAACGCCGAAGTTTCGATCGCCGCCTGCGCCGCGCCTGCCAAAAGCACCGGTTCGCTTCGAAGGGCCACAAACCCACTGGGGATCGTTGTGGAACTCGCCAGCCCCGAGATGCCGTATTGCTCATAGAGCAAGAAAAGGTTCACCGACGGTAGAAGCTCGTTCTTGGTAGCCCTTACTTCAATCCCGGCGTTTTTCAGGTTGAGCGCGGCTTGCTCGAGCTCAGGACGCTTTTTCCATGCCTCCTGAACGGCCGTTTGCAAAGGAATGCTCTCAATCACGTCCGGCGTCGGAATGGGAGTGGTGGGCACGATCTCGACGCCCGATAGCGTCATCGCCAGAGGATCCTTGGTAATTGCTACCAGCAGCGTGGTCTCATCCTGCAGTTGAGTGGTTTGCGCCTGCACCAACGCCTGCTGGTCGGAAGCAAGCTGAGACTCGGCGGTAATTACATCGAGCGGTGCCATCGTGCCAATTTCCAGCTGCTTCCTGTTGTTTTCATAGAGCTGCTGGTCGACTCCCACGGTTGCCTGCTCCACTTTCACGTTCTCGCGCGCGTAGACCAGCTCCCAGTAATCGTTGGCCACCTGTGTGACGCTGTTTATCACCTGCTGCGCGAATTGCGACTCGCCCACTTTTACGGTGTTCCTTGCTTCAAGAATGTATCGGGTGTTCGCCAGCTTGCCGAAGCCATTCAGAAGAGGCTGCGTCATTTGGACCGTCAGCGACGATTCCACGTAAGGATTAAAAAGATCGCCCGGGAAGTTGATCGACGACCGCATATTGTTCAATGTCACTTGCAGCTGCGTTCCCGTCGCGAAACCCTGCGTGTAGTTGAAATTCGCGGTACCGTTGTGGCTGATCAGGTCGGGCACTACCGGAGCGGCCCCGGATGGAAGGGAAGTGACGCCTGACAGAAACGGATTGTTGATCGGCAAAGAAGCTTTCGAGATGTAGCCCGTGCCCGTCAGTACCGGATCAAAAACGAGCCTGCCGTTCACGCCAGACCGGGCCCGCAGCAGCGCTGCTTCGTCAAGCGACGGCGTAAAGCGCTGCACGGCGATGTCCATGTTGTTTTCCAGCGCCAGTGAAATGGCGTCTTCCAGGCTCAGCATCAATTGGCCGCCCTCAATCAGCTGCTCAATGCGCGGCGAATTGGTAAGTGTCGGTTCGGGCAGCTGGAGCGGTTTATAGGGCAGAGTGTAATGAGGGAAGAATGATCGCCCCATGGAATAGTCCGGCGTAAGCGACAAAGCCCTGTTGGAAGCGGTTGCCGAACGCGCAGGTTCTCCAGGTTGCATGGCTGCGCTGGAACCTGGGCTGGACGCCCCGGTGCCCTGAGCGAAGGCAGGGGAAGCTGCCGGCGAAAAGATAAGCGAGCCAATAAGAGCCAGCTGCGTCGCAACCCGCGTTAGAGTTTCGTTCATCGTTTCCAATCCTCCCCAGCGTTTTTGTCCTAAGATGTGGACGCAACCTGATAGAACGTAGCGTTGTTCCGGTTTGTTTCACAATAACTCCATTGTATAAGCACTGCCGGGCGTGTCGAATCCATATCCGCCAGTGGTCAACGCCAGTTTGTCTGTGCCTCTGAGTCTTTCGTTTGACAGGTCTATGTCAGGGTTCTACCATGAGCAGGAAGCTTCCCAATCATTCATGCCTTCATCCTTGTCGACGTTTGTTCTTCCGCTAGACCGAAGCTCGAAGCGCTTCACCGATTTCCCAAAACCATCCTGCGGCATCCCTCCGGCCAAAAAAAATCCCCTGCTCATCATTCTTTTGCTCGTTGCTTTGAGTTTCGCCGCGGCCCGCGCGCTGGCGCAAGCGCAGGACCAGCTCCCAGTAAACGGTTACGTCAACGATTTCGCGAAGGTCCTGAGCCCGCAGACGCAAAACCAGCTCGCAGCCCTGTGCACGGAGCTCAATCAGAAAACGCAAGCGCAGGTCGTCGTGGTGACGATCAAGTCGCTTGGCGGCACGCCGATTGAGGATTATTCCATTGCTCTCGCCACGCGTCTCGGCATCGGCCCCAAGCAATCCAATCGCGGCGTCCTGATTCTTCTCGCCGTGGACGATCATCGCTATCGCATAGAAGTCGGATACGGCCTGGAAGAAGTTTTGCCCGACGGCAAGGTCGGTGGCATTGGCCGCCAAGCCGTTCCGTATCTGCGCCAAAACAACTACGACGCGGGCGTCTTCTTCATGACCAGCGAGGTTGCGCAGGTAATCGCCGCCGATCGCGGAGTTAAACTCACAGGGGCCACGGCGCCGCCCCCTCCACAGGGCAGCAGCCCGGCGAATTTGAGCTGGGGCGAAATATTCCTGCTGTTCTTCCTGATCTTTATCGTCTTTTCGATCTTGCGCCGCGCCGGCGGAGGCCCAGGCTCAAGAGGGGGGGCCGGGGGTTGGATCGGCCCCATGATGGGCGCGGGAATGGGCGGCTGGGGCGGAGGATTCGGCGGAGGCCGTGGTGGGGGAGGAGGGGGATTTGGCGGATTCGGCGGCGGTGGTTTTGGCGGTGGTGGCGCCAGTGGCGGTTGGTAGTGCGAGTGCTGATTTTTCCGAGGTCGCGCAAAATATGGAAACAAAGCTGACGGAACTGGTGGCGCGGTTAAAATCCGGCGCGGCAGCGAATCTGCAGGCCGTCGTCCTGTACGGCTCGGCGGTGACTGGGGAATTCCTCGCCGAGCACTCTGACTTGAATGTTCTCTGCATCGTGGAGCGGGCAGGGGCCCACGAGCTCGAACAGCTTCATTCGACGGCGGAATGGTGGACCCGCCAGGGAAATCCTGCGCCGCTGATCTTTACGCCGGGCGAGCTACGCCGGTCGGCGGATGTATTCGCCATCGAGCTTCTCGACATGAAGGACAATCACCGCATGCTGTTCGGGTCCGATTTCCTTCCCGATTTCGAAGTCTCGATGCGCCTGCACCGGCTTCAGGTCGAGCGGGAGCTGCGCACCAACTGGCTGCGCCTGCGGCAAGCGGTGCTGGCAGCGCCCACCAAGCCGAAGGTGCATCTGGGCATTATGGTGTCGTCCAATTCGGCTTTCTGCACCTTGTTCCGCCATGCTCTGATCGCCTTGGGCCAGCCCAAGCCCGAGAGCAAACGCGCGGCCGTCAGCATGATTGCGTCGCTTGTGGGTGCCGATCCGTCGGCGTTTGGTTCGATACTTGATTTGCGCGAGGGACGCCTCAAGGCGAAACACCTCGACATAGAAGCTACGTTGCAAACGTACCTGGAGTTTGTTGAGGTCGTCACGAATCAAGTTTGTGAAAAGATGAGCTAGGGCGAATCGCGATTTTTCCGCACGGATTCCTTAGAGCTGTTTGGTTGCTTAAATACGGATCATTCAAATCGAAAGGTCGAATTGGACACGCACGGGCTCCCTTGTTAGCCTCTGACTATGTACTTACTGATCCCCACCTCCACAGGTGAAGCCGTGCTGGACTCCCTATCGGGCCAGCGGGTAGTTGGCGGTCGCACCGATGATGGCTTGGAGCAAGCGGCCCAGTCGTTTACCGCGCTTTTGAAATGCGCTTCGTGTTTGGTTCACAGTTCGGAAAGCCACGCGGTATTTCTAGAAATCAGGCTCGCCGGATCGTCCTGGCAAAACTGAATCGGGCGCAGCCTCCCCGCCTTGCAGTCAGTCTTTTTTCAAGGGCTTCTCAAAAAAAACGGGCACAAACCTTGCGGCCTGTGCCCGGCATACAGAGTGTGAGAATGACCCCAACGTTCAGTCGGGAAGAGGAGCGGTTTCCGGCATCTGGAGCTTCGCCTTCGCGAGAGCGCGGACGATGTTGGTTTCCACCGTCTGCTCGGTAGTGTTACGAACGGTCGCAAGTTCGGTCACGAGAAGGTGTTTGGCACGATCGAGCATCTTCTTTTCGCGGAAGGAAAGCGGCTTGGTGCGGCTGAGCGCGACGAGGCCTTTTAATACGACGGCGACCTCCATCAGCGATCCCGTGCGCATCCGATCTGAATTCTCCTTGAAGCGATGCTTCCAATCGTGGTGGGAATCGGAGCGGCCCTTTTCCAAAAAGGAAAGGACAGCGCCGGCTTGTGTGGAGCGGATCACGGGCCTCAGTCCCACATTGTCGACGTTCGATTGGGGCACCATAACTTTTAGGCCGCTGGAAGCAATCCGCAACATATAGAAGCGTTCCGATTTGCCGTTCACATAACCAAAACTGATCTGTTCGATAAGCCCTACACCGTGGTTCGGATAGACAACCTTTTCACCTAGCTTGAATTCACTCACCATAGGTCGAGGTCCCCTTCCCCAGAGTCTAGTTAAATATTAGGCACATGTGAATGGAAGGTCAAGCAATTCTAATGGGTTTCTAGGGGATCAAAATCTAGTGAATGGTGCACATTTAAAAGGGTTTGGCACCCCGATTGCCTTATAATAGCACTCCCTTGATTACCTTGGCAGTCGATACGACCTCCCCGGGCGGCAGCGCGGCGGTACTGCGCGCAGAGCGCTGCATTGGGAGCGTCTCCGCGTGGACCGAGGAAACCCACTGCTCGCGGTTCTTTCGGCAAGTGGAATTCCTGCTGGCAGAACTCGCCCTGAGCCTTGACCAGGTAGAGCTGTTTGCAGTGGCAAACGGGCCGGGTTCCTTTACCGGACTTCGAGTAGGGATCGCGGCGATCAAGGCGTGGGCGGAAGTATATGGCAAGCCGGTAGTTGGCGTCAGCGCGCTCGAAGCCATTGCGGCGGAGTCGCATGCCGCATCTGCTGTCCTGGTGCCAGTTTTCGACGCCAGGCGCGGCGAGGTGTACTTCGGATTCTACCGGAGGACAGGAAATCCAGCGGCTGCGGAATTGGCGCTGGAGGGTCAGTATTCTGCAATGCCCCCCTCTGATTTCCTGCAGGAAGTGCGAACCCGGCTTGGCGATACCCCTTGCACGATCGTGACTCCGACGCCGGAAGCCCTGTCGGTGGCCCTTGCTCACAAGGGCGGGCAGCAGTCTTGGGAGAAGATGGCCCTTGAGGTGGTTCCAAACATACTGGCGCCCGTGGTGGGTTTGCTGGCGGCGCGGCGCGCGCGCGACGGAGTCACCAATAATTCGCTCACGCTGGAGGCAAATTACGTGCGGCGAACCGATGCGGAAATGAAATGGAAGGGGATCTAGCCCGTTGGATATCCGCCGCGTCGAGCCTCGCGATGTGGTGGCCATTCTGGGGATTCAAGCCGTGAGTCCGGAGATCGCGCAATGGACCATGGAGGATTACGAGCGCGTCGCGCGCGGGGAAATGGCGGGGTGGGTGGCCGACCAAGCCGGACAGGTGCTCGGCCTTCTGATTGCGCGGCAGATCGCAACCGACATCGAAATATTGAATCTGGCGGTGCGCCCGGACGCAAGACGCCGCGGCGTTGGCGCGGCCCTTCTGGCAGAAGCGCTCGACTGGAGCAGGACATTTCGCGCTGAAAAGGCCTTTCTGGAAGTGCGCGCTTCCAACCTCGCGGCGCTGCAGTTCTACCTGCGGCATCATTTTAAGGCTACCGGACGCCGGGCGCGTTACTACACCGCGCCGCCCGACGATGCACTCGTGCTGGCCTTACCGCTCACCTAGAAAGCGTGCAGAAATGTTCAACAAGACTATTGGCTTGGCGTCTCACTTGTGATACCTCTTGTTGCTATGTGAACTGCACCTCAGACGGGAGGGAACGGATGCCGACAGCCGAAGATATAAGGCAGTCCCTGTTGGAAGCAGACCCCGAATATAGGCGCCTCGCCGAAGAGCATTTCCGCTGTGAAGTCCAGTTAGAGCAAATTCACGACGAACCCTACATCAATTCCGAAGATCTGATTCAGGAATCGGTGCTGAAGAAGCTGAAGCTGCACCTGAAAGATCAGATGGAAATGATGGTGGCGCGCTATCAGCATCGCCGCGGTTTGATGCAGCACTCGTTATAAGCGGCGCTGTAGGCGCCGAGCAGTCTTCTCTCTTCTGTCGTAGAATACCGGTGTCTTTCATCCGGGACCACCGCAGCGCGTGCTTCCCGAATCCAAATCTTCAGAGAAAAACGACGAATGGTCAAAGACGCCTACGGGTTTGCGGCTCCGCCGTTCATGTTGGGAGTCTTGTGCCTGGGCTTCGGCTGGTATTGGCCGGCGGGCATTCTGTTTTTCCTGGGGCTGTTCGTCTTTTACTTTTTTCGCGATCCTGAAAGGACCATTCCTTCTGAGCCCGGCCTCGTGGTTTCTCCTGCGGACGGCCATGTCATAGAGATTGTGGACGAATTGTTCGATACCACGATGGGGCATCGCATCACCATATTTCTAGCCGTGTGGGATGTGCATGTGCAGCGGGCGCCGGTGGCGGGAAGCATTGCCCAAGTGGTCTATAAGCCTGGGCGATTCTACGCCGCGATGCGCAAGGCTGCCTCGCGCGAAAATGAACAGAACGTGATCTATATGGATACGCCTATGGGCAGAGTCGTTTTCAAACAAATTGCCGGAGCAATCGCGCGCCGCGTGATATGCTGGAAGCGGAAGGGCGAGGCCTTGGCCCTTGGCGAGCGTGTGGGAATGATTCGATTCGGCTCCCGCGTGGATGTCTGGTTGCCCATGGAAGCGCAGATACTCACACAGCGCGGGCAGAAAGTGAAGGGCGGCGAAAGCGTCCTGGCGAAATGGAATTCAACGAGCTAGACCCGATTGGGCACGAAGAAGAGTCTCCCCGCCTGCTTCGCAGTCACCGGCACCGGCGCGGCATCTACATCCTTCCCGGAATTTTCACCGTCGCCAATCTGCTGTGCGGCTACTACGCTGTGCTGGCCACCTTGGAAGGCGCTCCCTCGGACCTCGACAACGCCGCGCGCGCCATTGGTGTTGCCATTCTGTTCGACTCGCTCGACGGGCGGGTGGCGCGGGCGATGGGCACCAACAGCGAATTTGGAAAGCAGTTCGATTCACTGGCCGACGTGGTCAGCTTCGGCATTGCTCCGGCATTGCTTGCCTACGTGTGGGGCGTGCGCTCCATGGCGGCGACCGAGGCGCCCCAGATGCTGCACCTGACGCAACTAGGCTGGCTGATCGGGTTTTTCTTTGTGGTGTGCTGCGCCTGGCGGCTGGCGCGCTTCAACATCCAGGGGATGGCGCCCGGTGGAGGTCGCTTCTTCGTGGGCATGCCCACTCCGGCCGCTGCTGGAATGATCGCGGCGGTCATTCACTTTGTCGTCTATCCGATCCAGGACGTGAAGATATCGTTGCTCTGGCTCCTCCTGGTGCTGTCGCTGGGCGTGCTGATGTCGAGCAGTCTGCGCTACTACAGCTTTAAAGACATCCAATGGACCAGGCGGCAGCCCTCGCTGGCGGTTGTTCTGATTGCGCTTCTCATTGGCGCAGCTGTGTATTTGTCGAGACCGACTTTGCTTGCGATCGCCGGCGTTTACAGCATTCACGGCGTGGTGCTTCAGGTGGTCCGCACGGTCCGCCACCGGCTGGCATCGCGCCCCGCCTAGAACATGCCCGCCGGGCCGGAACGTGCCAATCGCGTGGCGATCGTCGGCGCATCTTCTCTTCGCGGCAAGGAACTCAAGCAAGTCCTCCAAGACCGCGATTTCCCCGCAGGCGAAATCATGTTGTTGGATGAGAGCGTCATGGCCGGAACTCTCACGGAGGCCGGCGGTGAGCCTACGTTTATCCGTGAATTGGCCGAGGACAGTTTCGAGGGTGTCCGCTTCGCTTTTTTTGCGGGAACCACTTTCGATACCCAACGCAACTGGGCTGCTGCGCAACGAGCCGGAGCGACCGTGATTGACCTCACGGGCGGTGTAGCGGCTTCCGGCAAATCGACGATGTGGATTCCGTCACTGGGTGCGTTGCTTCCGCCGCGGCCGGGGCCGGGTGCGAATGGCTCCGCGCTGCCCACGCCTTATTATTCTCCCCCGACCCCTGTAATCGTGGCGTGCACGCTCGCGGCCGCATTTGGAAAATTTCAGCCGCAGCGGATCGCGACGGTATTGTTTCCGCCCGTTTCCGAACGCGACCAGCCCGGCATCGAAGAACTCGAAAGCCAGACGACGAATGTGCTTTCGTTTCGGCCCATCCAAAGGGCGATTTTCGATGCCCAGGTGGCCTTCAACCTGTTGTCAAGCTACGGCGGGGACAGCAAGCCGAGCATGGCCGACCTGCGGAAGGGAATTGCGCGCGACCTAAACACCTATCTTGCGGGACGCGCACCCGTGCCGGCCATTCAACTGGTGCAGGCGCCCGTGTTTTACGGGTATGCTTTCACCGCTTTCGCGGAATTTCAGTCCGTCCTTACCAACAATCAGGCGGAAGCGGCGTTCGGGAATCTTGGCGTCAAAGTCGACGCGGCCGGCGAAGCCGGGCCGACCAATGTGGGCATTGCCGGGGAGAGTGAAATTCATCTGGGGCCGATGGAGGCCGATCCCAGTGTTCCGGCGGGCCGCTGGTTCTGGGGCGTTGCGGATAATTTGCGGCTTGCGGCGACCAACGCGGTACGCGTCGCGGAGGAGCTGATTGCAGAATCTCTCATTGCGTAAGGGCCAGCTCACCTCGGTCCTGCGCACGCGGGCGCGCGGGGGGAGGGGAGGCGCTTTTCTGGCGACGGCGCTGTTGACGGCCGGATGCGGTTATCACGTTGCGGGCCGCGCGGCCAATCTGCCGTCGGATTGGAAGACGATCGAGGTTCCTGCATTCAAGAACGACACGACGCAATATCGCATCGAGCAGCAGTTCACGGCAGCGGTGATTCGAGAATTCCTATCGCGAACCAAATATCGCGTGGTACAAGACACGCCGTCCGCGGACGCCGTTCTGCACGGTGAGGTTGTTTCCATCGAGACCAGCCCGGTCCTGTTTGACGCGACTACCGGCGAAGTGACCACGATGCTGGTTACCGTGCACGCGAAAGTGCAACTCACCGACAACCGCATGCAGAAAACTGTCTACCAGAACGACGACATGCTTTTCCGCGATGAGTATCAGATCACGCCGGACGTAAAGAGTTTCTTCCAGGAGGAGAATCCCGCGCTCGAACGCATGTCGCACGATTTCGCATCGCACCTGGTGGCCAACGTTGTGGAGGGATTCTGATGGCGGGAATATCGCCTGAAGAACTCCTCGCTCGCCTCGCGGATGGCAAACCGGTGGCAGCTATCGTTCTGCACGGTAGCGATCCTTACTTGCGCGACATGTGCCGGAATCGAATCATCGATGCCTACGTACCGGAAGAATTGCGCGGCTGGGCGCTGGCGCGGCTTTCCGCGCGGGAAGCCGGTTGGGACGAAATTCTGCAGCGCGCCCAGACGCTCCCCATGCTCGCGCGGCAGCAGGTAATCATCGTCGAAAGCGCCGAGTCGGTGGAAAAACTGGGCGATAAATCGCGCGACGAAATCCTCCAGGCGCTCAGCAAATATTTCGCGTCTCCCGCACCGTTCACGGTGCTGCTTTTGGAAGCTGCGTCGCTCGACGGCAGGCAGAGATTCTTCAAGTTGCTCAGCGAGAAGGCCCTGATCGTGGAATTGACGATCGGCGGTGAGTCGGCTGTGGCGCTGGCTTCGCAGATGGCCAAGGAGCTGGGCGTCGAGATCGACCGGGACGCCGCTGCGTTCCTCACCGAGATTGTCAACAGCGAGCCGGCGCGCATCCGCACGGAGCTCGAAAAGCTAACCTCCTATGTGCGGGGAAGCGGGTGCATCCGCATCGAGGATGTGGAAGCGCTCGTGGTGGCCGCGCGGAAAAACACGGTGTGGCAGCTGGCGGACATGCTTGCCGATCGCAAGCGCAATGCCGCGCTCACGTTTCTCGACAATCTTTTGCGCGAAGGCGAACAGCCTGTCGGGATCATCGGCGCGCTGGCATGGCTCTACAGGAAGCTTATTGAGGCGCGCGGGCTTCCCGCGCACACCAACGGATTTCAGGCAGCCCGGCAATTGGGCCTGCGGCCTGCGGCCGCAGAGTCTGTCCTGCGCCAGGCCCATCGTTTCTCGAAGAAGGAATTGCTCGCAGGGCTGGTAGCTCTTGCCGAAGCGGATAGCCAATTGAAATCGTCAAATCCCAATCCCCGCGCGTTGATGGAATTCCTCATCGCCCGCCTCACGGTGCGCGTAGCGGCATAACCGGGACTTGGCGCAATGCTTCCGCCCCCAAGCCCCCCCCCATCAGGGCGCCTTGGCTCGCCCCTCTGGTGGGCATCCTGACAGAGCTGAAAACCGTGTGAAACCGTCGAAAACCAACTCTGCGCTTAAGCTCTTTTGGTCTTCAGCGCATTCAAGGCAAGCGTAAGGCGGGACTTGTAGCGGTTGGCCGTGTTCTCTGAGAGCGTGCGCTTGCGGATGGCCTTGTCGAGCTCCGAGAAGGTCGGGGAAGCCAGCTTTTCCGCGGCGGCGGCATCGGCTGCGCTCAGCGCCGTGCGCATGCGGCGGATCGCGCTGCGGACGCGGGTGCGGTTCATGCGATTGATGGCCGCGCGGCGCTCCGTCTGGCGGATGTTCTTCAAAACCGATTTCGTCTTCTTCTTGTGCTTTACAGCCGTACCTTGTGCCATTCCTGCTCCTGTGCGCTCATTCTGCAGGATCAACAATATCTGAGCCCGCGTCGGCTGTCAATTTGACGCGGTTCGTGGGTTCGTGCTGCGGTTCGGAGGTCGCGGTGCCTCCCGGCGATTCCCTTACGCTGCGGTAACCGTGCCAGCCAGGACTTTCGTGCGAGCGACAGCTAAATACCGTTGAGCCTCCTCTACCGGACGTGCTAATAATTCTCAGCGTAGGCGTATAGTGTTGCCCGGAGGAGAAGGGCATGACCACGTCAAATGTCCCCCTACAAGAGGTTTCCTGGATGGGTTCGCCTGTTCGAACCGCCGTGCGAATCATCCTCGGTTTGGGAGGGATCGGTCTCGTATGGGCCGGTTCGGTGTTCTGGCTGAAACTGCCAATTGCATTGGCGATGTGGCCGTGGCCGGACGGGAAGCTCAGCTATTTGTTCATCTCGTCCATTTTTCTCGCAGAGGGAGCGACGATTCTCTGGACGGCGGTTTCGATGGAACTCCAGGCCGCTCAGGGAGGAGCTCTCGGGTTGGCAGGAATGAGCACGGGAATCGCGGCCTACATGGGCTATCTCTACCGGCAGCGGCATCAGCCTGTACTGCTCAGTTGGGTCGTAGTCAACGCGCTCATGGCCCTTTCCAGTTTGGCGCTCGCTTACTTCGGAAGGCGGGAGCCCTGGCACGACACGCGGCCGGTCCACCCGTTTGTGCGCATTTCGTTTCTCATTGTTTCGCTTGCTCTCTTCTTGGCCACAATGATGCTGTTCCTGCGGGCGCCGATCGTGTTCCCGTGGAAGTTAAATCGCGATTCGTCTTTCGTCTTTGGGTGTCTGTTTCTGGCTTCCGCATTTTATTTCCTGGACGGCTGGCGCCGACCCGGCGTCGCTAACGCGCAAGGGCAGCTTTTCGGCTTCTTTGTGTACGATCTCGTACTGATTCCTCCCTATCTTCAGCAATGGCCGAAAACCCATGGGGGCTTTCGCATCAGTCTCATGATTTACCTATCCGTCCTATTCTTGACGGCGGCCCTTGCGCTCTGGTTCTGGCTGAGTCCGCGGGCCAAACAGGTCGAGGATGTTCCCGGTGTTGGCCCGAACCGCAGCGTTCAGACGCTAACCGTTCAGGCGGGGGGCCTGCTGCGTCGGATCAAGGCGTGGCTGGACGCTCCCGTAGTCCTCCGGCGGCGGGTCGGCCCGGCTCATGTCAGAATTGTCCGCAAAACCGAGCCCATGCCCGGCAACACCGGCACAGCTGCACTCGTGCTGCATGTTTGCTGGCTCTCGATTCTGCTCGGGCTGGTGATCCAGATTTTGTTGCTGGCAGCTTCTACGGCGTTTGGCCATGCCCCCCCACTAAACCCCCTGATTGTGGATCTCGCGCAGAGAATCACGTGGTCCACGATCGTGTGCGCCAGTATTTCGGTGGCCATGGTCGCCTCCAAACTCCCGGCGTCTTTCATGGGATTAGCCGGCATGCTTTCTGCGTCGGTGGCGTTTAGAATCGCGCGCGCCGTGCAGAAAGGCGTAGGCGCGGCTCTTGGCGCCGCGCCCGTGGTTGCCAAGGGCCCTTCGCCGCTGGTACTGGGACTCATCAAAGCCGTCGAGTACGGCTGCCTCTCTGCGATCCTTGCCTGGATGCTCAAGCGCAAGGATAGAGGTGCGATCGTCCATGCTGCCATTGGGCTGTCGATGGGCGTCTTCTTCGGTTCCATCGTGCTTAGCTACACCTATTGGACCAACTCCAAGCTCTTGAGCGTCGCTGATGTGGCGTCGCGAGGGTTAAATGAGGTTCTTTTCCCAGTCGGTTGCTCCCTGGTTTTGTTCGCCACCGAGGTTTGGGGCAAGCAGTGGAAAGCGGCCAGTGGGCATCCAGGTCCTCAAGCGCTCGAACCGAGCCGGGAGCGTCTGTGACGCAAGCGGGGGGCTAGGTTTCGGCAGTGGCTAGTTGGGAGGGCCAAAGAATCTTCGGTTTTCAGCCAATCCTTTGAGATGGTAACCTAAATTGTCGAGCTCGTATCTAAGTGTTGGGGATGGCTCGGACCAAGCGAAAATCCGTGACTCGGATAAGTCCAAAAGGCGCCCGGCGCGTCGTGTGCATTTTCTTGCTCGGTCTTGCCTACCTGTGGTTGCCTGGAACTGCTGACAGCAGCGCAGCGGCCATTGTAGGGATTCGGGATTCGCCCGCTACGTTGTTTGGACCGGGGCCGCAGTTTGCGATCGCAGACTTCGACGGGGATGTCCACCCGGATTTGGCCAGTATCGACGCGATGGTCGATGGTTCTGGCGTTACCGACTATTGGATTCAACTCCAACTCTCTGCGGCTGGGCCACAATCGATTCGTCTGGCTGGGCCTGCGGGCGGCCTGCTCATTGAGGCCCGTGATGTCAACGGAGACGACGCAGTTGACTTGGTCCTTGCCACCGCGTGGTTGCGACAGCCCGTAGCGATCCTTCTCAATAATGGCCATGGCGGTTTTTTAAGGGTTCAGCCGACTGCCTTCCCTGGGGCGTTTGCTGGGTCCAGGGCCGATTGGCATAGGGCCTCAGAGCAGCTGGCAGACGTGCTGGGTCTTCCTTCTCAGGCGCCATCGGGGATTTGCCACAAGGTCGGAGGCCTGCTGCGTGGCCCATCGCCAACAAATCGACCTTTGTTTTCAGGTTTCGGGTTTCTTGCTAATTCCTGTCCGATCTCGCACGCTGGCCGCGCGCCACCATCGGAAGTCGCCTACCTGCTATCAATTAATTAATCGGCACATCGGCTCTCTCATAGCTTCGTTGTAGGTTTGCTGAACCAAGCCATAGGCTGGCTCACAATCGACTTCTCACGAGAAGAGCCGCGCCCTCTGGGGGGGTGATGCCGCAACGAGAGACTGTTTTCAATCAGACGCGAGGGTATGCAATGAAACGCACAAAGCGTGCAGCACTGGTTCTGGTCTCTGCCTCGATGATCGCTTTGGTGGGCTGCGGCAGTGTTGACCGGGATCGCGCATCGGAGGCGCCGCCACCCGCGCAGGTCGAGCATGAGGAGGACGCCAACGTCATTCAGGTCGACCACCCGGAGCAGTTTCTGCTGACCGCGGCAGTCGCGCATGAGGCAAGGTCGAAACTTGTAGTGACGGGGGTCGTGACTCCCGACATTTCCCGGAACGTGCCGGTCATCACTCTGGCCTCCGGACGCGTCGTGGCCATTCATGCCCGTCTGGGCGACACGGTGCAAAAGGGCCAGTTGTTGTTGACGGTTCGCAGCGATGACGTTTCCTCGGGGTATTCCGATTATCGGAAAGCTGCCGCCGACGAAGTCTTGGCGCGCACGCAACTCGAACGGGCGAAGGATCTTTACGCTCACGGAGCCGTCTCGATGAACGATCTGCAGATCGCTCAGGACACCGAAGACAAGGCCAAAGTTGATGTCGAGACTGCGGAAGAACATCTCCGGTTACTAGGCAACGACCCCGCTCGGCCGAACGGTGCTGTGGACATCTATGCGCCCGTCTCGGGAGTGATCACCGACCAGCAAGTTACCAATGCCGCCGGCGTGCAGGCGTTTGGTTCAAATCCGTTCACGATTTCCGATCTTTCCTATGTGTGGGTGGTCTGTGATGTGTATGAAAACGATCTCCCCGGCGTGCGCATCGGTGAAACCGCCGACATCGGTCTGAATGCCTATCCCGGCCGGTTGCTGCAAGGGACCATCAGCAATATTGGGGAAATTCTCGACCCCAATATCCGTACAGCCAAGGTGCGCATCGAGGTCCGCAATCCAGGGATGGTGCGCGTCGGCATGTTTGCGACGGCCACATTCTACGGCCTGAAAACAGAAGCACACGCGGCCATTCCAGCCTCGGCCATTTTGCACCTTCACGATCGCAATTGGGTATACACACCGGCCGACGGCAACAAATTTCGCCGGCTGGAAGTCTCTAGTGGAGAAACATTGCCCAATCAGATGCAGGAGATTCTATCCGGGCTGCAGCTGGGCCAGAAGGTTGTGACGAACGCGCTGGCCCTGCAGAACACGGTCGACAATGAGTAGAACCCCTCGCAGGTCCGCAGCCAGGAATGGGAAATGATTCGTAAGGCGGTCGATTTCGCGTTAGAACACCGTTTCCTGATCCTCGCAGCAGCCCTCCTGCTGTTGGGATGGGGCGCCATTTCATTTCATCAGCTTCCCGTCGAAGCATATCCCGATGTGGCGGACAACTATGTGGAGGTCATCACGCAGTGGCCTGGAATCTCCGCGGAACAAATCGAGCAGCAGGTCACGATTCCATTGGAAATCGTCATGAACGGCATTCCTCACATCACGCATTTGCGCTCTTTTTCGCTCTTCGGGCTCTCGGATGTGAAGCTGCTTTTCGATGATGAAGAGGCGAATGCTTGGGATCGGGAGCGTGTTCTTGAGAGACTTTCGCAAGTCACGTTGCCACCTGGGGTTGTTCCGCAAATGGGTACCGACTGGAGTCCGGTCGGCCAAATCTACTTCTTTACACTGCGCAGCACCAATCCCGAATACGACGTCATGGAGTTGAAATCACTTGAGGATTGGGTGGTTGAGAAAAACTTTAAGGCGGTGCCCGATGTTGTCGATGTGGCCAGCTTCGGTGGTCCGACGCGCGAATATCAGGTCCGTGTTGATCCTAATAAGCTGATCGCCTACGGACTCAGCCTCGCGCAAGTTGAGCAGCAGCTCGCCAACAACAACGTCAACGCGGGTGGCAGCTTCATCGAATCCGGCCTGCAGCAAGTCAATCTTCGCGAAGTTGGCTTGATCAAAGACGTGCAGGACATCGAAAAGACGGTGATCACCACCAAGAATGGCACTGCGCTGCACATGAGAGACATTGCCGTAGTTTCGCAAGGTCCCAAGATCCGGCTGGGCCAGTTTGCCCGGGCCATTCATCGCCAAGACGGCAAAATCGTCGATAACGACGATGTGGTTTCAGGCATCGTTCTGTTGCGCAAGGGGGCGGATGCCGACCAAGCACTGGCGGGCATCCACGCAAAAGTCAAAGAGCTGAATGACCACATCTTGCCTGCCGGCGTAAAGGTGATTCCGTTCATTGACCGCAGTGATTTGGTGCACTACACGACGCATACCGTGCTCCACAATCTGACCGAAGGCATCATCTTGGTCGTGATCGTCCTATTTTTGTTTCTCGGCAATGGTCGCGGCGCGATCATCGTCGCCCTCACCGTGCCGTTTTCACTGCTGTTCGCCGCGACGTGTCTCAATTTGAAAAATATTCCCGCAAATCTGCTGTCGCTGGGCGCGCTGGATTTCGGAATGGTTGTGGACGGCGCCGTTGTGATGGTCGAGAACATTGTCCGTCATTTGGGTCGTCGCCAGACGGCGAACGATTCGAAACCGATCCTGGAGGTGATCCGCGAAGCGGCGCACGAGGTCCAGCGGCCTGTGTTTTACGCGATCGCCATCATCATCACCGCGTATTTGCCAATCTTCACCCTGCAACGAGTGGAAGGACGCCTGTTCAAGCCAATGGCCTGGACGGTAGCGTTTGCTCTGCTGGGCGCTTTGCTATTTTCCATTCTGGTTGCGCCCGTGTTGTCAAGCTTCCTGTTTTCCAAGGCGATGCGGGAGTGGCGCAACCCGGCCTTACTTTTTCTCACGGAGCGATATCGCAAGGCGGTTCGCTGGGCGATTGAGCACCGCCCCGTTACCTTGGGAGCAGCGCTGTGCGGCCTGTGTGCCGCACTCTACCTGGTGCTGGGCGGAGTTATCGGTTCCGAGTTTCTCCCGCATCTGGACGAGGGGGCGCTTTGGGTGCGCGGCACTCTTGCTCCCAGCACCGGACCGAGCGAGGGCATCCGCGTGTCCAACCAAGCCCGCATCCTACTCTGCTCTTTTCCCGAAGTTCCTCAGTGCACCAGCCAGGTGGGCCGTCCCGATGACGGCACCGATACGACAGGATTTTTCAATACTGAATACTTCGTCGATTTGAAGCCCAAGGAACAGTGGCGGCCGGCTTTTCACCAGAACAAGGACGAGTTGATCGCTGCGATGACCCGGGAACTCGACCAGATCCCCGGTGCCGTCTGGGGTTTTTCGCAACCCATTGAAGACAACATGGAAGAGGCGGTCAGTGGTGTAAAGGGCGAGCTTGCCACCAAAGTGTATGGCGACGATCTGCGAATTCTTGAGCAAAAAGCCGATCAAATCGTCGGTGTGCTGCGCCAGGTCAAGGGGATCGAGGACCTCGGTGTCTTTCGTGCTCTCGGCCAACCGAACATCAACTTCGAGGTGGACCGCGATCAGGCTGCGCGGTATCAGATCAATGTTGCGGACGTTCAAGACGCTCTGCAAACCGCTGTCGGAGGAGGTGCTCTTACCCAAGTACTACAGGGCGAGGCGCGATACGATCTGGTGCTGCGCTACCTCCCGCAGTACCGCACAACAAAGGAGGCCATCGAAAACATTCGTTTGTTGTCTCCGTCGGGTGAACGAGTCTCCCTCTCTCAGCTTTGTAGGATCGAAGAACGTGACGGGGGGTCTGAAATCTACCGCGAAGGAAACCAGCGCTACGTGGCCATCAAGTACAGCGTTCGTGGCCGCGATCTGGGCGGTGCAGTCGAAGAAGCGATGCAGATGGTCAACGCGCAAGTGCAACTCCCGCGTGGCTACCACATCGACTGGGAAGGCGAATACGAAAGTGAACAACGCGCCCAGGCACGCCTGCTGATCATCGTTCCGTTGACGATCCTGGTCATCTTCCTCATTCTTTATACGATGTTCGGTTCGCCGAAGTGGGCCGCGCTCATCCTCGCCACCGTCGCAATGGGCAGCTTCGGCGGGCTGCTGGCCCTCCTGATTACTGGCACACATTTCAGTGTTTCCTCGGGTGTCGGCTTTTTGGCGCTTTTTGGAGTGTCGGTGCAAACGGGCGTCATCATGCTCGAATACATCAACCAGCTCCGCGCGGGAGGCCGCTCCATCGAGGATTCCGCGATTGAAGGAGCCGTCCTAAGGCTTCGCCCGATCTTGATGACGATGCTGGTGGCGACGCTGGGTCTTCTGCCCGCCGCCCTGTCACACGCCATTGGCTCCGATTCACAGCGACCCTTCGCCATTGTCATCGTAGGAGGACTGATCGTGAATTTGGCAATGAGCATCTTCATTTTGCCCACATTGTATGTGTGGTTTGCGCGGTCCGACGACAAGCTCCCTGAGCCAGAGGTGGAATTTGACAGCTGATCCTGCATCCGTCTTTTCCCGGCGTATTTCACAAAATTGCCGATCTTAGCGTCGGCCGCGCAACTGGGCATCGCTGGTCCGCGCCACATTCTGGCAGCAATTCTCGAGCCCAGGCCCTTTTGTCGCTGCGCGTGCCGTCGCAGATTGCTCCGCCACACGCGCTCTTCATCTTGCTCCCGGCCCGGTGCCGATATCCGGTCCTATTCAGGGGACATCGCTATTGGGGACACGATCATCGAGGCACAACATCGCAGCAAACGAGGCGTCTCAACCCTGGTGCTTGCGTCGACCACGTGCGGCGCGGTGTAGTAGGTGTAGTTGGGGGAAAAGGGTGTAGGCGGGACTGGCAGAAAGAGGCGATGGCGGGGCGTCCGGCCCCCCTGTCAGGCTACGCGGCTCGCTCGTCTAGCGCGGCGACTGCCTTGGTCAAGTTGTCAACGCCAAAGATCACCAGCGCCGATGTCGAGCCTGGCTCCAGTCCGCAGTAGGTGTAGTCGATGTTGATGTTGCTTTCGCCCAACTGCGAGGCGGCGCGGGCCAGCTCACCCGGACGGTGGGCCAGCCGGACGACGACGACCTCGGTCTCCTCGAAGATCATGTTCAGCCCGCCCAGCACCGCCTTGGCGGTGTCCATATCATCGGCCAGGAATCGGGCCAGGCTCTCGCCCTCCTCGACGTACGATTGAAAAGCCAGGATGTTCACCCCGCGCCTCGCCAGAGCAAGCAGGCACTTCCCCAGGGCGCCCGGTTTGTCTTCGATCGTTACGGTAAACTCTTTGGCCTTCGGCATGTGACGTGGCTCCCTTCCTTCTCAAGACACCCACACCTGGCCTGGCGGTCTGCTACCAGACCAGTTCCATAAACAGGCCGATATTTCTCGTCCAACAGAGCTGAGATTCTATCGCACGCGGCGGTCTTTGGAAGGGTTTTTACTCCTCGATATCCTCGATACAAGATCGAGTCGGCCCGACCTGGCCGCAAGTCTCATCGAGACGGTTTATCCTGCGGATGGCGTTTCACGCCCGGTACTGCTCGTCGCTCACCTGTTCCAGCCAGTCCACAGCCTGGTCGTCGAGCCGCTCCTGAACGGCAATATGGGTCATCGCCGTGGTTGCCGTGGCCCCATGCCAGTGCTTTTCACCTGGCGGAAACCAGATCACGTCACCCGGCCGGATTTCCTCGACCGGCCCGCCCCAACTCTGTACCCAGCCGCAACCAGCCGTCACGATCAAGGTTTGACCGAGCGGGTGCGTGTGCCAGGCGGTACGGGCGCCCGGCTCGAAGGTGACACTGGCGCCGAGAGCCCGCGCCGGAGCGGGGGCATGGAACAGCGGGTCAATACGCACGGTGCCTGTAAAATAATCCGCTGGTCCCTGGCCGGATGGCCGTGAACCGACTCGTTTGATTTCCATCGTATCGGCCTCACTGCCGTGCAAACATTCCTGGCGCTTGTCATGACGGGGAGCCCCCGCAAGTCCGACGACGCTCCTGACCCGGGAGGCTCATGCACTGAAATCCCAGCCCTATCCGAACCGCTTTTGTAGCAAAGTCTGCATGTCGGGTATCGGCCTTATTCGGGCACTGCGATTTGCAGATCGCGATAGAGAGCCATTGTTGATCGGCGACATTATAGCTGTCTTTTGCTTCCACCTGAATCTTCGAAATTCCGCAAAATCCTGGAGAGAAATTTGCGGGTTCGCTTCTATGCCCTGATGGCCAACAAGTGGTGAGGCCGCGGGGCCATCGAACTCGGGTGCCGCGATTCGCAAGGGAACAAAGAGGAGCACGATTTATAGGCCCTTTCTGTTGCGGTTGGCACCGGGGGTGGGGTTGCCTTGAGCCGCTGCCAAGCCCGAAGTAAGGGAGCTCAACAAACACACCGCTAGCCATCAGGAAGTTATCGCGTCATGGTTGGAGGGGTCGGGGGGGGGGTGTCACGGGCCGGTCCTACCCGTCGCGAACAAGACTGGGAGTGG
This sequence comes from Candidatus Acidiferrales bacterium, assembly GCA_050015335.1. Classification (GTDB taxonomy): domain Bacteria; phylum Acidobacteriota; class Terriglobia; order Acidiferrales; family UBA7541; genus Palsa-295. The sequence continues at coordinate 29,245 of JBEKBP010000010.1, read as the reverse complement.
GTCCAGGGTGATTCCCTGGATAGGGCGTCCATTGTGGACTCCGCAAAAGTTACAGATGCAATCGTTCGCGCAGTGAAATGCTTCCGGCTATCGAAACTGGAGTCGGCTGGTCTTGCCGATTGATCGAAAACACGATCGCAGCGGCCAAGGAAAGCGCACCGACAAGAAGGCGCAGGACTGACTGCTGTCTCGCCGGGCAGGCTCAAAGGAAGGGGACCACCGTGTCTCGCCGACCGCCGCTGCGGGCCGTGGGAGCAGGCGATCCTCCTTTCATTCCATTCCGTCTTTTCGTCGGGAAAATATTTCCCCGGATCGGCCGGACCGACACCACCGACAACGTGCGGACGCTCGTGCGCGGCGGAAGGAGTGTGCCTGAAGTGCGTCCACGCATAATCTAGAGTCCTACTGTCTGTCCGACACCTCCACGTTGTGGAAGGACCGGGTATTGGCGGAGGCGCTCTTTGCCACGAGCGTCAAAACTTTCCCATCTTTAGAGACCGAATAGCGGGCCTTCTCAAGGGCCACACCGCCCCTCTGGAAAGTCGCCTCCACGGTGCGGGCGTCGATGCGTTTGGTTGAGACGGTTTCCCCCTCATCTGTCGCCCCGATGGAGGGATAATCCTTGCCGTCCGGCTTGATCGTAAACCTGTGAGTGGTGGGCTTTCCCGCAGCGTTAATTCCCGCGACGAAGACTTTTCCGGAGGATTCCCACGTCCGGGTTTGGCTCGTTGGTGGCGGACCTGGATCGAAGTGCGACTTCGCGGAATTGAGTTTCCATGTCCCGGCGAATGGATTACCTTGAGCCCTTGCCAAGCCCGAAGTCACTAAACCAATAAACACAGCGCCCGCCATCAGGAAATGCCGCGTCATGCGTTGTGCTCCTCGGGGAACGCTCCAGAGTGATTTCATCTCTCTCCTCTACCCTGCGCGAGGTTGCTTTTCCACCGCGGCAGCCAGACCTCCTCAGCTTCGAAAACAGCGAGATAGTACACCCGTTTGGCGTGCTCGCGGCACTGCGAAATGCATTTCCGGTAAGTGTTCATCAGGTGTCTCGGCTGCCCATGGAGCAACCGAAGGCAGAATCTAGAGTTTCCTACGAAGATACTCAACCACGATGTAGCCCATCAGACCGGAAATGACGGCAATCACGAAATTTGTGTGGGTGAAAATATCTCCGAGAGCGAACGCCCATGTTTTTCCTTGGCCATTTGTGCGACTGAACTCGCCCATCAGCAGATTGGAATAGAACAGGAAGATTATGAAACCGACTTCAATGATCGCTCTCGCAATGGGGGCTAATCTGCGAGGGCCCTTAGGGTTGGACATAGTGAAACCAAATTTAGCATGACTTAGGACACAACTCGCCGGAGTCGACTGCGCACGATGAAGGCGCGACCGCTCCGGCCTGCTCCGGCAACCGCGGTAACCAGGACGCAGCCGCGGCGAATGAGCAGCGCCGAACATGCAGCCAATCGGGAGTCCTGCTGTGCGGATGCGTGTCAAGTCATGTCTGCTGTGACGCAGCGGTGACAGGTGCGCCGAAGGTCAGGGAGAAAGGTGCCGCTTGATCCCACTCGCCGTCGGTGAACGCGCGTACCGCATGGGCTGCCACATGACTGTTCCGGCGCAAGAGTTCGAGCGCGGCGGTCTTGCGCACCGCGGCGTGTTCGGGGGGCCTGTTTAGCATCCAACCGGGCGACCACATCCCACCGGACTGTCCGTAACCGCAGCAAGCCTGCCCGCTACGCGTCGACGAAGGGTCGCCGCAGAGCGAAAGCAGGATGCGATTCCTCTGCCGCTTGAAAGCGGCAGTCCCCTCGCATTGAAATTTATGGGGCAGGGCTCCTGCGCGTGGGCCAGCATGAGGGGCTCTCGCTATTCATTGTAAAGGCGAAACACAGCGATTCTGCCGTGTGTTCACCTGTGAACGTTGCAAGAGATAACAGCCGCCCAACCCGGGCAGCCGCCCCCTCGGGTTATTCCCAAGACCGCCTCCCGCATATCGCGCCGGACCCGTGAGTGCACATTTTATTGAGTCGAGCGCGGAAAGGGCGTACGATTTCTCCCGCTTAAGGTAGCTTAAAGTGCAAGGCATGAGGAGGAACGAAGATGAGCGCAGAGAAACTCAGAACGATATGTAGCGTGGGGATGATGTCGGCAATCGCTTTTACGGCATTGGCGATCGCAAGCACGGGGCGGGTCCACGCGGCCCCGCAATCCATGGAGGATCGGGTCGCGAAGGACCAAAGCCAGGCCGCGCCGGTGAAGATTTACACGAAAGCCCAGGTCGACGGGCAGTTTGAGAACAACAAGCTGATCCTCGAGCCTGGCCACAACGGGCAGTTCTTCGTCGAAACGAGCCGCCGCCTCAAGGATGGCGAAGCCGAACTCCATGAGGATGAAACCGACGTCTTCTATGTGGTGAAGGGCGCCTCGACGCTTGTCTATGGCGGCAAAATGACCGACCCCGGCACCACGATGGTCAACGGCAATTCGCTGCCGCCGGGCCAGATCCACGGCAAGACCATCATCGGAGGGCAATCGGTCCGGCTCAACGTGGGCGACTTTGTGGTCATTCCCAGCGGCCAGCCGCACATGTTTACCGAGGTCCAGGCCCCCTTCTGGTACCTCGTCGTGAAGGTTCGTAATCCGGGGAAACTCGGAGGGGCACCGAAAGTAAATTGAGCGCCGTTCGGTTAAAACACGCCGGGCCGACTGGCAGGGCCCGATGGGTCGCGTGATGCAATCGGCGTGACGCGTGAGTGGACCCGGGCAGCGCGGTCTCGTAAGGGCAGTGCCGCCCGGGTTCTGAAGCTGTAGTTTCTGCTCGCATTGGTCCATTCCCCGGCGAGAAGCTATGGACGCATTCGAGGCGTTTAAGAGCCAGCAGAAGCAGAGTTGGTCACGGTTTGCGCCGATCGAGATGATCACGATGTTTCCGGCCGCGCGCCTGGTGAAGTTTGCCGGCGTAACGGTGGGACAGCGAGTCCTCGACGTGGGCTGCGGCACGGGCGTAGTGGCCATCACCGCGGCGCGGATGGGCGCGAAAGTGACGGGAATTGACCTGACACCCGAACTGCTTGAGCGTGCACGCCACAATTCCACGGTCGCCGCGTTGGACATGGATTGGCGCGAGGGAGACGTCGAGAAGATGCCATTCGCCGACGGCGAATTCGACGTGGTGCTCAGCCAGTTCGGCCACATGTTCGCGCCGCAGCCCGCCGTGGCCATCGCCGAGATGTTGCGCGTGCTGAAGTCGGGCGGCACAATCGCCTTCTCCACCTGGCCGCCGGACCTTTTTATGGGCCGCATGTTCGCCATGACCGCGCGTTACACGCCGCCCCCGCCGCCCGGGGTAGCGCCTCCGGTGCAATGGGGCGATCAAGCCATCATACGGGAGCGGCTTGGCAATGCGGTTACCGGCATCACCTTTGAGAACGGCCTCATGCTGAGCCCCGCCCTGAGCCCGCAGCACTTCCGTGCGGTCACCGAGCAGACAGTGGGGCCGCTGATCAATCTGGTCGAGATGATGGGAAGCAGCGACCCCGCCAAGCTGGCCGCGTTCCGCGCCGAATACGACGCCGGCATCGCGGAATATTTCCGCGACAACAGCGTGCAGCAGGGCTACCTGACGACGCGCGCCAAGAAAAGGTGACACGGGAACGGAAGGGGGAAATCATGAAATATGTGTTGTCTTGGCGCGCGCGTTCGGCTGCAGCCTCCCGACAGTAGGGAGCCGCGCACGAGCGCATCCGGCAGATATTCCTTGGAAAATCGAAAATGCCCGCGAGCTTTGCGATGCCGCAGTTTGTGGTCGGGGTGGGTGACTGCTAGATAATCGTGGAGACAGACAGGCCAACCGACATCGGTTACCTCACGAGCGTCTTTGCGGCATTCGAATTCAAGCGGGAGCCGGTCGTCGATGTGATGGATGCGGTGCGGTCGAGCTCAAAGCCATCCGAGTACCCAAGAAAAACGTTTCGTAAGCCCATCCGCGCCGATGGCCAATTCCTGAAGGCGACCTAGTTGACAGGAGGGTGGCCTTCCGCGGTCTGGCGTGAGCAGCCAGTTTCCGACAACCCCGCTTATCGATGGATGGTTTCTTCGCAAACGCCCTCGGAAACCAGCGCGTAAGCCCGGAGCAACAATTGGGTGCGCTCGCAAGGGCTTCCGGTGTATAAGTCTGCTCGTTGGAAAAAATGGAATTCCCTTGCTCGTTTCCCCAGGAGGCCGCTGTGGGCGTATCGAAAAGCGTCAGAGTTATCTTGCTTGTGGTTGTCGCAGGCGCGCTCTCGAGGGGAACGATCCAGGCGCAGAACTCAGCCCAGAATTCGCCGCACACTGCCGACCGGGCGGCGGCCCCGCTTCCCAAGGATATCTATCCCGACTCCCGGAACCGCCTTCCCCTGCCGACCGTGGACGCTGACGGCAACCCGATGGTGACGCCCCCATCGGAGCTGCCTGTGGGGATCGAGCAACCCGGCGTATCTTCCTGGTCCCCCTCCTATGCCAAACTCATGCGCCCATACGTTCACTACATCAAGTACGAAATCGGCTTGTCGAACCGGCTGCTTGAGATCGCTATTCTGGTGACCTCGCGCGAGATGGACTCCCAGTATCTGTGGACCCAGTATGAAGAACATGGCCGGGCCCCCAACGATCCGCGCCACATCGAACAGTCCACCATCGACATCATCAAATACGAAAAGCCGGCGACCGGCCTTGGCCAAAAGGAAACCGCCATCATCGAGTTCGGGCGCGAGACCTTTGGCCAGAGACTGCTTTCCTCCAAGACCTTCGCCGAGGTCCTGCATCGATTCGGCCGCCAAGGCACCATCGACTTGATCGAGTTGATGTCTGGCTATTCCGGCGCCACCGCGGAGCTGGTGGCCTTCGACAATCAGTTGAGAGCCGACCAAAAACCGTTGCTCCCTCCCATCGCCCATCCGCGGAATCCGGCGCGTTTCGCAGCCGCTGCCGCCAACCCGCCCCCGGCGGACGTCTATCCGGAGTCAAGGAATCGTTTCCCCTTGCCCAGGCCCGACGACCTGGACGATTACGGCAGAAAAGTGTTCGACGAAGAGACCCGCGGAAAGCCATTGCCCAATGGGGAAGTGCCGGCCGGTTTTCTTCCGACCGCAACCCCGCAACCTGGCGTACTTCTCTGGGATCCCAGGCTCGCCGAGCTTCGGGGCCCGATCAACCACTACCTGAAGTATGAAACAGAACTGCCGCCGCGGTTGCTTGAGATTGCCGTTCTGGTGACGGCCTATGAGATGGACTGCCAGTATGAATGGACCCAATGGGAAATGTTTGGCCGCAACCCGGCTGATCCGCGCCATATCGAGCAATCTACCATCGACATCATCAAGCACAACAAGCCGGTGGTGGGTCTCGGAGAGAAGGAAGCCGCCATTATCGAGTTCGGACGCGAGACCTTTGGCCGGAGAAAAGTCTCCTCGGAAACCTTCGCCAAGGTTCTGGGTTTATTCGGCCGCAAAGCTACCGTGGATCTGCTCGAACTCATGGCCAGTTATTCCGCAACCGCGGGGCAGCTCACCGCAATCGACGAGCAGCTGCAGCCGGGCCAGAAGCCGTTGCTTCCTGCTCACGAAGTTCCCCAGGGCGCCCCTGCTATCCCGGGACAAAATACGAACTCGGCTCTCCGTACGGGAAGCAGCATATCCCAGCCGTAGCGGAAGGTTGGTGGGCGGCGGTGGGCACCGATCCATAGAATCAGGTCGCCCAATGCAGAAAACCGAAAGGAGCCTACCGCCTCCTGGACCGTGGAATCACCCTAACCAAGCTGGCCGATCGCGAACAGCGCAGTTGGGGGGGGGCTGGCCGGTTGCTTCTTTGCAGCGATTCCTAGCTTCGCCGGTTTTCTGTTCGCGAGGCAGTGCGAGCAGGTGCGACCGCAGCGGTTCCTTGATTGCCGCAGCAAGCGCCTTATGTTGGGCGAGGCTTTTCGCTCGGATGGAGGCGCCATCGCGGTAGGGCTTCAGCGCCTGCCCCGTCGCGCAGGGTTCGCCGTCGAAATGGTTCTCGTCTTCGGCAACGATGCCGGCGACAGAGGTTGGGTGCTCGAGCGCACGCAGCCCCGCCACGCCCGTCGCGTTGAACGCCGCGACGGTTTGCGTGACGAAAGCTCTTACGCCGGACGGCGGGGCTGGCGATTGTGCAACAGGCGCAGCAGGCCGCGCAGAAACAGCGGGATTTGGCACACGGCGCCGCGTTGCGCAGATTTCATAGGGTCGGTTCACCCCGGGGAATCTCAGGGATACTTGGCCGCGATGTAGTTGTGCAGGTGCTCGATGGTTTCTTCCTGCTCCGAGACGAGCCATTTCACCAGATCACCGATCGAGACAACTCCAAGCACTTTCTCGTGTTCGACAATCGGAAGATGGCGTATGCGGTTTTTCGTAATGATACTCATGCACTCGTCCACGGTTTGGTCAGGAGTTACCGAAATCACCGGGCTCGCCATAATTTCTTTGACTTGGGTGGTCTTCGAAGAATTCCCCTGGAGGATGATTTTCCGGGCGTAGTCGCGTTCTGAGATAATGCCCACGAGTTTGCCTGCTGAAATCACAAGCAATGCTCCTACTCCCTTGTCAGCCATTTGTTCGATGGCTTCATAGACTGTCTGATCCGGTGTGACGGACCAGACTTGGCTCCCCTTCCGTTTCAGCACCAAGCCAACCGCACCGCTCAGTTTGGTCATGAGGGCACCTCCGTCGAGCAGGGATTCAAGGTGACGCGCGGATCATATCGCCTGCGTAGACAGAGGTCAAACTTTAAGCGGGAACCTCGGGAACCTCGCAGGGCGCGACATGTTTGCTTGCGACATGTTTGCTTGTTGACAACTGTCGGGGAGCGGCCTAGGCTGGCCGCATTATGAATGCCCCTGAGACGTGGTTGCTGCTGTTCGGTATCGGATTGGTCGCGGGCCTCCGCGCCCTCACTCCCCCTGCCGCGGTCAGTTGGGCGGCGCGGCTTGGATGGCTCAACCTTCACGGTACTCCGTTCGCGTTCCTGGGATCGACGATCGCTGTCGCGCTCTTCACCCTAGGCGCCGCAGGCGAACTTGTCACAGACCAGCTTCCTTCCACGCCGGCCCGTACGGTTCCCGTTCAGTTCGGTGCGCGCATCGTCACGGGTGGATTTTCGGCAGCTGCCCTGGCTCTCTCTGCGGGCCAGTCCCTATTTCTGGGGATTGCGCTGGGGATCCTTGGAGCCGTCGCCGGCACGCTGGGTGGCTATCATGCGCGTCGCGGGTTGGTAAAGGGTTGGAAGGTGCCTGACTTCACCATCGCCGTGCCGGAAGATATCGTAGCGGTTAGCCTGGGGCTCTTCATCGCCTCCCGGTTTTAGAGCAGGATGCGGTTGAATTGTTTTCCTAAAGGCTTGGCTTCGGCTCGGCGGCGGGTCGAGGCGATTATCCCGCGAAGCGCTTGAGGCTCGATTGGCGCATGGCGGCCCGATCCATGCTCTCGCGGCAATTCATCAGTGTGAGAAGCGTGCTCAGAATGCGCGCCTTGATTTCATCCGACATCGGAAATCCGCTGGTCGCCACCGTGACGAGCGTCTCGCCGCGAGCCGCAATTTTCTCGAAGAATTCGTTTTGGCGCTCGTGGGCGACCTTGCCCAGCGCCGTCTCGCGCCGCATTTCCGCGGACTCGCTTTCAACAAAAAGTGTGAAGTGAAGCAGGCACATGCGCTCCGCGGCAAGTCCCGCGGGCACCGGGGCCTTACACCCTTTTGAGCTGCAATTGTCGGGCACGCACACACCTAGATGAGCCCCTTTTTTGTAACACTGCGCCCCGTCATTTGCCAGTTTGTGCAACCGCTGTGTTTCCAATTGGTTAGCTGGCCCATGGGGACAGCAGAAGAGATCGGCTGAGCCTTATGCTTCACCGATGGGAGGCATGGCTGCTTCCGCGCGGAGTGGAATTGACTCCGGTGCGATGCCGCGGGCGCGAATCGCCGCCAACAGAACGAAAAGGTTTGTAAACAGAATCACCGCAAACGCGAGCGACGTGAGGAATACGAGCTCCTTCGGCTTGTACTCGACCACCTCGAGCGCCAGCACAGCCGTAATCAGGCCGCGCGGAATCATCAGGACGGCGAATTCGCGCTCGCGCGGCGTGGCGCCGCGCCATGCCACGCGGCTGAATTGCACGGCGATTGCCCGAGCCAGGAAAAGCACCCCCAGGATTCCCAGCGAGGAAACAAGCTGCTTGCGCAGGCCGCCGAATTCGATGATCGCTCCCAGCAGCACAAAAAAGAAGCTTCGCACCAGGAACGCCAGTTCGGAATGGAAGGAATGAATTTGGCGGCTCGCGTCCGGCTCCCGGATCGCGAAACCAAATTCGGTTCGGCGGTTTAGCGGATCCGGCCTATTGGCGAGCGTCGCCCCGAACACCATCACGGCGAACAACTCACTGCCACCCAGCGCATGGATGCCCGAATAGAGCAACAACACAGCCGCAAAGGTCAGCACCTGCCAATACTGCTTGTCCGAAATCATCGGCAGCAAGCGGACCCACAGAAAACCGGCCATCACCGCGAACGCTAGCGCCAGCGAAAACTTGAACAGAAGCAGCGCCGCCACGCCGCCCGCAATCGCTCCACCCGTTCCCGGGAAAAGACCCATGCGCTTCAGGATCGCGGGAACAAAGCCCGCGGTTGTGGAGCCATTCCCGGAAGCAATGTCGAGCAGAACGCTTACACCGAGCGCTCCCATTCCGTCCCCCAGGGATGCTTCCACGATGAGGATCGTCTTCAAGGCTTTCCGAACGTCGAGCTGGTCCAACACCGGCAGCACGATCGAGCCGCTGATACATGCCAGCGGCGCCGCCACCAGCAGCGCGGGCATCGGTTCCATCTTGAGCGCATAGATGCAGAAGTAGGTAATCCCGATGAGCGTCAGCCCGTAGCTCAGCATCGACAGGACCATCGCGCCCCAGAACTGCTTCAGCGCGTGGCGCAGATCGACCTCCAGCCCAGCGGCAAAGAGAATCAAGATCAGCGCCAGCGTGCCGAAACCCCGGGGGATTGGTCCGAATCGCATAACTTCGATCCAATGCAGCACGGGTCCGAGCACAATGCCGGTTGCCAGCAGCACGATGACGTCCGGAACTCGCGTCCATCGGGATAGCCGGTTGGCCACAAAGGCCAAGACCAGCAGGCCGCCGAGCAGTCCCAAGAAGTTCGTGAGGCTCAGAGTCATATTTTCATGAGGATTAGTCTAGTTGGAGGTTCCCCATCGGACCGAAAGTCGGGAATCGACTCGCTTGAAAGGCACCGCGAAGGAAAGACGCTGCACGCCGACTTGCATGTCGCGGCTGAAAACCACGACCCACGGAAATTTTCAAGTCGCCACACCGACTCTGAAACTCCGGCTCGCTAAAAACCAATCGCTTTTTTCGCACATGGAGGAGCCGCCGTTCGCAGCAAGACAGTCTATTTTGCGCTGGCGGGCGAGGCCTCCAGGGGAGCGGCGTGCTCGCCGATGCGGAATTGTGTCCAGGGACCGGTGGCCATGTCTTCCAGCACGGGCGACTGCCAAGAATAATCGTGGTGGGCGTTCAGGAATTTCGCCGCGTCGAAATTGGTGCCGCAGGGATGGCCGATGCGACCAATGAAGGTCATGGCCTCAGCCATGCGGGTATCGATTACCTTGCCCTGCACGGCACCGGAGGGATCGTAGGGCTTCACCCCCCAGGCCGGCTCGCCTTCCAGGGAAGACTCGCCGTGACCGCATAGCGTGCGCAGATTCGCACCCGTTCTCTTGGTGAACGCGTCGTAATGGTCGGCCAGGAAAATCTCTGCGAGGTCGGTGTCGATTTTTCCTTTGTTCTCGTTGAGAAGCTGATCCCAGCGCACGTGGCGCGCGTTGGGCGAACTCGACGGACTATCCGGATTGAAGGTCGTATCGTCTTTGATGACATCGGGATCGCTTGGAAAATTGGACCCCTCGTAATATCCGTCGGTGGTGCGCCACAGTCTGGTGTGCTTCAGGCCGAGTTCTAGGCGCGCAATCTCGCCGGTCTTGCGGTCGCCCAGCAGCCAGTCGTTGGCGTAGCCGCCGTTGTTTCCGTCGAGCATGATGTTGGCGAACTCATCAATCGAGCCGGCATACTGCATGGCTTTGCGGGCGCGGACGAATTCCGGCTTACCGTTGGGGTCCCAGCCGTGAAATCGCGCGATGGTGGTTTCGGTCACCATCAGGCCGCCTGAGTTGACCCCAAAATCGTCGTCGCTCGTGATGATTCCCGGTAAGCCGTCCATGAGAACGCGGTATCCGGTTCGCGGCGCCAGATCGAACACGATTCGCCAGCGCGAGCCTTCCACATAGGTGGTCCAGTTATTGTGGCCCATCACGATGCGATGCTCCTTGGTCCAACTTCCCGTCGCGACGAATGCGCTGCAATGCCCGGAGACGGGACGATCGGCGGCGTGTGCCGCTTTAGTCTGCTCGTTGAGCCACGGCACATAGTAGTCGGGGAGCTCGGCGAACGCGTTCATCGCCACGACGTCCCACAGGTCGAGCTTCAGACCGTGTTGATTCAATCCGTCGGTGATGCCTTGCAGCTCTTCCTGATATTCGGCGTCAATCTTGGGCCACAGCATCTCGCGCCCGGCCCGGCGGAAGAAGTCCCAGCTGCGCGAGGTGTTGTGCGTCATTTCGAGGCGGACCACGCCGTAGAAATCAGCAATTTCGGGGGCCATCAGGTAGCCGTGCTGCACGCCGATATCGTGCGGGGAGCCTTCCAGGTGAACGTAGGTCCAGCCACCGCGTGCAAAGCGGTAACCGCGGCCGAGGGTGACGTCGTAGGTGCTGTCCTGCCGCGCGACGCGCAGAGAAGCGGAGTGCGCGGTGTGGCGTTGGCCGATCGCGGCAAGTTGTGCGAACAGCAGGGCAGCCGCCCATACGGCCGGCAGGAAGAATGGCAAGCGATTTCGCGAAGGTCGCATATTCTCCGAATGGTAGGCGGGAAAGGACTCAGTGGCAAGTGGGGAGTGGGTGAACGGGTGAACGTCCAAGGCTCGCGGGAAGCGCACCGCGAGAGGGATGCGCCGCACGCCGCTGTCTAGTAGGTCGCGGTTGAAACAGCGACCTGCCAGAATGACCGGGAGGCATGGCTCGAGGGGTCGGCGTTGTGCACGGGTGCCTCGGGGGGGGGATCAGCGCGAGGAGTGGACGGCGGCAGCCAAGTCACGGAGTAATGGGAGGGTTTCGTCCCAGGCTAGGCAAGGGTCGGTGATGCTTTGGCCATAGACTAGCGGCTTTCCGGGGACAAGCTTCTGGGAGCCAGCGACGAGGTTGCTTTCGAGCATTACGCCGATGATGCGGCGGTCACCCTTGGCGATTTGCGCGGCTACGTTGTGGCAGACTGCGGCTTGTTTGGTGTAGTCCTTGCTGCTGTTGGCGTGGCTGCAATCAACCATCGCGAGCGGGGGCAGGCCTGCATCCTGCAACTGCTTGCAGACGTGGTCTACCGCCTCCGCGTTGTAGTTCACCGTTTTCTTGCCGCCGCGCAGGATTACGTGGCAATCGGGGTTGCCGGTGGTTACAAAAATGGCGGATTGGCCATTTTTCGTGCAGCCCAGGAAGGTGTGGGGTTGGGCGGCCGAGAGTACTGCTTCGACGGCGATTTGCGCATCGCCTGAAGTGGCGTTTTTGAATCCTACCGGGCAGGAGAGGCCGGAAACTAGCTGGCGATGCACCTGGCTTTCGGTGGTGCGCGCGCCGATAGCTCCCCAGCTTACTAGACCTGCTACGTACTGCGGAGAAATCATATCCAGAAATTCGGTGCCGGCGGGGACGCCCATCTCGGCCAGGTCGATTAGCAGGTGGCGCGCGAGGCGCAGACCGTCGTTGATCTTGTAGGACTGGTCGAGATAGGGATCGTTGAGCAGGCCCTTCCAGCCGACCGTGGTGCGCGGCTTCTCAAAATAGACGCGCATGACGATGCACAGGTCGCGCGAGAGTTCGGCGATCGCGCCCTTGAGCAACCCGGCGTATTCGCGGGCGGCTTTCGTGTCATGAATCGAGCAGGGGCCTACTACAACGATCAGACGGTGATCTTTACGGGCTAGAATGTCAGAGATTTGCTGGCGGGCGTGGAACACGGTGGAGGAGGCGTTCTCGGATTCCGGCAATTCCTCATCGAGGAACACCGGGGGGAGGACTACCTTGGTCCACTTGATGCGGAGATCGTCGGTGCGGTAGAGCATGGTTGTATCCATTAGCGATGACGTACCCATGGGTGATTCTGTTGATCAGGTATCGTTCTAATTTAACAGTGACCAGTGGCGGTGACTAGTGACTTGCGCAAAATTTGGTATTGGCCACCCGTCACTGGCCACTGGCGTCACTAGCCACTTGTTTGCGGGACGGCTAGAATTGCCGCAGCTTGGGGTTCTACCCCCCGCCAGCGCAGGAGAGCGAACGATGCGCTGGCCAGGCGTTTCCGCGTAGGGATTGCGCGTTCGCTGCCTTGAGCATACCCAAGTGATATTTCCCGACCAGATGAGAATGAGGGCATGAAGCGAAAACCTCCGGCGCAGAAGGCCGAACGGGCCGCTCCGGACCGGGCCGCCAAGTCGCCGCAAGAATAAGGAACCGGGCGATGGCTTTCTAATATGAGAGTCGCCGAGGTCACCGACCGGATGAAGGTTGAGCCCAACCATCATCTATGTGATTCGGCCCCAACGCGTCGATGTCCATCGAGGATCACGCCTTGCGGCTGGGGCCGCGCGTGGAATCCCGGGGCGGACACATGTCGATCGATCGCTTCATGCGGTCGCCAGCCTGAGGATCAGCGCAGCCAGAGCATCGGCGTGATTCTTTCCGGCACCGACGGGACGCTGGGGCTGGCCGAAATCCAGGCGCAGGGTGGGGTGACCTTCGCGCAAGATGAATCAATGGCAACCGTGGCGGGACCGACGCCACGCGATTCGTAAATTTTGAAGTGTTTCCCTTCGGCCGCGGCAATCTGAAAGAACCTCATTTCATGATGGTATTCGAGGAATCCCGCCCGGAAGCCTCGCCCCGGCCGGCTTCGCGGAAATCGGGCAAGCAACTGGGATACGCGCGGCGCGAGGCCATCAAGCTCGAGCAGGAACTTGCGGCCACCCGAGAGCACTTGCAGGCGGTGATGGGCTTTTTGCGCTGATTCCCGGCGGCCTGGGGCGCCCGCTGATTAATTGCACCCTGGAGATTCCCGATTTACAGCAGACGGTGTCGCAGGTGATGTCGAGCTCCCGCGCGGTGGAGCACACCGTCACAAACCGGGGGGGCAATCGCTTTCAGCTTCGCCTGCTTCCTTATCGAATGACTGAAAACAAGGTGGATGGCGCCGTCATCACGCTGGCGGATGTTTCGCGCCAGGAGCGGAGCCAGCGCTTAAGGACTCACTACCCGGAACATCTGATACTCTGGCGATCCACAGGGCGATATAATTCTGCCAATTGCGAACCGTGGCCAGGAAAGCCAATTCGCGCGGGGTTCGGCCCACAGGGGGCAAGTCTGTGTCCCAGGACGGCTTAGCCAGAGCCCCGGGTGCCGATGTCGATGTCTCTCCCGGCAATTACGATGCGCGAATGCTTCGGGAACTGCTCGATGGCCTCCCAGTGGGGGTCGCCAACGTATTGCCCTCTGGGCAGATTCTCTATGCCAATGCTCAATTCCTGGAAACACTGGGAATTCCTTCCCATCGCGAACCCTCTGGATGCCACCTCCGCAATTTCGTGGTCGGTCGAAGCTGGGAAGCGATGTATTCGGCTCTGGAGCGAGCGTTGCAAACACCGGTCGACGGGGACATACAGGTGGCGACACGCGGGGGAAAACCGCGCACCATTCGCCTATCACTTGGCACGGTGGGCGCAGGGCGGCACGCCACCGTGCGGATCGTAGCCACTGAGGTGACCGAACTGGTCGAGGCGAACCGAGCGCTGCAGGAAACTGAAGCGTCGCTGCGGTCTCTCTCTGCCAGGATTCTACAGCTGCAGGATCAAGAACGCCGCCGTATCGCGCGCGACCTGCACGACACCACGGGCCAGGAACTCGCGGTGATCGTGATGTCGCTCAGGCACATTTCCGACTGCCTCAGCCGGCCGGATTTTGACGCCCGCAAGGCCATCCTCGAAGCGGTGGAACTGGCGCGCAAGGTGAACGAGGAGATCCGCACCCTCTCCTACCTGTTGCATCCCCCACTGCTCGATGAGTTCGGCCTCGGCTCCGCGCTGAAGTGGTATGTAGAGGGCTTCAGCAAGCGGAGCGGCATCGATGTCTCATTGGAAGTTCCCGACAAGCTGAGGCGTTTCCCCCCGGATAAGGAGACCGCCTTGTTCCGCGTGGTGCAGGAAGGACTCACGAATGTGATGCGGCATTCCGGGAGCCGGAAGGCGTCGATTGGAGTGTTGGCGGGCAAAACGGAAGTGCAAGTGACCGTGCGGGATCAAGGTTCGGGAATCGACAGGCGGGTTCTTGCCCGGCTTGGCTCTGGGGCCAAGGCGCTGGGTGTGGGAATTCCCGGATTGCGCGAACGCCTGCGGCAGCTCGGCGGGAGCCTGGATATCTTCTCCCATTCGCAAGGCACCGAGCTCGTGGCGACTCTTTCAACCGGGCAAGAGGGGGCGCCTGAGATTTCCGGTGGGGGCGCTTTCGAAGTGTCGCGGAGCGAGCACGCGGAGCCTCCTCGTGAAATCGTGGCTGCCGCCCAGTGCGCGCGCATCCTGGTGGTGGACGATCATGAACTCATGCGCCGCGGGATACGGGCGCTTCTGGACGACCAGCCGGACCTGGAAATCTGCGGCGAGGCCCAAAACGGATCCGAGGCCCTGCAGAAGGCGGGGGAATTGAATCCGGACATAATCATTATGGATTTGAGCATGCCAGGCTGCGGCGGCCTTTCCGCCGCAAAGGAAATCCGGCACTCAGGCTCGCCCGCCAAGATTCTGGTGTTCACGAACCAATCGTTGCCCGGAATCGAACGAATGGTGCAGGCCGCAGGAGGTAGCGGCCTGGTGCTGAAAGCCTTCGCCGGGCGTGATCTGCTAAAGGGCATACGGGCTCTGTTGGCAGGCGAGCAGTTCTATCCCAGCGACATACCTGCTTAGAGCAACGATGATCGGCCGGTTACGACGCGGCCGAAGCGGTGCCGTCGCGGAAGCGGGTCCTCAAGCTGACTCATACATTCAAGCGGACCCACTACGGGATATTGGCGAATATCCCCCGAATCGGCTGTAACGCGATAAGATCGTTGTTTCACATCGCTGTCGCAGTCTGGCGGAAACCGATGCACATCGCCATTCCGAGCGTCTTTGTGGCGCGAACAATTCCCCTGGCGCCTTCCTGACTGGCGCGCAGGGTTGCCCATTAGCCGAATTGCAATTCCAAGGGAAGCGTAGGACCATTTTGCTTACACCCACCTTGAGACCAGAGCCCCAGCCAAGGGATTCTTCCGTGCCCCGGCCCATGAGCGACTCAAAGGCCGCGCGTTGGCACTGGGTTTCTTTCCTGCTGTGCGTCCTGCTTGGCGTGGTGTTCACGCTGCCAGGGTCGCTTTCCCCGGCTTCGGGGCTGCTTGGTTACCCCGGCGATAACTTTCAACACGCCTGGTTTTTGTGGCATTTCGCGCGGGCCGTCGTGAAGTTCCAGAATCCCTTCTATACCAACCTGATCTATTACCCGAGCACGGTCAATTTGGCGTGGAGCACCACCGACCCCCTGGCGGGAACCCTCGCGCTGCCCGCGAGCCTGATGCTCGGTCCCGTGGTGGCCTACAATCTTTCGTTGATTCTCCAACTGGCGCTGGCCGCTTTTTTTGCACGCCTCCTTTGCCTGCGGGTATGCCACAACGAGGTTGCCGCGCTGATCGGTGGCATCTGCTTCGGTTTCAGCCCGTTTCTAATGGCGCATGCGCTGGGGCATTTGAGCCTAGTCACCTCGTTTCCGATACCGCTCTACTTTCTAGCCTTGGGCCGGGTGCTGCAAAATCGAGGGGCTGCTTGGAAAGAAGCCCGGAAAGACGGGCTCTTGCTCGGCTTGGCGCTCCTGCTCACGTCGCTCGCGCACTACAACTACACCGTTCTATGTTTAATGGCCACCGTCGCAGTGATCGGCATCGACACGATTCTGATGGGGCCCCGGCTGGTAGAGAGAATCTGGCGGCCTCTCGCTTGGGCGTCGGCTATATTCCTGATTACCTTCTCGCCGTTCCTGATGATGCTTGTCGGAAACGCAGCGGACAAGCCTCAGCCGCGGCCATTCGATCACATCCAGGAATTCTCCGCGGACGCGCTGGGCTTCCTCATTCCCAGCTGGAACCACTTGGTTTTTGGGAATTTCGCGCGCGGCCTCGATCCGGTTATTTTCAAGGCCGGCTATGAGGGCACCGTGTATGTGGGACCGGTGATCCTGGTGCTGGCAATTTTGGGTTTCCGGAAGGGGCGCGATCCACAACGCCGCTGGACGGTGCTGGCCGCGGCGTTGGCGGCAATCTTCTATTTGCTCTCACTGGGCCCCGCCCTGCGAATTTTGGGCCGGCAAACGCGCATTCCCGGACCGGCGGCGCTGGTCTATCGCATTCCGTGGGCGCGCTTTGTGTCTGCGCCGGCGCGGTTTCACGTGATCACCGCGCTGGGGCTCGCGGTTCTGTCGTCGCTCGGCGTGGCGTTTCTACTGAACCGGTTGCAGATGACATGGCAGCGTTATGCGCTGGCGGCGGGCGTCAGCGTTCTGTTGCTGCTGGATCTGCTGACGATCCCTTTCCCCGTTTCATCGATCGCCGATCCGGCTTGGTCGAGCGCTTCGGCTGCCCCCGCGCGAGCGTGTACTGCAGCGTCCGCGCTGCAGAAGGGAACCGTGGTCACTTTCCCGCTGATCATCAAGCCTTACGTCATCAAGAGCATATGGATGCAAGTGAGCGATGGCGGGCGCTATGCCCTTGTGGATGGATACCTGTCTTACACCGCCGACCGCCTTTGGTTGGACTACTACCGCAACCCGGTGATGCGCTCGCTGCTCTCGTTGCAAGGCGTGTTTCACACTCCCGTTGACCCGCAAGCCGATCGCGCCGCCGCCCCCGCTGCATTCCGCGATCTAAGCGCCAGTGCCTTCGTGGTTTTTGATTCTCCAGAGCAGGGCGCTGCCGTCGCCTATCTCAGCGCTCTGCTTGGTGAGCCGGGAGAATCCGCCGGGAGCTGCACGGTGTTTGTTGTGACAGCCGCTCGCTGATGGCAAACAACAATAACGGTGGTTTCTACCCGCACGGGCGCGCATCGGGTTTCTCGCAGAGCGCCAATCCACGCAATGGCGACTGCAACCCCCGACCGGGAGATTGCCGTTCCCGGACTCTGCCGGGCGGCGCGCGCCTAAGGTCAGCTCCCCAGGGTGAACACCACATCGATGGGCGTCTCCACCTCGACGGGGATGCCGTTCAGCAATGTCGGCTGGTAGCGCCATTGGCTCACCGCATCCGTGGCCGACTTGATCAGCAGCGCCGGCCCCCGACACGTACGCCAATTCCTGCACCGTTCCTTCACTGGCAATAATTGCGCGAAGCATCACAGTGCCGCAGGAATGCGTCTGATACCATCAGTTCAATGAAACATAGGCGCTTGCTCGAACCAGGAGTTCGCTAACACTTACCGGCACACCATTCCCGCTTGCTCCTGGGCTCCTTCAAATTTCTGAGACGATTTCCCGAAATGATGTGCCCTGGCCACAGCCTGGATCCGGCCTGGTCTGGCTCGCTCGCCCTATAGTGCTTTGACACCGCTTCGCAGCATTTGTTCCGGCAAGAAGCCGCATCGGCCCTAAGATGAATGGATGGAGCGCAAGATTTTCTGGGTCACCTTTGGAATGTTGGGACTGGCCGCCGATCTAGCGTTGCCTTTCTGGTGGGCCACGCTCGCGACGATTCCCATCGCCTACTTCAGTTGGTGGCTCGCCTACCGCAGCGGTTCGCGATGATGAACCACAGAGGCAAGAATGGTTGTTCCCAACGGGCGATCCCCGCTCTGTGCGAGTCGGCCGGCGGCGGAACCACCAGGTGGCAACCCCTAGGATCGATGAGGTTTTAAGCTACGGCTGAAGCCGTGCCCTGACGGGCGGAAGGAACAGAATGCGATTATGCACGCACTTCCCAGGTATCGCCGGCGCGCAAAAGCTTCGAGAGGTTGCCCTTGCCGCGCGTGGCCTGCACATCGCGAATCTGATTCGCGATGAGGTCTTCATAGCGTGGACAGTCTCCCCACGCGCGTAACACGCCGATGGGAGTGGGGAATCCGGGGCGATTCTCCATGTGCGCCAGAAGGAAAGCATAGGCGGGGCGCGGATCGTTTTCGTCGTGCACGAGCAGGTCTGCTTCGGTGATGCCGTTGCCGAGCTGGACGATTTCGAGCTCGAGTCCGTTCAGCCGGATGCCCTTGTTCCGAGCTTTGCCGAAGATGAGCGGCTTGCCGTGTTCGAGCTGCACCACGTGCTCGCTGCGGGCTTCTTTTTCGGTGAGGTCAAACCAGGCGCCGTCGTTGAAAATATTGCAGTTCTGCAATATCTCCACGTAAGCCGAGCCCTTGTGCGCGGCCGCTTTCTTCAAGGTCTCTTTCAGGTGCTGCTGGAAAACGTCCACCGAGCGCGCGACAAACGTTGCTTCGGCGCCGATTGCCAGAGAAATCGGATTGAAGGGACGGTCAGTGGTGCCGAACGGAGTCGACTTTGTTTTCTTACCGATTTCGGATGTCGGCGAATACTGGCCTTTGGTGAGTCCATAAATTTTATTGTTGAACAGAAGAACCTTGAGGCCGACGTTGCGGCGCAGCATGTGGATGGTGTGGTTGCCCCCGATGGAAAGGGAATCGCCGTCGCCGGTGACCACCCAGACGTCGAGATCGGGGCGCGTGACTTTAAGGCCGGTGGCGATGGCGGGCGCGCGGCCGTGAATCGTGTGGAAGCCGAACGTCTTCATGTAATAGGGAAAGCGGCTGGAACAGCCGATGCCGGAGATGAACACAAAGTTTTCGCGGCGCACACCGAGCTCGGCGAACACGGATTGGACGGCGGAGAGAATAGCGTAATCGCCGCAGCCCGGGCACCAGCGGATTTCCTGGTCGGTTTGGAAGTCTTTCTTCGTGTAAACCGGCAACGTCTCGGTGGCCATCACTCGTTCTCCTATGACTTCTCCGCCGCGGTCAACAGCAAATACAGATCCCTCGCTGCGCTCGGGATGACTCATCAGACCAAGGCAGAACCAACCCGTGCGCTGCACCATCCAGTAGCCCGCGGGAAAAACTCAGAAGCCTTTCTCAGGGGCTAGAGCCCCCTTTTTCGTTGCTCAGGCGTTCTGTTTCAGATCTCGCGCTCCGGCCTGCCTAAAAACCCAATGTCCGGGCGCACACCTTCAAGGCCTCGCGAGAACCTGTTCGATCTTGCGCTCGATTTCCGAGGTCTTGAAGGGTTTGCCCTGGATCTTGTTGAAGCCTTCGGCGTCGACCAGATACTTGGCGCGCAGGACCATTACGAGCTGGCCCATGTTCATTTCCGGAACCAGAACTTTGTCAAAGCGCATAAGCACGTCGCCAAGATTTTTCGGCAAGGGATTCAGGTGGCGCAAGTGCACATGTCCGACGCGATGTGTTTTGAACTTGTCCGATTTGAGCGCGGCGGTAATCGGGCCGCTGGTCGATCCCCACGACACGATCAGCAGATCGCCTGAATCGGTGCCCGCAGGGACTACATCCGGCACCTCCTGCACGATCGCGGCAACCTTTTCCGCGCGGAGGCGAACCATACGCTCGTGGTTCAACGGCTCGTAGTTCACATTGCCGGTTACGTCCTGCTTCTCCAGGCCCCCGATGCGGTGCTCAAGTCCCGGAGTTCCAGGAATAGCCCAGGGACGCGCTAGCGTTTGAGGGTCGCGCCGGTAGGGC
Source organism: Candidatus Acidiferrales bacterium (assembly GCA_050015335.1). Classification (GTDB taxonomy): domain Bacteria; phylum Acidobacteriota; class Terriglobia; order Acidiferrales; family UBA7541; genus Palsa-295. The sequence continues at coordinate 9,304 of JBEKBP010000010.1, read as the reverse complement.
TGGAAATGTTCGGGATTCGTTTCGAAATGCACGGGGATTTCCGGAAGCTCGGAAGGGTCCGGAATCTTCCAAGGCTCGGCCCCGTTGGCGAGATAGCCGTCGGAGAGAATAATAACCGGGACCATGTACTTGATCGCGATGCGCGCGGCTTCGAGTGCGACCCAGAAGCAATCGCCCGGAGTTGCAGGAGCCAGCACCGGAATCGGAGCCTCCGAATTGCGTCCGTAGAGGGCTTGCAGCAAATCGGCTTGTTCCGTTTTGGTAGGCAAGCCCGTGGAAGGGCCGCCGCGCTGAATGTCGCAGATGACCAGGGGGAGTTCGACGGCCACGGCCAATCCCATGGCCTCGGTTTTCAGGGCCATGCCGGGCCCGGAAGTGGCGGTGATGCCAATGGCGCCCGCGTAGGCCGCGCCGATCGCCGAAGTGATGGCGGCAATTTCGTCCTCGGCCTGAAACGTGATTACGCCAAACTCCTTGTAAGTGGAAAGCTCGTGCAGAATGTCGGACGCGGGCGTGATTGGATAGGAACCCAGGAAAAGCGGAAGGCCCGCCTTCTGCGAAGCCGCGACGAAGCCCATGGCCAGCGCCGTGTTCCCGCTGATGTTGCGGTAAACGCCGGGCGCCAGCTTGGCCGGCGGAATTTCGTAGCTGGTCTGAAACGCTTCGGTAGCCTCGCAGTAACTGTAGCCTGCCTGCATGGCCAGGCGGTTGGCCTGAATCAGCTGCGGCTTATTCTTGAATTTCGAGTCGATCCAGTGCAGAGAGTTCTCCATCGACCGGTTGTAGAGCCAGTAGCACATGCCCAGCGCAAAGAAATTCTTGCATCGGTCGACGCTCTTGTTATCGAGTCCGAGGTCTTGCAGTGCGGCGCGCGTGAGCTTGGTGAGCTCGACGGGGAACAGGCGGTACCCGTCGAGGGAGTGATCCTCCAGGGGGCTTACGGCCATTTGCGCCTTGCGAAGATCGACCTCGCCGAAATCGTTGAGATTTACGATCAGGATGCCGTTGGGCTTCAGGTCGGCAAGATTCATTTTCAGCGCGGCCGGATTCATGGCGACCAGCGCGTCGACGGTATCGCCCGGAGTGAACACGTCACTCGAAGAGAAGTGCACCTGGAACCCGCTGACGCCGGGAAGAGTGCCCGCAGGGGCGCGAATCTCGGCAGGAAAGTCGGGGAGCGTGGCAAGGTCGTTGCCATAGAGCGCGACGGTGCTAGTGAATTGGCTTCCGGTGATTTGCATGCCGTCACCGGAATCGCCGCAGAAGCGAATCACAGCTCTATCGAGAGTTTCGCGCTTGCGTCCCGGAACGTTGACTGTGGTGGTTGCCATGGTATTCAGACTCTCCCGAACTTTGGGGCGCGGGAATAGGCGCGCACGTTATGACTTCCCATCCCTCAAGTAATTAGACGGTTTACACCCGCTCCACGTTGCTAAAGGTTAGCACACAGGAAGGCACACGAAAACGGAAATTGGAGGGAAGCATCCCGTGCCATACATTTATCAAGCACCACCGCGAAAAGGCCCCCGGGGCGATATGGTTCTCCGCCGAGGATAGGGCACTGTCTAAATGGTTGAGAGGAGAGCGAATGGCCCACCTCCGTTCGCTTCTCGTTGTAGGGTCGGGCACTGCGGCTAGTGAAACGAGAGACAGGTAGCGCATGGGAATCAGGCGGAACGGTCAAGCAATATCCATGCGGAGAAAGCCAAACACTACGTGCGCTTCAGTGAGCGAGCAAACTGCCGAAGAAGGCCGATGCTTCGGCGAGCAGATACGGCTAACGGGGAAAGTCAGATTTCAGGATTTTTGGGGGGGTCGGTGTCCGAGGGGAGTAGCCAGAGACCGCTGATTTTGCCCGACGGATCGAAGGACACGCGGACGGTGGCATCGCCGTTTTCAAATTCGCAGCTGACATCCACGATGTCAAACTCCGGGTCTTTGGTAGCCAGCTTGACGTTCTTGAACTCTCCCAGATGGCTGATGACGTGGGACCACGACATGTCCAAGGTATATGGACCCATGTCTGCTTTGTAATCGTCGTCGAAGCGGGCGACGACCTGGTCGAAATTCTTTTGCCTCAATAAGTTTGCGACCGTTCGGGCGGATTCCTCCATGGTGGCTGGGCTGAGGTCAGAAACCTGGTCGATGGAAATGCGTGTGATTTCGTCGGAGTCATTGAACGCAAGCCGCAGCTCGACCTTGGAATTCTCGAACTGGCTCATGGAGACGTAGACAGACAAGCCGTCGGCGGCGTGGGTGCTTTGCGAAATCTGCTTCTGGAATAAGCCGCTCTTCTGAACCAGATGGCTCCAAGCAAGTGCAAGTTCGTCTTCGGTGAGAGCCTCTTTCAAGTCGGGACTGAAGTGCTTGCAAACCGAACCCATCTTGCCATCCGCCATATCGTCCATTACCTGGCGGGCGATTGCCAGGCGGGCATCGTCGCGGGATGGCCGCTGGGACGGGGGCTTGGCTTGGGACTGAGCCTGCGCGTGGGCCAGCAAGGCCAATCCCAGAAGGGATGAGACGATCAGCAGAAATCGACTGAGCGACCGCATGCAATCTCCCAGAAAAGCACCAGAGACTGTCTAGCAAAAACCTTAGCACAAAGGGGCCGCGCAGTTCCCAAAAAATCGCTGAGGCCAAGGCTGACGTGCGGCACACCGGAGTATGTCCGCTACACGCGTGGCGGAGGCCGAGAATGGCAGATTGAGCGGAATGTGCTGTGGAGACTAGGGTTACAGAACATGCAGTTTATCCACGGAGTGAACCTCTACCCTGTGGCAAACGACTTTGTATGGAAAGTATTGAAATTATGATTCGAAAAAGCGGGGAGCAATGCGTTGTGCAACCATCTCTACTTGGCATCGAGTACGGAATCAAGGTATGCCATCATTTGAGGGCCAGTCCAGTCCTGAGGGCCGATGATTTTGCGGTCGATGCGTCCGTGGCGATCAATGATGTAGGTTTCTGGGTACATCGTGGTGCCGTAATCGAGCGCACTCTTTTTGGTGGGATCGCGGTAGGTGGGGAAGTCGATGTGATAGGTTTTCAGGAAGTCGGCGTAGGCGCTCTGATCGTCGTCGAGGCTCACGCCGAGCACGGTGCCGCCGAGCGGGGCGATGCGCTTTTGCAATTGGATCAGCGAGGGAGTCTCGTCGACGCAGGGCGGGCACCAGGTGGCCCAGAAATTCAGGATGACGACCTTCCCGCGAAGGCCAGCCAAGGTCTGAGGCTTGCCTTCGATCGTGAACTCGAAATTCTTCGCGGGGCGCCCGCGCACGCTGGCTTCGCCCTGGCGATAGTCGGGGCGAATGAAGAGCCAGAGAAGACCCGCGATGAAGGCGAGAACCAGGCCGGTTTTAAGTTTCCGTTTCAATGAGTTTTCCAAGGCCGCGTGATCGAAGCAGCCCTATAATGAATTGTTCGGTAGCCCAAACCGCATAGTTTAGCAGTTCCCACGCGGAGGGAATTCAAAAACTTGATCTCCGCCATTATTCCCGTTCGAAACGAAGAAGCCACCGTTGCGCGTACGGTGGAGTCGCTGGCCGCGCAACCGCAGATTGGCGAGATTATCGTCGTGAATGACCAATCAAGCGACGGGACAGAAGCGATCCTGCGCGACCTTGCCGTGCGCCTGCCGCAGTTGGAGATGCTGGATATTACCGAGCTCCCGCCGGGCTGGACCGGGAAGAATTTTGCGTTGGCGACCGGAGCCGGTTTGGCGCGCGGCGATTGGCTGCTTTTTACCGATGCGGATACGCTCCATTTGCCGGGCTCCGCCGGGAGGTCGCTGGTTTGCGCGGCGCGGCAAAAGGCCGACCTGGTTTCCTATTCGCCCGCGCAGGAGATGCACACATTCTGGGAGAAAGCGCTGGTTCCCTTCGTGTATTGGCGGCTGTCGCAGCGGTATGCGTTCAATCGGGTGAACGATTCGGGTTCGCCGGATGCGGCGGCAAACGGCCAGTATATTTTGATCCGGCGAGACACCTATGACTTGCTCGGAGGGCACGCGGCGATTGCCGGAGAGGTGCTAGACGATGTCGCGCTCGCCAAGCGCACCAAGGAAGCCGGCCGGCGGATTTTCTTCGGTCCGGGCGAAGGGATCGTGCAGACGCGCATGTACGGGTCCTTCCGCGCGATGTGGGAGGGGTGGACCAAGAATCTTGGCCCTCTGTTTGGCGGGAGCCTCAGCGAAGTTCTTCTGGAGATCGATGCGGCGACGCCGTGGCTGGGTGTGGTGTTTGCCGGTTTAATTGGGCTGGAGTGGACGCTGCGGACTCGTATCGACTGGCCGATGGCAATCGTCGCGGCGATCTTATTGGTGCGGCCGTGCGCGTGGTATGAGGCTTGGCTGCGGCAGAATCGCTACGCCGCCGTGCACATCCGATACTGCCTGGCCGGATACTACCTAATCGGGGCGGGGCTCTACACCGGGGCTCTGTTGGCGTCATGGTGGAAGAACACCCATGGTTCGGTCGCGTGGAAGGGAAGAGAATACCCGGGGCGCGGTTGAGGCCCACAGGAACGCTATGATTCGAGTGACACGCAGAGTGGAGTTTTCGGCGGCGCATTTTTATCACAATCCGAGTTTTTCGGCAGAAGAGAACCGTCGCGTTTTTGGCAAGTGCAATAATCCGCAGGGGCATGGGCACAACTACGTTTTGGAGGTGACCGTAGCAGGGGAGCCCGATCCGGATACGGGGATGGTGCTCGATCTGAAGGATCTGAAAGACCTTCTGGAGAAGGAAGTGATGGAGCGGATGGACCATCGCCACTTAAATTACGAGGTGCCGGAACTGGCGGGGCAGATACCTACCTGCGAGAACATCGCGGCGGTGATCTGGCGGCTGCTAGAGCCGAGGATCACCAAGGGACAGCTTGATCGCGTGCGGCTCTATGAGTCGCCGGATTTGTTTGCCGATTGCACGGCGGAGGTGACTGTTCCAAGAGCGGGGGATCTGGAAGGGCTGGAGGCGGGGAGGCGAGCATGGCGCGACCGTTGAAGATCTCGTTGACGCGGCGGTACCGGTTTGCGGCGTCGCACCGGCTGCACAGCCCAAAATTTAGTGAGCAGGAGAACCAGCGGCTGTATGGCAAGTGCAGCAACCCGCATGGGCACGGGCATAACTATGTGGTGGAGGTAACGGTCAGCGGGCCGGTCGATCCGTCGACAGGGATGATTGCCAACCTAGGGGATCTCGATCCGTTTGTGGGGCGCGAGGTGGTGGATGCTTTCGACTACAAGAATTTGAACGAAGAGGTCGTCGAATTTCGGGGGAACGTTGTGCCGACGACCGAAAATGTGGCGCGCGAGATTTTCCGGCGGCTGCGCAAGTTTCCCAAGGCGCGGGTTGAGCGGGTGCGCATCGAAGAGACCAGCAAGAATAGTTTCGAGGTTGAAGACGAGGCTGTGGTGAGTTGAACGGGCTACCCAGGGGAACCGATCGGGTGGGTGATTTGATTTGCGGCCGGGCAGAACCACAGCGCGAGAGAAAGGAGCCGCCCGAGGGAGGCGCTTGAGCGCCGGATTTTTATAGCGGAGATGGCGCTGCGGCCCCCCCTTAAAACCTTGGAGAGAACGTGGCGGCCTTGCTGCGATGACCGGAATCGTGCAGGTGCATCCTTGCAAGCCGCAGGGGTGGGGCACCGGCTGGAGATGTTGTGGTGCAGACCTCTGACAACTTCACCCGCGAAATAGCGGGAGTTTGTTCAGGTGATGCTGGGCTGGCGAGGAGAGAGAAGACGATGAGTGAGACAAGCGAGATCGTGGCGCCCGAAGTGGCGGGCGGGGAAAGCATCGCCGAGCTAGTGCGGAAGATGCTGATGCGGCTGGGAGAAGATCCGGACCGTGAGGGATTGCGGCGGACGCCGGAGCGGTTTGAAAAGGCGCTGCGCTTTCTGACGAGCGGCTACCGGGAGGACGCGGACAAGATTTTGAACGGTGCGATGTTCAGCGTGTGCTACGACGAAATGGTCGTAGTGAAGGACATCGAGGTGTACAGCCTGTGCGAGCATCACCTGCTGCCATTTTTCGGGAAGTGCCACGTGGCGTATCTGCCGGACAAAAAGGTGGTCGGCCTGAGCAAGATCGCGCGGCTGGTGAACATGTACGCACGGCGGCTGCAGATTCAGGAGAGACTGACGAGCCAGATCGCGCAGGCGCTCGAGGAACAATTGAGCCCGCAGGGAGTGGGCGTGATCATCGAAGCGAGGCATTTGTGCATGGTGATGCGGGGAGTGGAGAAACAGAATTCGATGGCGGTATCGAGCGCGATGCTGGGGGCTTTTCGCGAGAGCAAGCAGACGCGCGATGAATTTTTGGCCTTGGTGCGGGGCGGGAAGTAGCGCGGCGTGCCTGCCCGATTTTGACATATAGTCCGTTTCTCGGGCGTTGCGTTTTTCTTCAAATCTCCGAGTCCGGAACCTCTACCAGCTGTTTCAGTCAGTCCAGTATGGTGTTGCCGAAAATCCTGTAGCAGTTAATAACGAGTGTGTGCTAGCATTTTGGGCTGAAGAAGAGTCAAAGATGGAAGAGTAGGGAACGACGTCTCAGTGGGGGAGGGGTCAGTTGATGGAAGCCAAGGTCGAACTAATCGAGCAGTTCCGCGTACATCCAAAGGACACGGGGTCGCCGGAAGTGCAGATAGCGTTGTTGAGCGAGCGCATCAACTATTTGACGACCCACCTCCGGTCCCACGCCAAGGATCACGCTTCGCGGCGCGGGTTGATCATGATGGTCAACAAGCGGCGCAGGCTGTTGGACTATCTGAACCGTCGCGACCCGGATCGGTATCGCGAGATTGTGGAACGACTTAGTTTGCGCAAGTAGCGCAGATTCCCTGAGCGGCCCGGCGGGCCGCATTTTCCTCCGCACAAATCAGCGAAGTCGAGCTATCTGCGGGCCGGCAGGGCCATGCTGCGCGGACGTGTGTGCCGGCTGAGTCTTTTTGCTTTTCTCGCTGCGCTTTCTCTTCGCTTTTGACCTTCCTTCGAATTGGCAAATCCCGAGAGATGCCTCTCGTATCCGACGCAGTCCCCGGCGAACCGGGGCAAAAGGACGTGAAGTGATGTTTGAACAAGTGAGTCTGGAAATAGGTGGGCGGAAGCTCGGCTTTGAGACCGGCAAGATGGCCCGGCAGGCGCACGGCGCCGTGGTGGCGCGCTATGGTGACACGGTCGTGATGGCGACGGCCTGCATGGACAACAACGCCAGCGAAAAGGACTTTCTGCCGCTCACGGTGGACTATCGTGAGTACACGTATTCCGCCGGGAAGATTCCGGGCGGATTTTTCAAGCGCGAAGGGCGGCCCTCGGAGCGCGAGATTCTGGTGTCGCGCCTGACCGACAGGCCGCTGCGGCCGCTGTTCCCCGAAGGCTGGGCGACCGAAACGCAAATCGTCGCCATGGTGCTTTCCGCCGACAGCGAGAACGATCCGGATGTGATCGCGGTGACGTCGGCTTCCGCGGCGCTGTATATCTCGAAAATTCCCTTCCACAATCCCGTGGCATGCGTGCGCGTCGGGCTGCTCGACGGCAAGCTGGTGATCAATCCCACCTATGGCGAGCAGAAGACCAGCCTGCTCAACATTATCGTGGCCGGCACCAAAGACGCGATCGTGATGGTGGAATCGGGCGCGCTGGAGGTTTCTGAGGAAACCGTCGCCGATGCGCTCGAGTTCGGGCACGCGGAAATCCGCAAGATCGTCGCGGCCATCGAGGAGCTCGGCAAGAAAGTGAATCCGCAGAAGGTGGCCGTCGCTCCGCCGGCATTCGACGAAGCGCTCTATAAGAAGATTGTGGACAAGTACGGAGACCGAATGCGCGACGCTGTCGACACGGCCAAGCATCCAAAGCTAGACAGCTACGCACTGGTCGACAGCGTGAAGAAGGACATTTTGGCGTCGGTTCCCGAACAGGATGAGGAACAGCGCAAGCTTGCCTATCGCGCGTTTGAGCGGATGCGCGAGCGCATCTTCCGCGACGACATGCTGATCCGGCGACGCCGCCCGGATGCCCGCGCGTTCGACGAGATCCGGCAAATCACCTGCGAGGTGGGCGTGCTGCCCCGCGTCCACGGTTCGGCGCTCTTTACGCGCGGCGAGACGCAGGCGTTGGCTACCGCAACGCTCGGCACCAAGGACGACATGCAGCGGCTGGATCTGCTCTTCGAAGAGGACGTGTTCAAGCGTTTCATGCTGCACTACAACTTCCCGGCCTTTTCAGTGGGCGAAGTGAAATTCCTGCGCGGTCCGGGGCGGCGTGAAGTCGGCCACGGCGCATTGGCCGAGCGCGCACTGACCAATCTGCTGCCTCCCGAGGCCGAATTCCCGTACGCAGTGCGCGTGGTCTCGGACATTCTTGAATCGAACGGGTCTTCGTCGATGGCCACCGTATGCGGCGGATCGCTCGCGCTGATGGATGCAGGAGTACCGCTCAAGGCTCCTTGCGCGGGAATCGCGATGGGGTTGGTGGTGGAAGCCGACAAGTATGCCATCCTCACCGACATCGCGGGCGCCGAGGACCACTACGGCGACATGGACTTCAAAGTGGCCGGGACGCGGCAGGGAATTACGGCGCTGCAGATGGACATCAAAGTGGGCGGCGTGAGTATCAACATGATGCGCGAGGCTCTGGCGCAGGCGAAGAAGGCACGCCTGCAGATTCTCGACACCATGGACGGGACGCTCTCTTCCGGGCGGACGGAGATTTCGACCTACGCGCCCCACTTGCACATGCTGAACATCCCCACGGACAAGATTCGCGACTTGATCGGGCCGGGCGGAAAGAAGATCCGCTCGATCATTGAAGCCACGGGCGTGAAGATCGACGTGATGGACGACGGCAAGGTGCACGTGTTTGCGGGCAACGGCAAAGCGGCCGAGGACGCCTTGAAGATGATTCGCGACGTGACGGCGACCGCGGAGATCGGGAAAACCTACCTGGGCAAGGTGGTCCGCATCGCGGACTTCGGGGCCTTCGTGGAAATTTTTCCGGGTACCGACGGTCTGCTGCACATCAGCGAAATCGCAGACACGCGGATTCGCTCGGTGCGCGACGAGTTGAAGGAAGGCGACCAGATTCTTGTGAAGGTGCTCGCGATTGAGGGCAACAAGATTCGCCTGAGCCGCAAGGCGGTGCTCAAGGAGCAGCGCGACAAGCAGCAGAAGAGTGAAACAGCAAGCTAGCCGAAGTTCGTCGCGGCTGGGCGATTTTGAGCTATTTTGAACCTCGAAGGGAGGGCAAGTTCTGCGTCTGCAAGGATCCCCTGTGAAAATCGGCATGTAGTGTAGACCTACCCTCTTGT
>JBEKBP010000009.1:0-112356 GCA_050015335.1 Candidatus Acidiferrales bacterium | reverse complement strand
AACCTTCCCTGAAAACAAAAAACGGGCCAGCTACCTAACCGTCCCCCGCGAAACAATCCCGCAGCTCCCGACCTAAATAAACTTCATCGCTTTTTTGCCAAGGTGTGAGAAATAGCGGCTAGCCTTCCCAAGTCGGGGGGGGGCAGAACTCACCGCTCTTAGGGCGGGCGCTTCCGACAGCGAGCTGGCATTGAGCCCCCGAGGGAGGCAGCCTGCAAAAGACACCTATTCCTGCGTGGATTTAAGCGTGCGGATTTCCTTGGAAAGCTTCCATATCTGTTCTTCCATCCGCGCCAGTTCGATCTCGGCGCCCACAAGAAACCCGATCGTGGATATGAGCTGAATGTCCCTCCGGCTATGCGCATGCGGCTGGCGATGCTGCACGTTGATCACTCCCACCAGCTTGCTGCGGCACATCACGGGAACCGACAAAAACGCCTCGTATTGGTCTTCCGGCAGCTCGTTAAAGGATTGGAACCGCGGGTCCTGAAACGCCTTGCGCGTGATCGCGACCGGCTTCTTGTGCTCGGCCACCCATCCGGTGATCCCCTGCCCGAATCGGATGGTCAGCCGGTCGACAGCCTCGGCGTGCAGATTCTTCGAAGCTCGCAGCACCAGGTCTTTTTCGTTCAAAATGTACACAAAGCACGAATCGCATTTCATCACTGTCGCGACAAACCGCGCGATCCGGTCCAGGACTTTCGATAACGGAGCCGCCGAAATTCCCGCACCGATTTCGTGCAAAAACTCGATGTCGAGATTTGCTTCCTGCTCCGGCGTGGTTTTCATGGCATGGAGTCTAGAGAAATCAAACCGAAACAATCCAATCGAAATTCGAGTTGCGTCTCATTACATTTCAGAATGCTTCACGGGCTCCTTTTAGTCCTTACACAAAGTTTATGGCGACAGCCTTCCCTTGCAATCCTTCGGTCAGGTGCCGAGAATCGAAGTGGAATGTTCGAGGTCAACCTTGAGATCACCAAAGGCGCATAGGGTGCCGAGCCAGAAAATCCGGCGCCCCCTCGCAACGCTGTTGTTGGCCGCTCTCCTGGTCTCTCCGATCACCGCACAGACGCAGGCTCCCGCGGAGACCATCCCCATTGACCTCGGCGCCCCGGCACACCCGTTCCCGCACTTTTGGGAGCAGATGTTCGGCTCCGGCCGCGCGATTCTCTCCCTGCGCGATAGTTACCGCAGCGACCTGCGCCAAGTCAAACAGGCCACCGATTTCAGGTACATCCGCTTCCACGCAATTTTTCACGATGAAGTGGGCCTCTACGACGAGGACGCCTCCGGCAAACCCATCTACAATTTTTCCTACGTCGACCAGATCTATGATGGCCTCCTGCAGAACGGCGTTCGCCCCTTCGTCGAATTGAGCTTCATGCCCCGGAAACTTGCCGCCCAGCCTACCGAGCACGTTTTCTGGTATCACCCGATCATTTCTCCTCCCCGGGACTGGAACAAATGGTCCGGGATGATCGCACAGTTCACGCAGCACCTTGTCGCGCGATACGGAATCGATGAGGTCTCCCAGTGGTACTTCGAAGTCTGGAACGAGCCGAACCTGGACTTCTGGGGAGGTGATCCGAAGGAACAAACCTACTACCAGCTCTACGACGCTACCGCCCAAGCAATCAAAGCGGTCAGTCCACGCCTGCGTGTGGGAGGTCCCTCCACGGCCCAGGCCGCCTGGGTCGACCGCTTCATCCGCCACTGCGTAGAAAATCACATCCCGGTCGACTTTGTTTCAACCCACGTCTACGGCAACGACGAGGCGAAAAACGTGCTCGGCACCGACCAGTCCATTCCCCGCACTCAAATGGTTTGCCGCGCCGCCGCAAAAGTGAACGATCAGGTCAAAGCATCCACGCGTCCGGACCTCCCCATCATTTTCAGCGAGTACAACGCGAGCTACAAAAACGAGCCCGACGTTACCGATGCACTCTTCCTGGGCCCCTGGCTCGCCGATACGATCCGCCAGTGCGACGGCCTCACGGAAATCATGAGTTACTGGACATTTTCCGACGTCTTCGAAGAACAGGGCGTAATCCAAGAGCCTTTCTACGGCGGCTTCGGAGTGATCGCCGAGGGCGGTTTGCCAAAGCCTTCCTTCAACGCGTTCAAGCTCTTGCATGCGCTGGGCGATCAGCGCCTCGCGGAGGACTCCCCTTCGGTGCTGGTAACCCGCCGAGCGGACGGAACCTTCGTAATCGCCGTATGGAATCTTTTTTTACCGGAGGAAAGCGGACAGGCAAAGACTGTTGCGCTGCTATTGAAGGGAGAGCGCCATCCCCACGCATGGATTTCACGGCTCGACGCAATGCACGGCTCTCTGCTCGATGCCTATGCCGCCATGGGCCGGCCCCGCGGTCCCACCCCAGCCCAAATCGAGTCCCTTCGCAAGGCCGCGCAGCTTTCGCCGCCTGAAGAACTGCCTGTTCGCAACGGCGCGATCCATTTGACGCTCCCCCCTCAGGGGCTCGCCTTGATCGAGTTGCGATGACGGTTGGCTGTTTCTTCCACCCCGTTCGGACCGAGCGGCACAGGTGGGGTGGGCAGCATCTCCTGGGGATTGGCCGCTTCGTAGTTTTCGAATCCGGCCCGCATCATCCCGCGCTGCGCCTCGGGATTTTTCATGAACGTTTCCCACACAAAGGCGCTCCGCGCGTTTTCCGCCATCACCATCGTGATTCCCGTGTCGATCCCGATCACGTCGCTGTCATACCAATTCATCACCGGATTGAAAGCATCCACGAAGCCGTAGCGGCTCCAGGTTCCGGCTCCGTAGCGCAGATAGGTCACGCGCAGCACGCGCATCACCTGCTGGGGAAGAAACGGCAGCGAGCCTGCGGACGCGCACGGCACCACCGTTCCGTCAATCGGTCCGGTCTTGGGCGGCCCTCCCCACACCTCGTACCCGCGGATTGAATCCGACGCGGTAATTCCCCACAGATCCTCGTCGTAATCGGGGAATTGCTTGGACAAATCGAGACAGAAGCGCCGGTGCGCTTCGGTGGCCAGCGTCGAATTCTGGAAGTAGTCCGCATATTTGTCGCGCTTGCCGCGGAAGTCAAACCAGCCCAGCGAGTACTGATGCACGAAGATCGGCGCAAACGATCCGATGTACTTGATCCCGTCGTATTCAAACTCCGATCGCTTCCACGCATCCCAGGATTCCGGCGGCAGCGGAGACGTCGAGGATCCCAGTCCGAGCAGGTAGAGCATCATCAGCTCGCTATAGCTATCCCAGCGATACCGCAGAAATCCCGTTTCCGGCGTCCACCCATGCGGCAGAATCAGCGTGTCTTCCGACAGCCATAGCCAGTTCACGCGGTTGAAAATCTCCTGCGCCAGATCGTTGATTTCTGAATGGATGAAATGCTGCCGGCAAGTGAGCACGCCGCAAAGCAGGATGGCCGTGTCGATGGAGGAAATTTCTGATTCCCACAGCCGCTCGCCGGTATTGATGTCGGCCCAGTGATAGAAAAAGCCCCGCTGGTTGTGCAGCTTCTTCCATAGGAATCGCAGAGTGACCAGCGCGCGGTCGCGCGCCTGCGCGTAGGAGATATAGCCGCGGTTTGCCCCAATGCAGAGCGCCGTCAGTCCGAACCCGGTCGATGCGATGCTGCCCACAACCTTGTTGTCATCGGCACGGACGTTGCAGCGGTCTTTTACGATACCCGTGGCTGGATTCGTTTGTTCCCAAAAATAAAGGAAATTCGCTCTTTGCATCTCCTCAAGAAACGCATCGTCGGCCGGCGAGAGCTGGTATTTCGAGGCGCCGGGCGCCTGTGCGGTCAATGGTGCGGCGGACTGCGAGGGGGAAGCTGGCTGGCTCGATTGAAGAATGCGCGGCATCGCCCGGCCGAGTCCTGGAAATAAGCCCAGCGGCAGGCAAGCTCCCGCACGGGCGAGATATCTCAACACATCTCGCCGCGGCATCTTCCCCGATCTGGCGTTTCCTTCCCCCATCGAAAGATTCCTAAACAATTCCCTGTGCGGCTGAAACCCCCTGCTAGACGATCAAGCGGTTCCCGCATCGGGAAAAGCGCCAGACAGAAGCCTGCAAGCATCGCAGCAGGGAAGGTCCACGCGGGGCCTGCCGAAGGCTGCGTGGCTCTGGCTTCCACACAGACTCTGCAAGCGCTGCGATGATAGCGGTCTTCCAGCGCGCGTCTCTTGATTCTAGCCTTGGTTGAATCCCCAGAAGTCCGTACAATCGAGCAGCTCGATCCCGATCGTTTGCGAACCGTTTATTCTGCGCCTGTGCCACCGCACTTTGGCGTGCGTTCGACGGTTGATGTCAGTCCGCTCGATCGTCATCAATTCGCCTTTGGCAATCGGAATCCGGCACTCCAAGGAAGCCCCGTGCAAACTCAGTTCCTGAGTGGCTGTTTCCTCGGTCCAGTTATGACCCGTCACTTCATAACAGAGCTTCAAAGGAATGGCCATAAACTTCCGCGCGCTCCGCCTCAGGTCCTTCATCAGGTGCCCGGCGGTAAAAAGGATGTCGAGCAATTGAGCCTGCTCGAGCCCGTCCAAGTCCTTCGCCGTGAGCCCGAGGGCGGCGGCTTCATCCACGATTTCAGCCAATAAATCAATCAGCGGCTCGCCAGACATCGACTTCCAGTGCTCGTTCTGATCGAGCTGCTTGCTGCATTCCTCGAGCCGCAGGTAGCAGTTGGCTATGAAATGCGCCCGGCACCAATCGCGTCCTTCCAGAGATACACAGCCGGAGCAGCCACATGAAGCAACAGCGCACGGCGTCGAAGATAGGGTCACCATTATGGTCAAGACCGCGGCAGCATGGCCTTAGGCCCATCTGCCGAAGCAATTCTCAACCACTTGCCAAAGCCCCTGCTACGGCTAAGATGTTCCGCCATGGCGTACTGATTAACCTTGAAACAGCTGGTTTCTTCTGGACAACGGCCAGTCCCAGCTACAGCCACTCATACGGTAGATAATGAAAGGGCCGGCAGTCTCGGCTGCCGGCCTTCTCCCTTTTTCAGAATCAGAGGCGCAGGTTACCTTCGCCCGCCATGGAAGCCACCCCCACCATGGAAGCCGCCTCCGCCATGGAAAGCCCCCACTGGCCCCCGTCCACCGTATGCTGGCGCGCGACCCACGAAGCCCCGTCCGCCGTATCCTGGCGCGCGACCCACGAAGCCCCGTCCGCCATAGTATCCGGGACCCCCGTAGTAGCCCCGTCCGCCGTAGTATCCGCGTCCACCATAATAGCCGCGATACCACGGCCCGGCGCCAATAAAGACACCGCCCGAGAACCAGCTAGGACCATAGTAGCCGTAAGGCGCGCACGCATACGGGTAGTAGTTATAGTAACCGTAGACACAGGCCGGGGCAGGACCCCAGTAAGCCGGACCGCCGATTCCCACGCCAACTGAAAATCTCTGAGCGTGAGCATAAGACGCCGGAATCAAGCACAACCCAAGCACTGCGAGAATTCGTAGATATTTCATCTTTCGACTCCTTCTGAGAGCCTCCAACCCCTGCCTCTTAAGAAGCTCACCTTAACAACTGCGACTATACTAAGGGCAAAAGCGTTGCCAAACCATGGCCAGCATGCTCATCCTACAACGATCTTATTATCAGTAGAATGCGAGACGCTGCCAGCCGAGTCGAACCTCGAAAAGGACGTCTCAACGGTGATTTTCAATCGAACCTGGTGGTTTTCAGCCACCCACCAAAACATTGCCCAGTCAGCACAGGGGTCTCACGGTTTTGCGCAAAAAGCCTTCTTGTCCACAGCCTGACCGAGGCAACGGCGGGAGCCACGCACGTATGCGGGCGAAGGAGAGCGCTTAAGCGATCCGAGAGATGCCTCTTGTTTCGATCATGCGCCTTAGTTTAGCGCTGGGGCATTGAGAAATTTCAGGACGCAAGAGTCCCTGTGGCGCATGCGAATCCTTGGCGCAAGGCGCGCGGGGGCTTCGGGCGAGCTCTCGAGTCTTTCGATCGGGGAGCGCAGAGAAAAGCTGGTCCGCAGCCTGAACGGGGTTATCCTCAAGACTGGGCGGCCACCACATGAAAGCGATTCTGTTCGGCGCATCCGGCATGGTGGGCCAGGGCGTTCTGCGCGAATGCCTGCTCGATCCGGACATAACCACCATCCTTGCGATCGGTCGAACCCCGCTGGGACAACAGCACGAAAAGCTCCGCGAAATCGTCCGCGCCGATCTTTTCGATGTTGCGCCCATCGAAGACCAGTTGCGCGGCTACGACAGCTGCTTCTTCTGCCTCGGCGTGTCCTCGGCAGCAATGACGGAGGCGGACTATCGCCGCGTCACCTACGACCTCACCCTGGCCGCGGCTCAGACCCTAGCGAGGCTCAACCCGGACATGGCCTTTCTCTACATCTCCGGTCTCGGCACCGACAGCACTGGCAGAGGCCGCACCATGTGGGCCCGCGTGAAGGGACAAACTGAAAACGCGCTTCTGCGCTTACCCTTCAAGGGCGCCTATATGTTTCGCCCCGGCTACATCCAACCCCTGCACGGCGTCAAATCCAAGACAAATTGGTACCGCCTGCTGTATGCCATCGTAAGCCCCATCTACCCGCTCGTGCAGACCCTCTTCCCCAACTACGTCATCACCACCGAACAGCTAGCCCGCGCCATGATCCTGGTCGCCCGGCACGGCGCCCCCAAGCCAGTGTTGGAAATCGAGGACATCCGCCGCTGCAGCCCCTTGGCCTCCCGCGCAGAACGCCGCGCCTGGTAGCGCCGACCTCTCGCAGACTCTTCCTATTCACTGAAAATGACGCCCCGAGAGGCGCTCGGAGCTAGGTGAGCTTCAGATGGGCTGCGGGGAACTACTGCGCTTGGCGGGGATCCACAGCTTCCAAGGTGTGCTCGATGTCGATTCCCACGATGCCGCCGTTTGTGTTTAGGAATCTGTCTCGGTGTCGTAGGGTCGTTTCATCGGCCGCCTCGCTTGCGGCAGAGCAGGTCTTGGAATCCCGAGCATGATGCACGGTCTCGCCATCGGCCAGGGTCACGACGCTCAAAGATACCCGAGAACCAAAACGCACCGATCCGCTTCGAGGCTTCTCGCCCCTTCTTGCCCTTCTTGCCCTTCTTGCCCTTCTTGCCCGTCCCGCCTTGACCCGCCTCGCACCCGCCAGTAAGCTACATGTTTGCAAACCGAGAGACGACTCCACACATGGGAACCATACAGATTACTTTGCCCGACGGCGCAACTCGCGAAGTGCCCAACGGAACCACCGCCGCCGAAATCGCCCATCAAATTTCACCGCGCCTTGCCAAGGAAGCGCTGGTCGCGCGCACCGACGGTGAATTGAGCGATCTTTCGCGCCCACTCGACCACGACACCCAGCTTTCCATCCTCACCGCCAAGGATCCTGACGCGGTGCAAGTGTTCCGTCACTCGGCCGCGCATCTGCTTGCCGCTGCCGTGCTCGAGCTCTATCCCAACGTGAAGCTGGGCATCGGACCTCCGATCGAAAACGGTTTCTTCTACGATTTCCTCCGCGACGAGCCCTTCACTCCCGAAGACCTCGCCAAAATCGAAGCGAAGATGCGCGAAATCGCCGGGAGAAATGTCCCCAACGAGCGCAAGCTCCTCCCCAAGCCCGAAGCCATCGAGCTCTATCGCAACACCCATCAGGAATTCAAGTGCGAGCTGGTCGAGGAGAAGGCCACCGAGCCGATGGTCTCCTTCTACACCACCGGTAAATTCATCGACTTCTGCCGCGGCCCGCACATACCCTCCACCGGGCGCATCAAAGCGTTCAAGCTGATGAACGTCGCTGGCGCTTACTGGAAAGGACAGGAAGGCAATCCACAGATGCAGCGGATCTACGGCGCCTGCTTTGTGGAGCAGAAAGACCTCGACGAATACCTCCACATGCTCGAAGAGGCCAAGCGCCGCGACCATCGCAAGCTGGGCCAGGAGCTCGACCTGTTCAGCATCCAGGACGAAGCGGGCCCGGGCCTTATTTTCTGGCATCCCAAGGGCGGCCTCATCCGCAAGATCATGGAAGACTGGCTGCGCGACGAGCTGCTTCGCCGCGGATATGACCTCGTTTTCACCCCGCACATCATGCGCCTGGATCTGTGGAAAACGAGCGGCCACGCCAATTTCTATCGCGAGAACATGTTCGGCCCCCTAGAAGTCGAACGAGCCGATTACCAGCTCAAGCCCATGAACTGCCCCGGCCACATTTTGATTTTCAAGTCGCGCTTGCGCAGCTATCGCGACCTGCCCGTGCGCCTGGCCGAACTGGGCACCGTCTATCGCTATGAGCGCTCCGGCGTGCTGCACGGACTGCTGCGCGTCCGCGGCTTCACGCAGGATGACGCGCACATCTTCTGCATGCCCGAGCAGATTGAAAAGGAAATTCAGGATTGCGTCGAATTCGCCTGGGAGGTCCTGCGCGTTTTCGGCTTCGACCGCTACGAAGTCGAGCTCTCCGGGGGGGACCCCTCGCGCCCGCAGGATTACACCGGCACACCCGAGGAATGGAAATCGGCCGAAGGCGCGCTGATTTCCACGCTCGACCGCATGAAGGTCCCCTACAAGTACATCGCGGGCGAAGCCGCCTTCTACGGCCCCAAAATTGACGTGAAGCTGGTCGACGCGATCGGCCGCCCCTGGCAGCTCACCACCGTGCAGTTTGATTTCAACTTGCCGCGCCGCTTCGGGCTCGACTACGTCGGCGAGGACGGCAACCGTCACATGCCGCTGATGGTGCACCGCGCGCTGTGGGGCTCGGTGGAGCGCTTCTTCGGCGTCCTGATCGAGCACTATGCAGGAGCTTTCCCGGTGTGGCTTGCGCCGCTTCAGGCGACCGTGCTCCCGGTCAGCGGAAAATTCAGCGAGTACGCCCAAAGGGTTGCGGCCCGGATGAAGGAATCGGGCCTGCGCGTGCATCTCGACGACCGCAACGAAAAGCTGCAAGCCAAAATTCGCGACGCCCAGCTCGAAAAAATCCCCTACATGCTGATCGTCGGCGGCAAGGAAGCCGAAGCCGGCACCGTCTCGGTCCGCCATCGCTTGAACGGCGACCTGGGCCCCCGCCCCCTCGACCAGTTCATCACCGACCTGCGCGCCGAAGCCGCCTCGAAGTCCATTCGTTGATCTGGCCCGCGACCTCATCGGGGGAGGCCAGGGTGGGATTTTTGCAGCGCCCGCGTCTTGCCGGCAAGGCGAACCAGAGAGCTCTCTGGTCCTGCTCTACAAAGAAGGTCGGCACGGCGTTTTCACACCGTAAGCAAACGGTAAATGCCCTATTGCAGCGCACGGCCGGGGCCGTGCTATACTTTCCGGCCTGTTCCCTCTAAACGGGTTTCCGTGCACGGGGTGGAACGAAACGCGGGTGGCGAACCCTGAGGGTCGCTGTTCCCGGGAGGTGGGTTTATCGCAGAACGGGGTGGTCCTGGTAGCGGTCTTCGGGTCAACGAGCGCATTCGTGCTCGCGAAGTTCGTGTGGTTGACGAAGTGGGGAATCAGCTTGGCGTGATGACCCTGTTCGACGCGATGAAGGCTGCGCGCGAGGCCGGCCTGGACGTCGTCGAGATTTCACCCAACGCCGTGCCGCCGGTTTGCAAGCTCGTCGATTACGGAAAGTTCCTATACGAGCAGAACAAAAAAGCCCACGAGCAGAAGAAACATCAAAAGAGTTCACACATCAAGGAAGTGAAGTTCCGGCCCTCGACCGCCGAGCATGACTACCAGGTGCGGAAGAATCAGATCATCCGCTTCCTCGGCGACGGTTTCAAGGTGAAGGCCATGATCTTCCATCGCGGCCGCGAAATGGCGCACCAGGATGTGGGCCGCGCTAAGATGGACCGCTTGTTGAAGGACATCATGGATCACGCGCAAGTAGAGTTTGGCCCGCGCATGGAAGCCAACATCCTTCTCGCGCTGCTCGCGCCGAAGAAAGGCGCGGCGGCGACAGCGCCGGCCCGTCCTGCGCAGCCGGCCGCGGGCGGCCAGGCGTAGCAAAATTTCATTTTCACTGCAGTAGGCGAGGACTCGCGGAAGACTGTGTGGCCGCCAAAAAAGTTTGGACGAGGGAATTGTGAAGAAGAACAAAAAGATGAAGCTCAAGACGCACCGCGGCGCCGCGAAGCGCTTTAAAATCACATCCACGGGGAAGATCATGCGGTGGCACTCGGGCAAGCGGCACCTGCTCGGAACCAAGGCGCCCCGGCGCCAGAGGAAGCTTGCGAACAAGGTAGTCGTGCATCCCTCCGACGTTCCGAACGTGCGCCTCGCGCTTCCTTACGGCAAATAATCGCGATTGTTTCGCCCAGAGATGTAGGGTTCCGGTGCCTGTTTTTGACGTGTTTTCGGATGCAGTCTCGTCCAGTCTCAGGCAATTTTATCCGCAGAAATGCGGATTCTGTGCCAGGCAGAGCCTAGCGGGTGCCTGCCGGCCGGCTTCTCGCCGCGGTGATCGCGGCGAGAAATAGAAGCAGTTACTTTGAGACAAACCCGTCCGCAGGACGATCTTTCGCGTCCCGGCGGACCCTGTTTGTCTCCCTGACGATTTTCTAAATCTGCCGCGCTGGTTCCGGGCGCCGCGAGAACTTTCACGCGCCACAGGGCGCATAAGGAGACCTCAGCAATGGCTCGAGTCAAACGCGGTACAAAGCGTCGTGCGCGACGCAAGAAGCTGCTCAAGCACGCCAAAGGATTTTTCCTCACAAAGGGAAAGCTGTATCGGTCGGCGAAAGAGGCGGTGAACCGCTCGCTGCGCTACACCTACCGCGACCGGCGCACGCGCAAGCGTGACTACCGCACTCTGTGGATTCAGCGCATCGGGGCGGCCGCTCGCAACAACGGCCTCACCTACAGCCAGTTGATTCACGGTCTCAAGGCGAGCGGCATCGAGCTCGACCGGAAAATCCTGGCCGACATCGCCGTGCGCGACGCCGAAGGATTCACGGCGCTGGTCGCCTCAGCAAAGCAGCACCTCGGCAGCGCGCCGGCCGCACCGCCTCCGCCCATCGCTTAAATGCACGGAAAGGAAATCGTCGACAAAACGCTCGCCGAGCTGGGCGACGCCACGATCGAAAGAGTCGCGGCGCACTTCGCCCAGCTGCGTCAGCACTTTGATGACGAGGTGGCCCAGCACGCCAATCCCGCCGGTTGGAGTGCGTTTCTTGCTAGCTGGGTCGGGCGAAAATCCGGGGCGCTCGGCAAAATTTCCGAGAATTGGCTGAAACCAGCATCACCCGACTTGAAGCGCGCCGTGGGCCAGGAACTGAACGCTCTCAAGGCGCACGTCGAGAGCGTGCTTGAGGCGCGCCGCGTCGAAATCGAAACGGCGGCGGAGAAGGCGGCGCAGGCCGGCGCGCAAATTGACCTGTCGCTCCCCGGCATCGAGCGGGTGATCGGGACGAGGCACCTGATCCGGCAAACCTACGAAGAGCTGCAGCGGATTTTCTTATCGATCGGGTTCAGCGTCGTCGAGGGCCCCGAGATCGAGACGCCTTACTACAATTTCGAGGCGCTCAACATTCCCGAGCATCATCCCGCGCGCGACAACATGGACACGTTTTACATCGAGGGTGCTCGCGGCGGGCATCTGCTGCGCACGCACACCTCCCCGATGCAGATCCGCACCATGGAAGGGCAGGCGCCTCCGGTGCGGATCATCGTGCCTGGCAAGGTCTATCGCCGCGATAATCCCGATGCGACCCACGGCTACATGTTCCACCAGATCGAAGGGCTGGCCGTCGATACAGACATCACGTTCTGCGATTTCAAGGGCACCGTCGAATATTTCGTCCGTGAATTTCTCGGACCCCAGGCGAAGACGCGCCTTCGGCCGAGCTATTTCCCGTTCACCGAGCCTTCGGCGGAAGTAGACGCTACCTGCCACGTCTGCGGGGGGAGCGGATGCCGCGTGTGCAAATTTTCCGGCTGGATCGAATTGTTCGGCGCGGGCATGGTGGACCCGGCTGTCTACGGCTTCGTGAGGTATGACGCGGAGCGTCTTTCGGGCTTCGCCTTCGGCATGGGCGTCGACCGGCTCGCGATGATGAAATATGGCATCCCCGAGCTTCCGCTCCTCTATCAAAATGACGTGCGCTTCCTGAGCCAATTTCCGTGACGATGCGATTTTTCTTCCGAGACGTTGCATAGGCCGAGATGAAGGTTGTCTACAACTGGCTGAAGGAATTCGTGGACCTGACCGCGCCCCCGCCGGTGCTGCGCGAGCGGCTTTCATTGGCAGGCGTGGCAATCGATTCCATTGAGGAATCGGTGGCCGGGCCGGTGCTCGATGCCGAGATTACCGCAAACCGTCCCGACTGCCTTGGACACGCCGGCATCGCGCGCGAGATCGCAGCGATATTCCGCCTGCCGGTCAAGGCCGTCGAGCCGAAGCTGCAAGAATCCGCCGAAAAAGCCGCCGACGCGACGCGTGTGGAAATCGAAGCGCCCGAGCTTTGCGGGCGCTACACCGCGCGCGTGCTGCGCGGCGTCAGGGTGCAGCCTTCGCCGGACTGGCTGCGGCAACGATTGGAAGCCATCGGCGAGAAATCCATCAACAATGTGGTTGATGTGACAAACTACGTCATGTTCGAGCTGGGCCAGCCGCTCCATGCATTCGATCTGGACCATCTGAGCGAGAGGCGGATCGTGGTGCGGCGCGCCCACGCGGGCGAAAAAATGCGCACTCTCGATGGAGTAGAGCGCACGTTGGCGAAAGAAATGTGCGTGATCGCGGACTCATCCCGCGCAGTCGCCATCGCCGGAGTGATGGGGGGCGCCGACAGCGAAATCCGCCTCGGCAGCCGCAGCATCCTGATTGAATCCGCATGGTTCGACCCGATTTCGATTCGGCGAACGTCGAAAGCCCTGGGGCTGCGCACCGAAGCCTCCTACCGGTTCGAACGGGGAGCCGATCCGGAGATAGCGGAGCTGGCGTCGCGGCGCGCGGCGGAGTTCATCCAACAAGTAGCGGGCGGGGAAGTCCTGGCCGGCGTTGTTGATGTGTATCCCCGCCGGGGGGCGCCACCGAAGATTCGGATCAGCCGCAGGGACCTGTTGCGCGTGATGGGGGCCGAGGTTCCCGACCGCGACATCGAGCAGATTCTTACCGCTCTCGGGTTCGGTCCGGCTCGCATCGATGTAGATGGCGCGAACCGGAGCGCTCATTCCCCCGACGCGGTGTGGCAATGTGAGCAGCCATCCTGGCGCCGCGACGTGACGCGGGGAATCGATTTAATAGAGGAAGTCGCGCGGCATTATGGCTACGACAAATTTCCTCCCCGGTTGCCGCCTGCGAAGCTGCCGGCGCACCGGCTGCCGCACGCAGTTGCGCTGGACCGGCTGCGCGAGACAATCATCGCCCTCGGATACCAGGAGATCGTCGCGATCCCTATTGTCGACGCGCGGCGCAACCAACTGTTCGCTCCCCCAGGCACGGCGCCCGCGGTGATCGGCAACCCGCTCGCCGAGGATGCGTCGGTGATGCGCTCAAGCGGCATCGTCAGCATGGTTTCGACGCTGGAATGGAATTTGAATCACAGCCAGCGCAATTTACGACTGTTCGAAATTGGCAGGGCCTATGAACAGCGCAATGGCGAGCCAGTGGAAACGCCCGTTTTCACGATGGGGGCCACGGGATTGGCGCGAGCGAAAACAATTCATGAAGAAGCTCGCGAGTTCAGTTTTGCGGATTGGAAGGGCGATCTCGATCGCATCGGCGAGCTTGCCGGCGGCTTCACATGGCAGGGAGGCGGCCCTGGCTGGCTGGCTGGGGGGCGCGCGGCACAAGTTTTTCTGCATAGCCCCGCCCGCGAAGCGGTGGGGGGCGCAGGGCAGCTCGCTCGCGGCGTTGCGGATCAACTCAAGCTGCGACAGGATATTTTCGTTGCCGAGCTGCGGCTCGAACAACTTCTCAACGGTATGGAGGGCGCGCGCGCGGCGCTTCGCTTCGCACCGATCCCTCGCTTTCCGGCGGTCGAAAGGGACTTTTCGCTGGTGCTCTTTGACAAAATCACCTTCGCGCAAGTCTCCAAGGCGATCCGAGATCTGAACATCCCGGAGCTGCAGGAGATCGAAGCGGCGGATCTGTTCCGCGGCGGCCAGATTCCCGCCGGAAAATTTTCGCTGATGATCCGCGTCACGTTCCAAAGCGCGCAAGCGACGCTTACCGATACGCAAATCACGGACCTTTCCTCGCGCATCGTCGGTGCGTTGGAAGCAAAGTTGGGCGCTACGCTCCGCGCGCAGTAGAGAGCCGGCCAGAGGCCGGCTCGACCAACCGAAGGCCTATCGCCTCGTGGTTTCCACCTCCTTCTGCCTGCTTTAGTTAGTTAGCTGCCTTGCTTCTTGCGTCGCGGTTGGCAATCGCCGACAATGGCGGCGGCTCAGTCGCGGGGGGCGGAAACGTGAAAATCGACATCTACGATCAGAGTTACAACGTCAACGCGGAGCAAAACATCGAATACGTGACGGAACTGGCGGCCTACGTGGATTTAAAGATGCGCGAGGTAGCCGAGGCCACGCGGACGGTGGATTCGCTGAAGGTGGCCGTGCTGGCGGCGCTCAATATTGCCGACGAGCTGTTCGCGGTGCGCGAGCGGCAACAGCAAATCGAAGGGCCTCTGCGCAAACGCGTGGAGAACTGCGTCGCGCTCGTCGAGAAGGCCATCGAGCACGCCCACTGACCCCTAGTGGCTTCCCGGCTACTTCGTAGCGCGCAACCGTTTGGTTCTCCGGCGGGTCCACTATATGATTCCCTGGGATGTGGGGGCATCCCGCCGCAGATGCCCTATCAGAAGTCAATCCGAAGCTGGGCCGTTGCTCTGGCGCTGCTGGCCCTGATGCTGCTAGCGGCGACGCTCGGGGGACTGCTGCATCATCACCCGAGTTCTACCCCCGAGAACATCTGCCAGATCTGCCACCTGAATCATCAACCGATCGAGCGACCACTGGCGAGTGACCGCGTTTTCGTCCTGGCGCCTGCTTGATCCATCTTTTCCCTCTTATTGGAAGGTAGAAAGCCTATGCGTGTACAGCGTGCTTGTTTTTCGATTCTCATGCTTGCCGCGTGCCTTGGGAGCGTGGCGCATGCTCAAATGGCAGCGTCGCCAAACTCGGCGCCAAGCGTCGTGCCCCATCAGCCAGCATCGCAAGCGCAGGTGCTGGCGCAGAACCAAGGATCGCTCAAGATATCGCTCGATGACGCGATCCAGATGGCGCTGCAGCATAACCATAGCCTTCTGGCAGCTCGCACCACGATTGAGCAGAACCAGGCCGAAGAGACCACGGCCAACCTGCGCCCGAATCCGGTGGTGCTCGGTGACGCTGAGTTCTTGCCGTTCTTCCAACCGAGCGACTTCAACTCCCTCTTCCTCTCCAACTCGGCCGAGTTCGACCTTGGCATCAGCTATCTGTTCGAGCGCGGCAAGAAACGCCAGCACCGTTTGCAAGCCGCGAGAGACGCAACCGCAGTGACGCGGTCGCAGGTGGCTGACAACGAGCGCACCCTCACGTTCAGCGTGGCCCAGCAGTTCATCAACGTAGAGTTGGCCGAATCCACGCTGGAGCTCGCCCAAGAGGACCTCCGCAGCTTTCAGAATACCGTGGAGATCAGCGAGGCACGTTACAAAGCGGGCGATATCAGCGAGGACGACCTTCTGAAGATCAAACTTCAGATGCTTCAGTTCCAGACCGACGTCTCGCAAGCGCGGCTCGCACGCGTGCAGGGCCTTTCTGATCTGCGGCAATTGATCGGATATGAATCGGTGCCCGCAGAGTACGAGGTCGCCAGCTCGTTTGATTACAAGCCGCTGCCAGGCAATGCCGAAGACTTCCAAGCGAAGGCTTTGCAGAACCGTCCGGACCTGCGCGCGGCGCTGCAGGGCGTGACCGCGGCAAACAGCCAGTACGAGCTGCAGAAGGCGATCGGCAAGCGCGATGTCACCGCTCAAATCAATTACACGCACGTAAGCGATGCCAACACGGTTTCTCTGTTCGGCCAGATTCAGCTGCCCGTTTTCGACCGGAACCAAGGCGAAATCGCGCGCACGCGCTACGCCATCGATCAAGCCCAGGAGCAGGACAAATTCACCAACGACCAAGTGCTGACCGATGTGCGCGACGCATACGAAAACCTGCGCACCAACGATCAGGTCGTTACCCTGTATCGCTCGGGGTATCTGGACCAAGCGCGGCAGGATCGCGACATCAGCGAATACGCCTACCAGCGCGGCGCCGCAAGCCTGCTGGATTTTCTGGACGCCGAACGCAGCTACCGGGCCACGCAGCTTGCCTACCGGCAGGCGCTGGCTTCGTATCTGCTCGCAGTCGAGCAACTTCGCCAAGCCGTGGGGACCAGGAGCTTGCCATGAAAACGAGACACACCGTTCACCGCGCGAGTTTGCCTGAAATCGCAGCGTCATTGCTCTTGGCCTTCGCGCTTACTTCGTGCAGTTCGGCCGAGCAAGCCAACCAGATGACCTCCTTTTCGGCGCAAGGCTCCAAGTCCTATACGCCGGCGCTTTTCACGATTCCCCAGGACCAGATGTCGCACGTGCAGGTCGTCACCGTCTCACCGACCAAACTCACTCGCACGCTGCGCCTCACCGGAGCGGTTGCCTACAACGCCTTCAAGACCACGCCTGTGATCACCCAGGTGGGTGGCCCGGTGAGCCGCATCCTGGTGGTTCCGGGCCAGCAGGTGAAAGAAGGCCAGGCGATGCTCGAAGTGAGCAGCCCCGACTACTCGCAACTCCTCGATGCATATTTAAAGGCGGCCGATTCGTTCCGCCTTGCCGACAAGAATTACGCGCGGGCAAAGGATTTATACGAGCACCACGCGATCGCCGAGCGCGATTTGCAGCAAGCCGAATCCGACCGCACCCAAGCCGAAGCAGACCGGAACGCGGCCGAGCAGGGGATGAAAATCCTAGGAATCAAGAACCCCGAGGATCTGGCGAAGGCCCCTTCTTCCGCACAAATTCCCTTGCTGGCGCCGATCAGCGGAGAAGTGGTCGAGCGCCTCGTCTCTCCCGGCCAGGTGATGCAAGCGGGAACAACGCAGGCCTTCACGATATCCGATATGAGCACGGTGTGGGTGCTGGCGAACGTGTATCAGTCCGACCTGTCCTATGTGCATGATGGCGACGATGTCTCCGTGCAGACAGACGCCTATCCCGACATATTTCACGGAAAGATCTCCTACGTTTCGCCGGCCCTGGATCCGAATACACGGACGCTCCAAGCCCGTATCGTGGTGGATAACAAAGGTGACAAATTGAAACGGGACATGTATTGCACCGTCACAGTGACGGCGGGCACCATATCGAACGCGATTGCCGTGCCGGATGCGGCGGTTCTGCGCGACGACGAGAACCAGCCGTTTCTCTATGTGGCAACCAACAGCAACCAGTTCGGACGCCGCCCCGTGGACATCGGGCCAAGCCAGAACGGCCAAACGCAGATTACCAAAGGGCTCTCCACCGGCGACAAAGTCGTGGGCGATGGCAGCTTGTTCCTTCAGTTTGCCAATTCGTTTCAGCAGTGAGGCGTAAGGTTGCATGATTCATCACTTGGTCCAGTTCGCGCTGCGGCAGAGATTCCTGATTCTGATGCTGGTGGTGTTTCTGGTCGTCGGCGGGGCGATTTCGTTCCAGCACATGCCGGTCGACGCGTACCCGGATCTTTCGCCGCCGATGGTGGAGATCATCACGCAGTGGGCGGGGCACGCCGCCGAAGAAATTGAACGCCTGGTCACGCTTCCGACCGAAGTGGAAATGAATGGCGTCCCGAAGATGTCGGTGATGCGGTCGATTTCCCTGTATGGGCTGTCGGATGTGATTCTGACGTTCGATGAGGACACCGACGATTATTTCGCGCGGCAGGTGGTTTTCCAGCGCCTGAGCGAGGTCAACTTTCCCACGGGCGTAACGCCGTCGCTTGCGCCGCTGTCGAGCCCGTCGGGGCTCGTTTATCGCTACGTCCTTCAAAGCCCGGACCGCTCGCCGCAAGAGTTGAAAACGTTCGAAGACTGGGTGATCGAGCGCGAATACAAGCAAGTGCGGGGCGTTGCCGACGATTCCGGGTTTGGCGGCACGGTGATGCAGTATCAAGTGCTGCTCGATCCGGCGCGGCTCTACGGATATCACATCACGGTTCCCACGATCCTGCAGCAGCTTGGGATCAACAATGCCAATGCCGGCGGAGGCTTCTATTCGCAGGGAGGCCAGTTCTACTACGTGCGGGGCCTTGGACTGATCCGCGACACGCGGGACATCGGCGACGTCGTCATCGGGTCGCAGAACGGCGTGCCGGTGCGTGTGCGCGACGTGGGTGAGGTCACGATCGGTGGCGCGCCTCGCCTCGGGGAATTCGGATTCAACAAAACGGATGACGCAGTAGAAGGCGTCATCATGATGCTGCGCGGCCAGCAGACGCAGAATGTGCTGAAAGGCGTCGAGGAGAAAACGACGCAGCTGAACGAACACATCCTGCCTCCGGACGTGAAAGTACGGCCCTACTACGACCGCAGCGACCTTGTGCGGCTGACGATCGACACGGTCGAACACAACCTCCTGCTGGGAATGGCCCTGGTTCTGATCGTCTTGATGTTTTTCCTGGTGAGCGTACGTGCGGCGGTGATCGTCGCGCTGACGATTCCTCTGGCGCTGCTCTTCTCGTTTATTTTTCTGCACGCGCGGGGCGTGGCCGCGAACCTGCTCTCGATCGGCGCCATCGATTTTGGGATCATCATCGATGGAACACTGGTGATGGTGGAGAACATCTTCCGCGAGCTGGGCCTGCGCGAAGGTCAGGAATACGATTTGGAGGACGTGATTCTCGCGGCGGCCAAGGATGTGGACCGGCCGATCTTCTATTCGGTGGCGGTCATCATCGCCGGATACATCCCCATTTATGCGCTGAGCGGGCCGTCGGGAAAGCTGTTTCATCCGATGGCGGACACGATGTCGATCGCGCTGATCGGGGCGCTGATCCTGACCCTGACGTTCGTGCCGGTGATGTGCGCCTACTGGTTCAAGCGCGGAGTGCGTGAGCGGACCAACAAGCCGTTTGAATGGGTGCGCCGCAAATATATGGGCGAGCTCGACTGGTGCCTCGATCATCCGAAGACCACGATGTTGGTGGCGACCGTGATTTTGGGGCTGACGCTGCTGCTGGTTCCCTTCATCGGCGGCGAATTCATGCCCCATTTGGACGAAGGCGCTCTGTGGATTCGAGCTACGATGCCGTACACCATCTCCTTTGAGGAAGCCAGCAAGCTTTCTCCGCAGATTCGCGATTTGTTGATGAAATATGCGATGGTCACCGACGTGGGCTCCGAGCTTGGCCGCCCCGATGACGGCACCGATCCGACCGGGTTCTTCAACGACGAATTTTACGTGGGCCTCAAACCGTATGGCGACGCCATCTGGAAAACCGGGGCGATTCACAACAAGGCAGAGTTGACCGAAGACCTTCAGAAAAAGCTGCAGGCATATCCAGGCATCATCTTCAACTTCACGCAACCGGCAGAAGATGCCGTCGATGAAGCGCTCACGGGGCTCAAGAGCGCGCTGGCCGTGAAGATGTATGGTCCCGACCTCAACGTGCTGCAGGACAGGGCGCTGGAGATTAAAAGAAGACTGCAACAGGTTCCAGGGTTCACCGAGCTGACGGTGGTGCGCGAGCTCGGCCAGCCGAGCCTGCTGATCGACGTGGACCGCGACAAGATTGCACGGTATGGCATCAACGTCGCCGATGTCGAAGGCATTGTGGCGGCGGCCGTGGGAGGCCAAGCGGCTACGCAAGTGATTCAGGGTGAAAAATTGTTCGACCTCGTGGTGCGGATGAAACCCGAATTCCGGGAGAATGCACAGCAGATCGGCAATTTGCTTGTCGGCACGCCAGCGGGTCAGCAGATTCCTTTAAGCGAGCTGGCCAATGTTCACGAGGCCAGCGGCGCGTCGTTCATTTATCGGGAAAACAACTCCCGCTATATCGGCGTGCAGTACAGCATCGAGGGGCGGGACTTGCAAAGTGCCGTCGCCGATGGCGAACGGGCCATCGCGGACATCGAGAAGTCGTTACCTCCCGGCTACCGGCTGGAGTGGGGCGGCGAGTACGGAGAGTATCTCGAGGCACGCCGTCAAATGGAGATCATCGGTCCGCTCGCGGTGCTGTTGATTTTCGTGATCCTGTTTGCGCTGTACGGCAATTTCAAGTTTCCGGTGACGATCGCGCTCGGCGTCGTGATGACCGAACCCGTCGGAGCCCTGATCGCGCTCAAGCTGACCCACACGCCTTTCAGCGTGTCTTCGGTTCTGGGGCTTCTCGCTTTGATGGGGGTTTCCGTCGAGACCGCCGTGATCCTGGTTTCCTACATCAATAAACTGCGCCTTGAAAACAGAGACATCCGCACGGCGACGCGGGAAGCTTCCCTCTTGCGGCTGCGGCCGATCATGATGACCGCTCTGGTCGCGTGCCTGGGACTGCTGCCGGCGGCGCTGTCTAGCGGAATCGGCTCGGACACGCAAAAGCCGTTTGCGATCGTAATTGTCGCGGGATTACTTTCGCGGCTATTCCTCGGATTCTTCGTGAATCCCGTTCTCTACGAATTGGTCGCTCGCGATGGCGACGTGTTGCAGGTCTGATGGAGCCTTGTCGGTGCCAGGAATCGGCCGCGTTTTCCCCTATGTGAAACCGGCACATCGGGGAAAAGAGATTCCTTGCCGGTCGGTGGAGACCCGGTTTACGATATCGGTCAGGAGTGAGCGTTCTAACGTGTTGAAGCGACTTCCTCTCCGGCTGCTGGCCCCACCGCTGATGCTCGCGGTGCTGATGCTGAGCATGCAGGTGGTCGCCCACTTCGACGGGAGCGCTCACGACGAAGCTCACTGCACTTGCCAGGTCTGCCATATCGCGCATGCAGCCATCCCGCAGCCGGCCACGCAGACGCAAGTTCAGATTCCCCTGCAGGTGGCGATTTTCGCAGCCGTCGAGCAGCCGTTCTCGACGGTCGAATCAAGCAACACCCCCAGCATTCCGCGCGCACCTCCCGTTTAATCCGGCCCTGCCAAAAATAAGCGGTTTCCCGTCACGCCCCGCACGCTGAACGGCGTGTAGCGTGTCAAATTTCCACTCGCTGCTGGCGACTGCGATCGCCGGGGCCGCATTTGCTACCGGGAGAATAAGAGGATGCGATTGACACGAATTTTTTTGGCAACGCAGTGGTGCGTATTGATCTGGCTGGCCATGGGACCCCCAGGATGGGCCCAATCGGGGAATGCTTCCTCCATAGCCGGCACCGTCACGGACCCATCGGGCGCGGTGGTGGCCAACGCGACGGTAACGATCCACAATGCGGTGAGCGGTTATGACCGGACCACTGCAACCGATGGTTCCGGCAGCTTCAATTTTCCGAACGTGCCGTTCAATCCATATCACTTGACGGTGGCGGCTCCGGGTTTTGCGTCCCATTCCGAGGACGTGGAGGTTCGCTCGACGGTTCCGGCGAATCTGAAAATCGGACTCGAACTGGGCCGGGCCAGTTCTTCGGTGACCGTGGAGGCCGCCGGAGACCTGGTGGAAACCGAGCCGACCGCGCACACCGATATCGACCGCCAACTGTTCAGCGAGGTGCCGCTCGAGAGTTCGTCATCTTCGGTGAGCTCGCTCGTGACGCTGGCGTCGCCGGGCGTGGCGGCCGATTCCAACGGGTTGTTCCATGGACTGGGAGACCACGCCGAAAATTCGTTTTCGGTGGATGGACAGCCGATTACAGACCAGCAAAGCAAGGTGTTTTCCAACCAGATTCCGATGGAAGCGGTTCAGTCGATGGAAGTGATCGAGGGCGCGCCGCCCGCCGAATATGGCGACAAGACCAGCCTGGTGATCGACGTGACGACGCGGTCGGGGCAGGGTGTCACCACACCGCACGGCAGCATTACCAGCGAATATGGGAGTTTCGGATCGACCAATGCGGGGTTCGATGTGGCCTACGGCGGACCGAAGTGGGGGAACTTCATCGCCGTGAACGGATTGAATTCAGGGCGGTTTCTCGACGGGCCTGAGTTCGCGGTGATGCACGACAGAGGCAACCAGGAAAACTTCTGGGACCGCATCGACTACCAGCTCACCGATGCAGACTCGGTTCACATGAACCTGAATTTCACACGCTCGTGGTTCCAGACACCCAACTCGTTTGATTCGCAACTGGCAACGCCGTGGTCCGGCGTGGTTGTCAACAACCACGGGCTCGACCCGACCGGCCAGCTGGTGGGCCCAGCCGATCAGCGCTCGCAGATTCGCACCTTCAATCTTGCACCTTCGTGGACGCGAGTGATCAGCTCGACGATGGTGCTCACGGCAGGCGCTTTCCTGCGGCATGACGAATACAACTACTACCCCAGCGGAAATCCCTTTGCGGACCTGGGGCCAACGTCGCTGCAGAGAGAAACCGTGAGCCAGCTCCGGATGCTGACCAACGCGGGAGGAAAGGCCAGCCTCTCGTACGTGAAAGGCGTCCACAATTTCAAAGCGGGTATCCAGTACTCGCTGACAAACCTTGTGGAGAACGATCGCATCGGAATCATCGATCCGACATTCAATCCGGTGTGCGAGGCAGCCGACGGCAGTATCGTCACCAATCCGCTGGTGACCAACCCGGCGGCCTGCGGAACCCTTGGTTATACACCCGATCCGTCGTTTAACCCGCTACTGGGCTGCTACGATCTCACGCGAACGGCTCCTTTGCCTGCCTCAGACGGCTGCCCCGCCGGGCAATCCCGGAGCACCATTTATTCGCCGCAGCTTCCGCACGCCAACGTGAAGGAGCTTTCCCTCTACATGCAGGATACGATTACAAAAGGGAACTGGAATTTCAACCTGGGAATCCGCGGCGATATCTACAACGGACTGACCAAGGCCCAGCAGGCCGAGCCGCGGGTCGGCGTCGCCTACAACGTGAAGCCGAGCGGTACGGTTCTTCGTGTTTCCTACGCCCGCAGTTTGGAGACGCCTTTCAATGAAAATCTCATCCTTTCGAGCATCGGATGCAATGACCCGGTACTGTCTCCGCTGCTGCTCTGCACGCCTGGTGCGAATTCGCTGCTGAGCCCCGGCTTTCGCAACGAATTCCACGCCGGATTGCAGCAGGCCTTTGGCAAGCACTTCGTGTTGGACGGCGAATACATCTGGAAGTACACCCACAACGCATACGACTTCAGCGTGCTGGGCAACACTCCGATCACATTCCCCATCGAGTGGCACAATTCGAAGATTCCCGGAGTTGCCGCCCGCGCCGATGTGACCAACATCAAGAGCTTCACGGCGTATGTGGTGATGTCCAGCGTGGCGGCGCGATTCTTCACGCCACAAATCGGGGGGGCCGGCGCGACTCCCGGCGGCGTCTCCGTTTTTCGCATCGACCACGACGAACGCTTCAACGAAACGACCCATCTGCAATACCAACCATCGAAGCAATGGCCGTGGATCGGGCTCAACTGGAGATACGACAGCGGGCTTGTGGCCGGCGCGCTGCCCTGCGCGGGAGGCGAGTGCGCCAACGGCCCCAACGGAACCGACACCACCATCGTGGACGCTTCGGCAATCAGCGCGGATCAGCAATTTGAAGCGGGGCTGTTCTGCGGATCGGTGCACGCCGCACCGCCCACGCCGGGAAACCTCGTGGGCACTCCGATAAGCTCCGCGCTCGGCGTGAACCTGTGCCCGGCAAGCCAGTACGGGTCCACACTCACCAAGGTTCCGGCGCCGGGAACCGAAAATGACGACCGCAATCCGCCGCGGATTGCTTCGCGCAACCTGTTTGATCTAGCCCTTGGTGATGACAACCTGTTCCATGGAGATCGGTTTAAATGGAGCGCCCGCATAACCGTCATCAATGTGGCCAACAAAGTGGCGTTGTACAACTTCTTGTCAACGTTCAGCGGCACGCACTACGTGACGCCTCGAACCATCACCGCACAGATAGGTTTCCACTTCTAGTCTGCTGCGCGCTCCAACGGGGAGGTGGCCGACGGGCCCCTCCCTCGCGCATTCGCGAAGAGTTGTATCCAGATGGAGCAAGGCAAAGTTCACGGCGGACCGGATTTGGAAACATCAGAAAAGGCCTCGGAGTTTCCCGGTGGGGAATGGGGGCGCATCCTTGGGGCCGCCTCGACGACCGTGGAGCCGTGGGAGCCGGGGGAGTGCACCGCGGTTGGAATGCACCACCGTCTACTCATCTGATGGGAACAAGGCTTGGCGAACCCGTCTGTCAAACCGACACCCCGGCGTCCCGAAGCAGACGATGACCCGATGTACCGGCTCTACCGGCGATCCGCGAGCAAACGATTCCTACCCTACCGGCTTTTGCAGTCGACCTTTGAAAATCGCCGCCCGCCAACGATAGACCGACTTCACGGTCGTCTTGAAAGAGCTTTCGGCCTGGATTTCCCTGCTACAATCGTTCGGGAGATGGCCTGCGACGCAGGTGACGTTGCGAAAGCCTTTTGAACCAACACTGGATCCCAGGGTGCTTACGTCGTCCTGCCCTTGTGCATGTTTCGAGCCGGCTTGCCGGTGCGGAAAAGCCTTAAAGCAGGCGCTGGGCGCCCGCCTTTAACGTGGGGTTCAGGGCTTAGCGCGCACGGCGAAGTGGACCGCTCCTTTCTATCAAGGAGTCCACGAAGGATTCTGCCTGCCGAGTTTGTCTTGGCGAAGCAGACACGGAATTTTGTCGCCTGCTAAATGTGTGGTAAGAATCCGCAGCGGGCCTGCGGGGGCCCACCAAACGGAAAGAGAGCCGCGGCACAATTGAAAATCCTATTTATCGGTGACATCGTAGGCTCTCCGGGCCGGAAGATCGTTCACGAGCGCCTCGCGGACATTCTGTCGCAGCGGCAGATCGACCTCTGTATCGCCAACGGCGAAAATTCCGCGTCCGGATTTGGAATCACACCGCGCCTTGCCGAGGAGCTATTTGCGTCCGGGATCGAGATCATCACAGGCGGGAACCATATCTGGGACCGCCGGGAGATCCTTGAGTTTTTCCCGCACGAGCCTCGTCTGCTGCGCCCCGCGAATTTTCCCAACGGCCTTCCCGGCAGTGGCCTCTACGTCGGTCGCGCGAAAAACGGTGTTCCCTATGCTGTGTTGAACTTGCAGGGCCGCACGTTCATGGCGGCACTCGATGATCCCTTCCGCACGGCGACGCGCGAACTCGCCAAGATTCCGCCCGAAGTGAAGGTCATTTTCGTCGATATGCACGCCGAGGCCACTTCCGAAAAGCAGGCCATGGGCTGGTATCTCGACGGGAAAGTGTCCGTTGTGGTAGGTACGCACACGCATGTACCTACCGCCGACTTTCACGTCCTTCCCGGCGGCACCGCGTACACGACCGATGTCGGCATGACGGGGCCGCATAACTCCGTGATTGGCATGGAAAAGGAAGGCGTGCTGCAGCGGTTTCTGGACGCGCTCCCGGCGCGCTTTGTAGTGGCTGACGGTGACGTGCAGATGAACACCGTTCTGATCGACGTGGACGAAACCACCGGACACGCCCGATCGATCGAACGCCTTAACTTCCGCCTTGACTAAGCGATACGCCGCGAAGAAATGAACCGCAAGAACGTCCGCCAGGAAAAGCGCCTAGCGTGCTAGAATGAGGAGCGTCTGTAGTGTTGCTCCAGAAAACTCCTCATTAGGGAACTCATCGGGGCTGCAAGACTGCGCAGGCAGCCTTTTCTTTTGGGACCGCGGACCAATGACTGCATCCATCCGTAATATCGCCATCATTGCACACGTCGACCACGGCAAGACGACGCTGGTGGACGCGATGCTGCGCCAGAGCGGCATTTTCCGCGCCAATCAGGAAGTGGCCGACCGCGTGATGGACTCCAACGATCTTGAACGCGAGCGCGGAATCACGATTTTGGCGAAAAACACAGCGCTCACGTACCACGACACCAAGATCAATATTGTGGACACGCCGGGCCACAGCGATTTCGGCGGCGAGGTGGAACGCGCCCTCCGCATGGTGGACGGCGTGGTGCTGCTGGTGGACGCAAGCGAAGGGCCGCTGCCGCAAACGCGCTACGTGCTGCAAAAGGCGCTGGCCGCCAAGCTGCCGCCCATCGTCGTGCTCAACAAGATCGACCGGGCCGATGCGCGGCCCGCCGCCGTACTCGATGAAATCTACGACCTATTTATCGACCTGGACGCCACCGAGGATCAATTGGAGTTTCCGGTCGTTTACACGAATGCGCGGCTGGGCGTAGCCCATGACAAGATCGGCGATTCGTCGACCACTCTTTGGCCGCTGTTTGAAAAGATCGTCTCGGCGATTCCTCCGCCGTCGGGTGATCCCGAAAAGGTGCTGCAAATTCAGGTTACCAATCTCGATTACAGCGAATATCTGGGACGGATCGCGATTGCGCGCGTGTTCGAAGGGAAGCTGGCGCGCGGTGCAGAAGTGGGCATTGCGAAGCTGAACGGGACGATCCAGCCGACCAAAATAACGAAGCTCTTCACGTTTCGCGGGCTCGAACGCGACGAAGCCGAGACCGTGTTCGCCGGAGATATCGTCGCCATCGCCGGTGTGGAGGGGATTCAGATCGGCGAAAGCATTATCGACCTCGAGCATCCGGCCCCGCTCGAACCTCTTTTGATCGATGAGCCGACCTTGACGATGCTGTTTACCGTGAACACGTCGCCGTTTGCCGGCCGCGAAGGGCAGTATGTGACGTCGCGCGATTTGCGCGCGCGGCTGCAGCGTGAATTGCTTACCAACGTATCTTTGCGTGTGGAAGACAGCCACTCGACCGATACGTTCCGCGTGCTGGCGCGGGGCGAATTGCAACTCGCCATTCTGATCGAGACGATGCGTCGCGAAGGCTACGAGTTGATGGTGGGAAAGCCCGAGATCGTCGTGCGCGAGGAAAATGGGAAGCGCATGGAGCCGCTGGAATTGCTGGTAGTGGACACTCCGGAATCGTTTACCGGCATCGTGATCGAGTCGCTCGGGAGCCGGCGCGGCGAAATGGTGAAAATGGTGAACCACCATTCCGGGCGCGTGCGATTGGAGTTCCGTATCCCTTCGCGCGGGCTGATCGGGCTGCGCGGGCAGTTGCTCACAGATACGCGCGGGACGTCGCTGATCCATTCGTTGCTGGAAGGGTGGACCGAATATAGTGGCGACATGGCTACGCGAATGACGGGAGCGCTCGTTTGCGACCGCGCTGGCGTGTCAACCGCTTACGCCATCTGGGGCATCCAGGAGCGCGGGGAAATGTTCGTGGGGCCGAGCGTGGAAGTCTATGAGGGAATGATCGTCGGGGAGAATTCGCGCGAAGACGATATGAACGTGAACATCACGAAAGAAAAGAAGCAGACCAACATGCGGTCTTCTTCGGCCGACGAAGCGATCCGGCTGGTTCCGCCGCGCGAGATGACGCTCGAGAAAGCAATCGAATTTATCGCCGA
The DNA here is from genome assembly GCA_050015335.1 of Candidatus Acidiferrales bacterium. Taxonomy (GTDB): domain Bacteria; phylum Acidobacteriota; class Terriglobia; order Acidiferrales; family UBA7541; genus Palsa-295. The sequence continues at coordinate 84,894 of JBEKBP010000009.1, read as the reverse complement.
CGACGAATTCGTGGAAGTGACCCCGAAATCGATTCGGCTGCGCAAAAAAGTGCTCGATGCGAAGCGGCGGCCGAAGCGCTGGCAGGAGATTCGCGCGAGCGCCGAGGCAACCTCGCAGTAAGCGTGACATTCCTGTTGGCGACGGCTCCTAGTCCGCCATTTCGCAAACGCGACGCTCCAGTTCCTGCGCGACCGTCTCGGGTGCTTCCGACTGCGGAAACTGCATCGGCGAGCCAACGGCAACTGTGATCTGGCCCGGCCGCGCCCATCTTTTGCCAGCGGCCTTTAATTCGAATATGCCATTCAAGCGCACCGGAACCACCGGCACATTCAGGCGGGTTGCGAGCAACCCGATGCCTGATCGGAAAGGGCTGGTTTTCCCATCCCGAGTTCGCGTCCCTTCCGGGAAAACCAGCACGTTCCAGCCGCGGTCGACCAGGTCGCCGGCAAATGCGAAGCTTCTGCGAAAACCGGCGCGCCGCGGCAGCGGGAAAACGTTATAGATCGAGACGAGCAGCCCATACGCCGCGCGGTTGGCTATTGCTTTGAAGAATCCGGTGCCCGCGGGCGGATTTCGCATCGATGCGAGGAGTTCTCCGTCCATGGCAACCGCTAGCCTGCGGCGGAATCTAGCCGGCAGGGCTTCCCAAACGTAGGCGGGATCGAAGAATGCAACGTGATTGGCAATCACGAGCACCGGCCCGTTCAGCCCCTTCAGATTTTCCCGGCAGCGGATGCGCGGACAACCCCAAACAAGCATGGCGGGGCGAGCAAGCAGATGGAGCGCGAGCGCTCGAAAGATCCGAATCGGCCAGCTCTGGGCCCAGCGCGGATAGTGATAAACCGGCCCGCGCGCGGCCGGCTGCTTGAGCAACTCTTTCAGGTCTCCCACCGTTTCGGCCCTCGTGAATTCCGTTTCGCTCAAGTCAACCTGGTAGCGGTCTTCCAAGGCGCTGAGGAGTTCGACGCGTTCGATGGAGCTAAGCTGCAGGTTCTGAGAGCCGTTTTCTGCGATGGCAGCACCCCGGCCGATTCGGCCGAGCAGGTCGCTGATCGGACTCAACCTGGACGCGCTGGCCGGGCGCCCTCCGGCGCCGAGCTGGTCCTGAGCGGCTTGCTTGATCCGCGGCAGCGCGGGCTTTTGAGTGGGCGTGCGCGGGAAATCGTTGTCCGGCCAAACCATCCACTGCCGGATCTGCTGAAAAGGGGCGAGCCGGGTGTTTGCTCTGCGAATGATTTCGGCCGCGCCGGGCGCCGCATCGGGGGAAGAATCACGAAGCACCAGGACGGCGCACGGCTCCGCGTTGCCATCTCGATCCAGGCCCACCACGACGCAGTCGCGCACGCCGGGCTCCTTGCGTAGTTCTGCTTCGAGATCCTCCGGGTAGATATTCAGGCCTTCGGGTGTGACGATGACGTTCTTCCGCCGGCCCTTGAAATAGTAGTTTCCGGCGGGATCGCGATCGCCCATATCACCCGTGTGAAACCATCCGGCTTCATCCAGCACGGGAGTCAGCTGCGCATCTTTCCAGTAGTTTTGCGCGACATTTTCGCCGCGAACCAGGATTTCTCCGTCTTCGGTGAGCTTAATTTCCAAGCCGGGCAGGGCCTTGCCAATGGAGCGGCGGCCGAGGCGGAAGGGGTGATTCAGGCTGACGAGCGAAGTGGTTTCGGTCAGGCCATAGCCTTGAATCACCGCATAGCCAAGACGTCCCCAAAACGTTTCCGCTTCCGCAGAGAGCGCCGCGCCACCCGAGATGATGGCCCAGAATTTCCAGCCCAGGCGGCTGTGAATCCGGCGAAAGCGCCACCAGCGCTTCAGAAAGCGCTCGCCTTCGGCGGCTTCCAAAGCCCGGCGAAATTTGTCGAGTTCGCCTGCGCCCGACAGGTCGCGTTCGATTTGATCCTTCAGGGAATCGATCAGGCGCGGCACGGTAACCAGCACGGAGACCCGTTCCTGGTGAACCACACGCAGAATTTCGGTGGGATTCAGGGTGTCCAGGAAGACCGACGTGGCGCCCAATATTTGGGACAGAAAAATACCGAGCAGCTGGCCGAAAACGTGGCTCAGCGGAAGCAGGTCCAGGAAGCGCAAGGGGTGGAAGAGGCGTTCGTACCGGCGATAGCGCCCTATTTCCCTCTCGATCGGTTCCAGATTCGCAAGCAGATTGCCGTGCGTGAGCACCACTCCGCGAGGCTCGGCGGTGGTGCCCGATGTAAATACAATCTCGGCGGGATCGGTGCGCTCGAACACCGGCAGCGAGAAATCGCCCACCCCATCCATCCCATCGCCGAGATCTTCGAGCGGAATCGTCCCCAGAGGCAGATCGAGCGAAGCAAGGTTGCGACTGGCTACCACCAGGCGTGCGCCCGCCTGCTGCGCAACGCGCCGGGCAAACGCTTTGTCCGCAATTGCATCCATGGGCACAACAATCGCGCCGCAAAAGAGACAACCGAGAAAAGCGGCGATCCATTCTCCGGAGTTTTCTCCCCAAAGCAGGACGCGATCCCCTTTCGCGATACCGAGCGATCTAAGCCGTGCCGCAAAACCTGCTGCCGCCTGGAACAGACGCGCATAGGTCCACCGGACCATTCGATAGCCACGCCGAAAAACCACAGCGGCCTCGCTGGGCGGGCGCGCATCGCGCCGAAAGTATTCAAGGACAGATTGACGGGACATCGCTCCCCGAGTTTCCCTCATCCTTGCATCAGATGGAAATAGTCCGTTTGTGCGGGCTGATCGCAGGGGAGGGATCTGCGGGGGAAGGACGGAAAACGAGCCCGGCAGCGACGGGGGGGGCGCTGCCGGGCTTTCAGGGGAGAGAAAACTTATCTGGGTTGCTGCTGTTGCTGCTGCTTGGCCAGATCCGCTTTGGCAGGATCGGCTACGATCCCGGTCGACGGCCGCTGGTAGCGCGTGAGGTAGGGCATAAATGGCGTGACCTCAAACGGCATTTTCTCGCGGGCCGACAGCAAGGGAACCGGCTTCGCCTTGAGCAATTCCACGTGGTCGCTCCAAGGATCAAGCTTGATGCGGCCGCCGATCGGAAGAGCGGAAATCTGGTCGATCTTGCCGCGGTCGAGTTGCGGCGCGGAACTGATCAGCTGCGTATAAATGGTGACCCCGTTCCCAAGATGCGGGTTGATCAGTGCGCTCAGAGACTTGGAGTCTGCATCGAGTTCCTTGAGGAAAAGTCCTGCATTTCCAAGCTTGTCCTTGTAGGGAGAGTTTTTCAGCAGCTCGACCGCTTTCTGACCGGCCATCTCGAGCTGGTCGGGATTGTCTTTGAACGAGAAATGGCTCAGCGCCTCGACGGTGGAAACGTTGGTAGTGTCGTTAAATCCCCATTGGTCGGTGGAAGGCTTGGTCACGATGATACTGGCAAGCTCCTGAGCCAGCATGGTGGCAAGGCTGGCCTCATCGGGAAGAACGTCGAGCAAGCCACGGCTTAGCACGATCGTGTGGCCGATGGAGAAGGACTCAAGCGTGCCGGTAAGCAGAACGCGGCAGTGAACTTCCGGCTCGATGTCGAGATTATTGGTGACTTCCAGGTTGTTGACGACGGTCTCGAGCACCTTATCGACTTCGCCCGCCGGAGCCAATAATCCAACGCGCTGAAGCCGGTCGAGTACGTTGATTTCGGCCTGGTGCTGCCATTCCCGCTCCGCCTCCATGGGCAAGCGATCCCGCTGCTGCGCGCCCGCCTGATCCTGAATGGCATCGGGCGATTCAATGGTGACTTCGCTGAATTCCTCCTGATGGTTGGCATTTTTCAGGTCGTAACCCCACAGGCGAGTTTGCGACTTGAAGCGGATGCTGTTGCCAAGAAGATCTTTCATGTCCGACTCCTGGCTGAAAACAAAAGCGGGGAGCCAGAGTCCCGGCGCCAGATTGAGCCTCCAACTGTCGAAGTGCAGGTTGAAACCGTTGACCCCGGCTATCGGCGTGTAGATTCCGTTGAAACGTACGATTGTATAGTTCTGATCTTCGGCCCAGAAGCGTCCCTTGAAGCGCCCTTTCCCTGATTTCGGCAAGGGCGTCACGTCAAACACAACGCAGCGCACATCGCCCAGAAACTCACGGCGGACGAACTCAAACTGGTAGTGCTGGCGATCGAGCCCGTTGGTGTCGATATAAATCATCTGCAGGAAGCCTTCTGGAACGTAAGAAGAAGTGAAGTAGCCCCCCAGGTGAAAAATCGGATTCCACTGATCGAGCTTCCCCTTCTTGCCAGTGAGCATGGAATTGTCCACCACGCCGCGCGAGAGGTTGGCCTGACCCAGAAAATAATGGTCGCGGACGGGCACAGCGCCCATATCCTTGTCCGGCTTCATGTCCTGGATATAGGTTTCGATGATGGGGTCATAGCGGCGAATCGTGGCGACTTCGTCGCGTTCGCGGGCGATGACGCGATCAATCGCCTGATCCACGGTAGTCACCGGAGCGCCGGCCGCCGGAGTCTCCGCCTTCGGCTCTGTTTGATCGGCGGTCTGATTCTGAGCAGATAGCGCTCCTGCAAGGATTCCCACCAAAATCACGGAAAAAAGCAGATTCTTTGCCTTGCCCATGGCGCCCCCCCTCTCAATATGCCAAAGCGAAAGTTATGTGCACGATAGCGTTTGAATCGACCGGCTGGCCTTCCTGTTGCGCCGGGCGGAAGCGGATCTGGCGCGCGGCCGCTTCGGCGGAGCCGTCGAGGCCGTAACCAAGCCCCTGCACGACGCGCTCGACCTTCACCTCGCCCGACGCCGCAAAAACGACCTGCAGAAGCACTTCGCCTTCAATCTTTTTTGTACGCGCTTCATCGGTATATTCCGGCTTGGGCTTAAAAAGGATCTCCACGGGCTTCGAATTCGAAACAGCAGCCGTCTGTCGTATTCTCGGAGCAGCAGTGCTAGCGTGCTCGTCGGCAAAAGAGCCTTGCTGAACAGTGCCATGGTTACCCGTGCCTGCTGTTCCGATTGCAACACCGCTTCCAAATCCAGTGCTGGCTACTACGCCCTTGGAGCCGTTTGCCGCCGCTGTGCCGTTTCCCTGGCCAGCGCCCGTCGGAAGGTCATAGCCGCCGAGTTGAGCGATGTTGGGATTGCGATCTGTTTTGCCGTTGGAACGCACTCCGTCTGGATCACCGAAGCCCCCGGTTTGTACTTCCTCACGAGGCTTCTTCAAGGTCGGGAGGGCTGAACTTCCCAACGAAACGGGCGGGTTGGGATCAGGAAACGCCTTCGCCAGCTGAGTAGGATCGGGGACGGGAGCTTTTTTGGCAACCTTTGCCACCGGCGCCGTAATCACCGGGTTATAGATCTTGGGCTTCGGGACTTCTATTTCGACCGGTTTGGGAATTTCCTTAACGATCTGCCGCTTTACAACGGGCATGGGCTTAGGGGGTGGCTGAGGTTTCCATGCTTCGATATGCGGCGCCTCCAGTGGCATTACCCAGTAGCTCCTCACAGCCTCAAGTTTCTGGGGCATGAGCATGGGTAAAACCACCACAATCGCAAGCGCAATGCATTCCAGCACGAAGCCGATTCCAAACCAACCCCAACGCTTCTCTCCATCGGGAAGCAAGGATTGGTTGAAGACAGCCCCGTTCGACCTACGTACCATAGCTCACCGTAGCAAACCTTCCCCGATTAGGCTGCGCGCGGAGACAAAAATAGCGCAGTGTCTTTAGTACTAAGCCAAACAGCAGGCGCTAATAGACCTAGGGTACTATTCTATCCTCAGTCGTGCCGAAAGCGATAACCCAACTCGGGTCAATTCGGGTGGGTGACAGCGGATCGTGTTTAGGCCCATGTGCCCAGCTTGGGCAGCTGCGTAAGGCCAGGAAAACAAACCCGTTAGCTAGCTTCTTAGGGGGGGGCGGACAGCGATTCCGGAATGCTCGGCATACCACACGCAAAGGGGCACGGGCTGCGCCCGTGCCCTTTGCGTGAGTTCAACGATCGCAAGTGCTGGCTAGTGGGTTTCGACCACCAGGTAACGCGTCACGCCGGCTTGATTGACCAGCAGCAGCACCGATTGGTTATTCGAAGCCGCGAGCGCCCGCTTGTATTCCTCGACACTGTTCACGGGCTTGCGGTTGACTTCCTGAATGACCATTCCGCGATCGAGTCCAACCGACCCCGCCGGGCTAGACGGGTCTACCTGTGTCACGACGACCCCCTTGGTCCCCGCGGGAAGCTCGAGCTGCTGCGCCAGATCGGGCGTCACATTTTGCACCTCGACGCCTTCCAGCGCGCCTCCGGAGCTCTCTCCAGGCCCTTCCTTCTCCGCCTGCTCCGGCAACTCGCCGAGGGTTACCGCGACCTCTTGTGATTTGCCATCACGCCAAATCTTCATCCTGGCCGTAGTGCCCGGAGCCATTTGCGAAATTTGCACCTGGAGCTGGTTGGCGGCTTCGATGGGTTGGCCGTTCAATGCGAGCACGACGTCGCCCTTCTTGAGACCGGCCTTCGATGCGGCCGTATCGGGGGAAACGTCGCCGATCAGAACGCCGCCACCCTGACTCAGACCAAACTGCTGGGCGAGAGCCGGTGTCACGTCCTGGATGTGCACGCCCAAATAGCCGCGCACAACTTTGCCGTGTTCAACGATTTGGTTCATTACATTGCGGGCCATATTGATCGGAATCGCAAAGCCAATGCCCTGATTGCCGCCGCCCTCTCCCGACAGAATGGCGGTGTTGATACCGATCAGACTGCCGTGAAGGTCAATTAACGCACCGCCCGAATTGCCGGGGTTGATGGATGCATCGGTCTGAATGAAGTCCTCATAGTTCTCAATGCCCAGCCCCCCGCGCCCGGTGGCGCTGACGATTCCCATCGTCGCCGTCTTGCCAATGCCGAACGGATCGCCGATGGCAAGCACGATATCCCCCACCTGCATCCGGGAGGAGTCGCCGATCGGCAGAGTGGGGAGTGCCGTGGCATTGATCTTGACCACTGCGACGTCTGTCTTGGGATCGGTGCCGATCACCTTACCGGCGAACTCGCGATTGTCGCTGAGGAAAACCTTGATGTCGGTGGCGCCATCGATCACGTGGTTATTGGTCAAGATGGTTCCGTCGGAGGTCACGATCACACCCGAGCCGAGACTTTGTTCTCTCTGTGACCGTGGCTGCTGCTGTTGCGGCCCGAACTGGTTGCCGAAAAACTGACGGAAGAACGGATCATTGAAGAGGGGTGAGTTTTCCCCCTTGTTCTTGACAACTTTGGACGAGCTGATGTTGACCACCGCCGGCAGCACCGGCTTCAGAATGGACGCGAAACCGTTGGGCAGGTTGCCGAGCAGAACAGGGTTCGTGTCGTGCGCAACGGTCACGTTGAGGGTCGGTGCGCCAAAGACCGTGCCGCCACCCCAATGCCTGAGCCCGATATCGAGTGCCACGCCTCCAATAATTGCCGCAAGGACCACCACCGTGGCCACCCAGCGGCGGATACGAAATTCGCTGCTGCTCATAATTCTTTCTCCTTTTCGCTCCCGATGCTGCCGCTGGCAGCCCGGTCATAGGTGTTTGACGTGGTTCGCACCTTTTCGTTTTCCCAAGGCCTGCCCCCAACGGCGAAACCCTTTGTGCCATCAGCACGAGCTCCCCATGCAGAGCAAGACCACATTCCCACCCGAAGCGAGTATCTAAATGACTTACAAACCGCACCGCCCCGGGTAGAACCGAGTGACCCTCCATTATAGATGCAGGAGCGCCGCAGGAAGCGTCAATAGGGCCCCATCCCAACTGGGCACCCTGTAACAACGTAGCTCGGCCGCCAACCGTGAAGATCAACTGATAAGGCGCGCGATAAAAAATGCAGCCGCCGCAGCCAGACCGCCCACAATCACCGTTTGGGCGCCCGCGCGCCAGGGCGAAACCCCCGTGTAGTGTCCTTTAATTGATCCGAATACGAACAGCGCGAGCAGCGTGACAGCCACCGAAACCGTCAACGCTGAGTGGACCTGCCTCATCAATATATAAGGGGCGAGAGGAACCAAGCCTCCTACGATGTAGGACGCCGCAATCGTTCCAGCGCTGCGCCCGGCGCGGGCTGGATCGGGCTCCTCCAAGCCCAGCTCAAAGCGCATCATGAAATCAACCCAGCGCTTTTGGTCAGACGTGATGGCGGCGACAATCGGCTCCATTTGCGCCTGTGACAACCCGTAGTCGCGAAATACCTTTACAACTTCTTCCGTCTCGACGTCGGGAAGCTCCACGGTTTCCCGAATTTCGCGGAGGCGTTCGGAAGCGTAATGTTCGGAGTCGGTCTTAGCCGCGAGATATCCCCCCAATCCCATGGCGATCGAGCCCGCGGCAATTTCGGCGAAACCGGCCGTGACGACAATTGCGGTCGAAGCCACCGCACCCGTTAGTCCGGCGGCAAGAGCAAATGGCACGGTGAGCCCATCAGACATTCCGATGACGATGTCGCGGACCGCGGCCGTCGCGGTGAAATGGCGTTCGACATGTTCGACAGATGGCATGGTGGCTCCCGGAGGTGATCTCAGAAAAATTTTGCGCCCGTTCCACGCTTTCGGTCCGGGCGCGTATAATTATGGGGCAGGAACTGCAATTCAGGAGGTACATTATGTCCCATACTGCTGGACAAGGAGCCGCTCCCCAGATGACTCACACGTTGCCGCCTCTCCCGTATTCTTTTGACGCACTCGAACCATACATTGACGCAAAGACGATGGAGATCCACCACGACAAACACCATGCCGCCTATGTGACCAACCTCAACAAGGCCCTCGAGGCGTACCCCGACCTTCAGAACCTTCCCGTCTGGGAACTACTCGCGCAAATCAACAAGGTCCCGGAAGCGATTCGTACGGCCGTGCGCAATAACGGCGGCGGCCACATGAACCACTCCATTTTTTGGAAGATCATGAAGAAGGGCGGTGGTGGCGAGCCTGGTGGCGATCTCGGGGGCGCCATCAAGTCAGCTTTCGGCAGCTTCGCTGATTTCAAGACGAAGTTCAATCAAGCCGGCACGACGCGCTTCGGCTCAGGCTGGGCATGGCTGCTGTTCCGCGACGGCAAACTCGTCATCGAGTCCTCCGCGAACCAGGACAATCCCATCATGGAAGGCGGCAAGGCATTCTTCGGCCTCGATGTGTGGGAACACGCCTACTATCTCAAGTACCAGAATCGCCGGCCTGACTATATCGAGGCTTGGTGGAACGTGGTCAACTGGGACCAGGTCGCCGAGAATTATTCGCACGCGAAGGAACACCGCTGATGGCAGCCTTGCGTGAATGAGATTTCGCGGAGGCGGCTGGTAAAGCCGCCTCCGCGAACAACCTTCCGAACAAAGCCGTTCAACCTCGGTCGTTCAGTTACGGAAACAAACGACGCTCGAATTCCCATGCTCGCAAGCGTCGTAAGCAGAAGTGCGCTTGCCCGCCTGCTATAGCAGGATCCATGTCGCAATCCAACTCCGGCGGCGTTGCATTTCAAGCAAGAGGTACTCAAGCTCGCAACCACAAAGCCAAATGAAATGGCTGTTGGGCAAAGGACCGAACAAGCGGCCTAAACAGAAGGACCGCCGGGAGATTGCTCACCAGGTTGGAGAGGATCAGCGTCCTGATCGCGCGGTTCCACCACCGCGCTCGAGGGCGACTTCGGCAAGCAGCAGGAGTTCCCCATCGAGCCGCTGGTAGACGTTCTGGGCCTTCACGCGACCGCTGACCAGGATCAAGGCTCCCACCGAAATGGCGACCAGCGGAAAAGGAATATCCCGCGATCCAGAGCAGGCGTGCAAGCAACAAGACAAGCACAACGTGGATGGCAATCCAATCAAAGAAACCCGGTACCTGGAAATGGGCGACAAGATCATCCTGCCGGGCAGAAAGAGCAGCGTGTTCCAATCGATGATTTTCTAGGGCTTGGTCGAGCAGGCAGGACACCGGCCAAAACCATGGCGATCACCCCGCAGAGGGCCGCAGCCGTGCGGTCGAGGTGGCTGCCCGTGCCGCTTTCAATCGCAATCAACAGCCAGGTGGCCAGAACGATGAGGCATGGGACGGCGTGGAAGAACAATCAGCTTATCGCAGCCCAAGGCCCGCCACAAGCGGGGTCAAAATGCAGAGCCATGCTGCTTGGTCGATGAGGAGCCCAAACCTCCGGCCGCCACTTACTAACCCCTTGAATCGAGGAATCTTGCAGAGCGCTGCGAGCCAAGTGTCGCGGCGCTCTGCAACCCCAAGTTTGGGCCGCAACATCAGACCAGAATGCTTTGTGAATGTTTCTCTTTACGCAGCATGTACTCTTGACGGACGCGGCGAAACCTGTAAACTGCGATTTCGACCATGGCCACTTTAGCCAATCCGGCGATTCCCTCAAGCCCACAGCCTGAAGAAGCGGTGCAGGACTTTCAGTACCCGCAACGGGAAGCCGCCTTCTTTTACGGGCTGTTTCTGCGAGGCCATTCGGCGGAAAAGCTTCGTCGTGACATTGAGGTTCCGGCGGCCGTTCTGGCCAAATGGGACCGGGAAACGTGGCGCGATCCTCAGTTGCGGCCGTTGCTTGAGCGCATCGTGCGTTACCGCCAGCACGTCCTGGCCATTTTCGAAAATCTCATTGGCCACGACTCAGCCATGCAAAAACTTCAATAAGCTCATGGTCGGTTCCAGGATCGGATTTAGCTGTTCCCTTTGGTTTTCACCTCTCCGGTGACGACAAGAACGGGAATCGCCGACCGTGGCTGTCTCGGGATCGGGCCAATCCGCCAGAGCGTGTGCGGCTTCCCCGACCGCGCCGTCGGTCAGGGTTCGCTGACGCCTATGGCAATAACGTGTCGGGTGCTACGGTTGTGTTCGCAGCTCCAGGAAGCGGCGCGAGCGGGACTCGCAGTGGAACCAGCGCCCCGGCTCAAACCAACGCCAGCGGTTTTGCAACGGCACCGGCTTTCACCCCGGTCGGGGGGTTACTCGGGTGCGATTCTGTTCGCTTGCAGATGGCCAACCGGCGCAGCTTGCCTTTTTCCAGCCGACGCAAGTTGTCCTCAATGGCAGCAATGCCTGCCCGGTTTCATCGCCCAAGTCTGTTGACTCTCCCAGGTTCAGGGCTCGCCCCTTTGCATCTACTACCAAGCCGCTCGGAGTTGCCGGCACTACTCAATTTTGCGTAAACCGTCGCCGCGCGGTTCCCCGTTGCCGCATATCCGTGCAACGACATGATTCAGGTGACCCAGGCATTCCTCCAGCTGGACCACAGGAACAAACTCGCCCGTTCTGTGAGCCGTCGTCATATCCCCAGGACCCATGACGACGGCTTCTCCTACCAACGGGCTGAGGTGGGCAGCTTCGGTACCAAACGACACGGTCGCAGCCTTTCGGCGTGTCAGCGACTCGAGAAGTGCCACTAGAGTCCCACCCGCAGCAGGATGGAACGAAGGTTCCAACCGCGTCGTGCTCATCGCAACCCTCAGGCCATGCACGCTGTGCTTGAGCTGCGTGAGCTCCCGGCGGATCAGGCCAGCAACCCATTGCGGGTCCTGACCTGGAATCGGTCTCCACTCGACGGTGATCCGGCATTCGCCCGGCACGATGTTCTTCGCGGTTCCCCCTTGTATCAGGCCGACATTCACCGTTGTGTAGGGAGGGTCAAAGTGTTTGTTTCTGCGAGACGCGGCCTTGCGGGCGACGCGCTCCAATCGAGCGAGCACGCGCGATGCATCGTAAATGGCAGAGCGGCCGCGCGCCGGAAAAGCGCTATGGGCTTCCTTTCCTCGCACGATGATCTGGGCCAAGGCATAGCCTTTGCCGGCGAAGACCGGTCGCAACCCGGTCGGCTCACCGATGATGGCGTAGCGCGACTGAATCGCTTTCTTGTGTACGAGATGTTTCGCCCCCTGGCATCCCACCTCCTCGTCGGCGGTCAACACCAGCGCAAGGGGCTTTGCAAGAGTGCCGAGGTCGGTGCGTTGAACAGAAGAGAGCACACACGCAAGAAATCCCTTCACGTCACAACTACCGCGGCCATACACGTTCCCCTTGCGCAACGCTGGCCGGATGGCTTCCTTCCACGTCATCTCAAAAGGAACGGTGTCGGTATGACACACAAAGGCCAGCTCCGCTGTTTTGCCAACGGCATTCTTGGTGATCGCAACAAGGTTGACTTTCTCGACGCCCGACCGGTCGCGAGTGACATATTTGCGAATGCTCCAAGACTGCGAAGGCAGGTATTGAAGAACATAATCAATGATGGGACCGTTGGCCATGGAAGAGACCGATGGAATCGCTATCAGTTCCATTAGAATCTCTTTTGCGTTTTTCATTGACCTGAGCCCCACAGCCGCTGTTGCACGGTGCCGAATCTCCGAACGATCTCCTCTTGGAGAAGATGCCGGCCCTGGCGAATCACCGGTTGCCCGCCGACGAACACCTCACGCATGGCGGAGCGCCCTGCTGAGAACACAATGTGACCAAGCAACGAGTTCGCATCAGCGCCCGCGAGGGATGGCTCGTCAAGATCCACTGTGACAAAATCTGCGGTGCGTCCGACTTCGAGCTTTCCTCCAGGGGCATGAACGCTTTCGGCACCGTTTTCCGTCACACTCGCAATAAGACGCTGCGCCAAGCCTTCGCCGGAGTCGCGCGAGAGTATCACGCGCTCTAATCTCTTCAGTCGCAAGTGATATTCGAGTTGCCGCGCGTCCTCCAGCAGATCGATTTGCACGTTACTGTCGGACCCACAACAGATAGCAACGCCTGCATCAGCGAATCGGTCATAGGGACCGATGCCGTCGCCCAGATTTCGCTCGGTTGTCGGGCACGCGCACACACGCGCCCCCGTCTTGGCCAGAGACTCGATGTCATGTTCTTCCAGGTGAATCGCATGGACCGCCGTAAACTTCGCGTCAAGCAACTGGTGATTGCGCAGGAGCTCAACGGGTGTGACGCCATGCTCGGCCAAACATTGTTCTACCTCCGCGGGCTGCTCGGCCACGTGCATGTGTACCGGCATGCTTCGCGTGCTCGCATATCGCATGGTCTCAAGAAGGTATCCAAGGGGAACCGCGCGGACGCTGTGTGGCGCAACACCTACCCAGGCGGAATCATCCGAGTACAGGCGCCCCAGGACACTCCCTAGATTCTCCGTGTCGGAGACAAAGTCGACGACATCGGGCGTAAGGAAGCGATTCTGCAGGGGGTTCGGTTCTCTCCTCCATCCGGCTCGGACATACGCAGTTCGCAGCAGAGCGATTCGCAAGCCAACTTCGGAAGCGGCACGAACAATTTGAAGCGCCATCAAATTGCGCTCTTCGTAGGGCCTGCCGCCGGGCCCATGATGCAAATAATGGAACTCACCAACGGTTGTAATCCCCGACAACAGCATCTCTAAGAAAGACATGCGGGCGACGTCATACGCATCCTCGGGTGAGAGCATGTTTGCGGCGCGGTACATCCCTTCCCGCCAAGTCCAGAAAGTATCGTGGGCCGCAGGGGTACGGTGCTCGGTGCGGGCCCGGATGGCGCGCTGAAACGAGTGCGAGTGAACGTTGACCAAGCCCGGAAGGATTGCGCGACGCGACAGCCGGGCTACTCGAGTAAAATCATCGGGGGCAGCGGAGAACCGAGTGATTCGGCCTTGGGCGTCGGCAAACATCGCCAGCCCCGCACGAAATGAGCCTCCGCAATAAATGAAGTCGGCCAGCCATCCTCTCTCACCTTCCCTGGGCAAGAAGCTATCCTCCGTTACGACCGCCGACAGGAATGTCCCGGTCAAACACGAGTTCGCCGTTGATGTACACCTTCGATGGAGATGAGACGCCCACGAAGTAGGCGATCTCACGATAGTCACGACAATCGTGAATCACGAAATCAGCGCGCTTACCGACCTCCAGTGAACCCACCTCGTCTCCACGGCCCAGACTATAGGCCGCGTTGACGGTTACGGCCGTGATCCCTTCGGCAGGAGCCATCTTCATGTGCGTCGACGCAAGAGACAAAACAAAAGGGATCGACGGCGTGGGCGACGAGCCAGGGTTAAAATCGGTGGCCAATATCACGGCAAGCCCAGCGTCAATCATCGCCCGCGCAGGCGGGAATCGCTGGGAGCCAAGCGAATAGACCGAACCAGGGAGCAATACCGGTTGCACATTCGCGTGGACGAGGGCCTTGATTCCCGCGTCATCGATTTGTTCGAGGTGATCGGCTGTCGCTGCACCTACTGCTGCCGCCATCTTGGCGGCACCAGAATTGGAAAGCTGGTCGGCATGGACTCGGATGCCGTACCCCATGCTACGCGCCGCCCAAAGAATTTCCTGCGATGTGGTGACGTCAAAGATTTCCGGCTCGCAGAATACGTCGCAATACTCGGCCAGGCCCTGCTTCGCAACTTCTGGCAACATCTCGCGGACAATCATGTCTACATAGGCACGGCGATTGGTCCGGTACTCGTCGGGGACTTCATGCGCCCCTAGCAAGGTTGGCACGTAGCGGAGCGGACCCGCACTACTCAGGCGACGAATGACCCGCAAAAGCTTCAGTTCACTCTCCAGGGACAGACCGTAACCGGACTTGGCTTCGATCGTTGTTGTTCCGCAGCGCAGGAACCATCCTCTGTATATCTTGCCCGCCGCGTACAAGTCTGCTTCGCTTGCTTCACGAGTCTGCCTGACAGTTGATCGTATGCCTCCTCCACGAGCCGCAATCTCTTGATAACTCGCGCCTTCTGCGCGCTGCTCGAATTCGTCGGCCCGGTTACCTGCGAATACTGGATGGGTATGCGCATCGATGAACCCAGGAAGAATGACTCCTCCCTGCGCGTCGACAATCTCGGTTCTACTAGACAGCCAGGGCTCGACCAAGGCACGGTTTCCCACCGCATGAATACGCCCGCCACGAACGAGCATCGCCCCGTCGCGCAGGACCGACAATTGGCGCATTTCGGAGCCAATACGCGGACGCCTCGGGCCGGCCAAGGTAACAAGCTCGCTGCAGTTGAGCACTGCCATCTGGCGATGGGGATCGGTGATCATGATTCGGTGATTTTCCTGGTTATCAAATCGATTGCAGTCGCAAGTTCCTGCCGTGCGGAAACAACTTCGCCCGCGAGGCCGTCGCGCTGCGCATGCATTTGCTGGAACGCTGGGTCAGAAGCCGTCCCCTGCAGATTGATGTTCACGTTCAAAAGGAGACCTAGAAGACCGGAATCCAGTTGCGCGAGCGCGACGCCCACGTCGCTCAGGACCTTCGCGGGGGCTAGCCCGACAAGATCCCTTGCGATGGGAACCAGTTTCAGTGCGGATTGAGCGGCTGCCAATGGGACCTCGGTGCAACGCTGGAGAGCTGACCTTTGAAGGTCCTTGCGGCGCGTTTGTTCCACCTCCGTAAGCTGGGGCATCCTGCGTGCGTCCAGGAAGCGGTTGAAGGACTCGATATCTTGATCGACCGAACGCCGCAGCTCTATCAGCTGAGTCTGAACGACCGCCAGCCGGGCCTCGGCGCTCGGATGGGCTCTGGCGGTAATCTGCAGCACCATCTCGAGCAGCGACGCGGCTAAACAAGCCGAAAGTGCGGCGACCGCTCCCCCTCCGGGCGTCGGCTTAGCACTTCCGAGCTGCGCCACAAACTCATCCAGTGTTTCCTGCCAAACGGAACCCGACATCATGGCTGCCTCTCCTCCTCTGGCCAGGGATCGCTTGCCTGCCACCGGGTGCGTCCGGACAATTGGCATTTCGGCACGGCGCGGTCACTTCGCCTTCGTAACAACCGCCATCGGCCGAGCGATACCGCGTTCCTCCGCAAATCGGATGGCCTTTTCATACCCGGCATCCGCGTGACGGATCACGCCCATGCCGGGATCGGTCGTAAGTACCCGTTCGAGCCGCCGCTCGCACTCCTCTGTACCATCGGCGACAACAACCATCCCGGCGTGCTGGGAGTACCCGATTCCCACACCGCCCCCGTTGTGAATCGATACCCACGACGCTCCCGCAGCGGTGTTAACGAGTGCATTGAGAAACGGCCAATCGGCAACGGCGTCAGAACCGTCAAGCATCGCCTCCGTCTCTCGAAATGGAGAGGCAACCGAACCTGCGTCCAGGTGATCGCGTCCGATGACAACGGGAGCGCGAAGCTCACCGGAACGCACCAAGCGATTGATCGCAACACCAAATTCCGCTCGCTCGCCATACCCCAACCAGCAGATTCGCGCTGGAAGCCCTTGGAAACGAACGTGCTCTCTTGCCAGCGTCAGCCATCCCGACAGAGCTTCATTGTCGGGAAACAGTTCCTGGGCCAGACGGTCGGTGCGATAGATATCCTCCGGGTCACCGGAAAGGGCCACCCAGCGAAAGGGACCTCGTCCTTCGCAGAACATCGGGCGAATGTATTCGGGCACGAAGCCCGGAATATCAAACGCTGCAGCTACGCCTGCCTGCTTCGCCTGCGTTCGGAGATTATTGCCGTAGTCGAAAGTCACTGCGCCGGCCTTCCGCAGCGCGAGCATCCCTTCGACATGCCGCGCCATCGACTCCATCGACCGGCGGACGTATTCCTGGGGAGAGGATCGCCGCAAAACGTTCGCCTCCTGCAGACTCATTCGGTGGGGAACATATCCATTCAAAGGATCGTGCGCACTGGTCTGGTCGGTAACAATATCGGGCACCACGCTCCGCGAGGCGAGATCAGGGATGAGATCTGCGCAGTTTCCGACCACCCCGACCGAGACCACCTTGTTTTGCGAACGCGCTCGATCGATGAGCGCCAGCGCTTGGTCGAGACTGCGTGCGAAGTGGCCGCAATAGCCGGTTGCGATGCGCTTCTTGATTCGCTTGGGATCAACGTCGATGCCAAGGAAGCACGCGCCATTCATTGTGGCGGCCAGCGGTTGGGCGCCGCCCATCCCGCCCATACCGCCCGATACAATCAACTTTCCCCGAAGCGAACCACTAAAATGTTTGCGGGCCGCGGCCGCGAAGGTTTCGTAGGTGCCTTGCAGGATTCCCTGACTCCCGATGTAGATCCAGGAGCCCGCCGTCATCTGGCCATACATCGTGAGGCCAAGGCGATCGAGCTTCCCAAACTCATCCCAGTTCGACCAGTGGCCCACCAAGTTCGCGTTTGCGATCAGCACACGTGGCGCACCCGCATGC
Organism: Candidatus Acidiferrales bacterium; assembly: GCA_050015335.1. Taxonomy (GTDB): domain Bacteria; phylum Acidobacteriota; class Terriglobia; order Acidiferrales; family UBA7541; genus Palsa-295. The sequence continues at coordinate 67,797 of JBEKBP010000009.1, read as the reverse complement.
GTACGGAACACCCCGACGGGTTTGCCCGATTGCACCAGCAAAGTCTCGTCGTTCTCGAGTGCGCGCAAGGAGCACACGATCGCATGAAAACATTCCCAATTTCTCGCGGCGCGGCCGGTTCCTCCATAGACGATCAGTTCGTTGGGGCGTTCGGCCACCTGAGGATCGAGATTGTTCATGAGCATGCGCAGAGCCGCCTCCTGCGGCCATCCCTTGCAGCTCTTTTCTTGCCCGCGTGGCGCCCTGATTTCTATCCCCCATCCACTCACGTTATGCTCCCTTATCGCGTGAACTCATCGAAGTCTCCCTGCCGAACGGCAAGCGAGATCGCTTGTATGTCACGCGACAACGACCTGTCGGCAGTCAGGCGGGGTACGGAGCTGCGAATCAATTCCCGTGCGCGCTCGATGGGTTTGGACGAGCGCAGCGGCAGCCGGTAGTCGAGTCCTTCCGCTGCGGCCATCAGCTCAATCGCGACCACATGTTCCGCATTTTCGACGATACGGCGGAGCTTGGTGGCCGAGGTCATTCCCATGGAGACGTGATCTTCTTTCCCCCCGGATGTAGGAACCGAGTCTGTGCTGGCAGGGTGCGCGAACACGCGCGATTCGTTCAAAAGCGCCGCTGCGGAAACATGGGCGATCATGAAGCCCGAGGATTTTCCCGGATGTGCGCTCAAGAATGCCGGTAGACCTTCATTTAAGTCGGGATTGATCAAACGATCGATGCGCCGTTCCGCGATGCTCATCAAGTCGGTCAAGGCGATCGCGGCGTAGTCGTAGGCTAAAGCAAGGGGCGCTCCGTGGAAATTGCCACCGCTGAGTATTTCCTCCGAGCCCGCAAAGACGAGAGGATTGTCGGTTGCAGACCCGCTTTCAACCTCGACGATTTGCCTCACGTGCTCGAGCGCGCCACGCACCGCCCCATGCACCTGGGGCATGCACCTGAGGGAGTAGGCGTCCTGTACACGAGGGTCGTTTGCAAGGTGTGAGCGCCGGATTTCACTGCCCTTGAGAAGATTCCGGAGGTGGGCGGCAGCCGCTTGTTGGCCCTGATGCGGCCGTGCCGCGTGGATTCGGGAATCAAAAGCTACCGGCGTTCCACGAAGCGCTTCGAGACTCATCGCCCCGGAAAGATCCGACAGCGCCGCCACACGCAGCCCGCGCAGGAGCGCAAGCCCGCCCACTGCGACCATCGCTTGGGTTCCGTTTAACAAGGCGAGACCTTCCTTGGCGGCGAGGCGGACCGGCTTAATTCCGGCAGCGCGGAGCGCCTCACCTCCTCCAACCAGATGGCCGTCATAGAACGATTCCCCTTCCCCGATCATGGAGAGAGCAAGATGCGCAAGCGGTGCGAGGTCGCCGCTCGCTCCTACCGACCCTTTTTCGGGAATCATCGGGTGCACCCCTGCGTCGAGCATCGCAAGAAGCGTCTTGACCAGTTCGACCCTGCAACCGCTCGCCCCCAGGGCGAGAACGTTTGCGCGAAGCAGCATCAGAGCTCGCGTCTCTTGCTCAGAAAGCGGCGTGCCCAGGCCGCATGCATGGCTGCGAACCAGGTTTTTCTGCAGGGCATCGAGTTCTGCATCCGGCACGCGAATGTCCGCAAGCTTGCCAAATCCCGTGTTGACGCCGTAGACCACCTCGCCCCGGCTGAGGAGCTTTTCAACGACCGCGCGCGTAGCACGCATGTGCCGGGCGGCACCACTGGAAAGGCGGACCCCGCTCTTGCCCGCAGCCACCGACGCGATCTGCTCCAGGGACAGCGCGCTGCCGGATAGCTCAATCATGAGAGGTCAACTCGCCTTTCTCTGCGTCAAATTCAGCGTGCTGCGGGTCTTGCTTACTTTAAAATCACGAGCGAACCGCTGCGAATTGCGCAATTGCAAACTCCAGATCCTCATGGCTGTGTGCAGCCGACAGCTGTACCCGAATGCGCGCTCTCTCGGGGGGCACCACCGGATAGCTGAAGGCCACGACGTAGACACCCTTTGCAAGCAGGCGCTCCGCCATTTGCACGGCCCGGGCCGCCTCTCCCAACATCACCGGCACAATCGGGTGCTCACCCGGCGGAATGTCGAACCCGATCGCAGACATTCGTTGTCGAAAGTATCGTGTGTTTGAGTGCAGGCGCTCCCGAAGTTCCCCGGTCTGCTTCAGCAGGTCGAGAACCTTCAGTGACGCACCTACAATCACCGGGGCAACGCTGTTTGAGAAAAGATAGGGGCGGGATCCCTGCCGCAGCAGTTCCACGATTTCCTTTCGCGCGCTTGTATAGCCGCCGTTCGCCCCTCCCAGAGCTTTACCCAATGTTCCCGTGAGGATGTCCACGCGGCCCATCACCTTGTGATGCTCATGCGTACCACGGCCGTTTGCCCCCATGAACCCGACCCCATGAGAATCGTCCACCATGACCATGGCCTTATAACGGTCGGCCAAATCGCATATCTGCGGTAGCTTGGCGATGTAGCCGTCCATCGAGAAGACGCCATCGGTTGCGATCAGAATGCGGCGTGAACCAGAGGCTTCCTGCAGGTTCCTTTCAAGGTGGCTCATGTCCCCGTTGCGGTAACGAAAACGCCGCGCTTTCGCAAGGCGAATGCCGTCGATGATGCTGGCATGATTGAGTTCGTCGGAGACAATCGCGTCTTCTGAATCAAGGAGCGTCTCGAACAACCCTCCATTGGCGTCAAAACACGAACCGTATAGGATCGTGTCCTCGGTCCCGAGGAATTCACTGAGCCGGCGCTCCAGTTCCTTGTGAATCTCCTGCGTGCCGCAGATGAAGCGGACCGACGACAACCCGTAGCCCCAGCGATCGAGCGCATCGTGGGCGGCCCTCACCACCTCAGGATGATCGGCAAGTCCCAGATAATTATTCGCACAAAGGTTGAGGATTCCTCTTTCCTTGCGCAGATCGATCCTTGCATTCTGGGGACTGTCAAGAACGTGTTCGGACTTATAGAGGCCCGCTTTCTGAATCTCATTCAACTGTGAAGCAAATTCTGGTTTCGCCGTCTCATACATCTTTCATCATCTCCCCGGGGCTTCTCATCTGCGCTGGCCCGCAACGCGACTGAGGAGCACGCGCTTCGGGCACCTCACCGGAACCTTCCATGTCAGCCAGAAACCATCGGCCGTCACGCCAGTTCCAGCGCTTCCTCGAAGTCTGTAAGCAAGTCACGCCAATGCTCGATGCCGACCGAGACGCGCACCAAGCCGTCCCCGATACCCGCCGCAGCAGACTCCTGCTCGGTGAATCCGGAATGTGTGGTCGTTTTCGGATGGCAGGCGAGGGTTTCTACGCCTCCCAGCGAGACGGCGTTTCTGCCGATGCGTAGGTGGCGCAAGAAATCAAACGCAGCCGCTTTCCCGCCGCGCAGTTCCAGGCTCAACATCCCGCCGGGATAGTCACATTGCGCTTCGTAAATTCGCTTTTGGTCCTCATCGATGAAGAGCGTGGGATAGAGCACTCGCTCGATTTTGGGATGACCCGCGAGACGATCCGCGATCTGCTGTGCGTTGATGCTGGCCCGATCCATGCGCAGGCGGACGGTGGGCAAGCGACCGCCCAGCATCCAGCATTCGTCCGGCTGCAGAATCGTACCGAAAAGCGCACGCGTGGGACGAATCCTGCCGATCAGATTCGGATCCTTGGCGAGCGCGATTCCCGCCAGCATGTCGCTAAAGCCAGAGAGATATTTCGTCCCGGAATAGATAACAAGATCTGCGCCCAGCGCCAGCGGGTGTTGGAAGGACGGCCCCAGCATGGTGTTATCGACCATCACCACGGGGCGGGTTCGGCCCAGGGGCCCTTCGAGTGCCGCGACTGCGTCGCAGACCTGCCGGATGTCAGTCATAACGAGGGTAGGGTTTGCGGGCGTTTCAAGGAGCACCGCACCCAGATTTTTAGCCGACCCGATCGCGCGCTCGATCAAATCGGCGCGCCCCGACGGCACGGGAATCCCCCCAACGCCCCATTTCGAAAGGCAATTCTGAATGAAATGCTGCGTGCCACCGTAGCTCGGAATCGTGTAGACGATCGATTGGCCCGGGCTCAGAAAGCTGAAAAGCGAGGTCACCGTCGCGGACATGCCCGAATTGAAGACCAGCGCCGAGGCCGAGCCTTTCTCAAGGTGCACGATCTGATCCTCCAGCATTTCAGCGTTCGGATGATTGAGCCGCGAATAGATCAACTCGGGACTCTCGTCCGGGGCGGCCGTCGCGCGGCCTGACGCCAAGTCAAATGCTCGCTCAGCGGCCTCCGGGCTTGAAAACACGTAGGTCGAGCTACGAAAGACAGCCGGGCGAGCAGACCCGACAGAAAGCCTTGGGTCAAAACCTTGCGTCAGAATTCGCGTTGGCGGTCGCAGGCTGTGCTGGTCACGCCGATCGTTTGAATCCATGGGCGGGTGCTCCCTTCCAAATTCCTTTGTACCGCTCCGCTGTCGCGGCTAGCAATACCAACCCATTCAAGCAGGGTCGCCGCTATGGACGCCAGTCCAAGATCACCTTGCCAGAATCCCCCGAACGCATCGCGGCGAATCCCTTTTCATAGTCTTGCCATGGAAGTCGGTCCGTGACGACGGCCTTGATATCGAGCCCCGATTCGAGCATCACCGTCATCTTGTACCAGGTCTCATACATCTCGCGGCCGTAGATGCCTTTAATCGTCAGCATGTTGAAGATCACCTGTTTCCAATCGATGGCCACCTCATCGGATGGAATCCCGAGCATGGCGATCTTCGCCCCGTGGCTCATGTTCGCCAGCATCTGCTGGAAGGCGTTCCCGTTTCCCGACATTTCAAGTCCAACGTCAAAGCCCTCGTGCATTCCAAGTTTCTTCTGAACATCGGACAAGCGTGTTTCAGCCGTGTTGACGGCCAGCGTGACTCCCAGCTTCTCCGCCAGCGCGAGACGTTTCGGATTGATATCGGTGATGACCACATGACGGGCACCCGCGTGGCGCACCACGGCCGCAGCCATGATTCCGATCGGTCCCGCCCCGGTGATGAGCACGTCCTCCCCCAGAACCGGGAAGGAAAGGGCCGTATGAACGGCGTTCCCAAACGGATCGAAGATTGCTGCGGTTTCAAGATCGATCTTTCCGTTATGCCGCCAGATGTTGCTCATGGGCAGAACGATGTATTCGGCAAACGCGCCCGGTCGATTGACTCCCACGCCCATTGTGTGCGCGCAGAGATGGCGCCGCCCGGCCAAACAGTTCCGGCAGCGTCCGCAAACAACGTGACCTTCCCCGCTTACGATGTCTCCTACATAAAAATCCGTGACATTGGATCCGACCGCAGCAATCTCGCCGACGAATTCGTGGCCAATGACCAGTGGAACCGGGATCGTCTTCTGTGCCCATTCATCCCATTGGTAGATATGCAGGTCGGTCCCGCAGATGCCTGTCGCGAGTACACGAATTAAAACATCATTGATTCCTTCTTCCGGGATCGCTACCTCTTCGAGCCAGAGTCCTGGTACCGGCCGGCTTTTCACGAGCGCCTTCATATGCTTCCTCTCTACTTTCAGCAGATCGGGCCAGTTAGTTTGGCCTCCGATCGGCCGATATGAACCGCGATAGCTTGTGATCTTTGCTCACCGCATCGACTGCAGACACTTGGTTGTGCATCACAACATAGATGCCCGGAGGTAGGAGGCGCACGGCGAAGAGGCTTTCTGTCAGGTTCTGCAACCCATCGCTGGCTTCAAAACCGAGGGGCGCCATCGCGCCAGTCAGAACAACAGGAACGTCGATCTCTGGCAGCGCCCGTTTCAGAAGACGTCCCGTCGGAACGATAGTATCTGCATCGTGGGTAATGATGATCGGGGCGTTCTCATGCAGAAGCCCCCTCACGGTCGCCAGGATCAATTCTCGATCCGCATCGGTCAGCTCAAGACTGTCTTTGTTGAGCAAGGGCACCACGTTCACTTCGGAATCGGGGAGCCGGAGGCGTTGCAAGTACCGCCCGACCTTGTTGCCCGGATCGGCGACCGAGCCGGTTTGCTCGGAGTACGCCTTTTCGATCGTTCCCCCTGTGGTGACCAGGTAAATGACCCTCATGATTCGCGATCGCCGCCCTCGATCACATGGTGCGCAGCCTCTCGGTGGCTTTGATTGTTTTCAACCAGCAGCACGTCGACGATCCTGTAAAGGTTGGCCTCGATCAATTCTGCTCCATCGTAACTACAGTCAACGGTAACTTCGATCTGCCATACCTCAGGCCTTCCCGCGCGCCCAGCCGTCATGCGCTCGATCTCGATCGCGCGTCGGTGAAAGAGCGATACCACGCGTGCTAATAATTCCGGGGTCCTGCGGGCATATATAACAAAGGTCAGCATCGGTCTGTCTCAAATCGCGACGATCGGTGATCAAACTCAGTGGGTTAGACATGTTGGGCTGGCTTTTGACTTGTGCAACGGAATGGCACCTGTTGCGCACAATATAGCACCTCGGGCTTGGGGATCTGCGGAGGGCGGTCGATTGACACCTCCACGGAAACATCTGTGAAACTTTCCCCATATCTCCTTTGAGCCGCTGTTCGGAGTGATGACAAGAACCAATTACAACCCCCATCCTTTGCGGACTGTGTAAACCTTCAGCACTCGATCACATTCAGTGCAAGCCCTCCCAGAGAAGTCTCTTTGTAGCGCGACTGCATATCGCGCCCGGTTTGGTACATGGTTTGAATGACCTGATCAAGCGAGACTTTGTGCTCGCCGCCCTCGTCCATTGCAAGGCGGCAGGCATTGATGGCCTCTACCGCCCCCATCGCGTTCCGTTCGATGCAGGGAATCTGCACCAGACCTCCGATGGGATCACACGTCATACCCAGGTTATGCTCCATGCCGATTTCAGCAGCACACTCCACCTGCTTGTTGTTACCACCCCAAGCGGCAGTCAAACCACCCGCCGCCATCGAGCACGCCACTCCCACTTCTCCCTGGCAACCGACTTCCGCGCCTGAAAGCGACGCGTTTTCCTTATAGAGAATCCCGATGACTCCGGCCGTCAAAAAATAACGGAACAGGCCTTCTTCGGAGGCTCCCGCAACAAACCGCATGTAGTAATGCGCGACCGCCGGTATGATTCCCGCCGCGCCGTTTGTGGGGGCCGTCACCACGCGGCCACCCGCCGCGTTTTCTTCGCTGACGGCCATGGCATACGCATTCGCCCAGCCCATTTGAGCCAGAGGCTCCCCACCTTGTGCCAAGAGCTTTCTCGCCAAATGTGCTGCCCGGCGGCGAACATTCAAGCCGCCGGGAAGCATTCCCTCCGCCGCAAGCCCGCGTTTCACACATCCCTGCATGACCTCCCAGATACGCGCCACGTACTCGCGAACCTCCGCCTCTTCATGCCAGGACCTTTCATTTTCGAGGACGATCTGCCAGACAGCCATCCGGCGCTGCTCGCCTATGCGGAGCAATTCATCCGCGCTCGAGAACGGGTATCGCGCCGGCGTGAGGCCGGAAGGAGCAAGCTCCTCGCCCTCCCTTCGAATGAATCCTCCGCCAATCGAGTAGTAAACCTGTTCGAGTAATAGTTCGTCATGGGCACCTAAGGCCCGGAATCGCATTCCATTCGGATGCCCGGGGAGAGTTTCCTCCTTGTGAAACACTAAATCGTCTGATTCGACGAAGCGAATCAGGTGAATGCCTCGCAAAGCGAGCGCCGCAATGGAGCGGATATCCCGCAAACGGGAAGCAATCGTGTCGGGGTCGACCCGCTCGGGTAGCTCCCCGCACAAACCAAGCAGAACCGCCCCGTCTGTGCCGTGCCCTCGCCCGGTGAGCGCCAATGAGCCGTATAAATTGACGTGCAGTCGGCGTGTGCCAAGGAGCAGCTCTTTGCGCGCGAGTTTCTCCACAAAATCGGCGGCCGCGCGCATCGGTCCAACCGTGTGCGAGCTCGATGGCCCTATCCCGATCTTGAAGATTTCAAAGATGCTCGTGTTCACGGTTGCTCTCTTCCGGCCGCAATGCGCATATTCAACATGCCTGGCACACAACTAGGCGGACCTTTGAACAGCGAGGATGCACTCGCCCAGCACACCGATAGCAAAGTCACACTGCTGCTGCGTGATCAGGAGTGGCGGACAAAGGCGCAGAATATTTTCACCAGCACCCAACAACAACAGTCCTTTGTTGAACGCAAGGTCTACGATTGCATCTCGCAGGTCCCCGGCGCGTTCTTTGGTGCTTCGATTCCGCACGATTTCGATACCGATCATGAGACCTCGCCCGCGAATGTCTCCGACGATGGCATACTCGTTGGTCCATGGCGCGATGCGCCCCAATAAATACGCACCCATACGTCGAGCATTCCAGATGTATCGATCTTCGAGCAGGCGGATCGTTGCGATTGCCGCAGCCACACTCACGGGGTTGCCGCCAAAGGTCGAGGCATGAGCCCCCGGGGGCCAATCCATGACTTCGGCCTTCGCAATGGTCGCCGAAAGAGGCATGCCAGAAGCAATGCCCTTGGCAACACAGAGAATGTCTGGCTCAAGACCGACATGGTCTCCCGCCCACCATTTTCCGGTTCGGCCCATACCGGACTGCACTTCATCAGAGATCAGCAAGATCCCATACTCGTGGCACACGCGCTGCAGATCGTGCAGGAATTCAGCCGGTGCCGACACATAGCCGCCTTCGCCCTGAATCGGCTCAATCACAATGGCAGCAACTTCCTGGGGATTCACGAGTCTTTTGAAGAGCTCGCCTTCAAGGAAGGCCGCGCAACTGGTGCAACAATACTCAGCCTTTTTGCCATACGGGCAGCGGTACTGATTGGGATACGGAATATGGAGCACGCCAGCAAGCAATGTTCCGAAACCGTTTCGTTGCACTGACTTCGAAGCCGTGAGCGAGAGTGAGCCCATCGTGCGACCGTGAAAAGCTCCGTAGAATGCGATGATCTTGTCACGCCGGGTGTGATAGCGCGCAAGCTTGATTGCGGCCTCCACCGATTCGGTGCCCGAATTCCCGAAATAAACACGCTTGGGACTGCTACCCGGTGCGATGGCGCAGAGCTTCTGGGCTAGCTCGGCCATATTTGGATAGTAGAAGTCGGTGCCGGACATGTGAATCAGCTCGGCCGACTGCTCCTGAATGGCAGCTACGACTTCCGGATGACAGTGACCGGTCGCCACAACGCCAATTCCGGCGTTGAAATCAAGAAACACGTTCCCGTCCACGTCTTCGACCATGGCACCGCTGCCGCGTCGGGCCACCAGAGGATAGCTGCGCGTGTAGGACGGAGAGACATACTGGCGATCGAGTTCAAGGATGCGAGCGGCACGGGGGCCCGGAAGTGAAGTCACCAGTCGCGGAAATTTGTCTTCTTCCATGGTCGCCTGTTTCGGGGGCCGGCTCATGAACCACCACCACGCGAGACGGTCGTGCCAAGGGCGACAGCCTGACGAGGCTGCCTCTGCACTGTCATTTCCCGCTCGGATGCGATGCGGCTCGATGGCGCCGTGTCATCCAGGCGCGTGACCACAAGGGGAAGTCCGCAGTTCATCGTTGCCTCAATCGCTTGGCGCCGATCTAGATCGCAACCGTGCTCTGCCATCCTCAACGCCTCGCTAAACGTGAGGAACGGTAGTGGACTTGCTCCTCGGTCTCTTTTCGGGTCAGCCGCGAAGCAGCCCGCAACATCTTTGATTGGTTCACAGCGGCACGCCCCCAAACCTTGCTCTGGAGTTTCAGTTAAATGCTTGCGAGAAACCGCCGTCCCCAAAAGTCACGCCAAGCCCGGTTTCTTCGGCCTCAGGAAGGCTTCTCCCCAACCGACACCGACGCAACTCTCCCTGAAAAGAAGAGCCTAAATCAATCCTATGAAACCGTCTTTCAAGGAGTTAGCGCTCTGGCGTCAACTTAGCGCCAACGAATCTCCCATAGCGGTAGCAATCGGGATTTCGTGGCAACTTCTAGAGGCGAACCTGCGGTTATCGAGTTGCATTCAGTTTTTCTGCCACGGTCTTGGCCTGTAAGAACAGCTGTAGGTAATCCTTTCCGCCTGCTTTGGAATCGGTCCCTGACATATTGAATCCTCCAAACGGGTGCGCTCCAACCATCGCTCCCGTGCACTTGCGGTTCATATACAGATTTCCGACGAAAAACTCATCGGCTGCCCGCCGGATCTTTTGCGGATTTCTAGAATAAACCGCGCCCGTGAGTCCGAACTCGGTGTCATTGGCCATCTGGAGAGCTTCCTCGAAATCTCGAGCCTTGGTTACCGCAAGCACCGGACCGAAGATCTCCTCCTGAAAAATACGGGACTTGCGGCTGACATCGGCGATGACGGTTGGCTCGATGAAGTAGCCGTCTCCGCCTGCGCGTTTGCCACCGATCACAAGGCGTCCCTCCTTCTTGCCCAGATCGATGTAATCGAGAATCGATTCCATTGCTGTTTTGTTGATTATCGGGCCCATGAAATTCGCAGGATCCTCGGATGGTCCGACTGTAATGTTCTTGACGCGCTCGATCAGTTTGTTCAGGAATTCGTCGTAGACCTTCTCGGCAACAATCGCGCGCGAACAGGCAGAGCACTTCTGTCCTTGATAACCGAAGGCTGACACGGCCACACCTTCAACCGCCGCGTCGAGGTTTGCTTCCTCATCCACCAAAATCGCATCCTTGCCACCCATTTCAAGGACCGTGCGCTTGATCCACAGCTGGCCCGGCTGCGCCCGGGAGGCTTGCTCGTGGATTCGCAGGCCCGATTCCTTCGAGCCGGTAAAGGAGATGAAGCGCGCCTTGGGGTGGGTGACCAATGCTTCGCCCGCCGTGCCGCCGGGACCAGTAAAAAAGCTGACGACATTTCGTGGCACACCGGCATCGTAGAGGATCTCTGTGAAAATCGCTGCAATCGTAGGCGCGTCGCTGGAAGGTTTTACGATAACGGTATTGCCTGTCACCATTGCCGCGACCGTCATTCCTCCCATGATTGCCGCTGCGAAGTTCCAAGGCGGAATGATAATGCCAACTCCCAGCGGGATGTATTTCAAGTAGTTCTTCTCTCCGCGTATGGGAGTCAGTTTCTGCGGACCGGCGAGCCGCACCGCTTCGCGGCCATAGTACTCACAGAAGTCAATCAGCTCCGCGATATCGGCGTCGGCTTCCGACCATGTCTTGCCAATCTCGTAGCAGAGCCACGCATCCAGTTCCAGCCTCCGCTTCCTCAGAACATCTGCCGCACGAAACACGCAGGCAGCCCGTTCCTTAAGCGGAACCCGCCTCCAGCTTTCAAAGGCCTGGCTGGCCGCTTCGACCGCCTCACTGGCCATCTCGACCGAGGCCTCTTGAAATATCCCGATCACCTGGTCAGGGTGCGACGGATTTCGTGACTCGATTTTCTTCCCGGTCGTGACGGCATGGCCACTAACGATCAGCGGGTACTCTCGGCCCAACTGCTTTTGCACATGGCCGAGCGCATGCTCCATGGCCTTCCGATTCGCGGGCTTTGCAAAATCAGTGAGTGGCTCGTTGCGAAACTTCCCCCGAGCCCGTTGGTTCGACTGTGTTGACTTCATAGAGTTGAGACTCCTCGATACGTCGTGTGGTGTGATTATTTTCTGACCTAGCTACCGAAGATGCTCCTGACCGCAAACGCCAAGTTTGCAGGACGCTCCGCGATCCGCCGCATGAAGTAGGGATACCATGCGGTTCCAAAGGGAATATAGACACGCAGGTTCCATCCTTCATGGACCAATTGCTCCTGAAGTTGCGGGCGGACACCATACAGCATCTGAAACTCAAAGCTGGTTCGTTCAATTCCTTCTGTTGTCACGTATGTCTTGAGTTCGTCCATCAGCCGGTCGTCATGCGTTGCGATTCCATGAAAGAGGCCGTCGCCCAGCAACTTTTTGGACAGGCCAAGAAAGTTCTCGTCAACGCTCGCTTTATCCGGAAAAGCCACATGCGCGCGCTCCTTGTAAGCTCCTTTACACAGGCGAACGCGAATTCGCTGCCTCAGGAGTTCGTCCAGATCCGCTTCGCTGCGCCTCAACGACGCCTGTATCACGGCTCCCACATGGCCGGCGTTCCCGGGCGTTTGATGGATCCTTCCTACCAGATCCAGCGTCCTCTGCGTATAGCGGGAGCCCTCCATATCAACGCGAACAAAATTCCCGATCCGTGCCGCGTGGCGCACGAGGGACTCGACTAATTCCTGGCAGAGGTTGTCGTCTAGATCGAGACCCATTTGTGTCAGTTTTAAGCTGATGTTCGCCTGAAGGTTACCTCGTGCGATGGCCTCCAGCAATCGGCCGTACACCTCGGCGCTGGTTCGCGCAGCTTCAGCAAGTGTCACGTTTTCCCCAAGATTGTCGATGGTAACGCTCGCGCCAGCCGCATTCACGTGGCGCGCTGCCTCCAACGCGCTCGCAATCTCTGCTCCCGCAGCAAATCGACCCGATAATTTCTTGCCAAGGGAAGAGCGCTCTGCAAAGCGACGCAGGGAAGCGCTTTCAGAGAGTCCTGTCAGCAGAGACTTCATCACATCCCTCGCGCCTGCGCTTGCGAAATCGGATTTCTCTTCCCGCAGAGCCAGCAGCAGAACCGATCTTCAAGAACTTCGTGTGCAAATCTCTTACCTGAACCCGATGAGGGAATTGCTGCCAATCCTATCCTCACGTTCATCCTTAGCAGACACTAGGAAAACCAGTGACACCGTGGCATGTGGGCACGTCTTTGGCGTTAGCTTTCGGATCTGAGTGGTGCTCTCCCCTAGTTTCTCTTTGTGAAAATCTGATCCAGGCGCGCAGGCGCACTTTCGTCGCGTTCCAAACGCGGGTAGCGAAGGCCGTCATGGTAGTCGATAAGCACCGTACGGTAGTGATCGCCGTTCTTCACAAGAAGCTCGATGGCGGCGACGGTTTTCTGCGCGTTTTGAATGGCACTCTTGAGCCGGTCGGCATCAAAGATGGTCCCGTCGACTGCAACGATCTCGGTACCAACAGTCAGTCCGGCCTTGTACGCGGGCCCCTCCCACAGCACGTCATTTAGCCGGCCCGAGGCGGCGATGGTCATCCCAAGGGAATAGGTCAGGTCGGTGAGCTTCCGGCGTGCCTCGGAGTCCCTGAAATAATCGGTGGGTGTCTCCCTATAGACGAGCTTGTAGCCGCCACGAACGATGCCATCAAGGGGTGCGCGAGAATCATGGCCTTCCAGCCGTGCGCGCAAGAACTTCGCCCAATCGTAGGGCTGAACCCTGCCCAGCGCCCCCACGATATCCTCGAACACATAGGTTTGGGTCACGAAACTGCCGTCGTTGGTGCCGAAAAACAGGCGGGCGAAATCGTCTAGGGAGCGCCGCTCGCCCGACAGTTCGCGGATCTGGGTATCGACGTCGAGCCACAGGAGCTGACCTTCGGAGTAATAGTCCTCGCTGCGCTGCCAGCTTCGCCAAGCAAGGGGCCCGCGCATGGCGGCGATAGGGTCATTGGTTGTGTCTTCAAGCGTTCGCCATTGGCGGCCAACCTGGTGATCATAGCTTGCCGCAGTCCACGCCAAGGCGTCGAGGGCCTGTTGCTTGGCAAGTAACCCCGCGCGGGCCGCTAGAACGAAACCCCAGTATTGGGTTTGACCTTCGTAGACCCAAAGCAGGCTGTCACGCATGGGCACGTTGAAGTTTGGCGTCCATAGATCCGCCGGGCGCCGAAACTTGCCGTTCCACGAATGAGTGTACTCGTGCGGCAGGAGGTCACGGGTGTCGGCGTTCTTGTCCCAACCGGTGAAGTAGCTCGGGACTGTTCCGTCCTCGCTCGACTGGTGATGTTCGAGGCCCATACCGCCCATCTGATCGGTGAGGGCGAGCAAAAAATCATAATGGTCGTAGTGGTGCGAGCCGTAGAGTTTGTAGGCTTGCTGCACGAGGGCACGATGCGCTTCGAGCTGGTCCGGTTTCACCTCGAGCAGATCCGGACGGTCCGCCACAATATCCAAGTGAACCGGTACGGGACCGGCAGGATCAAGGTCCAGGCGCTTATAGTATCGGCCTGCGAAGATCGGAGAATCTACCAGAGTGTTCAAGGATACCGGCTGAAACGTGGTTACGCCGCCACTCCCTGCAGCAGACTCAAGGGCAGTCGCAACACCCCAGCCTGCGGGCAGCCGCGCGCTCGGTTCGACCATGATCTGCCGCGCAAAATAGCCAGCAGGATAGAGAAGAACCGCGTTCCATTCCAAATTCAGCATGTTCGGCGTCATCACAACTCGGCCCTCGCTGGCATCAACCGGCGACGCGAACTGAAAGTCGACATCGAGCGTCGTTGCTCCCGCCGGCACGTCAACGTGGAAGGCGAATACGTCGACTGGATCGCGCCGCCATTCGACGCGCGTGCCACCTGCGTAAATCATGAGACCTGCAAGTGCGTCAACCTGTCCGGAAGGGGAGTGATTGCCGGGCAGCCATCGGGGATAGAGCAGCTCGATCGACTCACCGGCCCGCACCGGAAGGGTCTCATGAACTTTGAACAGGTGCCGCTCGGTATCGGTGGCATCCACGTTCAGGCGGATCGCGCCAAGGTAGGGTGTGTCCTTGGGTGCCGCAATCGGTGGCGGCATGGGAAACGGCTGAGGTCCCGGAGACTGCGCGAGCCCCATGCCGCCGCTCACGAGCACAGCGCACCAGGTAAGCAAAGCCCTCCCGGGTGATTTGCGTTTCGACATAGGCACCTCAATTCCCACCGTGTGGGATTCTGCGCTCACAAATCGCGTCACCCTCGCCGGGGCGAGGTTACTGACGACGCTTCGAAAAGCCACCGGCAAGAGGGGCTTTTGTGTGGCACAGGCCTGCCGTTCTCACTTGGCCTGCCGCGCAATGAGAGCGGCTGCGGGATGACGCTGCGGCAGAAGCCATTCAACCCGACACACCGCCAGACAAACCTGCGGGCAAGCTACCTGCTCGATTTCCGGCCGTTTATCTGGCGGAACTGAGTTGGAGTCATGCCGGTGGCCTGTTTCAAGACTGTACACAAATGCCCGTGACTTGAAAAACCGGTATCAAGGGCAATCTCGGTCAGAGAAAGATCCTTCTCTGCGAGCAACCCAATCGCCGCGTCCACGCGACGCTCGCGAATGTATTCGCCGATGGTCAAGCGATAGTGCCGCCGAAACTGCCGGGCTAGATGTGTGGGGTGAACGCCGCCGATTCGCGCAAGCTCGGCTAGGCTCAGCGTTTCCGCAAACCCCTCATCGAGCCGTTGCTTCACCCTTTTCAGCCAAAGCGGGGACCAGCCCCTGGCCCGAGCTTCGCCATCGCGAACCAAATGGGCCACTATCTCCATTACGAGCGCCTGAATCGCAATTGGTGAAGCTGTGTCGCCCAACAGCCATTCGTGATATGCACGTCTGGCCAGCAGGCGGATCGGCCCGCGCTCATGAAAGCTGGGAGTGGTCAGTATGGTAGCGAGCCGCGGCACATCATCGAGCCACTCCCTGCGTACTTCGATCAGGAAACACGTCGCGCCCAAGTCTCCCACCGAATCCCAATGGCGCTCGCCGGCAGGCCTTATCAGAAGGCCACATTCCATGAGTTTGATACCGCTGTTGGCAAAGGTTTCTGTCAAACTGCCCCGCACGGTCAACGCGAGGGCGGCCAGTTCGTGGCGATGCCAGCCGATCCGAAACCGGGGCGGGTAATCAATCTCGCTCAGAACGAGACCATGCAGGTGTTCGGACCTGCGAAGCCTGCGCAGAAGGGGAACGCGTTGCGATGAGGCCATCTCGTTCACCTCCTCTACCATGGGCGGCTGCCAAACCTTCCGTCCGACCTCATTTAGAAACTGGGGCGGGTATTCACCGATCCCAACCTATATCTAGGTTTACCGACGAAAGGGCCGAATCGTACCAAACCGGTATCACTTTTCTCCAAACCGTGACAGGAGCACCAGCCGAAGCCTCCATCTCGCGACCCGCGGCCGGGTATCTGAAACACCCGGGACTGCGGTCGATCAGGTTCCAAGTGCGCTCGAGTTCCGCGAGCAATATACCAGCCAGAAATGAGAGAGCCTCGCACTAAAGAAGCGGCGATCAACATGCTCGCGCCCAACAAGACACGCGGTTAGTACTGCCAAGACGGGTTTCAAGACCCAAGCAGGATGGCGGTGTGCGTAGCGCGGAAGTGTTCTGTCACCAGCGTGTTGCAGCTCCTTCGGTACCCTCTTCTTCGACAATTCGCATCGCCACCCCCGTCACGCGGCCGACGATTTCTGCCTGCGAGGGATGCTCGAAATGCCGAACCGTCTGGCGCGACTGTGGATGTGGAATGATTATCAGTTGTCCCCGTTCGAGCTGGCACCAGCTGCACAGATATCCGTTTCGGAGTTCAATGAAGTAGATGGGACGCTCAAACTCGGTTCTCCACGGCGCAGAACTGATTTTTCTCTGACTCGGATCGATCTGTACCAGTGATCCGGGGCGAATGAGCGGATATAATGTGTGGTCTTCCCGGCCGATGTAGCCGTACATCGATTTACGCAAGTCCAGGTGCTGCAGCAAGCCAATCGGAACTTCGTCCCACTTTTCGACCACCCTCGACAGTAGATTGGTGTTCTCCAAGCGGAATTCGGGTTTAAATTCCACAGGCAACGATACGCTCTGGGTTTCCCCCTCCCCGTGCCTGTTCACCAAGTGCGTTCTCGGAACCCCCATGGAAGCGCGGTCCCGGCTTAGATCTGCGATCCTCAGCCCAAAATACGAGGCGATCTCGGTAAAGCTTCGGTCATAAATCGCGCTGATGCTGTAGAGCTTAAACAGGCCCGGCATGAACTTGCCTTTCTCGATGTCGGTCAGCCAGGCGTGCGAGATATAGTATTCCTGGTTGGTCTTCTCCAGGGCGATCTGTTCGCTTTTTCGCTGCACGTCGCGTGTCGACAGACCCAAGCCCTCCCGCGCTTCCTTCAGCCGCTGCCCAGCTACAGCATTCGGCCTGTTTGAGTCCATGGGCGGGTATCCTGCTCTCGGCGTCAATCAATGGTCAACTACGTAACGTTCTAGTTTATATCCGCAACGGATAATTTGAAAACATGTTACCTGGTCGCAATTGCGGCCATCGG
Source organism: Candidatus Acidiferrales bacterium (assembly GCA_050015335.1). Lineage (GTDB taxonomy): Bacteria > Acidobacteriota > Terriglobia > Acidiferrales > UBA7541 > Palsa-295. Next base: position 50,729 of record JBEKBP010000009.1, on the reverse strand, counting down.
TGCAATTTGTTCCGGCTTGCCAGCGACTCCCTGTATATCCAAGCGGGCCCGTGAACAAACCCATCGACATTGCTAGCCGTGTGCGACGAATCCTTTCCGCACGCGATTTGACCCTCTATCAGGTGTCACGAAAGTCTGCTGAGATCTTCGGACGCTCTTCCCCGTATTACGTTCCGCAGGACTTCTACTCGGCTCTAGCGGCCAGAAACGCGAGTCCGAGCATCCAACAGTTCATATCTCTTAGCCGAATCTCCCAGTACCGCCTTTGCGACTGGCTTGCGGTCTTCGCGTTTTCACTCGACGACATTCTGCGGCTCCAGATCCTTTTTGAGCGTCGCCGCACGGTTTTTCTAGATAGCGCCGTTTACGACGAGAATCAGTGGATCCCCTGGTTTGAGGACCGAGCCGTAAGCTGCCCCCTCTCTGCGATCACACCCCTCGCACAGGTCGTGAAACCCGTTCACGCAATACGTGCCGCAAAGTTGCTCAGGCTCGATACGCGCAGGTTCCTGTACGCCAAGATCGGAGGAGACGACGTTTTCGCATTTCCCGACCTCGCTCCCGGGAGCATCGCTCGAATCGATGTTCAAAACGCTGCGCAACTGGCGTCAGGGCTCGCCGACGCACCCAGCCAGCGCGTCTTCGCGGTGGAAACCGCCTCCGGCCTCATGTGTGGGCATCTTCGACGCATCAGCGGAAGCCGGATCGCCCTGTGCTCGACAAGTTTTTCGTGTCCTCAACTCGAACTGACAGTCGGGCGTAGCGCCAAGATTGTCGGCGTCGTCGATGCCGAAATTCGTCCTATGGCGACCGGGCCATCGGCCGACGCACCGGCAACCAGCAGGACGCGCGCAACAATTCACACCCAACCTCTTCAAGACTCCCCGGCAAAACTGGGGCGGCTGATTCAAGCGTCTCGAATGCGTGTGGGTCTTTCCTTCCGGCAGTCCTCGGTCATGAGCTGCTCGGTGGCTAAAACGCTCTACGACCCGACCTACTTCGCCTCTCCCGGGACGCTGTCTGATTATGAACGCCTTTGCGCTCCCCCTCGCCACATTCAGAAAATTCTCTTGCTGTGCATGCTTTATTGCATCAGCTTCTGGGATTTCCTCCGTGCGGGAGGGGTCGTGCTCGATTCGATGGGCAGCGATCCCGTGCCTGAAGAATTCTGTGAGCGCCCCGGTACGCAAAACCCTCAGGGAAAACATCTAGAACCAAGCCCCGTCCACCCCGCAAGTAAGGGCTTTGTTTCGGCTTTCATGGACCAGTGGAAGGAAATCCCATTGTTCATCCACCGCTCCCTGCCGGAAATCACGGGAATTCCGCACCCGTCCCTCCTGGATTTTTTCTGGGTTGGCGTGGCGCAGACGTCAACCGATCCGCGCATGGAGAACGCCACACTCCTCGCCGTCAACCGTCGGCTCAAAAAGCCGCGGAGCTTCTGGTCGACAGCCCCCCGCCAGCAGCCGGTTTATGTGATGGTCAAACGCGATGGGAGCTACCTGTGTGGCTGCTGCGTTTCTGATCGGGACAATGCTGAGGTCATTGGCCAGGTCACTGCGATTCTCAGACGCCTTCCCTAACACTCTGTCAGGATCGCTCCCGGCCTTGCCGCTCAACGAGCTGGTGCCTCTCTCTCTCTCTTTCTCTGCTTTACCAGCGTGGCCTTCCGTGTTTGCAAAGATGGACATACTCCTGACCGGCGAACGCGATGTAAATCACGCTCCGAACCACTGCCTGCCGCATGTGCCTCGCGCCACGGTAATTGATCACCACCGCTTTGTACTCGCGAACACAAACGGAATTCTATGGCGTGTAGTTCGGTCTGGTGTGACAGTGGCGCCAGCTCGCGCCATGCAACGCACGCAGCGGCCGAGCGGAGCCTTTAAACCATTCATGCTTACGATCTCAGGAACGATTCGAAGCACACCGACGCCCGACGGGGCCATCTTGCTCGATGTCGAACGCGGCCAAATGTTTTGTTTGAACGGGATCGGCTCGAAAATCCTTGGACTGCTCGGCAACGGATGCAACGAGGAGCAGATCACTGCTCAGGTGAGCGCCGCTTATGGCGCCGATGTCGACCAGGTGCGCGACGACGTTCACAACTTTCTAGAAACGCTAACCCAGAACCACATTCTGACCTAGGCCCGTATGTCCGTCCCAAGGCCAGGGGAGGCAAATGATGGCAACCGAGATGCGGTCTGACCGGACCCAATATTCTCTGATCATTACGCGACGGAAGGCGAGCGAAATCCTTTTGTCAGCACAACACCTGCGCTGGTCGCTTCCGCAAGTGGAGGTACCAGATGGCGTCAGGGTCACCGGGCAGTTGCTCTCCCGCATAAAGCGCGAGTACCACCTCGACACCTACTGCCTTTGGAGCAAGAGCATGCCGCCATCACCCGAGGTCTGCTGCCGGAACAAATACGCTGTCCTGGAGGCTCTCCACCAAAACGACGAGACGCACCCGGCCACCATGTGGATCTCATCGGCACGAGCCGCTTCGGAAACGGCTTTCGCCCCTGTCGATCGCGCGGCTATTTCGAGCTCACTCGAAGACCTCGATCGCTACATCGCAGAACCGGGGAAGGGTCCATTTGCGAAACCTGGTTGGATCCAGGAGCTCTTCTGCTGGGTTCGCGACCAGATCGAACCTTTCGGGCTCCATACGACCGGCAAGTTCGAGCAACTCAACGCGAGTGCCACGTTTAGCCTCGTGCGAATCGAAACAACCGGTGGAGCGGTCTGGTTCAAGGCCACGGGTGAGCCCAACGTCCAGGAACTTCCGATCAGCGTGGCTCTTCACCGCCTCTTCCCCAATTACGTTCCCCGAATCCTGGGAGTTCATCCAAGCTGGAATGGCTGGCTTTCTGAAGAAGTACAAGGTCAAAAGCCAGACGCTGCGGATGCTCGCGCGTGGGCCGAGGTAGCAAAAGCTCTCGCCGAACTCCAGATCGCATCCGCCTCCCATACCGATACGCTCGTTGAAAGCGGATGCAAGGACATGAGAGCCGAGCAACTCGCCGGTCAGATCGACCCTTTCCTGGTGCGAGTGAACGAACTCATGGCAGTGCAAACGAGCAACCCTCCGCAAATCTTGACTGAATCTGAACTCCAGTTCCTTGGTGATTGCTTAAGGGGCGCTTTTTATGAAACGCAACGAAATCGAATTCCGTGGACCTTGGCTCACCTGGATTTCAACCCTGGAAACATTGTTGTCTCGCCCACGCGGTGCTGCTTTCTGGACTGGGCCGAGGGTTGCGTCGCGCATCCGTTCCTTACATTCGAATACTTGCGCGAACACGCGCGGCGCCTATTGCCCCGTCCCCTCACAGAGAAACTGGTCGCCGCTTACCTAGGGCCTTGGCAGTCGTTGTTCTCTGCGGAATCGCTCGCACTGGCAATGTCCAACTCTCCGCTTCTTGCTGTTTTTGCATGCGCGGTGAATGTCAACCTGCGTTGGCCGCACGTCTTGTGCAATCCCGCCTCGGCCGGATACCTTCGCAGTCTCGCGCGGCGCGCATATCGCGAGGCTACCAAGCTCGCAACAAGGAGCAATCGATGTCTCGCGTGATGGCGACACCTCCGTTTTCCCGCAGCGAGCCAGTCACCGACTTCATTCATGGGGTTGCGGTCACCGACCCATATCGGTGGCTTGAAGACGGAGCTTCCGCTCAAACCAGAGAATGGCTCGAACAACAAGGACAGTTCACCCGCACCTACTTGGACGGCATCCCAGGCCGCGACCGCATCCGCGAGCGCATCCGAGAACTTCTCGCCGTTGAGACCTATGACTCACTGCAGAAGGCTGGCAACCGCTATTTCTTCCGCAAGCGCCTCCCCGACCAAGAGCAGCCTTGCATTTACATGCGCGAAGGTGCCGACGGCCACGATCAACTCTTGGTCGATCCGTCCCAGAGAAAGACCGGCAAGTACTCGACTGCGCAACCACTTCGTATCTCACCGGATGGTCGGTTGCTTTTCTACGAAGTGAAGGAAGGAGGCGAGAGAACGGGAACCTTTGAGCTGCTTGAGATTGAGGGTCGGAAGCGGCTACCCGACCTCCTCCCCCGAGGGTATTTGCGCGGATTTGCGTTCGCGCCAGACAGCAAGAGTTTCTATTACGTCCACGAAGCTGTTGGCGCAAAGCGCCCCTTCTACCGTGCCGCGTACCGGCATTTCCTGGGAACGACGCTACGCCGAGACCAAGAAGTTTTCGCAGCCGGAGAAGACCAAACAATCCAGCTAGGTCTTCTCTCTGGCGGCAACCGTCTTGCCTTTGTCGTCCATCACTTTCTTGAGAAGACGCTGACTGATATTTACTTGAGCCCGCTGGGGGCAGACGTCGATCCCAGACTGATGATGGGTGGGATCGACTACTTTGTTGGCCTGCGGCTGCTCGAGGACAGGATCCTCGCCCTTACCGACCGCGATGCGCCGAATTTCCGCATCGTCCGAATCCGGCCTCACGATGGCCAAGAACATGAGTGGATCGAAACCGTCCCGGAATGTGACGTGCCCATTCAAAGTTGGTTCGTTGTTGGGAATCGTATTCTTGTCTCCTATGTAAGGCAGGCGGCGCATCAGATCCGTGTGTTTGATCTCGCCGGCAAAGAATGCGGCGACGTGCCCATTCGAAGCGCCGAAACCATCCGCATACTAGGCCTACCTGCAAAAAGTGATGAACTGTTTCTTGAGGCGGAATCATTCACGGAGCCCGTCAGCCTCTTCCGTTATTCCCCGGACAGCAACGAGCGCATCTTGTGGGCCAAACGACACATCCCGTTTGATTCTTCACGGTACGGTTATTCCCGCGCGTGGTACCTGTCAAACGACGGCACCCGAATTCCCATCTACCTCGTGGGCCGCCGGGATGCTCTCGATAAGGGCGGCAATCCCACTATCATGACCTCCTACGGCGGATACGGCATCTCCCTGACGCCGCAGTTTAGCGTTTTCGTGGCCTTCCTCATGGAACAGGGATGTCTTTTTGCGCTGCCTAACATCCGCGGCGGATGCGAATTTGGCATCCCGTGGCATGAAGCCGCCAAACGCCGCAAGCGGCAAACGGCCTATGACGACTTTCTATCGGCCGCCGAGTGGCTCTTCCGGAGCGGTCAGACCGCTCCCGGAAAACTTGCAATCTTCGGCGGTTCCAATTCTGGCCTGCTCGTGGGCGCCGCGTTGACACAGCGGCCGGATCTATTTCGCGCTGTCGTTTGCATGGTTCCGATCCTCGATATGCTTCGCTACCACCATTTCGACAGGGCGCGATTCTGGAAAGATGAATTTGGCACAGCGGAGGACCCCGACGATTTCGTCGCCCTCGCAAAGTACTCTCCTTATCATCAGATCCGGCAGGGCATGGCCTATCCCGCCACGATGATCGTTTCCGGCGACGCCGATCGAAACTGTAATCCGCTTCATGCTCGCAAGATGACGGCGCGACTGCAGAACGCGACGTGCTCTGAACAGCCCATTATCCTTGACTACTGCAAGTTTCGCGGTCATTCGCCGGTGCTTCCTTTAAGCGACCGTATCGAAGCACTGACGGATCGAATGGCTTTTATTTGTGATCAGTTGAAGCTGACCTTTTGAAACGACGGGTGAACCGTGTCCTTTCTGGTTATCCAAGCGTACTTACAATTAATTCACATCGACATCCTCTTGGCTCGCGGACATTTCGCGGCGATCTACGAAACAGTTCGCAATTGTCGGCTGGGACGCCGGGAGCCATCTGCAGGCGCAGCGGAACGGATCTGTTCGGCAATGGACACGGCATGCATCTGGTACTGGAAACAGGCACGGTGCCTCCAGCGATCGGCCGCTACAGCGTGTCTTTTGAAGACCTATGGTGTCCCTGCACAGATGGTCATCGGCGCGCAACAGATGCCCTTTAAGGCGCACGCCTGGGTCGAAGTGGACGGCCGGGTGGTCAACGACAAACCGTATACCCCTGAAATGTACTTCGTTTTGGATCGGTGCTAGCAAGGGCCCCGGCGCAGAACGAAGCCTGAGGAAAAAGCCTATGAGCGTCCAGTTCGGTACATGGAACCGCGATGGGAAACCGATCGATCGACATTTCCTCGAAAAGGTCAAGCCCGTCCTTGCTCCTTACGGCCCGGATGATGGCCGGCTCTATGCGAAGGCAAACATGGGCATCTTATATTGCGCATTCCACACTACGAAGGAATCCCGCTGCGAAGTCCAACCTCATATAACCGCATCGGGTGATGTCATCACTTGGGACGGCCGCTTAGACAATCGCGCAGAACTCGTCCGACGATTGGGCGATGCAGTTACAATCCATTCCGCCGACGTTTTGATTGTGGCCGCAGCGTACCAACAATGGGGCGTCGATTGCTTCGCGCAACTGCTCGGTGACTGGGCGCTTTCCATCTGGGATGCGCGCGCGCATTCGCTGATCTTGGCAAAAGACCCTATTGGCACGCGCCAACTCCACTATTCGATCGACAAGGATCTGGTTACCTGGAGCACGATTCTCGATCCATTGGTTCTTTTTCGAGGAGAACCTCTTGCGCTCTGTGAAGAATATATCGCCGGTTGGTTCTCGTTCTTCCCTGCCACTCACCTCACGCCCTACGTTGGCATTCATTCGGTGCCGCCGTCGTCCTACGTGACCGTTCAAGCGGGAAAACACACCATCTGTAAGTACTGGGAATTTGATCCCGGCCAGAGAATCCATTACAGCACCGATGCCCAATACGAGGAGCATTTCAGGGAGGTCTTCGCAGAGGCTATTCGCCGCAGACTCCGCTCGGAGGGTCCCGTACTCGCCGAACTGAGCGGCGGCATGGACTCCTCCTCGATCGTGTGCATGGCGGACACCCTCCTCGCGGGCGGCACCGTCGAGACCCCGCGCCTCGACACTGTCTCCTACTACGATGATTCGGAACCCAATTGGGACGAAAAACCGTATTTTTCCAAAGTCGAAGAAAAGCGTGGCCGCACGGGCCGCCATATCGACGTGAAGTCGCAAGCGTTCTTTCGCTTCCGTTGGCAAGATGCGCCGTGGGCCATGACCCCGACTTCCGCTCGAGTTCCGTCTGAGACTGACAGGCAATTAGCCGGTTGCATGAATTCACAGGGGAATCGCGTCGTGCTCTCCGGTACCGGTGGCGATGAGGCCACTGGCGGCGTGCCGACTCCGACGCCAGAGTTGCAGGATTTTCTGGCAAGTGGCCAATTCAGGATGCTCGCACAACAGCTGAAACTCTGGGCTCTTGCCAAAAGAAGACCATGGTTTCATTTGCTGTTTGACAGCATGCGCGGGTTCCTTCCTGTTTCCCTGTTCGGAGTTTCCAAGCACCTGCAGGCGGCTGCTTGGCTGGATCGAAACTTTGCTCGCCGAAATCGCGCCGCTCTTCTCGGCTATCAATCGAGAGTGAAGCTGCTCGGGCCTCGCCCGAGTGTTCAGGAGAACATCGCAACATTGGAGATGATCCAAAGGCAATTGGCCTGCTGCCAGCTTCCATCCCACCCTGCGTACGAAAAGCGTTACCCCTATCTGGATCGCAGCCTGCTGGAATTTCTCTACGCGGTGCCGCGCGGACAGCTCGTCCGTCCAGGCGAGCGCAGGTCCTTGATGCGCCGCTCGCTGGGGGGGATCGTCCCGGAAGAAATCCTTAACCGGAAGAGAAAAGCATATATCGCCCGTTTACCCATGGTGGAGATCTCAAAGGAATGGGAGAGGATTGCTGAATTCAGCCGAAACATGGCCAGCATCTCCTTGGGCATCGTAGAACCAAGGCGCTTTTCCGCCGTTTTGGATAGGGCTCGGCAGGGGCATGACGTTCCTCTCGCGTTCCTGTCACGCACGCTCATGGTTGAACAATGGCTGCGCAATTTGCAACGCGTTCAGGGGTCTACGCAATCTGCGTTTTTATTCTGCGGCCGTGGGATCGGTCCTGACTGAACGGCTTTCGCGCGGCATGGTTCTGGCGCAGGAATCTCGTAAGAGCGCAAGTGGAGAATCCAAGCTCCCGCAACGCAGTAAGTTGTGTTTCGAAGATGGAACCGAATTTCTCAGCTGAGAAAAAACCACAAACGAAGGAGGTGAAAACGATGAGATATGAAAAGCCTGAACTTGTAGCGGTTCATTCGGCTTGCTCTGCAGTCCAAGGGCACCCCGAACTGGGCAAGAGCCACGACACGGCGGACAACTCCCAACAAGAGCCGTCGATCCCGGCGTATGAAGCGGATGAATAGGTCCATACCGGGGTGCCCAGCATTTTGGGCACCCCGGTATCTCCGTCTCACGAACCCCAACAACGCGGCAACAAAGCCAGTGACCTCATTTCAGTACAGCGGGCACTGATCCCAGGATTCTTAGCAATGCTCAAGGGTTGCTGCGCCCAGTCGATGGCGATGTGCTTTGATCTTCTATGGGCGACAGCCGGAGTCGGCGCCAACGCTTATACTGCGAGAGTTTTGAGGGATCAGGATTTTCTTCGTCCTTGAGCCAAAAGCGAAACCAGTCCACCGTGCTGGCTTGCGAGGCCGCGCGTTCCGCGGGGGTAGTGAAGATATGCTCGTCGGAATTCAGAACCAATAGGTCAACGGGTTTTCCCAAGTATCGAAGAGTTGCATAGGGTTCCCACATTTGCAGGACCGACGTTCTTGTCGCCATCACCTGCAGGGGAGTCATTACTTTGTCCATGTTGAATTCAGGTGACCTCTCGAGCCATCGCTGCAGACCGCCACCAAAGGGCGCTGCACCGATGATGGCGTTTGCCTCAGATGCTATTGAATTGTTACCTCCGGCATCGACGTCGACAAGGTATTGCAGGTAGCCCTCATTGACGCCATCGATGATCGATGCCGCCCTAAATCGCAACCTGCTGGTTGTGAGTGCCTCCAACACGTAGTAGCAGGTACGACTGAATCCAATGATTCCAACACGGCCCGGATCCGCGAGCCCATCGGTCGCTAGATGTTCGACTGCGGCTTCGTAGCCTGCGACTTGGCATGAGCCCTCTTCGGGAGTCTCCCTGATCGGACAGTCGTTAACCTGAAGCACTAGAATTCCCGCAGCAGCCAGTTCCTGAGCTGCGAAGGCGGTTGGGAACGTGCCGCCGGGACGGAACTGCTCATCAACAAACCCGTGGGTTTGGATAACGAGGGGATAACGCTTCCCAGGAGCATAATCCGGAGGCTTGTACAAACCCCCCACCCATAGGCGGCCAGTCTTGTCCTTCCACGTAAATCGCACTTCCTCGCCCATCTCGATGCCGCCTAGCTGCGGGTTAGGATTCCAGATCCGTCGCGACCGCTTGTTCTTGTTGTCGGTGGCCACAACGACCGGTGCGTTATTCAGATCTTGCTTTACCACAACTTCGATCGGTCCGTTGGCGACCGTCGATTCGTTCATCTTTGGCACCGCAGCCCAAGCGCCATCGGGGCCTCGGTCAAATGTTGTCGATCCCAAACCATCGACGCCCTCCGAGTGCTCGACGATTACCCTCCCATTATTTCCGGGAGCAAAGTGCGAGGCGTAGATGTACCGCCATCCCCCCGTATCGCCAGCCGAACTCTCTGCTTCGAGCCGCTCGATACAGGTCAGACGGCCGGTAACAAGGTCAGCCACCGCGACACATGGACGATTGGGCTGTCCGGACAAATCTTGGGAATTCGGGGGAAGGAACGTGTTGGAGAACACGAGCGATCGACCATCGAAAGCCCAATCGCTGCGGATCGATCCCCACCAGCCCGCCGCAGAACCAATGGGGGCATGGACTAGATCCCTTATTTTCCCCGTGGCGACGTCGATTAAAGCATATTCGCTCACATCCCGCTGACCATCGATTGATTCCGGACGCTGGCTTCCGGCCCCGATTCGATACGGCGAGGATGGTAGCGGCGGCAGATAGAGGGTTTCCCATTCCGGCGGAATAGCGCGAACGCTCAGAGCAGTCGCAACCGAGCGGCCATCAGGAGATAAGGCTAACGCCATCTGCCCTTGCAAGTGAATCGGCAGTGCGCGTCCTGAGGAATCGTCCATGATGCGCAACCGCTGGCCGTCGATGACAACCCACAGTTCGCTGAGATCGTTTACCCATACGGACTGACTCGTCCGCTCTTCCGGGAAGATCATGCTGCCTAGAGTCAGACCGGTTCCGACAAAGTCCGGAGCATTGCTGTACTCAACAAGATTGTTGCGTGCGGGACTCGACACCGTGTAGGCAAATCTGCTGCGGCTGCGAATGTCAAAAGCCGTCACATTGCGGCCTTCCGGCGTGAGGCTTTGCAGATCCTTCCTGCGTATGTCCGCAAGAAACAGTTGATTATTCCCGGAGCGAGTTTTGCCTACAAATGCTATACCGGTCGAATCTGCAAGCCAATGAACGCCCGTGATGATCGGCCCATCTTTGTAGGTGGACTCATGTATTACCCAAAACGGTGACGGCTCATCTGGAATGCTTGCTTGCCAGAGAAAACGACGCACATCCTCTGTGCGGTAGAGGCGAAGAGACGATTCGGGCCGGTTAATGTCGAGACGGCCGCGCTCTGAGGCCACGACAAAATATCTACCATCTGGCGAAAATATCACAGGGGGGACGCCGATATTATCGCCAAACCGAGTCAGTTCAACGTCGTCGGCTATGGTGAACCGTCTCAAACTCTGAGCCGCCACGGGGGGACGTGCAGCTCCGAGTGATCCACACAGCTCTAAAACAAACGCCAGTAGATAAATTTTTGCTTTCGTTGGACGCATACCGCAAACACTCATTCCCGTCACCCCATCCGTTTTAGGGGTTGGCTTAGAACAAATAAGCAGGCATTCCCGTAAGGTTCCCAAGTTTGCTGAACGATTCCACCGCGCGGCGTCTAAAACATCAACTTCAGGGAAAACTGCATCGAGCGTGGACCCCCGATTTGGTACAAGGGGCTGAAGGCGCCGCCGCCGAGATTATTCCCATTGAGGCTTTGCCCCAGCATTTGGGTTGCCTGACCAAATGTCGGGTCCAATAAATCAGGATCCGGGTGGCCGAAGTTGGGGTGATTCAGCAGGTTGAATATCTCGGCCCGAAATTGCAATCGGAGGGCTTCGTGAATTGCAAATTCCCGATGAACCGCAAAATCCCACTGCGTGGCACCAAATCCCCGCAAGGCGTTGCGGCCGAGGTCTCCCTGGCGAAGAGGATCACCAAACGAGTCGCTCGGCGGTGCCGTAAACGCGGCCGGGTTTATCGCTTTGCCGCCAGGGTCTTGTGGTCCGTAAAGATAGAAGGGAATTCCCGGAATCACATCGGGGCGCACTTGAGACAAGCCGCTCAAGAGCTCGTCAAACCCATACAGCGTATTGAAGACATTCACAGGTGGGGCCGAGCGCACCTGAATGACGCTTTCGGCCGACCAATGTCCCCCGATTGCATTCGCCAATGAGTTCATGCGAGGGATGGGGATTTCGTAGGTCAATCCAGTCGAAAACGCGTTTCGTATATCAAAGTCCGAAGGACCCCGGTTTACCTCGGGATTGATCGTGGGAACCCCAGCATTACTTAGACTACCGAGTGACCCGGCAGAGGCGTCATCGATGGAGTGCGACCACGTATAGGAAGCAAGCGCTTGGAATCCCCCCGACAAGCGCCGTTGAAATTGAAGCTGAAGCGCGTTGTAAGAAGAGGAAGTTCCGTTGCTGACTAGAACTGCCTGAGCGAGATTGGGATTGGGCGAGAATACGTCTGCTGACTGTATCAGACGCCGTCCGACGGAACCGACGTAGGAAGCAGATAGCGATTGTTGCCGGCCCAGAGCCTGTTCAAGAGCGACATTCCATTCGAGTGTATAGGGTAATTCGAGATTCGGATCAAAAGCAGCCAACGTGCCTGGGCTTGTCGCACTGGGCGGCACGATTAAGGGGGGTGCGGCAACAGCCGAGTTGAAAGGAAAGCTAAGGCTTCCCCCGGGACACGCTGGATTGGAAGAATTGGGGCAGTTACTTCTCGCTGTGAACGGGTATCCTGCCTCTAGAATCAGATTCCCCGCCTCCGAACTAGCAAGGTCGTAGAAAATACCAAATCCTCCCCGAATCACCGTCCCCCAATCTGGCAGCTGAGAAAACTGGTAAGCGATGCCAACCCGCGGCGCGAAATTACCGTAGAAGGTCTTGAACGGAGGTGTTCCCGCTGGGGCCAGAGCTAACTGCGACAAATCGTTGAGATTAAAACCAGTCACACCGGGCAGAATCGGTCCTTGAATTGATGAAGGCGACAGGTCGAGATCCCATCGCAAGCCGTAGGTCATCGTCAATCGAGGAAAGACACGCCAGGTATCTTGGGCGAATATCCCCAAATTTCGGAAAAGTAGCGTGGCAGCAGCATCGGAGCCGATGCTGCCAAGCGTTGCGGCGCCTGTCTCCGCAGACGCGACATTCTGAAAACCAACTAGCTGGCTATAGAGGTGGGGCGCATACACCGGCGACAATCGGCGAAAATCGACTCCAAACTTTAGGCTATGAGGGCCTTTCTGAACTGAGAGATTGTCCACCAGATTCACTTGGCGTTGGTCCGTGCTCACGTTTCTTCCTTCGCTGTAGGATCCATTGGTCAGCGTGAAGATGTTGAAAACCAACTCTGCGTTCTGACTCGTGTAGGCGCCGGGCAAAGGCAGGGAGGACAATGGAACGGCACCGCCAAAGTTGTCGAGCGAATACCGACTGGAACTGTTCGTGCTGCTGTAATTGAACCGCAAGTCGTTCGTTATTGTCGGGGAAATAATCCAGATTGCGCCCGCCGTTGCCGTCTGGGTTGCGATGCGGGCAGGGGACACCACACTCAGAGGAGTTCCCCCCGATCCTCGTTGAACAATCGCTGACGGAGAATAATTGTATCTGGCAAACAGTTGCAACGCCTGGTTCAGCTTATGGTCAACTCGAATACTGTAAGCGTCGAGGCTGGCCGGGTTGGAAAAGCTCCTGTTGAACTGCGCGATGCCGTTACCTAAGTCCGGCTGCGCGGGATCAAAAGGATACGCATTCAAAAAAGGCTGAAGCGCGGGCGATGCATTCCTGCGGGCGTTCAGATCAGGAACGGTTGTAAGTGCGGTCTCAGGAAGTTCAAGACGAAGTCCTTCGTAGGAAAAAAAGAAAAAAGTCTTGTCTCTCAGGATCGGACCGCTAAATGTCCCCCCAAAATCATTCTGCCGCTCTCTCGCCTTGGGGAGCGGAGGATCGTTCGTATATCCGTCAAACCAATCCTTCGCATCGAAGACGTCATTTCTCAAATAATCGAAGGCCGTCCCGTGGAACTGGTTCGAGCCTGAACGCGTGACAATTGATATCTGTCCCCCAGGTGTGCGGCCGAACTCTGGTGCATATGTCGACGTTTGAATTCGAAATTCCTGCAAGGCATCGACTGAAACCAAACTGTTCGTCCCACCCAAAACGCTGAGTGTGTTGGTCGCGCCGGCGAGCCCATCGCCTCCAAAATATGCCGTCCCACCCACATTGGCGCTTACCCCATCCACCATCCAATAATTGGAACTCGCCCGTTGACCGTTCACACTAAATTGCCCGGAATCGTCTCCATTGCTGGTAGTGAGGACTACTCCCGGAGTCAATTGAATTAGCGTTTGAAAGCTTCTTCCATTCATCGGTAGATTCTCGGCGAACTGCCGGTCCACGACCGTGCTCACGGTCCCATCTTGGGTGTCGATCATGGCCGCGCCACCCTCGACGGTAATGGTTTCCGATACAGCTCCAATCGGCAACGTGAAGTTGATGGCGAGCGCGTCCTGGACATTCAGAGTGATGTCGGGCTTGATGAGCGTCTTGAATCCGACCTTCGATACCTGCAGACGATACGGACCGGGAGGAAGATTCGTCACGACGTAGATGCCCTCGTCGTTCGTTTTCCCGGCGTATTGCACCCCGGTTGCGTCGCCCACGATCGTAATTTCAGCTTCCGCGATTGGCTTGCCGGACGGATCGAGCACGAAGCCGTTGATCGTTCCGTTGGGGGATTGGGCAACAACAGAAGCGGTAAAAAGCAGAGATACCATGAGAAGTAAAAGAAGCTCGCGCGATCGCACCCGGTATCTCCTGTGACCGAAGAATTTGTACACGCTCAACCGGTCTACGTAGGAGACTCTCAAGCTGTACCACTTCAATTCTTATCAGGAAGCAAGGGAAGATGCCGTTTGCGGGAGCTAAGGGTGGTTCGGGTCAATCTTCAAATACGCAAAGAGCAGCGGCTTCCCGCTGGGCTTATGACTTCCACCATTCGGTTCCACCGTTACAAAGACGGCGTCAATTTGTTCGAGCGTCTTGGCATCATCAAACTTCAAAACCCAACGCTTCTTGGCTGCGTTGTCTTCGAAAAAGATTCCAAGGTTCAAGGCCCCTTGCGTGTCCATCCCGCGCCGGCCCCACGCCTGGAACGTTTGTGCGTTCTTGACCCCGGGCTGCTGGTCCAAGTCGTACGCGTAGAAGACCAAGGACTTTCCTTTCGTGTAGAAAACACGCCCGCAGGGCTTCTGTGTAGCGCCGTCGCGCCCGACGTCGTAGACTTCCGCGATGTAGAGGTCGCGCGCGCCCATCAGGTCGCGAATATCGCGATCATGCGACAACAGGTCATCCTGTTTGTTGATGGTCTGCTCCCTGTCGCGAAGTTGCGTGTTTAAATCCATGATTTCAGATTGCAAGCTTCCGTCCTGGACGGCACCTTGCGACTGCTGCTGACGCGCCGACTCAAGCTCGGCCTGCATCTTTTGAAGCGAGGCCTGGGCGGCATCAAGCTTCTGGGCCAGACCGGTGCGATCGTCTGCTACCAACTGTTTCTCTGCTTCGGCGCCCTGAAGGGACTGTTCCAGATCGGCTTGCGTTGCTTTCATTTGGTCAAGCTCAGATGATTGCTGCTCGATTTGGCGCCGCAAGCCAGCGATTACCCTGTCCCGTTCGACGAGCCGGGCCTTCAACACTTGCCGGTCATGGTCGGCATCACTGATTTTTTGCTCGATTGCCTCTGCGCGCGCGCCGGCATCGGTCGGAGAACCTGTCGAGACAGTTTCGGCGTGGCGACTTCTTCCCGCTCGATACGTGTAGGAGGCCAAAGCAATGCTCAGCAGGACGCAGGCGGCGAAAGGCAGCCATACATAGTTCCAATTCACGTGCGTTAGTCGGTGGCCATTGCGATGCGCGAAGGCGAATGCTCGCTTGCAGGAATCGCCAGCAGCACTCTCTTCTGGTCCTGCAAGCGAACCTGCAGCTTTTGACGACGCGGCCGAATGACTCAATTCAGATTGGTCGGTCGCTGCTCCAGCCAGCTTCGAGCTCAAGAGGGGAATGCCTATATCCACCGCAGCCTCGAACTCCTTCAAGGCTTGACGGCATTCGGCACACGCAGAGAGATGAGCTTGTAGCTCCCTGCGCTCTTCATCGCTCAAATCACCCGAAGTCGAAAGGGCACAAAGCTCAAGGAATGCATCATGCGGTTCCATTTCCGACCACTTTCCAGCTTCTCGATTTCCGCGACTATTTCCCGGGTGTCTCTGCAACACGAACACTAGTCTCAAACATCTGTTTCCGCAACTTAGCGAGTCCCCTATAGTAGTGGTGCCTCACGTTTCCGTGTGGCTGACCGAGCTTGGCCGCGATCTCAGCCAGTGTGTACCCTTCGAAGAAGTGCAGCCGCAGGGTTTCGCGCTGGTCCTCCGACAGCGTTTCAAATGCCCTATCTAACCCATTACGCCCGAATACGGCCTCCGCGGAATAATCGCTTTCGTTGGTCGGCAACCCGACCACCTTATTTCCGAGGTCGTCTGCGTCCTCGCAAGAATAGAATTGCCGCGTGGTGAGATACCGTCGGCGCTCGATGGCTCGGTGATAGGTCATCTGGATGATCCAGGACCGTGCTGAGCTTTTCGAACGATCAAAGATGGCGCACCTTCTCTGAATAAATAAAAAGAGGTCTTGAACGAGATCTTCGGCCTCCGCTGTGTCCCGCAGTATCCTCGACGCCACGCTACGAACGAGCAAAGCATATCGCTGAAATAGACAAGCCAATGCTTCGCTGTCACCCGAACAGACACCTGCAATCAGCGCTTCGTCAGGTCGGTCTGCCAACAGGCCAGTCGTATCGCACCCTGCACTCGTAGCCTTTGCGCCCCGGCGCTGTGCTAGAAAGACAGGAAATCGGCCCGTGAGAGGAGTACTCACAGCCGGCCCGCCTGGTGTGACCATTGAACACACCGCGATGTACAAATGAGGAATGCATTCCGTGGGAATTCATTCGTCACTATAGGACGATTTATTCCGCTATGGTGCGGCGTAAGAAACACGTTCAGCCTCTGCTCGGGCCTGAGAAGGCTTTCGGGGAAGCCTTTCGGACAATTCGGGAGGAACGAGGAATTTCGCAGGAGAAAGTAAGCCAGGACGCAAACTGCGACCGTACTACTGTCAGTTTGATAGAACGCGGGCTGGTTAGCACGAAGTTAGAAACCATAGTGAAGATGTGCAGGGCGATTGATGCCTTTCCTTCCACTGTCATGCGGCGAATGGAAAAGTCGCGCTTCTACCCATGATGTACCTCTTATAGAGGCCTTAGTCAACATAAAAGTATCCCCAGGGAGCGTTTTACAGACCTGCGTCTGCCCTTATTGTCCTTATTTAGACCGGCTTGATGACTCCAGCGGAACAATTCGGACGTCGACTTCGAGAAATTCGCAAAGCTCATAGACTAAAAATTGGGCAACTGGCTGAAAAGGCAGACACTGGAGTAAAGCATCTGGGCAGGATCGAACGCGGCGAGAAGCAGCCGTCGTTCGAATTAATCATCTCCTTGGCGAAGGCCATGAACGTATCTCCTGCTAAGCTGTTTGACTTTGATTCTCCTCAGGCGGACTCGAGAATCCTGCGGAAACAGTTGGATCAAATCCTGGCAGAGCGGGATGCCAAGCAGCTTCAGCAGATCCAAAGAATCCTTGCCACCTTCTTCGACTCGTAAATAGAACCCTCGAAGACCTCGCGATTACCACTTTTCTTTGACTGCGACGGTGGCACAGAGCGTCCCGCTCCTACGTAGACTCAATAGGAGGATCCCACATGGGCAGAGCTCCGTGCGCTCGTCATTCCGACCAGATTCCGATGCCTCAGCTTCGGGCCCGGGAGCGTTGGGCCGGGACGGAGTCTGGCAGTTCGGTACTATGCCCGACCTGCAAGTCGAGTGACTTGAAAAAACTCTCCTTGATTTATGCCGCCGGCATGCACGAATCACAAGGCCGAATCCACCGATGGCTTCTCGCCGATGAGCGCTTGTTGCTCGGACGCTATCAAGGAACGAACCAGAATCGCCTTTCCAAGATAGCTCGACCGCCTATGCGACCACCGTTTGTCTCGCCTGTGATTCTCTGGTTTGTTGGGTTGTTCGTTGTGATGGCTTTTGTCGGCGGCGGAAGGGCTTCTTGGATGGTTGGCTTTCTCGCTGCCGCCTATGTCCTTTCGCTTCCCGCATATTTTCTCGTGGCCGTCTCGTACTGCTTCTTCGTTCGTCCGAAAAAGCACAGGCGGTGGGATGGGATGTTCATGTGCGGGCGATGCGGGGCGCTGGTCGGGCCGCACACTCACGCGTGGGGAACAAAGGCAACCGATGTATGCTCATCAGGCCGGGGCTTCTGCTTCTAGATATGCGTGAAAAAGAGCTCCAATATGAAACTTCGGGCTTCTACCACAACCCTCATATCCAGGTATGCCTGGGCGACACCTTTAAAGTTAAAGGTGTCTTTCGATTCCCGCTCGGCCAGCTCGAGGCTGCCTAGTGGCGACCAACGCCTCTAGGCCAATAGGTAAAGCACGCGCATTGACTCCCGATGCCCGCCCCGAGTAGCATGCTTCCTGAAAGGTGACTGTAGGAAGGCGTAATCAGCCCGCGCCGTAACGGGGCTTCCCGCGATCCGAAGTTCCGTTCGTTCCCGAACTGGCGGCACCATGACTGCACCTGGCTCAGCGTTTTCCAGAGGCGCTCGACGGCGCGGTCTCTACGCCGGCTCGATCCTGATCTCCCTGGCAGTTGCCACCCTTCTGGTAGCGGCATTCCTGCCGCGACTCTACCATCGCCCGCTCTCGACCGTTCTGCTGACTCTCGTTCTAATTGCCCTCACCGCCGCGATTGCACTCCACGTTCGTTTCCTGATTCTCGCCCGACGCGAGCAACGCGAAACAGCCCGCGCTCTGTCAACCACCGAACACGAGTTTCAAGCCATCTTCGACAGCGCCCTTGACGCCCTGCTGATTCTTGACGACCAGGGGATCTGCCTGGAAGCAAATCCGGCAGCACTCATCCTTCTCGGCGCCAGGCGGGATCAATTGGTTGCGCAACCCATTTCCAAGTTCCAACCGCACGAACAGGAAAACCAGAAGGAAGACATTGTTGGTCGGAACGAACGCCAAGGCGAGATGCAGGTCCTTCGCCAGGACGGACAACCCCTTTTCGTCGAATACAGCGCCAAATCCAACTACCTGCCCCACCGCCACTTCGTAGCCCTGCGCGACATCACGGCAAGAAAATCCGCCGAAGACCAGATGTCAGAGAATCTTAGGCTCGCCGAATCAGCCAGGGCCGAAGCCGACGCCCTGCGCAGAACGACCCTGGCCCTCACCCAGAATCTCAGCATGGACTATGTTCTCGATACCCTGCTTCAATCCCTGATGAAACTAATTCCCTGCGACTCGGCGCAGGTCCTGCTTGCAGAGACACAGGAACGTCTCTTTCTCGCCAGAGAACGCCACTCCCCGCAAGACGACCACCAGTCTGCGATGACCTGGAACGCACCCGAGCACCCGCCTCTCATGCAGGTTCTATCCACTCAAGACAGCCTGCTCGTGGGCAACACCGCCAGACAGTCGGGATGGAGCCAATTCAAAGGGCACAGGCACTTCCGTTCCTGGCTTTGCGTTCCGCTTGTCGCCTCCCAAAGCGTGCTTGGACTGCTCTCACTCGGTGACTCCGAAGCAGACACCTTTACTGGCGAACATCTCAGGTTGGCTGAGTCTCTTGCCCTGCCGGCCGCCGCTGCGATTCAAAATGCGCGCCTGTATGAACAAGCAGAAATCTATGGCACCGAGCTTGAAAAGCACCTGGCCGACCTGGAACGCACGCAACAAGCCTTGCAGAAGGCCGAAGAGCACAGTGTCTTATCCGAAGACAAATTCACCAAGGTCTTCCGAGCAAGTCCCATCGCGTTCTCGATCACTACAGTCGAGGGAGGCAGGGTCATCGACGTAAACGAAGCCTTCGAGCGCAGGTACGGCTATTCGCGGGACGAACTTATTGGGCGCACCACTGTTGAGATTGGAATTTGGGATGACCCGGAAGAGCGTCCCCGGATGATAGGAGAAATTCGCGAGCGCGGCTGTATTCGAAACCACGCCACGCGTCTTCGCAACCGCTCAGGGGAGGCGGTTGAAACGATCTACTCCGCACAGATCATTCACCTCGACGGCCAGGTGTGCATTCTCGCGGTGACCGAAGATCTTCCCGACCGCGCCCGCCTGCAGGCCTTGCTGGCTCGCGCGTCCAGCTTGGCCCGATAATCAACGAACGGTAAACCGAGAATTCAGCCTCCACTGTATGGGGGGCTTGTGGTCACTCAGCTTGGCGCCTTTTCCCGGTCCGCCTCCGACATCGACACGCTCTCCGTGGTTTCTGTTCCTAGTCCGACTGTTTCGTCGCGACGGCTATGAAATTGCACCCGCAGTTGTATTGATCAACTGTGGCTTCACCGAAAACCTCACGGATGCTTCGGAGCACGTCTTTTTCGTAGTCCCAGTTCGTTGTGTATTTAAAGATTGGCCCAGCGATAGGATTGAACGCTCGGGCTAAGCCGGTGAACGTTTTGGCATCCAAGGCGACAAGCTTGGCACCGGGCTTCAGGGCTACGGTCAACCTCCTGAGGGCGGCATCTTCGCCGGGCATGGCGCTCAGCCCAAATGTACACAATGCTCCATCGAAGGACGCCGAAGGCAAATCCAGCCTCGCCGCATCCTCCTGGCGGAACTCGATATTGGACCATCCCTTCGCCTTCGCCACCGCTCGTGCGGTAGCGAGCATCCCATCGCTATAGTCCACAGCGACGATTTTCCCTGAAGATCCGACGGCTTCGAATAGATGAGACAAATTGGCGCCAGCGCCACATGCCAAGTCCAGGACCGAATCGCCCTGTTTCAGCGCTATTGCCGCAACGGCGCGCTCTTGTAGATGCCGCTCCCGACCAAAGCAGACACTCCACCGAATACCGCGATAGACGCGCCGGTGTACGCCAAGCCAGTCGTAAACCCGCTTTCCGTGAGATAGATCGAGAACCAAGGTGCACCCTGGAAAGTCATTTCGGAACAGGAATGCGGCGCAAGCTTAGGATACCCGAATGTGCACGATGGCAGACGATTTCATCTGGTGTCATCCGGCTGCCCGTGCCAGAATCAAGGCTCTGACCGAGGCGCTTGGTTTGGTTCTAACAACTCTTGATTCCCAATTTCCTACCGAACGCCCAAAAGAACCGACGAGGCGGTACCCATGACAGAAATGCGAAACGCCGCTCCACGGCCGACTACCATCTCGAGCGATTGGCTCAACCAGTTATTCCGCCAGGCCCGTACGCATTCCGCGTGGCTTCCCAAACGCATCCCCGCCGAAACGCTGCGCGAAGCTTATGAACTTGCGTGCATGGGTCCGACCAGCGCGAATTCCAGTCCCGGCCGTTTTGTATTTCTGGAAAGCGAGACTTCGAAGGCGCGCCTTCTGCCTGCGCTCGCTCCCCTCAATGTCGAAAAAACCAAAGCTGCGCCGGTCGCCCTCATCGTCGCCTGGGACACGGAGTTCTACGAGAAGCTTCCCCACCTGTTTCCCCACGCCGACATGCGCTCCTATTTCGTAGGGAATCAGAAATTGATCGATGAAACGGCGTTCCGCAACAGTTCTTTGCAGGGAGGCTACTTCATACTCGCGGCTCGGGCCCTGGGACTTGATTGTGGCCCAATGTCCGGCTTCGACTCGGCGAAGGTGAATGCGGAATTCTTTCCCGACGGCAAATGGAAAGTCAACTTCCTCTGCAATCTTGGCTATGGTGATCCAAGCAAGCTCTATCCCCGCAATCCGCGTCTTAAATTTGAAGAGGCGTGCCGCGTGCTGTGAGGAGGCATGTTTTCGATCGGCCTATACTGCGCATGTACGGTAAGGGCGTCAGGAATTTGGTCTTTTCTCAGACGTCGTCGTTGGATCCGATGAGCTTCTGAGGACCAACGGTAAGCGCGTGGAGGCGAGCTACCTGCAATCCAATCTGTCCTGTGCTTGTCAGCTGGAGCCTGCTTTGCCGGTTCACTTGAGCCACAGCTTGCAAAGACCCTGTGGGCCAGAGTGACCATATTTGCCCCGAGCAGCACGCGAAGCTCTGCGTCGCTCCGCGATGGCACGTCCGAAGCAACCACCATCTTTTCCTCGATTACTTCGAACCTCACCGGATCTGCGTCTACGGCGCCCCGTATTTCACTCGCAGTTCGATCGAGTGCTTCTTGTAGTCCTGCCAGTAGTTGAAATGCGATGGGCAGTTCTGGCCAGACGATACTCCTGAATATGGGAATCCACGTTGCGCGGCTCGGACAGGTCCTGGACCAGGACCTCAACGTTCTCTGCACGGACAGGGCCGGCCGCCAGAGTGCGCATCAAGCTCCCGACTACGGTCGGTGTCCCGCCGAGTGTACGTACCTGAGTACGATCCGGGGCGACCAGTGACAGTCGGCGCGCAAGCAACGGGTCGACGATTGATGTGTTTGTTCCAGTATTCAGACAAAGTCAAATGGTTGGCCATGGGGGAAACGACAACGACTGTGTCGTGCAACAGCCGAAAGCGTACCTCCGACTGAACGTGAATGTTCTGGCAAAAGCCGGCGGGCGTGAAATAAAATATCGCGATTCTGACCGATAACTGGCAGCGACCCCATCTTGGCCCGGAGTTTTGCGGGAGGCTTCGCGAGGTGTCGCTTGAAGCCTGGACAGGGATATCGCTGGGCCAGGCTATTGAGCTTCGAAAAACGCAAAACCAGGACGCCGACTCTCCCCTGATTGGAGGGAGGCAAAGATTTGTGAGCGGGTAACCTGGTGAAGCACTATATTCAAGATCCGCAGTGCATAAGAGGATGGATGTGATGCGAACAATGTGGATGAAGCGAGCCATCGTTTTGGTAGTGCCGCTGTCTGGCTTCCTGGTGATGAACGCAATCTTTCGGACCGAAGCTAGGGCGCAGGCCAGTGCGTTGGCCGCGCAGGCTAAGGCGAGTGGTGTGACCGTGGGTCCGGATAACATTGGCGGCGTGGTGACCAGTTCGAAGGGCCCGGAAGCTGGCGTCTGGGTGATTGCAGAAACCACAGACTTCCCGGTCAAGTTTCGTAAGATCGTCGTCACCGACGATCGAGGACGGTTCCTGCTGCCTGAACTGCGCAACGCGAATTACAAGGTTTGGGTGAGAGGGTATGGGCTTGTGGATTCGCAGTCGATAAATACCAAGCCTGGGAAAACGCTGGCGCTGACCGCAGTCATCGCTCCCGATGCGCGTACCGCTGCGCAGTATTATCCTGCCAACTACTGGTATTCGTTGTTGAAGATTCCACCCAAAAGTTCCTTCCCGATGAAGATCCCGCCGCCGCCGCCCGAAGATGGGACGGAGCGTTTCATTGATTGCCGGGGAGGCGAGGTAGAATGCCTCGCCGTGGCCAATTCGGGTAAGGTTCCCAGCCCACCCCACATCGGTTGGATCAGCCTCGAGGACGTGCGCAATGGCCACGAGGTATCGAACCAGGCAGAGTATATCTTCGCCATCAAGCGCGGGTGTGAAGACTGCCATCAGATGGGCAATAAGGTCACGCGCGAGATTTCCAAGAATATCGGCACCTTCGCCACCAGTTCTGCGGCCTGGGAACGCATGCTGAAATCTGGCCAGGTGGGCGGAGAGATGCTGGCGGATGTCGACCATCATTTTGGGCATGACGCTGGGCTGGCGCTGTTTGCGGATTGGAGCGATCGGATCGCCGCAGGAGAGGTGCCGCCGGCTCCCCCACGGCCGCAGGGGCTCGAACGCAATGTCGTGCTCTCGATCTGGGACTTTGCGTCGGACCGGGCCTTCGTGCACGACGTGGCTTCCGGCAATTCATACTATGCCACCGCCAACGCTTATGGACGGATCTACGGCACAGACAATGCCTCAGGGGTCGTGGAGTGGGTCGATCCGGTGGAGTTCACCAAGGGCACTATGCAGCCGCCTAACCCAGACGGCCCTCCCAGTGGGCGACCGGGGCCGGCGCTGTACAACGAAATGCCGTCGCCGTTTTGGGGCGATGAGATCGTGTGGAAAGCTGCCATCGGCGGAGCAGGCGGGCCGGCAATCGACTCCCAAGGCCGCTTGTGGTACTCGGGGAGGCCCTCTACCCCGCCGACCTGGTGTGGTAAGGGTTCTAACAATCCGTTTGCCAAGAACTTCCCGGTGAGGGGCTCCGGGTTGGTGCTATACGATCCCCAAACGCGCCAGCAGACCGTAGCCGGAATTTGCGGGACAGCAGGGAGCCACCGAGCCTGGGCCAACGACAAAGACGAAACCCTATACACAACCATGCAGCCGGATGAGCCCTTTCGCGCTAGCGGCGGGTTCGCGTGGTTCAAGACGCGTGTCTGGGAAGAAACGCACGACGCCGAGAAGGCCAACGGCTGGTGCCCTGGCGTCATTGATTACAACGGTGACGGCAAGATTGGCCCGTACACAACGGCAGACCAGCCAGCCGATCCGAAACTGGATCGGATGCTGAGCGGAGCTCTGCCCTACGGGGCGGGTTCCAACCCGGTTGACGGTAGTTTTTGGGTTGTGGGTGGTGTGCTCGGCGGACCCAAGACGGGGGTGCCGGGGAAAATCATCCGCTATACGATGGGGTCAAACCCCCCGGCCACCTGTATGGCCGAGGTGTACGAGCCGCCGTTCAACAATCCGAGGGCCCCTGGCGTGGAGGGGTACGGCACGCAAGGTGTAGAAATTGACAGCAAGGGGATTGCGTGGGTGTCCCTCGGGGAGAGCGCTCACCTTGCTAGCTTTGATCGGAGCAAGTGCAAGGTGCTGCGGGGACCGACCGCGACCGGGCAACACTGCCCCGAGGGCTGGACGCTCTATCCAGTGCCGGGCCCGACATTCAAGGGGACGAATATCAGGTCGGACTACTTTTATCTGAGCTGGGTTGACCGCCAGAATACTCTTGGATTGGGCAAAGACGTGCCCGTCGTGGACGGCACGGGTTCTGATTCATTGATCGCTTTCCTACCGGATCAGAAGAAATTCGTAACGATGCGGGTGCCGTATCCGATGGATTTCTACACGCGCTCGATGTCTGGACGTATCGATGATCCCAAAGCCGGTTGGAAAGGACGCGGGATTTGGGCAGGCAACAACGAAAGAGTCGTCTGGCATATCGAAGGTGGCAAAGGAACAACGAGCGAGGTCGTACATTTCCAGATCCGGCCCGGCCCGCTTGCGAAGTAGTCCAGCTCGGGATGGGCCAGGCACTCATGCACTAGCTAGTTCTCACGTTCGCCTACTTCACGGTAGTCGCCCAAAAGAGTCCAGTCCATGCGCGGTAAGATCTTCTTTTGTGGCACGCCCTCTCTCCGCGCAAATTCCGCTTGGACAGTGAGTAGCCCCGGGAAGTTTCACCCCGAGGCTCTCTTAGAACCGTAGGTGTGCAGCGCGCGATGCGGGACACAAGCCCGGAAACAGAGCATCGCTACCAACTCGGCATGGCGGATCACAAGTGCGGCAGGCTGTTGAGAGGGCCAAGGCGACAAAGCATATGGCCGAAAGAAAGCATCCCGCATGATGACGTTCGGCCCGGTACGAAAGAGGATGAAGCGAAAGCAGTCCGTAACGGATTGAAGAAGAAGGAAGAATTGGCCCCCGGGCTAGATTCGAACTGGCAACCTTCGGTTTGGCAGCTGTGAATCCCAAATCCATAAGTTACTGTTCAGGCGTCGCTTAGGGTTATTCTCCGGGCCAATCTTGCCTTCTAACTGCTCGAGAGTTGCTCAGGGCCTAACAGCCTGATCGACAGCATTCGCTCATCGCTGGTCATAGAGGTCGGCTAGCGATAGAATTCTCCGCTATACCCACAGCACTGGAGATGCCCATGCGGTTACAACCGATGTTCCCTGCCTTACTAAGCCTGACGGTTTTGTTCTGCTCGGTATGTTCTGGAGCGACGATTACAGGAACGGTAAAAGGAGCCGAAGGTGCACCGTTCCAGGGTGCGTTCGTCGAGGCCCAAAACACGAAGACGCGGATCACGGTGATTGTGCTTTCCGACAGCCATGGGCAGTATCGGATCCCCAATCTGTCGGCAGGCGATTATCGCTTGACGATACGGGCCGTCGGCTTCCGTAGTGATCCACCGACGGCAGTGAATCTCGCGGCGTACCAGAATACATCCTACGATTTCGCCTTGCAGAAAGGCATCGTCCGCTGGAATGACATCTCCTTTTATCAAGCCAGGCAGCTCTGGCCGGCGGCGAAAGGGAAAGACCTGATCGTCGCGAACTGTTCGACATGCCATTTGTTTCAGACCCGCATGGCTTCCACGACACGCGACGCCGATGGCTGGAGAGACCGCGTCGAGTACATGCGAACCGCGATGCACTTCAACACATGGAATCTCACCGATCAGGATGCCGATGACATTTCCTCCTATTTGACCAAATTGTTCGGCGCGGACTCGGTGCTTCCCAAATCCCCCGTGGACATGCCCGGCTACAGCGAAACGGTGCGGCCTTTTAGCACCGACTCGCTCAATATCGTGTATGTGGAGTACGACATGCCGGGGCCGAACCGCATGCCCTTCAGCGCCGCTCCGGACAAAGACGGCTATTTGTGGATCCCGAACTTCGGCGTTGCCAACAAAATCACTCGGCTCGATCCCAAGACGGGCGAGATGCAGGATTTCCCGGTTCCCAACGTGGGAACCGCCGCGATTCACTCCGCCGTGCCGGCGCCCGACGGCTCCGTCTGGTTGACCGAGCAGGCTTCGAACAAGATCGGACGGTGGGACCCGAACACACGGACGATCACCGAATACCAGGACGCGTATCTTCCCGGGAAAGAAGGAATCGGCGCGGGTGGGTCGAAGCATACGATTCGCCTGGACTCGAGCGGGAACGTTTGGGCTAGTGGCTCTCCTCTCACAAAATTCGATCCGGAAACCAGAAAATTCACGCGTTTCGAGGAAGTGAGCTCCAGCTACGACGTCAAGCCAGATCAGAACGGCGACGTCTGGTTCACCACCGGTTCCAGAGGAAACAAGATTGGCAAAGTCGACGGGAAAACAATGAAGGTTTCGCAGTGGGCTATGCCCACAGAGAAGAGCTTTCCGCGGCGGATGGAGATAGCTTCCGACGGAGCGATTTGGGTGGCCGAATTCGACGGAGGGAAAATGGCCCGATTCGATCCTGCGACCCAAACGTTCAAAGAGTTCGCTCTACCGGGACCGGACCCCAGTCCGTACAGCTTAGGGTTTGATACCGATGGTTATCTTTGGTATGACTCACATCACATGGATGTGATCGGCCGCTTCGATACCAAGACTGGAAAGGTGATCGAATATCCGGTTCCGCATTCGGAAATCGCCATGCGGGAATTCTTCCGCGACTCGCAAGGGCGAATGTGGTACGGCACGAATCCGAATAATAAGGTGGGCTACTTCTACCTCACAGACAAGAGCCACGGGAGCGAATCGGCCAGCAAGTAGGAATCAATCTGCGGGAACTAGGCACAAGTCATCCTGTGTCTTGGGTACTGTGCGGAAGAACATGCCGCGATAGCTTGCTCTTTAGGCCACTTGACCAAGAGCGGCAAAGCCTGTGCTCCGCCATGAAGGTCGGAAGCCTGCAGCGGCCTTTTGGACTACCTTCGCGTGCTAGGTGGGCCATCCAACAGGATGGTCAAAAAACTCGGGAAATTGTAACGAAGCAACGCAAGGCGCATGCCGGGAACCGATCAGCAGCAGAGTCACGTGTGCAGCGACATTTCCCCAGGGCAGCGAGTGCGCAAGGATCATCCGAAGAGATGGACTACAACATTTTGTTCCAACAAATTCCTCGATGCGAGAATGGCATCAGCTCGCTTCGGGCGTGAATCGTGGCAGGATGGCAGAATCTGAGGCCGAGCATCTTGCAACATCCGAGTAGAACGCCGAACGGAGGACATGGATGTCGCCGACACGGAATAGCTGGAAATTCTCAACGTGCTCTCCGCCAGGCCGGAGAATTCGCCGGCGCCTATGGAACTTGGTCGTGGGTGCGACATGCCTCTATGCGGCCACATATTCGCTGGTTGGCTTGGGGACGGCGGGCGCTCGGCTCGAGATTCCACAGTCGGGCTCAACCGTTGACCTGGAAGCTCAAATGGTTCAATACCCGTCTGGTTCCTTGAACATCCGGGCGTATCTGGTCAAGCCGAGGAGCGTAGGGAAGCATCCGGCCATCATCGTGGTTCATTCGACTCACGGATTGGATGACCGGACCGAGGATGTGACTCGCCGGTTTGCGATGGACGGTTTTGTTGTACTGGCTCCGGATCTGCTCTCTCGTGCTGCCTCTTCGGCAACACCTGGCCCCGCCACGGTGGCGCAGTTGCCAGCGGCTCAAACAGTGGATGACTTAAAAACCGGATACGACTTCTTGGCGAAAGATCCAGACGTCGATGTGTCGCAGATTTCCGTGGTGGGCTTTGGATGGGGAGGATGGCGAGCCTTGATGGTGGCAGAAGACATACCGATGCTTTTCCGGGCGGTGATTTACTACGGAGTGACACCTTCCACTGGCTTGGAGAATATTCATGCGCCTGTTTTGGCTCACTACGCTCAATACGATTACCGCAACACGGGTAACGCAATCTCCACAGAGAAGGCGATGAAAAATCTCGGGAAGAGGTTCACCTATTACGTGTATCCCGAGGCCAACGCAGATTTTGTCAATTCTCCCGACCGGCACAATGCAGAAGCCACCGATCTTTCTTGGCAGAGAACAATAGCTTTTCTGCGTTCTCCGTCATAGGGGACCGCTGGCCTGAACGGGGCGAAGGAAGCTTATTGCCCCTGCGCCTCCTCCGCTTGCTCCATTTGTTTTTTGAGCGCCTGCAACTCTTCCAGGCTGCGGAAGGACATGCGCGCCACCTTCCGCGCCCTCCAATACGGCAGAATCACCTGGAGGGAACCATCCCGTTCGAACAGGGACACGTGCCGTGTTTCGGCTCCGAGCGTTGGAAGTGGATAAGCTGTCCACTGAGAAGTTTTCGGATCAAATTTCATGACCTCATCGGCGTTCATAAGGTTGGTCCACACGTTGTGATTGTTGTCCACCGCGGCGCTGTAGGGCTGCTGCGTGTCCGGGTTAGGTAACGGAACAATCGTGACTTTTAGTGTATCGATATCGATCTTCGCCAGGTTTCCGCCCCACCAGTCGCAAACCCAAACGAAGTTGCCGTTCTTATCGGCGCTCAGACGACGCGGCCCCTGTGCCCAGGGAACTGCAGAATGGAATTCGCTCCCCGCCATTGCATACATCTGTCGTTCCGCCGGAGTAGCAAGATCCATTTCCTTTGGCACTGGAGGCAGCTTCACCTCCGACGATTTGCCAGTTTCGACGTTGCTGTGACCGACTATGTCGATCGGCATTTGAGCCCACCAACCGTTCCCTTGCCCGTCGGCGGCCATCCCATAGGTGCTTCCTGCACCATCCGAGGTCAAGAAATTCGGGGACTTGAACTCCGTAAACGTCTTGAGTTCCGGATCAAACCGGAGAGCTCCCAATTCGGTCGTCACCCAGACTTTGCCCTTGCCGTCCACATCCACCGTGTTGCCGCCTATCCGAGTCATTCCCTTCGGAGGCGAGAAGACGTCGATCTTTTCGGTTTTCGGGTCGATTTTCGCTAAACCGCCGATTCCACCCCTGCCAGGGTTATTCACGTTGAACCACAGATTTCCCTGCTGATCCCGCGCGATCCCGTGACTGGTAGCGGCCATGCCATGCGGACCCGGCACCATAAACTTCTTGACCTCGCCCGTCAGGACGTCCACTCTCCCAATCGTCATGTCGAGGCTCCCGGCGTTGTAGGTAAACCAGATGTTGCCATCCGTGTCCGCCTGAGCGTCGTGTACACCGTGGGTTCCATTCAGGCTCGACGGTGTTCCCAGAGACCAGTCACTTCCATCGTTGGTCGGATAGGTCACCTCGATCGATTCCACAGGGTCCAGCGGTATTGCATACTCGGTGAAGACCACGCGCGTCGCGTCTCCTTTCGGGCGAGGCCTCACTTGGAACTTCATTGCTGTGGCGCCAGGTCCTCGAAGCCGAGTCAAATAGTCAGCAAGTTCGGGCTTGTGGTACTCAATCAACGGTTCAGCGGCAGCATCTTCTCCAAAGTAGGCGCCTCCCGTGTTTGTGCGCTCCATGAGATTCATAATCGCCGTCCAACCGTCTGCGTCGAAGCGATTCTGAAGAATATAGTTCGGCTGATGACATCCGGTGCAGTTGTTCCGGAATACCCGCATCAGGCGACGGTCATCGGCCGTCTCCACCGGAAGCGATGCGAGGAGCTGATCCCCCGTCAATTGCCGTTCGAAATCCTTCAATGGCTGCAACACAAAATTCTGGTGGCGCGCAGCGGTTAAGTCGATTTCTCCGTGAGCAGTTTCGTAAGTGTCAGCTTGGGCCCATATTCGATATCTCCCGGACGGCAACTCGGGAAAATAGAAACGGCCTTGCTCATCGGTGAAGACGCTGGTGGTTATCGTTTGTCCTTCCATGCTGGCAGATACGGTAACTCCTTCCATCTTTTCGCCAGCCGCGGATTTTACCGATCCAGCAAGCAGAGCACGATTGGACGCGCCACGCGCGCTAGTGGGCCCGGGTATCACGAGTGCCAGGCCCGCAAAGATTGCAATCAAACCAGCGACGCGTGGAAGTGCATGTCTCATGATGACCTCCTGAGTTGGCCGTCTCCGCAGCTAATCGACCGGTCCTTGGTCGACGTGAGAAACTTGCTGAGTGGCCGGTTTCGGCACCGTCTTCAGATATTCAACAATCGCGTCGATCTCCGAAGATTCCAATCCATACTTAAATCCCGGCATCTTGCCGCGCGAACCGTTCCGAATGAACTCGCGAATTGCATCCTCATTACCGTCAACCAAATCTTCGGACAAAACCGGACCATATCTCCTCGCCCCTGGCGATACTTGCGTGTGGCAGACAGCGCAGCGCTGATGGAACACACGGCGACCGAGAGCCTGAGTTTCGTTCAACGCTGCGTCTGAATTCTTCCGCTGAGTTGCGGCAGCGAGCCGAAGTCCAAAAAGTAGCAGGAACAGGAGCAAAATATAGGCTCTCATCGATAATTCCTGGTGAAACCAAAATGGTAAAGCGCTCGATTGCACGACTCTTGTTCGACGCAGCCGTTAGAGAACTGACGCATACGGAGCGCGCTTGAAAGTGAAATCAACCTGATGGCCCCCGGCAGCATGACACGGCGGGATTTTCCATTTCCCTCCCTGTCGTAACGTTTGCTCGCATAGGGATACGCCTCACGGGGTGACAGTATAACTCGGCTTTGCCGGTCCGAAGCCTCCGGCAGCCTTTTTGACCTTTTTGACCATCTTGGCGTGCCATCTGGCGGTTGACCGCGTCGATCACAGCCTAGGCGCTGGCGGGTGCATCAAGCAGTCGAAGCTTCCCCCCTTTTTTGCGCGAACCATCGCATCATTACTATGTAGACTTATATAGTTCGAGCCGCCTTCGCGCCTGGAGGCCCCTAGACCGCTAAAGCACATGTCGCGACTCGACAACACAGTCGCGCAAGAGACAGGCGTCGGGATTGAGCTCGGCAGGGGGACTTACTCAATTCTTCGGTTTTTGTTCGCCCTCTGACATGATATCCTCGCAAGCAGGAGAGTGAGCCTGTGAAACTCGCCCTTGAAGCCAACCCCCCGCTCTCGCACCGGCCCAGAGTACGGAACCGGCCCGGTCGTGCTGTGTGAAGTCGAAGGTCTGCCAGAGGGGCAAAAGATTTCAATTCGGAATGCCCGCCCTGCCGCTCAAAACCCTGTCTGGCAAATTGGCGCTCACGCCAAGGGGCGTGAGACGAGATGGACGGGCACCTTTGAGTCGGCTGAGGAAGCACTCGCTCAACTACAAGAGCAGCTCGACTCTGTAGATGAAGAGATTAGCGGGGTAACGCAGTGACCGCCGTGGAAGTTTTGAAAATTGCGGAAGCCGGGCCGGATTACATTCGGTTGCAGGACGGCGGTAGGGATGTTCGAATCAACTTTTCGCACGACGAAATGTTTTCGAAAGAAGAGAGCGCCGGTTTCTTCCGTGGATTGCGGAGTAATCGTGCGGCCATTCCCGTGGATGGTCCATTCTTCATTGCCGTGGATTTCTGGCGTGACAGGTGTAACGGTAGCTTCAAGGTGATACCGTCTAACTTTACGGTTGCGTCGGTCGAGCGGTCTCAGTTGTCTTTGCTGTGGCCCACATCGATGGTTGTGATGGCTTACCCGCCAAGCCGAGCGTAGGACGCTGGATCGCGATGGGGAAGGGCAGATGGAAGACTCACAAAAACCAATTGCCAGGTTGATTGCACGCGAAGACTACGTTCATGTTGTGTGCGCGACGTGCGACGGTGTGTGCGAATTGGATTTCAAGGGTCTCAAGGCTTCGATCCCGCTGCTCGAGATCCGGTGTCTGAAGTGCGGTGATTTGGGGACCTGGAAATTGGAGCGTGCAGGTATAGGGTTCTACCATCTCACAAAGTAAGGTGACGTAGACCCGCTGTGATCAACTGGAGGCACCAAAGAGTGGGCAGTGACTCATTTTGATTTTCTGGGCTTTTTAGGAGTGTCAATGAGCGCCTGATATTCAGCCGACAGGGCGCGAATCTGCTGCATAAGAGCTTCGTGTTCGAGGGTACCTAGCTTTACCCGTTCTTGCTTTTTCCACAATTGTCGGATGCGTTCTAGTTTGTCAAGAATTTCGTCCATCTGCCCCCTCCCGGGCGGTTCCATAGAAGTTGGTGGTATCGTAGGCCAACACCGAAGGAATAAATAAACCTCGGGCGCGTTGCGGGCCGTCATAACCGGCCACGACTTGTTCCGCCGTCGGGTCCGGGCGGTCGGTGAGCAACACGGTTCGCCCGAAACGACGATCGAGGAGGCGCTCAAGCGCCACTTGGTCAAATCGAACTGGAGGCGCCATTTTGCCGCGATTGCCGTGACAATTCCGGCACGATCGTGATCGGTTTATCGCAGTTTCTCCGTGGAAATCATTACGGGGTATCGTGATCTCCATCCCCCGCTGCGCCTGTGGCCCAGTTGAAACGCCAAAAAGAGCGTCTGCCTTCGAGTAAAAAAGTGAAGGATAACAAGTCATTGTTCTTCCGTCGCTTAGAAGGCAAAAAGGCGATTTGTTTCTTCCTCAATTGTTCCAAAGGTGTTCCAAGAGAATATCCAGGTTGAGCTATAAATACGGGGCGCGACTTGAGGCTCGGTACGTCCTGATGATGTCGCGTACTTCATCGAGCGACTGGCCGCTCCGCATCCGCGCAATGCTCGCCTCCATGCTCGCGATGGTCCCGTCCAGCCAACGCATCTCCGCCAGGTTCTCCGTCCGCAGGCGGCTACCAAATGGCCCGGCCGGCACCGCGATGGGCTGATAACGCGAATGATAAGGCAACTCGGCAAGCTCCCGCTCAAGTCCGGACACCTGCTCTGCGAGAACCTGATTGTAGACGGACAGCTTCTCTTCAGTCAGGCGCTCCACGTCGCCTTCCTCCCGCTGAATCCACTCCAGTTCCAGGCGCAGCAATGTGTGGAGGTCGTTGTTCCGGTAGGCTGCGGTTAGCTCCTGCATGAGGGCACCCTTCGCCTGTTTCCGCCCGGCATCTGACTCGAGGTCGGGGTGCAGCACTTTCGCAAGCTGCTTGTATACTCTCGCGATGCTCCTATTTCGAAGTTGCTCTGCCTGCCGCATGCGCTCCTCCTTCTCCAACTGGCGCTTGGTCTTGCGGTGCGCGCGCGGTCGGAACGCGCGTTTCTCCTCTTCAGCCTTCTGCTGAATCCTCTCCGCCATTTCGGCCGTCTTGGAGGCCAACTCTTCATCGCTCATGTCCAGCCGCAGTTCGGAAAGATCGATTCCGATGCCGAATTCGTCGAACATGGCCTTCATTTCCGAACACATTTCCTCCATCTCTTCCTGCTCAACCTGTCTGAAATCGACGCCGTGAACCTTTTTGAAGAACGCCTGAAGATCCTCATCGGTCAACGATCCTTCCTCTCCGGCGATTTCATTTATTTGTTCTCCAATGAACATTCGCAACGTCTCTCGCTCGCTTTTTCGCTTCAGGCGGTTGTCATCGAGAAACGGCGCGAGCGCGCGAACCAGTTCCTTGCGCAATGCCGTCTGCCGTCGCAGCCGCGGGTGAATGTTTTGACCATAATGGGCCAGCGCCTTCTCGAGCCGGCGGATTTCGCGATCCAGCCTAGCCCGCAGCTCTTCCACTTTGGTAACCAGCCGGTTGAAAGCACGCTGCGCTTTGGACAACGGCCGACCCGACTGAGAGATCACGACCAGTCCGCCCATCTCCGGCCGCCCGAACAGTTGGTTTTCGAATAAAGATTTCTGCTTTTCCGCCACCGTCGCTTCCTCAGCGCACCTGCCAAGTGCCACGTTTTATTCGAGTCAAGCCAAAACCTGCCTTCCGAGCTAAACGTACAGATTCAACATCCGTGAAGCAAGATATTTTATCCGGTCCTTCGTCGAACGATTTTTCATTTTCAGGTCCTCCAATCTCGCTTGCTGATTTCTCAGTCAGAATTGACGGTTGCTTCGCCGCATTGTGTCTACTCCTCAACCAGTTCACCCTGTTTATCAACCGAGATATGCGGAACGGAGTGCAACGGGACGGCGAGCGTATATCGAGAGCTACGTTCCCCTGTTCGAACAAGTGCGCCTTTATTCACTAGATCTTCTAAGTGCCTCGTTGTCGTTGCTGACCGAGCCCCCGCGATCGTCACATACTTGGCGGCAGTCATTGCGCCCTTGAAACCCTCTGGCCCTTCTTCAATTATCCGCAGCAGCGCTTTGAGTTGCTTGTCGTTAAGTTGATCCTCCAGCTTATCTAGGAGTTTCGTCCTATCGATTAAGAACTCGATACGGGCCAGCGTACACCGTTGCGCTGTGATAGTTGCGAGGAGCCAGTTCGTCACTTCATTTTTGGTTGTTTGCCGCTTCAAGAGCGTTGTAGTGGCTAGAGCCTCTCGCGAGGAATGCCGGAGCCGAAGATGTTAATGCCGGTTGAGCAAGACCTTGCGCCAAGGACTTCTCGGAAATCGCGCGGCCGATGCGGCCGTTGCCATCCTCAAACAAAGGAGGCGGCGGAACCGCCGTCTGGAATGAAGTCGGAAAAGAAGCAGAAGTTGGCTCCCCGGGCCAGATTCGAACTAGCAACCCTTCGGTTAGCAGCCAGCAGAATGACTTAATCAGAATTCGCCGGAGCTAAGCCAAACCGAGGAGTGCCGTCCTCAGGTCTCATTCGTGCGATATCCACTTTTGCCGGCATTCTCCACAAACTGGCGCTACGTCTCTACAACGCTTTCATCAAGGGCATCGCTATGACAGCAGCAATGCCAGGTCTTCAGAGCGTAGGTTTCGAATCATGCTGTTTTCGGTGCCGATTATTGCGGTGGCAAGGTCGCGCTTGGTTTTCTGCAACTCCAGAATTTTCTCCTCAACGGTGTCGCGGGCAATCAGTCGATACGTGAAGATGGGCCGCGTCTGTCCAATGCGATGCGCGCGGTCTACGGCCTGCGCTTCAACCGCGGGGTTCCACCAAGGGTCGAGAATGAATACATACTCGGCGGCGGTGAGATTCAAGCCCAGACCGCCTGCCTTCATGCTGACAAGGAAGAGCCGGCAGTCTTTGTCATTCTGGAAGCGCTCCACTCGGGTCTGGCGGTCACGGGTGGCGCCGTCTAGGTATTCGTAAACAATACCGTCCTGATCCAGGCGGGCGCGCAGAATCTTCAGCAAGCTGGTGAACTGCGAGAACACCAGCGCCTTGTGTCCTTCGTCGAGGATTTCCCGCAGTTGCTCGAGCAGCACGTCCAGCTTGGCGCTGGAATCACTGGAGCGTTTCGAATCGAGCAAGCCGGGATGGCAAGCGGCTTGCCGCAGGCGCAACAATGCCTCCAGGACCTGAATCTTGGATTTCGCCAGTCCGGCGGTTTCGATCCGCCTGAGCAACGAATCGCGGTAGTGCCGGCGCAGATCGTCATAGAGCTTCCGTTGCTCAGGTTCGAGCTCGCAGTACACTGTTTGCTCGGTTTTAGACGGCAGTTCACGCGCGACCTGCTCCTTCGTTCGGCGCAAGATAAACGGCCGCAACGCCTGACCCAGCAGGCGGCGCGTTTCTTCGTCCGGATTGCGCATCGACCCGCCCGCGACCTTGAAGGCATTGGCAGCGCCAAGCATTCCAGGGTTGAGGAACTCGAATAAAGTCCACAGCTCACCGAGGTGGTTTTCCACGGGAGTGCCGCTCACCGCCAGGCGGTGTCGTCCGCGCAGAAGCCGTGTGGCCTTCGACGATTCGGTTTCCGCATTCTTAACCACCTGCGCCTCGTCGAGCACAACGTAATCAAACTCGACGTCTTTGAAGCGCCCGGCGTCCCGGCGCAGCGTTCCGTAGGTAGTGAGCACCAGGTCGTAGGCGGCGAAGTCGTGGCCGTCGCGCTCCAAGCCGGTATGATCGAGCACGCGCAGCTGCGGGGTGAAGCGTGCCGCTTCCTCCTTCCAGTTGAATACGAGCGACTTCGGAACGACTACCAGGGATGGACCGACGGGCTCGCCTGCGGCGCGCAGCTCGCGGCGGGATTCGAACAGTGCCAATACCTGCGCGGTCTTGCCCACACCCATGTCGTCCGCCAGGCAGCCGCCGAAGGAGAAACGCTGCAGGAAGCGCATCCAACCCAAGCCTTCGCTTTGATAATCACGCAGGCGACCCACAAATCCCGCGGGCTGTGCCGCAGGTTCGACGCTCTCAAACCGTCGCAGCTCCTCGCGCGCGCGTGCGAAGGTTTCATCGCAGCGGGTTTCTGGTTGCGCCGCCACAAGGGCATCAAGCAGTCCCGCTTGGCTCCGACGGAAGCGCACGTGACCTTGCTCTGGCTCACCCATTCCAGCCAGCGGGCCGATGCGGCGCAGCCACTCTTCCGGCAGCACGCCATAGGTTCCATCATCGAGCCGCACCATCTTGTCCCCGCGCCGCAGGGCTTCGAGCAACTCGGGCAGCCGCGCTGTCGTGTTCCCGTACTCTACCTCACCGTGCAGCTCGAACCAATCCACGCCACTTGAAACTCCGATGCGGAATGCGCCTGGGCGCCGGAATACCTTTCCATCGGCTTCGATGTCCCAGCCCGCCTCCACAAGCGAGCGCACGATGCGAGGCAGCTTGTTTGACGCCAACTCCCACCGCGGCGTGGAATCCGGGTAGGTGGGAGCGCGCCGTCTCAGGCCGAGCTGATCGAGAAATGCGCAGGCGGCCTTCTCGGCATTGGAATCCCGGCGTATAAAACGCCGTCCTGCCGCATCGAAAACGCCTCGCGCCGGATCGAACGCCGCAAACACCCGGCCCTCGTAGGCAAAACACAGTTTTGCATCCAGGCGTTCACGCTGGTACCGGACGTGGGTTTTGTAAATTGTCAAACGAGGACGGGGTGGCAGCGCCACCTCCTCGTATCGCAACTCCTCTGGCACTCGCAGCGGCGGCAAGTTCGGAGAGCAGAGCAAAGTCGCCAGGAATTCATCGCGTTCCTTTTCGGGAACCGAGATCGAGCCCTGTTTGCGAAGAGCCGTGATCCATTCGATCGGGGTATCCCTGGCAAGGGGTGCCACGCGGTCTCTCGTGATCACCAGACCTGCCGTGGCCAGGGCCGGAAATGTTGCTTCCGCGCGCTCTTCTCCGCGCTGGAAAAAGCCGGCGAGGGTACATGCCGTTTCGCCTAGCCGGCGCAGTTCAAGGACGAAATTCCAGGGCCCCCCTTCGTCCCACGCCAGCGGAAGCAGGTTGTCCGGCTCGTTTGGTAGCCGCAGGAAGCAACGTCCCGTGCGCACCACCAAGGGCATGAGGATGCTGGCCAAAGTGGGCGAGAGCAGAGGGGATCCGGGGATCGGCAGATAATCTCCCGCGTAAACGT
The DNA here is from genome assembly GCA_050015335.1 of Candidatus Acidiferrales bacterium. Lineage (GTDB taxonomy): Bacteria > Acidobacteriota > Terriglobia > Acidiferrales > UBA7541 > Palsa-295. Next base: position 13,452 of record JBEKBP010000009.1, on the reverse strand, counting down.
AGCCATGCGATTGAAATCCCGGCAGAGCGGACAGAATTTCGCGATCCTCAGACAGCGGGAGCTGGGCGATCTGGCCTTGGCTCATGGAAAGAACTTTGGGTCGCGCGAAACTGCCATTGGCGTTCCGGTTGCGCGATTGCAGTGAGAGAACCAAACCGCCGCCGTGCATGTTTTTCGCGACATCCACGATATATAGGATCTCCGGCTTGGAAGGCCAAGCTGCGCGATCTCGAGGCCGAAAGACCTCACCGAGTTGTTTCCGCCAGTCCGGTGGTTTCGGCTTTGCCGGATTCCAGACGACCGCAGAAGAACGCGATGAAAAAACCGGCATCGTCCGGGTTTCCTCATAGAGTTCTTCATCGCCATCCCAGCCGTCATGGCCATTAAGACCATAGGTGCCAAGAGCGTCCAAGTCCAGGATCAACTCGTCTGCCGAGGCGGCTGCGGTCAAATATTGATGCTGGTCAGCGGCAAGGGTGGTGGCCCACACGTGCTTGCAGGGAACGCCTTGCTCCACAAAATGAGGGCAGTCGCACCAAACCGCGAGCTTGTTGTCTCTCCAGGAAAACTGCACCTCGTAAGAGCCAGTACCGCGCACGCAGGCAGTAAGCTCGGCCTGGGAACCTTCGTGGATCATGACGCGGCCCTTAGAGTAGTAGTCGTCGCCGCGCTTCCGAACATTCTTGGTGAAATTCGCGGCCAGTTTGGTGGAAAGGCTCATGCACCCGCTCTAGAAAACTCTCGGGATATTCTATGTAAGTTTTTCATGATTTTCCATGAGAAGTAAGCTCCCCAAGATATAGGTGCTGAAGGCGTCTGGCCGCCAGCAGCTTCTGGAACAACTTTACCAACCGGACGTGCTTTGGAACGCGACGAGAAAGCCATTGCGCAGTGGACGCGCGAGCGCTGGCCAGAGATTAAAGAAGCCCCAAAAGAGGGGCGAATCATCGTCTTCATCGACGAAAGCGGACTGAGCCAGAGACCGCCGGATGTCTGCGCTCGCGCTCAAACCCTGGTCAGCAAGTGTGGGATTCATTCACCATTAGCGCGACCACTGTGGCACCGGCCTGTTCGACCTCTGTGGATAATCCCACGCCAGCGGCAAAAGATTTGCCTTCGATGCCGTATACGACCAAGCGGCGGGGAAGCAGGCCCAATGCACGCGATAACTCGATTGCTTCGGCTATGCCAAACGCATGGGTGGAGTAATGGAAGAATCGTTTGGGAATCTGCCCGGCGTGCGCGTCGAGCCGATGGATGGTGCCCGGTGGTGCTCCCGACCGCACGGCATCGACCATGATCACCGCCGCGGCGTCTTTCCATGATTCCATCAGGGCCGTACCTTCTCCGGTCGCCTCAAGGGTCCTGATCTCGCCGGGAACTTGCTCGCGCAGCCGGTGCAAGACGGAAATTCCGATGCCATCGTCACTGCGATAGCTGTTTCCGACCCCGATAATGAGCAGCTTTGCCGGTGCCGGAGTCATTGGTTCTCGATATGCAGTTTTAAAAAGTGTGTCGCGCAGGAGATGCAAGGATCGTAGTTGCGAATGGCCTGCTCGCACTGCCATTGCAACTGATTCTTGGACATCTTGAGATTTGCCTGCACGAGCTGTCGGAGATCGTCTTCGATGGTCTTCTGGTTCTGCGAGGTCGGAGGAACGATTTTGGCATCGAGGATTACTCCACGCTCGTCGAGCCGATAGTAATGGTAGAGGATGCCGCGCGGGGCCTCGGTGCAGGAGTAGCCTGTGGAGGCACGTGGCTCGAAGTCCGCCGCGGGTTTCTCTGGCATGTCTATTTCGCGGATGATTCGCAACGCTTCATCGCAGGCGTATAGGATTTCGACGCTGCGCACGATGATGCTCTGGAAGGGATTGCGGCATAAGGTGCCGAGTCCGGCGGCTCGAGCGGCATCCCGGGCCAGCGGCGAAAGTCTGTCGAAATTCAGGTTGTAGCGCGCTTGCGGGCCGACGAGGTAAGGGCCGCGATCTCTGTGTACCGAGTGCAGCGCGTTTGAGTGGGGCACCTGCTCCTCGACGAACTCCTGGTCATATTCGCGAACAGCGATGTCCAGCCCCTTGTCTGAGACTAAGCGCCCTTGGTTGAAGGGATAATCGTGCGGATGCCGTAGAGCGACAAACTCATACTGGCGCTCGACCTGCGGGAAACTGAATGCCGCAACCCAAAGGACGGTTTCCAGTGCGGCGTCGCGGGCCCACTTTAGATTCTCAGCCAGCGCAGTAAATTCTTGCTTGCTGGGCACTTTGTAAAAGCCGCCCACGCGCACGTTGATCGGGTGGATCTCGCGGCCACCCAGCAAGGCCATGATTTCGTTGCCCGCCTTCTTCAAACGCAGACCGCGCTGAACGACGCCCGGATGATCCTTGGCCATACCGAATGCGTCTTCGTAGCCGAGGAAATCTGGCGCATGCAGCAAGTAGACGTGCAATGTGTGGCTCTCAATCCATTCGCCGCAGTAGAGCAGGCGCCGCAGCGCGCGGATGGGCTCTTCTATCTCGACTCCGAAAGCGTCTTCCACGGCGTGGCATGCGCTCATCTGGTAGGCCACGGGGCAGATCCCGCAAATGCGGGCGGTGATGTCTGGTACTTCGCTGAATTTCCGGCCGCGCAGAAATGCTTCAAAGAAACGCGGTGGTTCGAAGATCTTCAGCTGCACCTCGGTGACGTGCTCGTTTTTGATCTTCACAAAAAGAGCGACTTCGCCCTCGACGCGCGAGAGATTTTCGACCTGCACGGTCCTATTTTTCATGCACTTCGCTCTCTTTTCGGAAAGGCTCGGAATAAGCATTGAAAGAGCGAAAGACACCCACCAAATCCTGATCGTTGGCGCCCAGTTTGCTCCACCATGTGCTCAGTGACTTGGTGTTGGGTGTCTCCTTCGGACCGAAACAGCCGTAACACCCGCGAGCGTAAGAAGGGCAGAGCGCTCCGCAGCCGGCCTGAGTGACCGGACCCAGGCAGGGGGTGCCTTGGGCCACCATCACGCACACTGTACCGTGGAGCTTGCATTCGACGCAGACGCTCTGCAGCGGAGTATTTGGTCTTCGCCCGTGCAAAAATGCGCTGATAACTTCAATCAGCTGGTGCTTGTTGATGGGACATCCGCGCAATTCAAAATCCACCCTCACGTGGTCGGCGATAGGTGTGGACTTGGCGAGGGTGGTGATGTATTCAGGCTTGGCGTACACGATAGAAACGAATTCCTTCACATCTTTGAAATTACGCAGCGCCTGGATGCCCCCAGCAGTGGCACAGGCGCCAATGGTTACCAGATGCTTCGAAACGCGCCGAATGGTGTGAATGCGTTCCGCATCATGCGGCGTGGTGATGGAACCCTCTACCAGGGAGAGGTCGTAGGGCCCTTTGACGACGGCGCGCGAGGCCTCGAGGAAGTTCGCGATCTCCACCGCGCCCGCCACGGCCAGCAACTCATCCTCACAATCCAGCAGGCTCAGCTGGCAACCGTCGCATGAGGCGAACTTCCAAACCGCGAGTTTGGGTTTGCGTTTCGAAGCCATATCAGATCTCCGCTACTCCGAAGATGCCGGCGATGCGATCGAAACGAAACACCGGACCATCTTTACAGATGAACAACGGGCCATACTGGCACCTGCCGCAGAAGCCCACGGCGCACTTCATGTTGCGCTCCATGGAGAGGTAGATCCGATCCGCGGCCAGCCCACACCGATGTAGCTCCATGATTGCAAAGCGCATCATTACTTCGGGCCCGCAAATCATGGCCACCGCATTGGCTGGGTCAAAAGTGGCGCGGCTGATAAGTTTGGTTACTATTCCGACGATGCCTCGCCAGCCGCCCGGGGCTCGATCCACCGTCACCTCGCAATCCAAGTCGAATTTGTCCCGCCAGCTTTTTAATTCGCGTTCATAAAGGATGTCCTCGGGAGTGCGGGCGCCATAGAGCAACGTGACTCGTCCATACCGATCGCGGTGGGCCGTGATCGCGCAGAGCACGGAACGCAGCGGCGCGAGTCCGATGCCCCCAGCCACGATCACAACATCGCAGCCCGCAGCTTTTTCGACCGGCCAGCCGCTCCCGAACGGCCCTCGCACGCCGATCGTGTCACCGCTTTTGAGAGCTCGCATTGATTTGCTCACGCCGCCCACTACGCGAGTCGTATGCCGGATCGATAGAGAATCGCCAGGGCCACTTATGGAGATCGGCACTTCACCCACGCCGAAAACATAGAGCATGTTAAATTGTCCGGGCGCAAAGGAGAATGCCCGACTGCCGTCGGCGGGGTTGAGATCGAACGTAAACGTGTCTGCGGTCTCGCGCCATACGCGCCGGATGCGATAGGGTACGGGAAGCATGGAGTCGGCGGGCGTCCCGGCAGCCGAGGTTTGCTCAAACATTGGCGCCATAGAGATCCAAGAGCTGAAGTCGCGTTGCATCCAGCCGTTCGCTGATGATGTGCGTGAATCTCTTCAAGATCTCGTAGCCAAGTTCGTGGTCCTCTTCGCACTTGTTGCGGAGGCATTTGCCGTCAAACGCCAGCGCGCGTGTAGGCTTACTCGCCCGCGCCCCGAACTGCCAGCGATAGGGTGGAAGCAACCAGGACCAGCCCAGCATTTCACCGTCGCCCAGTGTCTGTACGGTGGTGAAACCGCGCGACGGGATCATCAATTCGACGGCAATCCTTCCTTCCCGTATGAAGTAGAACTGATTGGCTTCGTCTCCTTCACGGAATATCACCTCGCCTTCCTCGAAGCGAACGTTTTTGGCGCATCCGGCGATGAACTGGAGGTGCGGCTCTGTCATTTCATGGAAAAATGGATGTTCCGCAATGAGGCGTTCTAATGTTTCAATCATGCTCATCCTTGTTGATCGCTTCGCCGGCTGCTGCTTGGCTCTCGCGGATGACGCGAACTTCTTCGGTCAGATCGATGGCTACGGGGCACCAGGTGATGCAGCGGCCGCAGCCGACGCAACCCGATTGGCCGAACTGGTCAATCCAGGTCGCCAGCTTGTGGGTTAACCATTGGCGATAGCGCGATTTCGGTGTGGCGCGTACGCTACCACCGTGGATATAAGAAAAATCCGCGGTGAAGCACGAGTCCCACTTTCGCCAGCGTTCTGCGTGTTCGCCGGATAGGTCGGTCACATCTTCGACCGTCGTACAAAAGCAGGTCGGGCAGACCATCGTGCAATTGGCACAGGTTAAGCAGCGAGCCGCCACGTCATCCCAACGCGCATGCTCATAGTTTCGGTAAAGAAGTTCCTTGATTCCCGCCGTGTCCATCTTGCGGCCCATGGAGCGCGCTGTCTGATCCACGATCTCGTCTGCCGTGCGCTTTTCATTTTCATCAGCCTGCTCGTAAGGAATCGCCGAAAGCACTTCCGCGCCGGCTTCCGTACCGACTTCGACCACGAAATGATGTCGCTCCGTCTGCAAAACCTCCGTTAGGGCCAAATCGAACCCTTGAGTCAGTTTCGGGCCTGTGCTCATCGAGGCGCAGAAGCACGTGCCGCCGCTTTGGCCGCAATTGACGGCCACGATGAAAAGATTTCCGCGCCTCGCCTTATAAGCAGTGTCGACGTACGGGCCTTCCAGGAAGACTCTATCTTGAATTGCGATAGCGTGCAGTTCGCAGGAACGCACACCAATGAATGCGTACTTTGGCGGTGTTTGCTTTTCCGGCACGACCTGAAATCCCGTCTCTTCGCGGCGAGCCCGCCATACGCGTTGCACAGGTGGGTGAAGGAACTTCTTCCACGAATGGGGACCTACAGCGTAGCCGAAAAGCGCATCATCGGCTCGGCGCTTCAGCCTGTACTTTCCGCCGTTCTGCTCATCGGTCCAGCCGATGGGCAGGTCGCTCACCGAGGTAATCTGATCGTAAACGATTGCGCCTTCGCGGATGGTTGGCCCAGCGATTTGATAACCACGGCCGGCCAGAATCTGCAGCAGCCGATCGAAATGCTGATGCTCAACGACCACTGCATCCTTGATCCCGAGAGCCATTTTTGTGGGCGACTCCTGTCGACTGTTTCAAAACGGCTGGCGCGAAACGTTTCCGCAGGGACCTACCTGCGTGATCCAGGCACCTGAAACTTGGCGGTGCGTAGGCCAACCACAGATTTATAAGCTGTTCTCCGCAGCGTCGACAAGCGGCGTCCACCTGGGATGATCACTCATGCGACCCGTCTTGTTATTCAGAGCGCGAAGCTTCAATAGGATCGAGATAGGCGGCCTTCCGTGCCGGGTAATACCCGAAGCTGATGCCCACCAAAGCAGAGAAGAGACCGCGAGGGTCACCGCCCCCATGCTGACCGTATTCCAATTCGCTAAACGAGAGACGACGGCAGACGCGGCGATTCCAAGTATGATCCCGGCGCAGCCGCCCGCGATCGACAGTGTTACCGCTTCGACCAGAAATTGCGTCAGAATATCTCGAGTTTTTGCTCCAACAGCTTGGCGAAGTCCGATCTCCCGGGTTCGCTCCCGGACGGAAACCAGCATGATGTTCATGATTCCGATACCGCCCACGATAAGGGATACGGAAGCCACGGCTGCCAGCATGAGGGACATGATGTGCGAGAAGGATGTCTCTTGAGCGGCGAAGATTTCTTCCATGTTGCGGACGGAGAAGTCGTCCTCTTCGGAGGGCAACAAATGGTGGCGCTGACGGAGAAGTGCTTCCGCCTCGTCCTGGGCTGCCTGAATCTGGTTGCTGCTTTTCGCCTGCATCGTGATCGAATCAACCGCGTCGGCATTCGCCGATTTAGTCCCAATCACTTTGCGTTTGGCGGTGGAGATAGGAAGAAGGATGACATCATCTTGATCCTGTCCTGTGGGCGATTGTCCCTTTGTTTCGAGAACGCCGACCACAGTGAAGGGCATATTCTTGATGCGAATCGACTGCCCCACAGGATCGATATCCCCGAACAGGCTGCTCACCACGGTCTCGCCCAGCAAAGCGACCTTATTGGCTGAATCCACATCCTGCTGGGAAAACGCCGATCCGCTGGCCACTGAAAGATCGCGAACTTCGAGATAACCAGGGGTCGTGCCGTAGATGATGGTCGCCCAGTTGTTGTTTCCGTAAACGACTTGAGCGCCACCACGAACGATGGGCACGGCGCGGGAGATGTCAGGGCATGTTGGGAGTTCCCTCGCGTCAGATTCCGACAACGTCACAGCGTTGCCACTTCCCATACGCATGCCGGAACTCGTTAAGCTTCCTGGGAGAATGATGATCGTGTTGCTGCCAATGCTCGCGATCTGTTGTTGGATGCGCTGCTTGGCCCCCGAACCTATCGCAGCAGTGGCGATAACAGCTGCCACTCCGATGACGATCCCCAGCATGGTGAGGGCTGACCGGAGCTTATTGACTTCCAAAGCCCGGAACGCAATGCGCATTGCCGCAGTCAAGCGTTTCATGGCGACGCCTCAGCAGCAGCGTAAGAGCTTTGCGCGCGATCTGCCTGGTGAATCGATCCGGTGTTATCGCCCACGATCTGCCCATCCCGAAAGGTGATTATTCTCTTCGCGAATCTGGCGACCTCATCGGAATGCGTTACCACGATGAGGGTGATGCCGCGGGTCCGGTTCAATTGCTGAAAAATTGCCATGATCTCCGCACTCGTGCGCGAATCAAGCTGGCCCGTGGGCTCATCGGCAAGAAGAATCTCCGGTTCGTTGATGAGCGCTCGCGCAATCGCTATTCGCTGCTGCTGCCCGCCGGAAAGTTGGGTCGGAAGGCTGTGCTCTCTTCCCGCGAGACCAACCAATACTAATACTCGCTTGGCTCGCTCATCGGCGTCCCCTGTATCGGTCGTGGCGTACAACAATGGCAGCTGCACGTTTTCCATGGCGCTCATGCGCGAGAGGAGGTTGAAATTCTGGAAAACGAAACCGATCTTCTGGTTCCGTATCTCGGCCAGTTGATCGCGGTCGAGCCTCTCCACAGGAACTCCGTCGAGCCAATACCGGCCTGAGGTGGGCCGATCCAGACAACCCAAGAGGTTCATCAACGTCGATTTGCCCGAACCGGACGCTCCCATGATGGCCACAAACGAGCCGCGCTCGATCGTGACAGTTACCCCCTGCAAGGCATTCACAGTGACCTCACCAAGCTGGTAGGTCTTCGTGAGCCTGTCGGTTTCAATGAGTGCCGGCATCGTGTTCCTTACATTCTGGGGGCCATGGGAGCCGAAGTTGTCGGGGAACTGCTGTTCACGGTCTCGGTTGTCGTGGCCCGAACCACCACCTTCTCGCCAGCGTGAAGCTGGTTTGTTTGTTTGGCCGCATCGATCTGAGAACGGTCGGCGGCGATTTGGGCCTGCGAGGCGTCGTAATTCGCCTTGGCAGCGTCCACGTCCTGCTGGGATACGATTTGTGCCTGGATTTCCCGCTCCGCAATCGCGTTAGCTTGGGTGTCTCGTTCCCACTGAGCTTTGGCATTTACTTCAGTCGCAACATCTTTCGCCAGGATGGCTTCGGCGCTCTTTTCATTCGCGACCGCTGTGCTCAGGTCTGTCTTGGACTTTTCGAGCTGCGCCTGGGCAGTCATCGTCGCGCCATGCTCCGCGCGAAACGTTGCGTTGGCTTGATCCACCTGCGATTGAAAGATTTCAGGGTCTATCAGGGCGACGAGTTGCCCCTTCTTCACTTTGCTGTTCCAATCCGCATAGAGAGCCTTGATGTTCCCCGACACCTGGCTGCTGACGAGCACATCTACAACGGCGTGAAGAGTGCCCGTTGCGGTCACTCTAGCCTGTATGGGACCTCGTTCCAGCGCAACCGTTTCGTATGTAATTGCGTTCCGCAAATGTGCCCGCCACGTTACACCACCAACGGCCAATGCAAAAGCCACGGCCGCCACGGCGCCCCATCTGAGCAACTCAGAGCGGCGAAACCCTTTGTAGGCTCGGAGGGGGGAACAAGGGCCGGCTGCGTTGGAACTGCTTTAATCGTATTCTGTATAGCAGCCATGGCCATGCATCATTCTTCCTGTTGCATCTTGAATTTCTAGCTGCACGGCGGCTGTGACGTGGGTCACCTTGATGCGTGATTCCATTTCGAAGAACCCGTGGCTCCCAGGGCAAATTGCGGCTTTCGCGCTGCTGTGACTTCTGTCACGCGCGTGGGTTCCCCGCATCACATCGCGGATCAACTTCGTTGCTGTCTCTTAGAGAAGAGAGAGGAGGGTGTCATGATCCTCCATGATTTTATTTTTCTCGCGTTGCTCGTAGCCTTGCTGTATGTCGCCCGGTGGGAAGTAGGTCATTGGAAACGCTGAACAGAGTGATGATCGGGCTCGGCGGACGAATCGATTCGAGGGCCTCCGGGATCCTGGAAAACAGGTTCAAAAGCTCTCAGCCGTTCTGCATTGCGAACTGCATGGCGAGCCTCCATGAACGGATTCGTTCCTCTCTACTCGACGCTGCCTGCCACAAGACGGCATTTGACCTCTAGCTTGGGCGACCAAGGCAAATCCGTGGCTCAGCACTAGCAGGGCGAGATTTTGCGCCAGTCCCGATTCATCGATTACCAGCTGCAGTTCCTTGGTCTCGGTCGCTCACCGGACGCCCGCTGCGGGTAGTCACAAATGCCGTGGTAAGCACTGGACTACCGACCTCTGCACCCAAGGGCATGCCCCGCTGAATGGGCGTTTCCTGTGACCTTGGAAGCGGGGCTTTGCCTACGGGCGGTGGGATGGGGGAGGGGTTGCTGAGCCAGCGACGGATGGAGCCACCCAGGGGATGCTGCAGCAGAATCGGTAGTGTCCTGAATGGAACTGCAATCGCTTCCTGGTCGGTGCCACGATACCGACTATGAAACATTTGAAATCAAAGAAACAAAAAGACAAGGAAACTCTAACCAGCGTTCTGAAAGAAATGGCCCAGCCTCGCTTTGCCAAATCTGCCCGAAAAGAAGAAGAAGATGCTAACCACCGGGGGACGGAAGGTGCCAACAACGAGCACTCGGGGACTTTGTCGTCCCGGGGAGATGGATGACGTAAGAAGAGCAATCCCATGACAGGTCTTCCTACAGAATTCGGAGTCTTACAGTTCCCTGACTGGCAGGGCGAATTCGAGGCAGCTGTACAAGAAAACGACCCAGCCAAACGCCCCGAGCGGCTCCAAGCGTTGAAGGTAGCTATTTTCTTGCGGCTGAAGACGAAAGCTTCCCGTCCGCCCGGAACTGTTGAGCGCATCGCTCTTAACGACGCAATTCAATTATTACGGCGATTACGGAGCGAGCGTCTTCGGTACCTCGACTGGCAGGAACCGTATTCGTTGGGCGAAATACGGTAAGAGGTCACCCGGAAGTATTTCAGATGTCGTGTGCCAAGTGGGACTGCATTGCTTCATGCTTGGTGCCAGCGTGGATTTCTAAAGCGTAGGAAACGCAAGCGAGGCCGACAACCCGGAGGACGGTTGACTAGTCACCGGAGGACAGAATTCTGGAAGCAGCGGGCGGGCGGTCGGCATGCCGAGAAACCATAGGCTCAGAATAATAGCTGAGATTGTCAAAGCCAGCGGCGCAAGGATTTGATATGAACCCGAAGGAAAAGGTTTCTAAGGGCGTGACGATGCTCACCGCACAAGGGCATCGTGTGGAAGGACGCATTCAGTTTGACAAAAACTGGTGGGAAATCGACGGCTACCTCTTGGCATCCCAGGAAGAAATCGAGCACATAGCAGACGGCGTTTATTCGTTTTCTGAGTTGCACGAACTTTGCATCAAACGCAGAGCCGACGAAAAGCGGAAGGCGGCACGAGGCTAGTGGACAAACCAATCGCCGTGCCGACAGCGGTAGTAACGCCGGCAATCACAGCCTGAAACTCTCTTCCCACGAGGACCTTACCTTCTTGTATCAGGCAAAGAGGGCGAAGTAGCGAGTTCCTTCTAGCAGCAAGTGCACTTTATCTGGGAACTGTAAGCAAGTCGCAGGAACTTCGCAGTTCCTGTCCTCGGTTGGATCGCTCACGATGGGGGATAGCGGGAGAGACACTCCAGGCCCCCAGCCAGACCTGCTCACAATTGAAGATGACTGGCAGGCCTCTGTAAATAAATCCCTAGCGAAAAAGAAGCCCCAGAATGGCTGGCCGAAATAATAAGGAGGAATGATGGGGATAGGAATTGTTCGGGTGGGTGAAGTGTACTTTGAACGATGGAGGATCGAAGTGCTTTTATTTCTCGGTGTCGTCCGCCAGAGGAAATTGTTTTAGATTCTCTTGAAAGTATTGAATCACCAAGCTGCACTTCGGACAAGTGATTGTTATAGGGTTAAAATGTTTGGTCCGCACGGTCACATCAACAGGTTCCGTATCAATAAATTTTGAACCCAAATGAAAATGTGGCGTCGCATTCTGGATTTGCGCAGACAACGCCAACCATTGCCGTCTTATTCATCAGGGTTCGTTATGGAGTTTAGTGTCAAGTCGTCGTTTGCGTACCACATACTTCTCAGTGGTACTACCTCTTTTTTGAAAGCTCGCTTTTGAAACGGCTTTCGACTTCTTCATGACTAAGCGGCGTGCTTGCCTTGGTCAATAGGACCGAATAGACGACCTCGTGCCTTTCAATCTGCGCAGTCATAAACGCCCCATCGTTCGGCAGTTCCTGGTAGATGAATTTCACTTTCCTGCCGTCTTCAAGCGTTTTGATCCACTCGTCGTCTGGCATGCGCGTAGCCCTCACGTGAGATCATCTTCCGATTTGATGCACTAGATAGATTACATCAGCACAGCCCGGATTCAGGCGAGGATCGCTCAACCTCCGCTCGCAATCGCAGGGCTTCATTGATTCCGCGCGACAATATCTTAGTCGGCTGAGTTGTTTCCGATAGCTGCGACTGAATTCTCCCGTAGTCCCCGTGCCGAAAAAATGTACTCGCTGGCTTGGGCGACAAGGGCGCAGGCCCGGCTAGGTCGCTCGCCAGCCCACACGTGGCGGCGGTCCACAAGGCCCACAGCGGTCCCGGAACCACCGACCTGCACCCCACGGGCATGCCCCGCCGCCCGGGCATTGCTGTGGTCTACCAGGCTTCCCGAGGATTGGGCGTTGCGATGCATGGCTTGTCCATCCTCATGAGCCACGCACCGCACGCCAGAATTTCAGATTTGGGAGATTGAAGTCCGAGGATTGAAACTTACTTCGCCTTTTTTGCTTTTGCCGCCCTGATCCTTGCCCATCTTGCCCTTGCCGACCGGGCTATTTTCGCTCGAACGGCGGCGGGCATGCTTCTGTTGGCACTCGCACCATTAGGACTGGCGGTCTGCCCTGTAGTTGCAGCCGCCGTACTACCACCATTCAAGGCCGCGATGGCGCCCTTAACTGCGGCCAACTGTCGTTGTAGTTTCGCTTCTTCAATGTGCAACACTTCTACGATGTTCATGAACCCTCCTGCGGAATATTAAACACTGGCGGGTTCCGAAGTACAAGCTTTCGATGGCCATCCCCGAGCTTCTGTGAGTGCTATATTTTCCACAGCCACTGACACTTGCATCGCTGGAAACAGAAGGAGCAACGATGACCAACAAGAATTGGAAAAACGAAAGAAGCCAAATACGTGAGCAAGAGCCAAGAAGAACTCCATCGGAGATATCGGTGCTTGCCTCGACGCAATCTCGGCTCCAGAAAAACCCAAGTCTCCGGTGCTTTTAGTGCGGATGGAGTATTGGCAAGGAAAAAGCGAAAACATCTTGATCGGAGGAAAAACGATCTTGACGCGATCCGCGCGCGGCCTCGGGCTGGAACGCGAAGTGTTCGTCGAAACCGCGGCCGGCTCGATCCGTTAAACAGCGGGGTCCACCGACGATTTATCGGCCTTCTCGTTTTTGCTTCAATCGGCACAGAAGAAAAGTGGAGCCGACTTGGATGCCCAGCGTTGCGCCCCCGATGGCGCCGATGTACGCCCCGCCTTCCAGATTTCTTAGGCGGCTGTCGAAGGGGCCGAAGTAATTGCCCGCGATGTCATGCGCCAGAATTATGAAAAATCCGGCAATGGCGGCGGTCAAGGTGGGAATCAGCGAGTAGAAGAGGACTCGGGAGATATCCGCAAAGCGCCCGCGGTACTCGTACAACAGAACTCCGCCGCATACGGCAAATGCTCCCGTTACACCTCCAACCGTTAAAAGCACTGGATTGATCACCGGGGTCGGGCGCCAGCCGAAAATCCAGCCCCCGTAGGCTCCCGCGGACGCCCCCCCAAGGGCTCCGCCCATCAAACAAGCTCTTGGAACAACCGAGCGGCGTGCCCGGTCTCTTGGTACTGAGCTTTTGCTTCCTCCATCTTCTTTTCGATCTCCGCCTTCAGACGATCATTTTTCGCCAGCCCCAGCAGGTAGTCCACGCCTTCGCCTTCGCACCAGGCCATCAGTTCCTCGCGGCAAAATCCAGAATCTCCCCGCACCACGATGCGCACTTGAGACCATACCGAACGAATTTGTTTTACGAT